>JBBDIY010000081.1:0-67405 GCA_040880185.1 Paenibacillaceae bacterium
AATACCAAAATTTCACTTTTATTATAAGTAATTATTCATGTACTTGTCAAAGGTGAAAGTACATTGTGCACATTTCCAGAATTAGAGTAGATATTTTACCGTAATGAGTGACTTGGGTGCTGTAGGGTCCCGAAGAGCCTCTATTTCGCAGAATCGAGCCTCAATGGGCGCTGTAGAGTACCGAAGAGCCTATATTCCGCAGAATCGAGCCTCAATGGGCGCTGTAGAGTACCGAAGAGCCTCTATTTCGCAGAATCGAGCTTCAATGGGTGCTGTAGAGTCCCGAAGAGCTTCTATTTCGCAGAATCAGCAAAAAGCCGCCCTTAAGGGACGGCTCAGTATATCACTAACCTACAACAATATTAACTAGCTTGCCTTTCACCGCGATTATCTTGCGGATGGTTCGACCAGCAATGGCTTCGATGACCTTACTATTCGCATGAGCGAGCTGCTCCATCTCGGCTTGCTCCATGTCAGCTGAAATCAAGATTCGTTCAACGATCTTACCGTTCACTTGAACGACAATTTCTACTTCATTGTCGACGGTAAGCGCAACATCGTACTCTGGCCATGGTGCATAGGTGATGGAACCTTTACCACCAAGACGCTGCCACAATTCTTCAGCGATGTGCGGTGCAATCGGGGAGAGCATCTGTGCCAGATGCTTCATCGCTTCCTTCGGAAGCTGCTCCGACTTATAAGCTTCGTTCACGAAAATCATCAGTTGGCTAATGGCTGTATTGAAGCGAAGCCCTTCGTAGTCCTCGGTGATTTTCTTGATTGTTCTATGCCACACACGTTGGAATTCGGCTGAACCGGCACCTTTGCCAATCCGCGTACTCACTTGACCATTATCATCAATGAACAATCGCCATACCCTAGATAGGAAGCGATAGATTCCTTCTACACCTTGCGTATTCCAAGGCTTCGTGGCCTCTAATGGTCCCATGAACATCTCGTACATACGCAATGTATCCGCACCATGAACGCTGACGATATCGTCAGGATTGATAACGTTGCCGCGAGATTTACTCATCTTCTCATGATTGTCACCAAGGATCATCCCTTGATTAACAAGCTTGTGGAAAGGCTCCTTCGTATCAACCACGCCGATATCGTACAATACCTTGTGCCAGAAGCGAGCATATAACAGATGCAATACGGCATGCTCCGCGCCGCCAATATATAGATCGACAGGCAGCCACTTCTTCTGCAGCTCCTTGGAGCATAGCTCGTCAGCATTATGAGGATCGATGAAGCGTAGATAATACCAGCAGCTCCCCGCCCATTGTGGCATCGTATTCGTCTCACGACGAGCCTTCATACCTGTCTCTGGATCTATCATATTCAACCAATCTGTAACCAAAGCCAGTGGAGACTCCCCGGTTCCTGAAGGCAGAATTTGTTCCACGTCAGGCAATAGGACCGGAAGCTGGTCATCCGACACAGCCTTCATCGTGCCATCCTCCAGATGGACAATCGGGATCGGCTCACCCCAATAACGCTGACGGCTGAACAGCCAATCACGCAATCTGTACGTAATTCGTCCTTGCCCTTTACCTTCTGCCTCCAGCCATGTAATCATCTTAGCAATTGCATCGACATTATTCAGACCATTGATAAGCCCGGAATTCACATGCTCACCATCGCCTGCATAAGCCGCAACCGACACATCGCCGCCCTTCACAACCTCAATGATTTCCAATCCAAATTGCTTAGCAAATTCGAAATCTCGCTCATCATGACCAGGTACAGCCATAATCGCTCCCGTACCATAGCCAGCAAGTACATAATCAGCAATCCAGATCGGCACACTTGCACCATTCACAGGATTAATCGCATACGCCCCAGTGAATACACCGGACTTTTCTTTGGCAAGGTCGGTGCGCTCGAGGTCGCTTTTGTGCGTAGATTTCACTTGATATGCTTCAACAGCCGCCTTCTGCTCTGCAGTAGTAATCGTGGCTACGAATGGATGCTCTGGAGCTAGCACACAGTAGGTTGCACCGAACAATGTATCAGGTCGAGTTGTGAATACCGTTAGTACAAGTTCGTCGTGCCCACCTATAGCAAAATGTACCTCTGCACCCTTCGACTTCCCAATCCAGTTACGCTGCATATCCTTAATGCTCTCAGTCCAATCGAGCTCTTCAAGATCATCTAATAGCCGTTCCGCATATTCGGTTATTCTTAATATCCATTGGCGCATCGGTCTGCGAACAACCGGATGATTGCCCCGTTCACTCAGCCCATCAATAACTTCTTCATTGGCTAGCACGGTACCCAATGCTTCACACCAGTTAACTGGAACCTCTGCCACGTAGGCTAGGCCTTTTTTGTATAGTTGTAAGAAAATCCATTGTGTCCACTTGTAATAATCCGCATCCGTTGTGCTTAATTCGCGATCCCAATCATAGGAGAAGCCAAGTGATTTGATCTGCTTGCGGAAGGTGTTAATGTTAATGTCCGTAAATTCACCCGGATGCTGTCCTGTACTGATCGCATATTGCTCCGCAGGCAAGCCGAATGCATCCCAGCCCATCGGATGCAATACATTATAGCCACGCATACGCTTGAAGCGAGCGACGATATCTGTTGCGGTATACCCCTCAGGATGCCCAACATGCAGCCCTGCTCCGGATGGATACGGGAACATATCAAGCGCATAGAATTTCGGCTTCTCCTCTGCATCCTCTAATACCTTGAATGCTTTCGTCTCATCCCAATATTGCTGCCATTTGGGTTCAATCACTAATGGTTGGTACCCACCGTTCTTATTGTCCTGTGTCATGATCTTGCTCCCTTCGAATACGTTGATTAACAACCCAGAGTAAACAACTTCACCGTCGTTATTAGACGGATGTGTTTGCTAAGGTATATCAGAATAGATTTGTAAAAACATACAAGTTCTGATATACAAAAAAACCACCCATCGCTAGCGCAATCGCTAGGGACGAGAGGTTGTAAATTCCCGTGGTACCACCCTAATTAACGAAGCTTCTTATAAGAAGAAGCATTCGTTCACTCATTAGCCCTTAACGCGGGCACTCGTTTTAGACTCCAAGGGTGAGTTCATCCATCGTACCTACCGGCTCCCACCACGATCTCCCGGCTCTCTGAAAGGCTGTTAATGAATATGATTCCTTATCATTGTCTTCACGCATGTTTTCAATTGTTATGATTATATGCAATTGTAATAAGCTATGTCAAGGACGGCGAGCTACGAAGAACAATCGCTCCGACTGCTCCACAGGAGGATCGAAGGTGAAATCTGCGCTAACCGACAAAACTTCAAAACCACTCATCGTAAGCTGCTGTTCTATCCATTCCCTTGGATAAGCCCGCTCTATGTGGGTCTCTTCTATTTTGCGATATAGCTCAGTACCCTTCATAGTCTGCCGATCAAAAATCGATAGATGATGCTCGATCTCCATTCGCGCCTCATCATACTCACATGTCCATATGTACGCAATATCCGGTTCATCCATGATGAATGGTTGTGATTCGGCATACCCGACTAACTGTTGTGGGGCATGAACATCGAATATGAACAATCCACCTGGTGTGAGTCCTGCAAAAGTTTTCTTAATGGCAAGAAGGACATCGTCCTCTTCGGTCAAGTAATTTAGACAATCGCAGAAGGATATGACACAATCTACTCGGTTAGGTAATTCCCACTCCCGCATATCCTGTTCGATCCACTGTATGGACCCACCTTTGGCAAATTGAGAAAGCTTGCGCAGCTCCTCCGATTTATTATGAGCAACGGCTAACATATCTGCCGAGATGTCTATGCCTGTTACCTGCATACCAGATTGAGCAAGGGGTAAGGATAAGCTTCCCGTTCCGCATCCTAGATCAACGAGGGTATGTGGGCTAACATTATATTGATCCCAACATTGTCTAAGAAAGCTCAGCCAGCTCGGATAAGGCATATCGGACATCAACCGATCGTAATGGTAGGCGAATTGCGCATAGGCCACTTCCACTCACTCCTGTTCTACTGCTTCCTTAGGGTTGGCATCCTCAGCTACATCTTCCTTCAGATGTGTCCAACTGCCCTTCTGATACACGAGTCCATCCTTCATGAGCTTGCCAATCGCCCGTTTAAAGGCAGATTTGCTCAGGTTGAAGCGATTCATGATAATCTCAGCGGAGGTTTCATCTGAATAAGGCATGGCTAGATTAGGACGCTCCTTCAGAAAAGCTAACAAACGGTCGGCATCATCTTCACGACCCTGCTGCTTCAACGGGCGCATGGAGAGATTAACTCTTCCGTCCTCACGAACAAAAGTTACCCGGACGTTCACAGTTTCACCTAGTCGTAGAGGTCGTGTGCGTTCCGATTCGTGAATCATCCCAATAACTCCGAATCCAAGCACACCCCCAGGGCATAGCACATAAGTAGCATCATCAATCGGCTTATATACGATCGCATCCACCCATCGATTTTTCCAGCTGGTAGGTGCATGGAAAGCTAATTCTGCGAGCTTATGCTCTCCAGCCCATTTGGCCAGCAATCGCCCTTGCTTATCATGCCCGAGCACAGTAAACACTTGATCACCTATCTTCGGACGCAGGTTAGGCTGGAGCGGAAGCTCAGACATAGGGAACAGGACATGACGAGTTAGCCCAATCTCTAGGAATATACCTAGTGCAGGATGTACATCCACCACTTCAAGCAGCCCTAACTCTCCAAGCTTAAGCTTCGGCTCACGCATGGTTGCAGTTAATCGATCCTCTGTGTCGTGGAACAGGAATACATTTACTCGTTCGCCAACATGAATCTCTCCTACGACCTCACTATAATGAAGCAGAACATCCTTCGTTCCTGATGTCAGATAATAGCCATTCGGTGATACTTCTCTATCTATGAGGAGTTCAGCGACAGTTCCTGCTTGCATCATACGTACTCGACAACCTTGGCATCAGACCAAAGCCGCTCCAAATTATAATAATCCCTATCATCCTTATGGAATACGTGGACTACAACATCTCCTAGATCGATGAGTACCCAACGAGCGGTATCCATTCCTTCTAGACCACGAATCGCTGCCCCACTCTCATCGGCCGCTTTCTTCACTGCAGTAGCAATCGCTTGCACTTGAACGTCCGAATTACCGTGACAGATGACGAAGTAATCAGTTACTAAGGAAATATCGATTAAATTAAGTACAACAACGTTCATCGCTTTCTTGTCTTCTATCGCACGGACCACCGTAGTCATGATCGCTTCTGATTTCTTCAATGCTTCTGATTTACTTGTCATAGATTAACCTCCTGAAAGTGATACCCTGTAGAGCGTTATGGACGCTCTATTAGGTGCGAGTTACTGTTTTTGCAAGCTGTAGAGCGTTTTGGACGCTCTATTAGGTGCGAGTTACTGTTCTTGAAAGCTGTAGAGCGTTTTGGACGCTCTATTCGGTGCGAGTTACTGTTTTTGTGAGTTAAAGCGACTCGATTAAGCTATTGCGTGCAATGATTGTTAGTGGATAAATTGATTTCCCTTTCGCAATCAGGTAGGTAATCGTTGAATCAAATCCAGCAATAAGTGCCTGGTCTAAGCTAGACTCAGCTAACTTACGAATCTCACCCACACCGGGGAAGTCCCGTCCTGGTTCCATATAGTCTGCCAAGCAGACCACTTTATCGAGAATCGTCATGTGCTCTCGGCCAGAAGTATGGTAACGAATGGCGTCTAGAATTTCTAGATCTAGAATGCCATATTCAGCTTCTGCCACATAAGCACCCACATGAGCATGGAGCAACTGCCTGTCATAACGGAGAAGATCACCTTGTATATTGTGCTCGATTACCACTTGTTCTAATTGCGGGATTGGCCAATATTTAGCAACATCATGCAAAATCGCTGCTAGATCTGCTTTTACCGGATTAGCTCCGAACCGCTCAGCAAGGATCACAGCGGTTTCCATCACACCTTGGACATGCTCCCACCTCATCTTCGGCAATCGATCTCTCACAGAATTCAGTATACCCTTACGTTCCATATAATTGATTCTCCTGAATATAAGACCTGATGGGTTCGGTAAGCATATATCGTACCGATTGCCCGTTAGCTATTCGATTACGGATTTCTGTCGAAGAGATATCAAACTGGACCATCTTGATCATAGCTAGCGACTTCGACAACCAATCTGGAAGATCTCGTCGTACATCCTCATAGCCGGGTCGATCCAGACCGATGAAAGATACTAAACTAATCATCTCTTGAATCTTGAACCATTGGGGCAAATATTGGACCATATCCGCGCCAATAATCCAATGAAATTGATGTTGTGGATAACGCTCTTTCAGGATATAGGCAGTTTCCACAGAGTATGAGGTACCCCCACGTTCGAATTCAAGCTCACAAAGCTTGAATTTCGGGTGGTCTGCAATCGCCAAACGCACCATCTCTAGACGATGTAAGGGATCAGCCTTAGGTTGTATATCCTTGTGTGGTGACTGATTGGAGGGCATGAACCAAACTTCGTTCAGAGACATCTGCTCTCTAGCCTGTTCAGCCACAAGCAGATGTCCGAGGTGCAAAGGATCGAACGTCCCTCCCATAATCCCGATATTCATGCGGCACCCATCCTTCTGGAAATTAAACTGTCGTGACTAACAAGGGAGTTTAATTGGAAGTCGACCTGTGTCGAGAATCCTTCTGGAAATTAAACTGTCGTGACTCTGGAAATTAAACTGTCGTGACGAACAAGGGAGTTTAATTGGAAGTCGATCCGTATCGAGAAGTCCTTCTGGAAATTAAACTGTCGTGACTTCTGGAAATTAAACTGTCGTGACGAACAAGGGAGTTTAATTGGAAGTCGATCCGCATCGAGTAACAAGGGAGTTTAATTGGAAGTCGACCTGTGTCGAGAATCCTTTTATCTAGGTAACTCTATTTTTTTGTGATCCTTTGACTCTTTGTATAGAATGATCGTTCTGCCGATCACTTGTACAAGCTCCGCTTCTGCACCTTCGGCTAGCCACGCAGCCACTTCATTGCGGTCAACCTCAGCGTTATTCAAGATCGAGATCTTGATCAATTCTCTAGGCTCTATGGCTTCGATGATGTGTCGGATCAAATGCTCATTCATTCCCGCTTTACCTACTTGGAAGATTGGATCGAGATGATGTGCCAATGAGCGGAGATATCGTTTCTGTTTACCTGTTAGCATGAATTGTTGCTCCTTTTATCTTCTACTATTATTAAGCTTGAAATGATCGTTCAACTACATTCCTCATCACAGCAACGGGCGCTTCTTGACCCGTCCAGTATTCGAAGGCATAAGCTCCTTGATAGACGAACATTCCGAGTCCCGAATGAGTGGTTGCCCCTAAATCGGCGGCTTCTCTAAGAAATCGAGTTTGTAATGGATTATAAACCAAGTCACTCACAATGGTATGAACACTCATCCACCGATTCAACCATACAGAATCAATCGGCAACTCATCGACATTAGGATGCATACCAACCGAGGTCGTATTCACGATGAAGTCCACTTGTGGAATATCACTTAATTCTGTTAGGTCGACACTTACACATTGTACCATACGTCCAATGTCCTTCGATAATTGCTCTGCTCGTTCCTTCGAGCGATTAACGATATAGATAATTGAAGGGGATTCCTTAGCAAGCGCGTAAGCGACGCCTCTAGCAGCACCGCCAGCACCGATTAACAGGAGTTTGCTTCCTTGCACCTGAAAACCAGTTTCTTCCTTAAGGGATCGAACATACCCGATGCCATCTGTGTTGTAACCAATGAGTTTACCATCTCGATTAACGATTGTATTCACCGCACCGATCAATCTTGCACCTTCATCGATGTCGTCCAGATACCGCATAACTTCTAATTTGTGCGGTATGGTCACATTCACGCCACCAAATCCGAGTGCTCGTATGCCTTGTACAGCAGCCTCTAGCTTCTCTGGAGTAACATGAAAAGCGGTGTATGCCGCATTAATCCCATTCTCCTGAAAAGCACGGTTGAGCATGAGAGGCGACTTGGAATGCTTAACCGGATCTCCGAATACCCCATACATCACCGTATGACTATCGAGAACCAAATGATTGTTCAATGTACGCAAGTGTTCAACATCCTCTCAATCAGCATTGCTTCATCTATATTAACGAATCACGGACAAGTACTTTAATACCCTTGGGAGCGTGGACCATGATCTCGGCCCCACTGTCACTATTCACCTTAATCCAACCTAAACCCGAGATCAGTACATCCTTACCGCCACCACGTGGTATGTGCAAGGAATGCTTGGTCCAATCAGGTAATTTATTCAATCGATCAATCCCAGGTGGTTGAAGCATGACACCCTTATGTTCATTATATAACTCATCTGCTCGTTCCAGCTTCGTGCGATGAATTTTCAAACTGTTCGATATAAAGCAAGCGAAGGATTGATGAGCCCCTTTGACAAAGTCAAATCGGGCAAGTGCCCCGAAGAATAACGTCTGCCCTTCATCAAGCTGATAATTCAATGGTTTGAGTGGCTTGTCTGGTGTAATGATCTCTAGATCATTCTTAGAGATCATCTCCGTTAATCTGGAGCGATACACGATGCCCGGTGTATCGATGATCGACTTGCCATCATCAAGCGGAATATGGACCATATCTAATGTGGTTCCCGGATAACGCGATGTGGTTAGCTCTGCATCCAATTCACTTAAATCGCGAATAAGTCGGTTAATCAGTGTCGATTTCCCGACATTCGTTGCACCTACTACATAGATGTCTTTACCTTTGCGATGCTTAGCTAACAGCTCGACCAAGCGATCGAAGCCCTCATTCGTCTTCGCACTTACTAAGATCGTCTCAAGCGGCTTCAAGCCCGCTTCTTTGGCCTGCTTCTGTACCCAATTGACGATTTTGTTGCGATTTATATTTTTCGGGAAAAGGTCGATTTTGTTAGCAACTAGGATGATCGGGTTCGATCCAACGAATCTCTCAAGGCTGCTGATGATACTCCCCTCGAAATCGAAAAGATCGACAATATGCACAACTAGACCCGTGGATAGCCCGATATGATTAAGAATTCGCAGAAAATCATCCTCATTGAGCGTCACCGAGGACATTTCATTATAGTGCTTAATTCGGAAGCATCGTTGGCAGACGGCTGGGACACGATTTAGTCCGGAAGGATGCATATATCCTAATTTATCTTGATCCTCTGTTTGAAGCTTAGCGCCACAGCCTGTACATGCATCCTGTGTTAGTACGATTTCCTGATCCGTCATCCTTGGCCTCCTGCTAGCGAATAGAACGTTAATTAGCAAAACTATACCACAAATTTACTACCTATCCCAAGTAATCCATCCGCGCTTCTTCATCGTCCTACATATGGCTCGTTCAATTCTTCGGTTGATCCGCGTAAAGAAACTCTCATCCTCTAGTGAGAATGGTGTTACCAGAATCGTGTACAAGCCCATTCGATTACCACCAAGTACATCCGTTAGTAGCTGATCACCGATAACGACCACTTGACCCGCTGGCAAATTCATTAACTGAAGAGCTCTGTGAAATGATTTATTAAAAGGTTTCTGTGCACGTGAAATGTATGGTAGTTGTATGGCGTCCGAGAATGCCGCTACTCGCAGCTTACTATTATTCGAGACAATAACCAGTTGAATTCCTAGTTGATCCACGAGCTTTAACCAATCTACAAGCTGAGGATTCGTATTCGGCTCCCTAGCACCAACTAATGTGTTATCCAAATCTGTGATAATGCCTTTAATTCCATTCGCCTTCAGCTGTTGAAGGTCAATCTGATATATGGTGTCCACTTGCAGCTGGGGGATAAATTTCTTCAGCAAAACCATTCACCTCACTCTATTTCATTCGCCAAACTATACCATATGTGCCCAATTGCTTGCAAAAAAATAGGGTAAGGTTAACTTGCCACCTTACCCTATCTTTCATTCGAATTCTTATTTATAGTTCTTCTTTCAACTTGCGCTTCATCTTAATCATGAGTACCAGATCATCACCGGTAACACTATAAGGACTATACTTCGCTTTCTCCATTAGGCCTAAGAGCTGATCCAAATCCTTCTTCAGCCAGCGATTCTGTTCATTCCATCTTGCGAACGATTCTCGCATGGTCTCATGAAGGTGTCGAATATACCCTTTCTTGTTGAACATACGGATGATTCCGCTCATTTCTTGAAGTGCTTGTTGATTCATATCCAGCCCACGACGTTCTCTTCGGGAGATCCTCAGACTACGCCACCAACCAAGTCGAATGCCAAGCACGATGATGGATACTCCGACCAATAGGACGATCGCTGTTAAGATAATCTTTATAGGCGTATACCATGAATCATTCGCTGTTCCATTCTCAGTGAGATCGGTAGGATTCGCTAAAGGATCCAATGTAGATGCTAACGTTTCTTTCGCTTCAGTGATAGTCGGTAAGACGAATCCTGATGTCGGCTCGAAAGGAATCCAGCCCCATCCATCCAAATATACTTCCACCCAAGAGTGTGCATCCGAATTTTTCACAATGTAAGTTTGAATGCCTACTTGATTTGCAATCTGTTCGGGGATGCCTACATTTAGAAGATCATCGACATCAAGGTTTCCGCCTGTGTAGCCTTTCACCCAACGGGTAGGCAAACCAAGTGTTCTAACCATAACCGCCATGGAGGTTGAGAAGTAGTCACAATAACCTGTCTTGATCTCGAATAAGAAGCGGTCTACGAAATCTTCACTTTTCCCTAAGCTGAGATCCGGCCTATTCGTATATTCGAAATTTTCCTGTAGATAGGTTTCTATTAGCTTGACCTTATCATAAGGAGATGTAGCTGATCTCGTAATATTCTTCGCTAACTCACCAACTCGATCAGGTAATGCCTCCGGAAGTTGAAGGTAAGGCTTCCATTGCTCATCTTCGTATTCCGTGGTCAAGGCAGGACCTTCTCGAAGCGCTACTTCATCAATAATAGGCAACTTAGAATGAAGGGTATACATTAATGGATAGGGAACATCACTATTCCATTGTAGTTCAGCTTGAGCGGACGACCAGAATGCATCTGAAGGCAATCCCTTTACTTGACCTTGCATCATCTGAACATTCTCAATGGAGCTTATCGGGTAAGCCCCAAACAACACAGGATAGCTCTTATCATTCGTCAAGCGAATGATTTGTTCGACCTCAATGGATTTATAGGTAGGAGCAGTTCCCCACTCGAAGGGTTCAAGCTCTGTTTGGAAAGCCGCATTGACCGTGTTTGCATTCTTATCCTGATTACTGAGCTCCCATCCTTTGCCCGTATACAAGGATTTCGTCTCGCCGCGTAGATAGCTTCGTTGATCCGTCTCCACGCGTAGTACCTCGGAGAAGTCAAAATCAAATCCACCACCAATTGCAGAATCATCGCGCCCATAGCCTGAAGAGGTGTTCAATAAACTTTGGGTACTCGTAGAAGCAAAGCCCTTCCCTGAAGTAATGACCTTCTGACCCTTCAGATGCATATAAGCTGTATAAGGATCGGTAAGTAAAGGACGTGCATTCGGAGCAAGTGAACCAATGAGCATAATAACCGCAATAATAAGTATAATCGGGGTTGCAATCACGAATGGGTAATCACTGAAGTAAGACCAGCTTACTGGATGCTTAAGTCTGAAATGCTCGAAGTGCTCAATGACAATTAAAGCTAATCCACTAAAGATGATATAAGCCACTTGCTCCCAGAAAATGTAATGGCTATACGAATCTATTATCGCAAAGAGGATTACACTACAAACAATAACAAGTATGATTCGTGCACGTTCAGTGAACCAAGCTATCGATACGAGATAGATAACCCATGCACCAAGTGAATACCAGATAAATGGTGAAAATTGGGTCAGATAGTGACCTAACGAGCTTAGAAAGTCACCAAACCATCTCAACCTGCCACCAAGCATTCCACTCTCTACGGGCGTCCAGCTCATATTTAATGCTTCAATATGGGTGATTAGAATGAGCAATACCTGAACAGATCTTCGAATCATCCAATGAAATCGCGGGAACATCTCTATGAGAAAAGTAATTACAAGCACTGCCGATACAAGCCATGTCGTCTCCTGCAACCAATACGAATCAAACCATACTATGAATTGGGCAAGCACAAGACCTGTCAAGAATACTCGTAGCTTATATTGCCAATGACTAAAGATCGAATCCAACACAGACATAAATTTGTGACGAGCCGGCTTATATTCATATGGCGTCGCTGTATTCATCGATTTTTACCTCCTAACACAACCGGAAGTTCATGTAATTCTTTCACCGCATAAGCAAGCATACCCCTTGCACGAAGATTTCGTAACCAATCCTCCACCTCGCCTAACCTAGCAGAAGAACTAGGCTTCTCTGAGGTACTAGGGTTACCAATAAGGATATGACAAGGATTCATCTGACGATGATTAATCCAATGAAGCGCTTGCAATAATGAATCATCCATCTGTGGAGATATGACAACGAAGAAGCAGCCTTGCGAGAAATTGCGAGCACGATCCTTGAGAATATGCAAGAGAGGGTGCTGTCCATCCGCTTCAATATCAATCAAGTGCTGGTTGACCACGCGGTAATGTGAAGGTGCTCGTAGCGGTTCCATGAACACAGCATTCGCACCTACTGACAACAAGCCCATTGCTAATTCCTTCTGAGACCCATACTCCATCAATGAAGCGGCCACAGACACTGCAAGCTCGAATTCTTCCTTGCTCTTGTAGTTATTCCTATTCCGATCGACCATAATGATCGTCTTCGGCAGGGATTCACGTTCAAATTCCTTGGACTTCCATGTACCTGTCTTCGCTGTTGCATTCCAGTGAATACGCGATAAGCGATCTCCATAAATATATTCGCGTACACCATTAATTTGCGTTGTCTCGCGAAGTGCACGAGTCGTCGTAGAATTATAATGATGACCTTTGAATGATTGATGAAATTGCTGCCATTCCTTAATGACTACCGTTTGAGGCTTCACCATGAATGACTCGAACAATGACAATGAACCTTTATGCTTGAATAGGCCGAATATATCTTCAGTTGAGCACTCCACATCGGCAAAATGATAAAATCCACGATGCAGTGGCTTCGTTATATATTCTACAGACCCCCGTCGTTTCCAGTCTGGTACCGCTGATGTTTCGAATACGAGCTCACTTCCGTTACGTCGAACTAAACGATCCCTGAGCATAACGTAAGGAATAGGCCAGAATCCAGGAATGGTCAGATTAATCTGAACCGCGATCGATGTGCCCGCTTCTATGGACATATTCTTATTCAGATTAAGTAACACACGATTGCCGGTAGTTTGGTTAATTCCACTCCATTTGCCCAACCATAAGTAAACGGAGAGTATGACCATGATAAAGAACAACATAAAGGCAAGCTTGCCGCCTTGGAATAACATAAAGCAGGTACATATGAACACACATGCGAAGAAGTACCAGAATTTCGCGGAGTATTTCATTGTTGATGTGGATGAAAACCAACCACGGACGATACTAACCATCACACATCACTTCTCCAATCCGACGGGGACCTTCACCTGCTGGAACACAGATTGGAGTACCGTCGTAAGAGAGGCACCTGCCATCCGAGCTTCCGAGTTCAGTATCATACGATGTCCCAACACATATGGTGCTAGGTGCTTAATATCGTCAGGAAGAACAAATTCGCGTTGTTCGATTAATGCATAGGCCTTTGCTGCATTTGCTAGAGCAAGTGTGGCCCTTGGGCTCGCACCAAGGAATACATCTGGATGCTCTCTGGTCCGACGAACAATATGGACGATATAATCGCTAACCGCATCACTCAGATGAACATTGTTCGCAGCAGCTTGTAGCGTCTTGATTTGCTTAATATTCGTTACTGGCTTTAAGCTATCTAACGGATGACCTGATCTTTGAGATTTCAACATTTGTTTCTCAACATCTTCCTCTGGATAGCCGAGCTTAAATTTCAACATAAAGCGATCTAATTGTGCTTCTGGCAATACATAAGTTCCTTCGAAATCTATTGGATTCTGTGTTGCTAATAACAAGAAGGGATCCGGCAGCTGGTGCTGCTCGCCATCCACAGTCACATGACCTTCCTCCATCGCTTCTAACATCGCAGATTGTGTCTTCGTCGTAGCTCGGTTAATCTCGTCAGCTAATAGAATATTGGTCATAACCGGACCTGGTCGGTAGATGAAAGCTTCCTGACGAGGATGATAAATCGACACGCCTGTAATATCCGTTGGTAATAAATCAGGATTACATTGTATACGTCTGAATTCACCATCAATCGATTTGGCTAGTGCTTTAATGAGTACCGTCTTCCCCGTCCCAGGTACATCCTCGAGGAGGACATGCCCTCCTGCAAGCAAAGCAGTTAATAGTAATTTAATCTCATCTGTCTTACCCAATATGCATGATTCTAGATTGTTCCGAACATTCTGAAGCGCTTGCAATTCGTTATTTATCAAGGCACTCATGGAAATTCCCCTTCCTCTTACATAAGTTATCAGACAGCAATATATACTAATCATAACTAATTTTATCTAGGTCGTATATCTGTATTTCCACTAAAAATTACTGTAGATTCACACACATCGTATCCACTGTTGTATTACCTTAAGTATACTTTCGGAAGTTAGAGAAATAAACATGTACCTTGTTCGAAAAGGTGTCTGTTTGTTAGATAGATCACAAAAAAACAACCGCCATATGATACAGCAGTTGTCTAAAATCAAAATTCTATTATTATATCCGGTTGGCGTTAATTGTCGAAGTGCCAATGTGATGATTATCTACCGTAATATCAGCCGCGTATGCACCCGGATATGGGAACACGACATTGCTTAGTTCTAGTATGAGCGTAGAGCTAAGTGGCTCCGACTCCCCAGTACTCTCGATTTCCCCTGTGATCGCATTGATGATTCCTTTTCCATCTTCATCTACTAAGTTTACCTTCAGCTTGTATTTCCCTATCTCAGACCGATGCCCTTTTATTTTGCAAACAAAATACATCCTATGTAATGTAGCAGGGAATTCCTTCGCATTAATATGATCGAACACGCCTAACACACTCAATTTCCCTGACGAATCCAATGTTGCCGCATCTGCGAAAAGGGCAAATCCAACTTCCATCCCCATACACCTCCCGTGTAATACCTAGGAAATAGATTCTACAACATCGGACATAATCCTCTATTTCGTTTCTTGTAACTACTTTCCTTATCTTAGATAAAACACTTCACGCATGGGCTTAATTGGTTCAGCTTCATTAAAGTCGAATGAACCTTGAACCATCGTGGATGTGATTGCGTTCCACCTGTTGCAGGCATCACTCTTAGCGATATAAGCGAACGCAGCTTCGGTATCATCACATTCGAAGCAATAGAAAAATTGATTGCCATTCTGGAATATCGAATAATTAATAATCCCTGCTTTACTATGCTCTTCTAGGATTTCCGGCCATGGGTCTAGATGTAACCGTACATATTCTTCTAGACATTCCTCTTTAATGTTCCAGGTCCATGCATATTTATTACTTATACTCGACAAATAAACACCTCCTACCATTTGAATTTATGTGATTACCATACGGGTGACCATCTACTACAATATCAGAATGAAAGCCTCCTACAAACATGATCGGTTGCAGGAGGCGCATCACTGGCCAAGGAATTCAAAAAGCACACAGGTAGAAGGGAATAGGGCGACTCGAAAGAATCTTCATTGATTGTTCCAATAAACATTTTCACGTTTATGTTTAATTCCGTCTATCCAAACAACTAATTCATCTTCGTTTATCTCGAACACAAGTATGACTTGGTAAAGTCCCAGTCTCGTCCAGTAACCACTCAAAGCACCAGACAATATTTGTTTTGCGGTTAGGGTAGGTGTAAAAGTTAACCTTGTGAAGGAATCCAGATAAATTCTTTCCTTTACTTCTAGGGGATAGGCGAGTATACCTGCTAGTTCATTCAGAGCCGTTCGTGACCAATATACATTATAAGTTTTGTCCACGCTCATTCTCCTCGACCTTACTACGCAGATATTCAAGACCCGTTTCTTGACAGAATATATGACCGCCCTCACGGTCTTCACGGCTCTTTTGAACCTGTCGAATAAGATCTTCATCTACAGAAAGAACTTCTACATCCAATTGATGCAAAGCTTCTCTTTCCCGCTTCATCTCTAAAAAACCAATAAAGTCGAGCACCTCAACTGCTTCTTGTTCAGGTATTCTGTCAATCATACGTTTCAATTCATCACGATTTACACCCATGGTTCTCACCGCCTTTAGAATGCTAAATCCATTATACCATAGCGCATGTACGTGGCAAAGATAAGGCAATATTCATGTTTGGATGAGTAATGGTTTATTTCGCAGGTCCTCCTGACTATATTTTGTAGGTAATTGGTGCCCTATCGAGGTTTGCACTTCATATTATTAAGAGTTTCGGCCTATGTTTAATAGCCACTTTACTTACTATAATGTAATTACCACAAATAAACTAAACATGATCAACCAATCCAAGTGAAAGACAAAAGGCAAACCCACTCGAAAGACGGGGACGCAAAGCTACGGGTCTAACCCATCGTCAGCGATGGTACGACAGCCGGGTCGCTCAATAAGCTTGGTTTTTTATTATCTTAAAAGGAAGCTATGAATGACAAGGGAGGTCCTTATGCGCATCGGTGAGCTTATGATAATGAATGGAATAATTAATAAGGAGCAACTTGAACAAGCACTAAAGCAGCAATTAATACATACTGACATAAAAATTGGTGAGCTCTTGATCGACAATGGAGATATTACAGAACGTCAATTGGTCGAGGTGCTTGAATTCCAGATCGGTGTGCCTGTTATTAATATGGCGGAAACTAAATTCGAAATAGCAACAGTTGATCTGATCCCGGAGGTAACAGCTAGACAGTATAGGATTATGCCTATAGAACAAAAAAGTGGAATACTCAAGCTAGCGATGGTTGATCCATTAAATCATGAGACTATCAAGCAAATCGAAAAATTGACAGGCTTGACTGTCCAACCGCTCCTTGCCACCCGAAATGAGATAGATCAGGCCATTACCCAATATTATAGAACCCAACAAATAATTGAAGACATTAATCGAATGATTCAAGCCGGAGTGGAGCAGAACGCCAAATACATTCATCTTATTCCTGAAGAAGATGAACTCGTCATTAAATTTCAAATTGGGAACAAGCTTCTACTACAGAAAACAATCCCAAGGGACCAACAACAAGCTATGATAGATCAAATCAAAATAATGTCAGGTCTGAATGCAACCGATCAGAGAATACCGCAAGAAGGCCGATTACGCATTCAGAAGGAGCATGAACAAATTGATTTGTGTATCTCTATCTCAATACTCCCAACGATAAACGGTGAAAGTATTATAATGCGAATTCTGAATTATGCCGAAGCAAAATTAGCTTTAACTGATCTCGGGCTTAGTAATGAGAATCTCCACAGCATCGACCAAATGATTCGACTAGCCTCGGGTATGATCATAATTGCTGGACCCCCAAATAGTGGACAATCTTCAACGCAGTATGCGATCCTCAATCATCTCAACACAGGTGAACAGAATATCATTAGCCTAGAAGATCCGGTCGAACATCGAATAAAAGGGATTACACAGGTTGAAGTGAATTCACGAATTGGCTTTACCTATGCCGATGCATTGCAATATGTACTGAAACGCAACCCGGACATCGTCATGATAGATGAGTTGAACAATAAAGAGAGTTTGGAACTGACTGCACAAGCTTCCTTGTCCGGAAGTCTCATGGTCTGTGGTAGCAAAGCACCTAATGCGATCCAATCAATCCGTCGAATGACTGAGTTGGGTATTGATAACCGTCTACTTGCCACCACAATATCAGGTGTTATCGCACAACGTCTGGTGCGTCGCGTATGCAAGCATTGTGCCCAAACGATAGCCGCATCAGATGAGGAAACGAAAATTTTCGAGGATCATAATTTAGCAAACATAGATAACGAGAAAAACGGAAGTAAAAGTATGATTGGGAATTTCAGAACCTATGTAACTGCGCAACTTAGTGGAAAAATCACCGTCATTCGTGGTAGCGGTTGCCAAGTATGCAATCAATCTGGGTATTATGGATTTGTTGGGATACATGAAGTTCTTGAAATCGATCACAAACTGAAGAAGTTCATCATCCAATCTCTACCGGAACCTGAGCTTGAGCAGTATTTGCAGGAACGATCATATCGAACGATGCTATATGATGGTTTGTTGAAAGCACGTCAAGGCATAACTACTGTGGAAGAGGTGTTGAAGGTTGTACAATAATGAGAATCAGTTGGTTAATGTGTCGGAGGAAAGGGAAATTAATGTGAATAAGGAGGATTCAACGATGTCTTACACGATACTTGTTGTAGACGATACAAGCTTTATGCGCAAAATGGCAACGGATTGTTTGAAGCAGCATGGTCACACAGTCATAGGAGAAGCAATAAATGGCAGGGATGGTATTGAGAAATACAAGAAACTGCGGCCGGATATCGTTCTTATGGATCTAAATATGCCCGAGATGAACGGGATCGATGCAACTATAGAAATTCTTCGGATTAATCCTCAAGCTGTTCTACTCGTCTGTTCAACTAGCAATCAACAAGAGAATATTACCGAAGCGATTGCGGTTGGCGCCAAAGGGTATTTAACAAAACCATTTGATGCGGAGCGTCTTAATGAAGTAATTCGAGAATATGCAGAGCCTCATCTTCAATTGATTCAACATTCGGAGAATGAAATAATAGAAATAATAGAAGAAATAGAAGAAATTCAGGTTATTGAAGCGGAGGAGAGCCCAATGAAACCAGAGAATAAGGGAAATCGAACTAATTTCGTAACAAGCTATTTGTGCAACTGGAATGAAGAGATAAATGGTGCCACCACTTCCTACTCTGTCATATGCTCTGAGAAGGAAGATAAAATTCTAATCGAAATGAATGACAGCAACCAAGTTAAACAGACGATACAATTTACTTTTGATGGATTCCACCAGCTACATGATTGGTTGGAAAATCATCTAGGTGCCAAAGAAAAGTAAGTCATTACCGAACAATCCCCATGGACTTAGCCAATGGGGATTGTTCGGTTTATCGTTTTAATTAATCATTATTTAATCGGAATTTCTATATCGTACAAGGGTGGATATTGCTGGCAGCCGAATATATCCCTTTCTCCCGGACTACCGCTTGGCGCCTTACGGTAAATCGTAAATTTGATCGCATACGCAGGATCGTATTCAACAAAATCGCAAATTGTTTCAACATCTATACTATAAAGCTTAGCGATGCTTTCTTTCGTAATGCAACCGCTGGACTTCACAAGCTCATAATTTTCTTTTTCACGAAATATAATGTCAAAAGTGATTTTATCCGTACCCGCATTTTTACTTCTTATCGTCTTGGCCAAGTCAACCAACTTCTTAAATTTCAAGGTTATCTCCCCCTTATTTATATGATTCTGCAAGCTCTCCAACCTCAATCATGTGAACATCAAATAATTCCATCGGATCATTAACCGGTATAACATGATTCATGCTCCACTCGTAAGCAGCCGTACATTTAAGCGTTTCGTCAAGAACGAAGGATGCCGTTCCTGCAGTGCCTTTTACCTCTGGAAGTCTCGCGTAGAATATTTGTCTTGTAGCCATCAAAGCAACTTGTTCAGCCAGTTCGGCTGTCGAAGCAATACCTTCGATGATAATGCAAAGCTCGTGTGACTTTATTTCTTTTACAGGCTCCATGTCTCCCATAACCCCGTTTTTGCCGAATACTTTGAAATCCAGAAAATACGGTTGACCCGATGCCATTTCTTCTACATGATCCTTGGCCATTTGAATCACTTTATCGATGTGTTGAATCGTGTAGGGATCACGGATGCCGGCAATACCCATATATTTTTCACCGACTTTTCCAACACCCTCCAATTTCACTTTGATTTTCCCTTTAATGGGATAAAATTCAGAACCAGTTATTTTACAGGTTTTATGGTCGTATTGTTCATAGTTACAATTCGTCATATCCAGCATACCGCCAGCAAAATATTCGAAAAATGGATTCGATCTTTCGTACATGGCATGACCCGCAACGGATGCTATCGTACAACGTTGGTCCGGATGCATAGCTGTCACCTTCACATCTTCCTGCGAAATTGTGCCGATAACGGATTCTTTGGCCGCGTAAGGTTCTGCACAGAAAGAAGCACACTCCAACACTTTTCCCAGATAATAAGATAGATGTTCAGGAAAACCTTCTTTAATCGCCGGTGCCGCGAAGATCGCCGCATCGCTTGAACGTCCACCGATAATCACATCTGCACCCATATCTAAAGCTTTGATAAAAGGATGAACACCTGCAACAGCAACGATCCGATCCGTTTTGTCCAACTCTTCAAGAGTCAGATTGTTTCTTCCATCCAAACCTTCAACTGAAATTCCATTCAACATTTGTTTACGAATATATTCCTTGTCTACCTCCGAGTAGAAATAGGCGAGTTTGAAATTGGATAAGTTGTGCTTCTTGGCTAAGTCTTTAATGATTTGAACATATAAGTCTACTCTGCTGTTCGAACCTGTATCGCCGGAGGAACCGATGATCATAGGGACACCTTGTTCCCTTGCTGCTAGCAGCATTAATTCAAGATCGTGCACCTGCCAATCGTACATGCTGACAGATTTATCCGCTCCGAGCGGTGCAGGGCCGATATCATCGCTTCCCGAATCGCAACAGTAGTAATCAGGCTTTGTTGCCGCCCCAATCTTGAAACTACCTTCTTTGGTAGGAGCAAAACCAAGGTGACCGTTCGGACTAATGATGCGTAATTGTTTTTTCGAGCTCATGTAATATCCACCTCTCTATATTGTCATTACTTGTTATAACCAGTTTATTAGAAGATTGTATCCCACTTTTTAACCTCTGTCAACCCCTAAAAATTTGGTTTGCTAAATTAAATGGTACGCTACGCTATCGCCATCTATTTCTACCCATTTCGGTTTCACTTTTTCGCAAACTTCGCCAATTTTGTAAATGCAGCGATTCTGGAACCGGCAACCCTGCGGTTGTTCTAAAGGTGTCGAAACACTTCCTTGTAGAATAATTCGCTCCCTTCACTCCTGCTTTACCACGGGAATAGTCGAGAGTAAAGCCTGTATATATGGGTGCTGCGGATTATTAAACAACTCGGATGTTCGTGGCGTAACCGATTGCCAAATTGTTAATTTCCAACATGCTTCAGTAGAAGAAATAACTTTTTCAATGGCAATCCCCTAAATCTATTTTGCACGTTTTTATGCATTCGAAAAGAGTGGTGGTAATATCATGTAATGTTTATGGGAAATTTATATTGTTCCCCTTTAAAAGAATTCATTGCAAGTTTCCCGTATTTTGCTTATTATAGAGTTAATTATGTACATTAGTTGGTATAACATATTATTATAACTAACAAGGAGCTACAATCCATGCAATTAGAACGAAATACATCAGTACCCTTATATGAACAATTAAGAAATTTAGTTGCTCAACAAATCAATGAAGGTAAGTTCGAGCCTGACCAGCAAATCCCTTCCGAAAGAGAATTCTGCGAAGAATATGGGGTCAGCAGAATTACGGTTCGCCAAGCAATAGCAGCTGCAGTTAATGATGGGCTCCTTTACCGCACTCACGGTAAGGGAACCTATGTAACTAATTCGAAAATCGAACAAAAATTAAGCACCCTAAATAACTTTCAGCAAACGTTGGTGAAGCAGGGCTTTATGGCTTCCACAAACTTAATCAAGACTGACACGGTTCCCAACAACTTTTTCTTGTCCCGCGTACTAAACGTAAATATGATGGAGCAAATCACGAACATTCAGCTGGTCGGTTTTGGCAATGAAGTCCCTGTAGTATTCTACGATAGCTTTTTCAATATGCAAATTGGACAAAAAATGATCGAATCCGCAAAAAAAATAAATGCTCAGAACATTCCCTTCTCGACGCTGGATTTATACAACACAGATCCCATTATTAAGCCCACTCATGTGGAACAAACGTTTGAAGCCATAGTAGCGGATGACAATATTTCACATATATTAAAATTAAATCCTAACTCTTCACTTCTCCTTGTAACGTCTATTGTATATGCCGACGATCAACCGATTGAATTTAAGAATGCCTATTATCGCGGGGATAAATACAAGTTTTTCCTCACTCGGCAATTTTCTTGATAAATGGGGGATATACAAATGTTCATCAAATTTGTTGAAGTTGTAAATCAGCACAAATTCAGTAGTATACACCATGGAGGGAATTGAATGATTTCCAATAAGACTTACTTTGTCGCAGGACATTCTCGGTTACCGCAAGGCATGGCAGCGCAGAGCATCTTTGATACTTTGACCATTACTGCGGAAATTGACACTAAATATGGAGTCATTCTTGAAGCATCCTGTACGCTAGCTACTGAACATGGCCGCAATTTTGTCGCAGGTCTACTTAAGGGATTCAGTCTAAGGGATGGGACAGAAGAGCCTCTACGTCTTCTTCAAACCTACTATAGAGGCAAAGCTTCCAATGCCCTGACCGCCGCACTAAAGGATTTATACCTCCAATATGAGCAAATCAAAAATTAACATTTTAGGGTTTTAGGATGTGGAAAGACAAGTTTTAGGCATTATCGCCCAAAACCTGCCGTAATTCTAACGTACCAAAGCGAGTGATATGAACGGAATGAAGATGACAGCAACTAAAACAATTAGCAGGACTAATGTAAAAGGCAAGCTTCCCCTCAAAACTGTTTCGATCGGATGCTTTGTTATATTCGAGACAATAAAAAGGTTCATTCCTAAAGGAGGCGTAATAAGCGCCAGTTCCATATTTAACACAAAGATAATTCCGAAATGAATCGGGTCAATACCAAGCTGTATCATAATTGGAATAATTATAGGTGTAGTAATTAAAAGTATAGAGATAATATCCAAGAACATACCCAGAATTAATAAAAGTAAATTCACAGCCAGTAAAAAAGTATAATGAGATAAATTCATATCAACAACCAACTGAGTAATCGATTGTGGAATTTGCAATATGGCAAGTACAAACCCAAATACACTCGCACCGGCAATAATCAACAATATCATTGAAGATGTTTCTACCGAATTTTTAACTGCTAATTTTAACTTACTCCAAGTGATTCCATCATACATAAAATGACCGATAATCATGGCATAAACGACCGACATTGCTGCAGCTTCCGTAGGAGTAAAGAATCCTCCATAGATCCCATAGGCAATTAGAAACGGCATTAGAAAAATCCAAAATCCTTTTTTTAACGCTTTCATACGTTCATCTAAGTTAGCTTTTTTCGGCAAATTCATGATTTCTTTGCGACTGACAAACAGACCCATTATTATTAGTCCTATTGTTAATAAAGCTCCAGGAATGAAGCCGGCGGTAAACAATTTGCCCACACTCTCTTCAGCTATAGATCCATATACAATCATTGGTATGCTCGGTGGAATGACAATACCTAATCCCGCCGCAACGGCAACAATCCCCATAACGTGCCTCGGATTGTATCCCTTACGGATCATTTCAGGTATTAATATACCTCCGATTGCCACTAAAGTTGCCGATGACGAACCTGTAATTGCAGCAAAAAACGCAGACGCCAACACAGCTACTGTAAATAACCCTCCACGCCAGTGACCAATTAGCGATTCGATTGCCTTAATAAGGTAATGGATCGAACCTGTTATAATTAGAATTTCTGAAGCAAGAATAAAGAATGGAATTGAGGTTAATAAGAAGCTGTCTATGGAATCAAAGAAAATCTGTGGTACTGCTGCAAAACCACTGGTACTATCCATAACCAAATACATCATTAACAAGCCTGTTAAAGCTAAAGAAAAGGCGATTGGTAACCCAATTAAAAGCAGTAGAAAGAGCAGACATATAGATAGTAAGATCATGAAATTTCTCCTTCCGACGGCCTAAACAATTGAAGATAAATTTGTTCTGCAAACCTAATTGCGATAAGGATTGCACCGATCGGAATAACTAGTTTTGGAATGTACATCGGAAAAGACCAAACGGATACGGATCGTTCTCCGATAGCATAACTGTGAGTTACTATAATCGCTCCTTCATAACAAAGAATTACGGAAAAACAAAAACCAAGCACAAATGAAAACGTTAGCAATATCATCCTGAATCTAGCAGGCAAATTCTTCGTCAAGATGTCAATACTTATATGTTTTCCACTTTTTAACGCCCAAGATGATCCAATAAATACTGACCATACAATAAGATAACGAACAATTTCTTCAATAACAGATGTAGAAAAGCCCACCGTCTCTCGCAAAAGAACCGAAGTAAAGACAAGAGAACAAGCTAACACTAGAAATACACCACTAATCGTAATTTCAAAGCTGCTTAGGATTCTATTGAATAAGTTGCTCTCTTTCATTGAAAACACTCCTTCTGATAAAGTACTCAGTGTAGCTTTATTTCCATTTGACCTTAAAATCTAAATTTTTAAGAAAAGCCTTGCCTATTTCAGACAAGGCTTTTAAATATCATTTCCGTATAAGTATTATTTTACTTTCCCCAATAACTCTTGATCTTTAAATTGGCTATAGACGGTCTCAAGCTTATCTTTCCATATTATGCGTTCCTCAGTAGACAGTTGATGCACGGTTACACCGCCATCTACTAATGTCTTAACATGTTCATCTGTAATCGCAGATAGCTCTTTTCTATTTTTCTCAGTTGCTACTTGAACCGCCTTATTAATGATTTGCTTATTTTCATCATTTAATTCGTTCCAAAAATCTTGATTCATAACTACTGGGTAAACAATAGAACTTATTTTAATATCGGTCATATGACTAACAACTTCATTAAGTTTGTTTGGTGCAGCATAACTAACTGTTGTTAATACCCCATTGATTACTCCCTGCTGCAATCCAATAAAAACTTCACTCGCTGGAATGATTATTGGACTTCCACCCAAAGCGTTAACCGTTTTTTCCAAATCGGCAGAGTGAACACGAATCTTCATACCGGATAAATCATTCAAGCTTGTAACCGGTTTTTTACTTAATAAATCTAGAGGGACATTAGAAATATATCCAAGCCCTTTTAATCCTTTAGATTCTAACTCTGTTAGTAAATTCTGTCCAATTTCTCCGTCTAGAACTTTGTACATAGCGTCTTGGTTTTCAAATAACATGGGTAGATCAAACAGAGAAAATGAAGGTTCGATCGAAGATAAATAACCTGTAGAACCGGCACTGAGTTGAATAATTCCCTGACCTACTGCTTCAAGAGCTGCTTTTTCCTTAGCATAAAGACTCCCTTGATGGAATACTTCTACAGTTATATTCCCACCACTTTCATCCTCAACAACTTTTTTAAAGTCGTCAATCCATACTCCCTTTGGGTGTGATGCAGGGGACTCATGAGCAATTTTAATTGTTACTTTTTGCACTTCCTTCTCTTTTTCTGAAGCCTTCTCGTTTTGTGAAGGCGTTGGTATAGCGCTTTCAACTTTCTGTGCGTTGTTTGATCCACCAGAACTGTTGCACCCTACAATGAATACGATAACAACTAAGAACAGTGCCAAGCTTAAATTTTTTACTTTTTTCATTTAAAATCCCCCTTAATTAAATTTATATGAGTTTTCAATTCATACCAATTTCATTTGATATTAATTCACTTCAATAAATTCTAATATTTGTTGTAGGAGAGAAGAGCTTGTCTTACCGTTTCTCTCATTAAAGTTACAAACGCACTGTGAATTGGCCATCGTAATCCATCAGCACTCGAGTCTACCAATCCAGTAATTCCATCAATGAAATGAGCATCTGCACTTGCCTTTAACACTCGTTCTTCCATTTCCGCATCATGAAAAACGTTTATGTCTTTACATAAAGCTGCAATACAAGCTGCTACTCCATAAGCTCCCCAGTTGGATATGGAAGCAGCAACTAACACGTCAACACGATTAACTGGGGCGATTCCTCCGCCGCATCCACAATTACACTTTTCTCCAAAAGGAACATGACAGCGGATGTCATCCTGAATATTGCCCATTCCTATTTCATTTCCGCCATCACCAATACCAATTGTTACAATATTATGATTTGCTGCTTCTTCAATTAATAAATCAACTTTAGCCATCCACTTCGTTGTTTCCGCACCTCGACTTGTATGAATCTCCCTTTTTTCGTTTACTCCACCTTTTTCAATGACGGTTATCGCAGTTGGTCGAAAATTTTGTATAAGTGATTTTGCCTTCTTTTCTGCTTCATCGAAATCTGACGGAAACCCAATTACAGATGCCGCGTGGATTGGAGCAGCAGAATGATGGGCCTTTAATGCCTCTTCGGGTGAAATTACACGCAATCCTGTAGCTTCAAGGACTTTCCCCATTGCAGACACTAGATGCTCTTCAATCAATATAATAGGAATGGCACCTAATCCAATATGTAATGCCCTTGCTAAGAGTGCTGCCCCAGGCGGGCCATCTGTTTCCGCGATCTCAGGTGTAACATGGGGTCGGTCTGGCCATCCCGTGGCAATGAAAGTATATTCTCCGGGCTTAGAATGTTGTTTAAGTAATTTCGCTGCTGCCATTGTTAGAGGTTCAGACCCCTTATTTCTCGCGAATGGATATAACATGTGTATAACATTACGCGATGCGACATCAAGTGAAATAAGTTGATCCACTCTTTCTCCTATCAAACGCATAACCTGTTTAGAATTTTTAACGGAATAAATTTTTTCTGTATCCATTAAATTTTTTCTCATATTAACGCAATTCCTCCCTTTCCAACTTCATTCGTAATGAATTAAGCATGGACTACCTATCTATTTATTCAATTTAATACAATGTCGTCGTCGACTGGTTCTTACTGAGTATTAAAACATGTTATAATGTGTTATGTCAATGGGAATTTCGGGCTTATTTATTTCATAGTATAGTAATATATTTTCTTTAAGTCCAAATTGGCCTGTACCATTGCAGGTCACGCCTTATAGGTACGATCAAGTCCTTGTTGAGAATACGTCCTAGTCAAATTACTTAATATGACTAGTTATAACATGAACGGATTCCCACAATATTTCTGCAACATCTCGAGTTTTAATCTGCTGATCCATGCCCTTCATCTTCGTACCATCTGACAACATCGTCAAACAATAAGGGCAGGCGCTGCTGATCGTGTCTGGTTGAACCTCCAATGCCTGCTCCGTGCGCGCTACGTTCACCCGTTTTCCCGTATCTTCCTCCATCCACATCATACCGCCACCGGCTCCACAACACATCGAATTCTCACGTGATCGTTCCATCTCCACTAATTCCACACCCGGTATGGCTCTTAAGATGTCACGCGGTTCATCATATACATTATTGTACCTCCCTAGATAACAGGAATCATGGTAAGTAATGCGCTCATTCACTTCATATTTCGGTTGGATTCTACCTTCTTTTATCAATTGAGCCAATAGCTGCGTATGATGTACAACCTCCGCTTGCAGACCAAACTCCGGATATTCGTTTTTAAACGTATTGAAGGTGTGCGGACATGCCGTCACGATTTTTTTTACATGGTATTTCTGGAAAATCGCAATATTCTCCCTACATAATTCCTGAAACTGAAATTCATTACCCAAGCGCCTCGGTGTATCTCCAGAGTTTTTCTCTTCATTGCCCAATACGGCGAACTTGACCCCCGCTTCATTCAATAGCCCAATCAGAGCTCGAGTCACTTTCATGCTGCGATTATCGTAAGATCCCATTGTCCCGATGAATAATAACATGTCAAATTCCGGATTATCTGCTGCCATGGGAACCTCCATATCCACTAGAGCTTCCATCCATTTCTCACGATCGTTGCGGCTGATACCCCATGGATTTCCCTGTCTTTCGATATTCTGCATCGCTCGCTGAGCATCTTGAGGCACCTTACCTTCAGTTAGTACCAAATATCGGCGGAGGTCTATAATTTTATCTACATGCTCATTGCCTACAGGACATTGATCCTCACAGTTGCGACAGCTCGTGCATGACCATATCTCTTCCTCGGTAATAACATCGCCAATCAGATTGATATCATGGATTTCTCTATCTGTTATAATCCACGTTTCCTTTTGTCGACTCAGAGTCGGTTGAATATCAATGATCATCTCCGCAGCTTCGATCCCTGCTTGCTCCTTACTAGCTTGTACGGAATAAACCCCCGTGACTGGGAGAATATAAGACGGCAGCCACGGTGAATTGGAGGTGGCGGACGCTCCTTTTTCAGTCAAATGGTCCCTTAGCTTGGTCATCAAATGCATAGGAGATAAGAACTTTCCTGTTCCCGATGCAGGACATACATTCGTGCATCGTCCGCACTCCACACATGCATATAAATCCAATAACTGTTTTTGTTCAAAATCTTCTATTCTACCAACACCGAATGATTCTGCCTCCTCATCTTCAAGGTTGATAGATCGCAGTTTCCCGGGTGAATCGGTGCGGCGCAACCATATATTAATCGGTGCCGTGAATAAATGAAAATGCTTCGACTGCGGCACATACAAGGCAAATGATAACAAAACCAGCAGGTGAGACCACCAAAAGAATAAATAAAGTGAATGCGCCAACCCTTGGGATAAACCATCAAAAGCATAGACCACCAACGAAGAAACAGGTGAAAACCCGGACGGTCCATCTCCAGAAGAAATTCTTTCAAATCCTAATGTCAAAAGAACAGATCCCATCAAAAAAATGATGAAAAAGCTGACCAGACTTGCTTTCCAGCCCCTCTTTAACCTTTTCAATTTCTCACCATAACGGCGATACAGTGCATAAACAACAGCGATCAGTATGGAAATAACGGTGATTTCTTGAGAAAGAAGAAAATACGCATAACCCGGGATGGGCAGTCCTTTCCCCACAAGCCCTTTATAGATGATATCTAAAGCACCGAATTGCAAAATGATAAACCCATAAAACATCATCACATGCATGATTCCGCTTTTTCTGTCCTTTAACAACTTTTTTTGACCAAACACTTGAGGAAAGAACGTCTTCATCCTTTCCTTTACATCTTCTCGCAGTATGGTGGGTTTTCCCAATTTGATATACGTATAACGGTGATAAATGACTTTTATAATCAAGTAAACAGCATAGCCGGTTACGGCCAAAAAGAGTATAAAGTTCATCCATGATTCCATATAAGCTCACACCCTTCTCAGTCTTAAGAGGAACATTTGTCGGAAATTCAGCTCACTTCCTGCATTCTCCTGAACGCCTCGGTGAGATAAGGTACAACCTCAAACAAATCACCGACAATACCAAAGTCTGCAACTTCAAAAATGGCGGCTTCCGGATCTTTATTAATCGCTACGATTACCTTGGATTGGGACATTCCGGCCATATGCTGAATGGCCCCCGAAATCCCGCAGGCAATATATAAGTCAGGAGTCACAACTTTCCCAGTCTGTCCGATTTGTAAGGAATAGTCACAATACGCTGCATCACATGCCCCACGCGATGCGCCCACAGCTCCACCCAACACCTCGGCCAACTCAGTTAAGCACTGAAATCCTTCGGCACTTTTCACCCCGCGTCCACCAGAGACAACCACATGAGCTTCACTTAAATCAACCCCGGAGGTCGCATTACGTACGACATCCTCCAAAGTTGCACGCAAATCATGGATTTCTACATCCATAATTTGAACCACCGGAACTTTGATCATTTCATTCGTTCCTATATTATTTGATCGAATCGTAACAAAGGCCGGCCCCTTAACAAATCTTTTCTTCTCGAATGCCTTTCCAGCATAGATGGGGCGAGTCAATATTAGTTCACCTGCTTCTACCGATACATCAATACAATCGGAAATTAGACCAATACCTAAACGTGCTGCCACACGTGGTGCTGTATCCTTCCCATTCCCGGTATGCCCAAGAAGTATCACATCCGGGACTGTATGCTCGATTACCTGTACCATCGCTTGTTTGTATGCCATCGCCGTATAGGATTTTAAATTCTCGTTATTTAATACAATGACCTTATCGGCTCCGTATTTCCCCAGTTCATCGATGTGTGCTTGGTTTTTTTCTCCATAAAGCACTGCAATGACTTCTCCACCGTCAACAATGTGATTTGCAGCGGTCAAACATTCCAGTGATACGTTGCGAATCCGTCCATCCTTTTGTTCCGTGAATACCAGCGCTGTTCGACTCATACGACCATCCTCCTCGTGAATTCACCATGATCCTTCAAACGACTTTCACTTCATACCTGAGCAAACTTACCAGTTCTTCCGCTTGTTCTTTCATACTCCCCTTTAGAACACGTCCTTGCTCTTTTTTCAAAGGTAAGAATACATCGATAACAGATGTCTGTGAAACCCACGCCTTATCCAAGTTGATATCTGAAATCATCAAGCGTTCCAGCGGTTTTTTCTTGGCCTTCATAATTCCTTGTAAGGAAGGATACCTCGGTTCATTTAACCCTTGTTGAGTAGTAATCAACACAGGAAGAGAAGCACGTATCCCTTCCGTCTCTCCCTCCACATCCCGTTTGGTCACGATTTGATCACCTTCGATATGCAAATGGGTCACACTACCGATATGCAGAAGATCTAGATGTTCTGCCAAGCGAATCGCCACTTGACCGGAACCACTATCGATCGCAAAATTCCCTGCCAATATCATGTCGTATTCTAGGGGTCTAATTACTTCCGTCAGGACTTTGGACAACACGAATTCATCCCCGGATAAGCACTCATCATAAATATGAATGGCCTTATCCGCTCCCATCGCCAAAGCGGTTCTTAAAGCTTTCTCCACCCTATCCGGACCCACAGTGATAACCGTAACTTCTCCACCATGTTCTTCTCGCAGTCGAATGGCTTCCTCGATCGCAAACTCATCATAGGGATTGATCACGAACTGCACATTTTCTTCAGATACCCTCAAACCTTCCAGTACGATCTTCTCTTCTGTATCAAATGTCTGCTTCATACAAACGATCAAATTCAAGATACACTCCCCCTTTAATTTTTACACTTGTTCAACAATCATCGCGATCCCTTGTCCCCCACCAATGCATAAAGAAACCAAGCCGGTAGCTAACTGTCTTTTTTTCATCTCATGGAGCAAAGTGACCAGAATTCTCGCACCACTGGCACCGATCGGATGGCCGAGAGCGATGGCTCCTCCGTTCACGTTCATGATTTCCGGATCCAAATTCAGATCATGTATGATAGCTAAGGATTGTGCTGCAAAGGCTTCATTCAATTCGATCAATTCAATATCCCGCATGCTCATTCCCGCCTTTTTCAAAGCTTGATTGATAGCTGGTATTGGTCCGAGACCCATAAAGGCTGGATCTACACCTACGGACGCATAAGATCGAATTCTTGCCATCACATTTAAACCCAGATGGTTGGCTTTCTCCGTAGAAGATATTAGCACGGCTGCAGCTCCATCATTAATTCCTGAAGCATTCCCAGCCGTGACAGTTCCGCCCTGTTTAAAAACAGGCTTCAGCTTTGACAAACTCTGTATCGTAATACCTTTCCGAGGATGCTCATCCTCAGAGAACACGGTTATTGCACCCTTTCTATCGACCTGTTGAACAGGCACTATTTCCTCCGCAAATCGGTTCGCACGGATGGCCTTTTCCGCTAATTGTTGGCTTCTCGCCGCAAACTGATCCTGCTCTTCCCGAGTAATACCATATTTCTCCGCAACGTTCTCCGCTGTGACGCCCATATGAATATCATTCATTGCACATTGCAAACCATCATGAATCATGCTGTCTATCATTATTGCGTCCCCCATACGGTAACCTTGGCGTGCTTTCGTGAGAAGATAGGGAGTTCTCGTCATATTCTCCATCCCTCCAGCTACGATCATATCGCTGTCCCCCGACTTAATCGCCTGCGCCGCCAACGCCACAGCTTTCAATCCCGACCCACACAGCTTATTGATCGTCAACGCTGGTACTCCCTGCGGAATACCGGCATGAAGCATCGCTTGACGAGCGGACCCTTGTCCCAATCCAGCCTGCAACACATTCCCCATGATTACTTCCTGAACCCGAGCGGAATCAATCTGCCCGCGTTTCATTACTTCTTTAATGACAAGACTGCCCAAATCGACAGCTGACACACCTGATAACGAGCCTTCAAAGGTTCCAACTGGCGTTCTAACCGCACCTACAATAACTGCATCAATCACTTTCCATCCCCCGCTTTTATGAAAAATTAGAATTAGGTTTAACGATCTTTAAAATCAGGCACACGTTTTTCTATAAAGGCTTGAATACCTTCTTTGGCATCCTCACTCTCAAACCGTTGTCCGAACGCATCTGCTTCACTTGCTAATCCCACTCTCATGCCCTCTTTAAGTCCCTGACGGAGCACCTTTAAAGCGGCAGCAATAGCTGGAAGGCTCTTATCAACCATTTTCCCTGCCAACTGTCGCACCACTTCGCCCAATTCATCAGAAGGAACCGCTTTGGATACAAGACCGATGTTCAAGGCTTCCCTTCCATCGATCATCTCGCCTGTTAGAATTAATTCGGTCGCTTTGCCCTGATTCGTTAAGCGCGGAAGTCTTTGACTCCCTCCGTAACCAGGAATGATTCCCAAGTGAAGCTCCGGCAGTCCTAATCGAGCGGTTTCTGAGGCCACCCTAACGTGACAAGCCATAGCTAATTCCAGACCTCCTCCCAAACAATATCCGTTAATCTGGGCAATAACAGGCTTGCTTAAGCTTTCTATCCGATCCATAAACCTTTGGCCCTGTTCAGAAAATTGTTTAGCGGGTTCCTTCTTATCGATTGTTGCAAAAGCATGAATGTCCGCACCTGCAATAAAAAATTTACCTACACCCGTGATGATAATCGCCTTTATTCCTGAATCATTCTCTGCAGCTACAAGCACTTGCTCTAATTCTCGAATCGTTTGGCTGTCGAGAGAGTTTGCTGGAGGATTATCAATTACGATTGTTTGGACTTTATTGTCTACACTGATTTTTAATTTTTCCAAATTCATATTTCTCACCTCTTCGATTTATCGATGGAGTAATCATAAAAGCCACGCCCGCTTTTCTTTCCTAGCCAGCCTGCCATCACATATTTGCGTAACAAAGGACATGGCCGATATTTCGAATCTCCCAACCCTTCATGTAAAGTTTCCATAATATATAAACATGTATCCAACCCGATAAAATCGGCAAGCTCCAATGGACCCATCGGATGATTCATTCCCAATTTGAGAACCTGATCCACAGATTCTATCGTCCCTACACCTTCATGAATACAGAAAATGGCTTCATTGATCATAGGAATCAAGATGCGATTCGCTATAAACCCGGGGAAGTCCTGAACCTCTACAGCAACTTTTCCCATTGTTTGCGCTAACGACTTCACAACCTTAAAGGTCTCTTCGCTTGTAGCTAGCCCTCGAATTACCTCAACAAGCTTCATCGCGTGCACCGGATTCATAAAATGCATACCAATAACCCTTTCCGGGCATTGGGTACAAGCCGCAATTTCCGTAATAGGAAGTGATGATGTGTTACTAGCTAGAATCGTATGAGACGGACAAATGCGTTCCAGGGTTTGGAAAACACTTTTTTTGACCTCCATTTTCTCTACAACCGCTTCAACAACTACATCTACATCATGAGCATCCCGCAAATCGTTAGAAGGAACAATGCGGGATAAGACCAATGCCATTTCTTCTTCGTTAATTTTATTGTTCTTCACTCTTTTCTCCAAATGATGTTGAATACGAGAAAAACCCTCTTGGATCAATTCATCATTCATATCATTTAGCAATACAGTTAAACCTGACTCCGCAGCCACTTGCGCAATACCACTGCCCATCTGACCGGCTCCTATAACCATCATTTTCCTAACATTCATTCTTTTCCCCTCCTGTATCTTTTAGAATCTATGGTTGGAACAATAAAAAGCCAGCATATCATTTAACTCATCGTTAAAATGATATAACTGGCCTTTAGCTGCTTTATCCTCCGTTGTTACGGAGCTTGGCAGATTAACAGTTATTGTAACTTATATTTTTTTCATACCTCAACAGCTATGTGCACGATTCACTGACCTTGAAAGTTGTATCTTTCTAGAAATGAATTCGCACGCTTATCATATATTTTATATTTTATGATTACAATGTCAAGCACTTTTTGAAAGCGATTTAATTCTTAACAACTTTGCTGATCGGCGACTATTGACAATTCACAAAACATACTGCTATGATGAGCTCAATTGAAGGAAACAACTACTGTGTAGGTTTGTTAGATCTTCTTATCCGGAAGACGAACACAAATCAACGGCCAGTTAAATGAGAAGTTTATTCTCGTTTGACTGGCTTATTTTATTTCTACGGAAGGTGTGATTTGATGGCAGGCGCATTAGAGGGAATTCGCGTACTCGACTTATCAAGAGTCCTAGCCGGTCCTTACTGCTCTATGATTCTTGGCGACCTTGGCGCAGAGATCATCAAGGTTGAGGGTCCACAAGCACAAGATGACACCAGATATTGGGGACCTCCTTACCAGAATAATGAAAGCGCCTATTATTTGTGTGCTAACCGAAACAAACGCGCTATCTCGTTAAATTTGAAAAGCTCTCGCGGTAAGGAAGCGGTCAAGAAATTAATTCAGCAATCCGATGTCGTTATCCAAAACTTCAAAACAGAAACTTCGGAAAAAATGGGATTGGATTATAACACGCTCAAACAACACAATCCAAAAATTATTGTTGCCAACATCACTGGATTCGGTTTGAACGGACCCTATAAGAATCTTCCTGGTTATGATTATATCATCCAGGCCATGGGCGGATTAATGAGTATTACCGGAGATGAAAGCTCAGGTCCTATGAAGGTCGGCGTTGCCATCGCCGACGTATTAACTGGATTGTACACAGCCATTGGCATCTTGTCTGCACTACACGAGAGAAACCAATCCAACGTGGGACAGCACTTGGACATTTCCTTATTTGACGTGCAAGTTTCTTCGCTTGTCAATGTGGCCAGCAATTATCTGATTTCTGGAGAGATACCACAGCGACTAGGAAACCAACATCCCAATATTGTCCCGTACCAAGTGTTCCATACACAGGATCAGGATATCGTTGTCGCCGTCGGGAATGACAATCAGTTTGTTCGCTTTACCAATGTGATTGGCATGCCCCAACTGGCCGCTGATGTGAAGTATAGGTTAAATTCCGACCGTCTTCATCGCAAAGATGAGCTGATCGGTATAATTTCCGCAAAAATGAAACAAAAACCTGCTTCTGAATGGAAAATCCTGCTACAAGATGCAGGAATTCCAAATGGGCCGATCAACAACATGGAAGACTTATTTAATGATCCGCAAATCAAGGAAAGAGACATGCTTATTGAGATGTCTCACCCAACAGCGGATACCATTCGTATGGTGGGCAGTCCAATAAAGCTGTCCAAAACTCCCGTCTCCATGCGGAGACACCCTCCCTTGTTCAGCGAACATACGGAGGAGGTGTTGTTGGAATTAGGGTATTCGCAGGAGGAAATTAAAGTGATGCAGAGTGAAGGAGACATCTGATTAGAAATATTAAATCGAAAACAAAAAAATGACAGGAGGAATTACAAAATGATGAATTTCGAATTAACCGACGAACAACAAATGGTCAAGAAAATGGTGAGGGATTTTGTTGACAAGGAAATCATACCTTATATCAAAGAGTGGGATGAAAAACAACATTTTGAAACTCGAATTCTTAAGCGGCTCGCTGAGCTAGATTTAATGGGTGTTTGCATACCGGAACAATATGGCGGCTCAGACATGGATTATAATACATTGGCTATTGTTTGCGAGGAACTAGAACGAGGTGACACGGCCTTTAGGACAGCCGTATCTGTGCATACCGGACTAAACAGCTTGACACTGCTGCAATGGGGGAATGAACAACAAAAGCAAAAATATCTCACACCACAGGCCAAAGGAGGAAAAATCGGGGCATTTGGATTAACAGAACCTAACGCAGGCTCCGACGTAGCCGCTATGAAATCAAATGCGCGAAAAGAAGGTGACTTTTACATCCTCAATGGACAGAAAACCTGGATCTCACTTTGCGATGTAGCTGATCACTTTTTGATTTTTGCTTACACAGACACTGAGCAAAAGCATAAAGGCATATCTGCTTTTATCGTCGAGAGAACCATGCCCGGAGTGAGCACGAAATCTTTTAAAGGAAAAATGGGCATCCGAGCAGGAAATACTGGGGAAGTATTCTTCGAAGACGTCAGAGTACCGAAGGAAAATCTTCTCGGTGAAGAGGGCGAAGGATTCAAAATTGCCATGTCTGCGTTGGACAATGGACGCTTTACCGTTGCGGCCGGTGCTTGCGGAACGATCCTCGCTTCGCTTGAAGCTAGTCTTAAGTATTGCCATGAAAGAAAAACATTCGGCAATGAAATCGGCAAATACCAGCTCGTTCAACAAATGATTGCCAAGATGGTGCTCGGATTGGAGACATCCCGATTGCTTGTGTATAAAGCTGGTTGGTTGAAAAATGAAGGCAAACGCAATACTAAAGAAACCTCACTGGCCAAATGGTATTCATGCGATGTAGCGTTCGAGGCCGCTAACGATGCCATTCAAATTCATGGTGCCTACGGTTTTTCCAACGAATATCCTGTAGAAAGATATTTGCGAAATGCCAAAGCGCCTGTGATATATGAAGGAACCCGAGAAATTCACACCATCATGCAAGGGGAGTATGCCCTCGGCTACCGCAGTGACAAAGCACTACGAAAAACACTCCCTTCGTGGCCGTTTGAGTAACCTGAGTGTTGGGGCAATCAATCTCCTTCAGTGAAGATGACAACCCATCCATGCACACCATCACCGCGAGGATCCCCATTGACTTTATCTAATGGGGATCTCCGGTATTATCTTTTCACTTTATAAAATTCATGATACAGCTTCATCAGCGCCCGCTTCTCAATACGTGATACGTAGCTCCGGCTGATCCCAAGCTCCTTGGCAATCTCCCGTTGAGTGCGTTCCTCTCCGCCCTGATCGAGTCCAAATCGACCACGAATGACCTCTTGCTCCCGATCATCTAAGATATCTAGATTATTGTAAATTTTGCTCTTCTCAATCTTCAACTCAACCTTATCTGCTACCTCATCACCGTCTGAACCGAGAATATCAATGAGCGTGATTTCATTGCCTTCCTTATCCGTTCCGATCGGATCATGAAGTGAAACATCCTTGCGGGATTTCTTCAGCGACCTCAGATGCATCAGAATCTCATTCTCCACACAACGAGAGGCGAATGTCGCTAGCTTCGTTCCCTTATCCGTCGAATAATTCTCGATAGCCTTGATCAAGCCAATCGTTCCGATTGAGATTAGATCTTCTAGATCCTCACCTGTATTATCAAACTTCTTGACGATGTGCGCGACCAAGCGAAGATTGTGCTCGATCAGTTTGTTGCGAGACTCTGCATTCCCTTCCGCCATTAGCTGCAGGTGCATCGCCTCGTCCTTCTCGCTTAATGGCTGGGGAAATGCATTGTTCTTCACATAGGAGACGAGTAACATCAACTCTTTAATGAATAATGCCAATACCGCAAAAAATCCAGGCATGCTTGAAGTCACCCCCATGATGTTGTGAGTCGCCTTGCTTAGGAACAAGTGAACTAACGTGCGATTGTTCCCCAATCGCTAAAGCTGAGCTAATATCTCATGTATATGTGGGCGTGAGCCTAGGCGTGCATGTACGGGGGAAAGATATGTGATGCTCGTGCATATTCGATTTCGATCAAAGGGAATCCATGTCCTTCCATACCCAAACTGCTTTGTGGACCGACTGAAAAAAACTCTCGGGATCTAATGATCTTGAGAGTTGGATTAATAATTATGCTGTTCCAAAAGGGAATTTAATACAAAGTTAATTATAGAAGAGATTTCTGGCGAGAGTGCCGAACAAGGAATATCTCTATAGCATCTTGTGTTATAAGTCGGTAAAATACTTTATAGGGGTCAGATATAATGCTACATATAATCTAGACAGTAAAAAAGGAGATTCTTAGTTGTATTGATATCGCAAGTATAAACCATAACACTGATGTCATAGTCAATAAGCCCATAATAAATATGCCTTACTACTTCGTGTAGAGATCGGCTTGGAACTGGGCTTCTTACTTCTTCCGCGATGGTGCAGCATGTCTGCATCTTTCAAGACTCGGTAGCGAGTTGAAATTGGAATTGTCGGTTTGGCGAGAACAGAATTGAGGTGAAATCGGGATAGGTCAGTCAGTATTGTGCGGTTCTAATCCCTGCTTAATCACCTCATTTCATGATACTAACCTTTTTAAGCTCACTACTCTCAATAATGGCTTCGGAATAACCGTATCTTGCTATTCGTATCATCGCTTTCCCGACTTGTTCTGACGAAATGACAATACTTAACTTCTTTAGTAACGGATAAAAAGGTTTTATGATAGCATAAATATATTGGTACATTTTCGTTTTTGATTTCACACCATGCATGGGTATAATTAAACCGGGTCGGAACATATAAGCTTCTTTAAAGGATAAACGAAGTAAATCGTTCTCTGTCTTGCCTTTCACTCTTGCCCACATTGAGCGTCCTTTTTCGCTACTATCTGTACCACTTCCTGAAACGTATATAAACGTCATTTGAGGATTCAATTGTGCTAAAGTTTCTGCAACAGAAAGCGTGATATCATAGGTTATCTTTCTATATTCATCTTCTTTCATACCGGCAGCAGATACACCCAGACAGAAAAAGCAAGCATCATATCCTATGATTTCATTTTCTACTGAGGATAAATCCGTTAAATCCCCAAGCTCAATTTCTCTTAATTTATTATGTTGTTTACCTGTACGATTCCGACCAATTGTGAGAACTTGATCTACCTGTTCATCCAACAAACATTCACGCAATGCACTTTGCCCAACCATTCCTGTAGCCCCAAAGACAATGATTTTCAATTGTAACACTCCAATCTCATTGTTTAACGTTTCAAAACCATTCAGAATAAATGATAAGATTGTTCAAGGTTGAAGAACGATACGGCCAATAACTTCCTTTGCATCCATGCGTCGATGCGCTTCTGATGCTTCCGTAAGCGGAAGGATCGTGATGGGCAAATCAAGCTTTCCTTCCGCCAGAAGTCCAAGGACTGCTTGCGCGGCAGGACGACCAAAGGACGGATTCGCTTGCAAGTAAGGTCCAACTGAAAATCCAAGAACCCCTAAATTATTGCCCCACAGCATCGTATTACTCATATTCGCTACCTGCCCACCCGCGTTGCCAACAAGGAGCGCGCGGCCAAACGGTGCCATTACCTCAAAGCTGGAAGTAAGAATTTCTCCACCCACCGGATCGATCACAATGTTAAACCGTTCATCACCAACCGCACGCGGGAATTGATCGGCCACGAAGACATCGTCATACGCTAATTCACACGCGGCTTCGAGTTTCGAAGAGGTTCTAACGGAACCGACGATGCGCGAGGCACCAAGTAAACGCGCAACCGCAGGAAACGCAGAAGCCAAGCCTCCAATCGCACCATGGATCAATACGTTCTCTCCCTCTCGAATATGAGCGAAGTGGGTCAATGCCAAGTAAGCGGTAACAGCGTTAGGAAGTGCAGCTACAGCTTGCGCTGGATCAACGTTTAACCCGTCTAGGGAAACTGTCAGTGCGGCATCGGCTAACGTGACTGTAGCATATCCACCCATGCTCATGAGCGATAAGGTAACGACCGATTCACCGACTCGAAAATCAGTTACACCTTCACCCAATTCTTGCACAATACCCGCGACCTCCAGGCCGGTAACGAATGGAGGCTGGAGCATCGGAATCGTTCCACTTCGGAGGAATGCATCGATTAACCCGACTGCGGAATGGGAAACCTTGATACTGACCTGTCCTGGACCCGGTTTCGGGTCGGGGAATTCCACCTCTGCAAAAACCTCAGGACCGCCATATTTTGTAATAACCATAGCCTTCATAATTATTTCTCCTTTTTATTCGTTATTTTTTCCATTCACTCTACTTCCTTATTTTCAACTATTTTTCAATATGAGGATAGGTTGATTGTGCTCAAATATTGCCTAAAACTGCATAAGTGATCTGGACGAAGCTGTGCCATTAATAGTAAGATTTCAAGAAGAAGGGGGAAATGATATGATCGACAATAAGCCCAACGACCTTATACTTGTCTTAGATAGACTATTATCCTTAAGCTCACAAATTTCTCTGTCTATTGGAGCCTTCCAGACTGAAATTCCTTTTCTTACTCTGTTGAGAGAAAGTGAGCCTACCCCCATCCAGCATGGAATACTCAGTCCTTCGTTCTGCGTAGTCATCCAAGGCAACAAAAAGCTGCAGATTGGTAAGAATTCGATTGAATACCGAGCAGGCAATTATCTTGCATCCAGCATCGATATGCCGATCAAAGGTCAGGTATTGGCCGCAACACCAGAAACCCCTTATGTAGCCATACAGATTGTATTAACTACCGAGGAGATTGCCTCAGTTGCCCTAGAGGCCAATATCAAATTTGATCCGAACAATCACTTAGAAGTCGGTGCATTCGTCGGGAATGTAGATAGTGAGGTTCTGGAGGTATTTGAAAGGCTGCTTAAGCTTGCCTCTAATCCTCAAGAAGCTGCCTTTCTTGCCCCAGCTGTGAAACGCGAGATCATCTATCGGCTATTAACAGCCGAGGACGGTGAACTATTCTACAAGAATATGCTCCTGCACCATGAAGCCGCTGGAATCAGCAAGGCGATCAACTGGATTAAGGCGAATTTCGACCACTCACTCACGATCGATCAGGTGGCTCGCATAGGGAACATGAGTATCTCCAGTCTGCACCACAAATTCAAGGCGGTAACTACAATGGGGCCCCTGCAATATCAGAAGCAGCTTCGACTTCAAGAAGCAAGGAGACTTCTCTTGAGTGGTAAGCATGATGTGACTAGAACGGCAATGCAGGTAGGCTATGAAAGCTCAACGCAATTTAATCGTGAATACAAACGCTTATTCGGGCTTCCGCCCTTAAAGGATATTCAAGCTATTCGATAATAAGCGAGCTATTCCCATAATTCCCATATGTAATTGGAGTATCTAAGGGGAATATAGTCTCATTTCCTTTAAGCGCTGATAATTCCACGCTAGTTTTCCATAGATCCTTTCTATTCTCTTTGTTATAGGAAAGTTTCAGGCAACCTATAACTTGCATCTTAGTATCTATTGGAAAATTGGACTCCTCTACTAACTTTGTACTTAGCAAAATTAGAACTGTAGCTAAATTCATCGAAATAGCTGGGTCTATTTGCATCCAGGGTACACAATCGTCATCTTGATCTTGAAGATCATCCAGAATATCTAGAGATAGAATCGTTACTTCAATCGCCGCGGCTATTTTGTGAATATCTTCATTCTGACCTTTAAACATTCGATAGTGAAGTAATACCAGATTACCAAATGGAAATCCAAGCTGCATTTTATATTCAATAAATTGCTTCAGTTCTTCACAAATTCCCATTATAAAAAAGTTACTTAATATAGCCCTTTTCGCTTCTTCCAAGATCAGAATATTGTTCTCATTTATCAAAATGGATCATGTCCTCCACTCAAAAATTGAATCTCACACTTGCAATATTTTTACATTAACAGATTTTAGGAGATTTAAACAGAGTTATTCTTTGCAAAGCATAGAATTTTGAAATCCCTATCCAAAATCCAGTGAAATCAATTAATAGTTCATAGAGAGAAGTGTCTGATTTTCTTTCAACTCACTCAAGCCTGTCCCTAACCTCCTCGACCGCCCCTGAAACACAAACCGTTGCTCATTTTGACATCGGGTTGAGTACACAACCTCTTTACTATGTGCGCGACAAGACGCAGATTGTGCTCGATCAGTTTGTTGCGAGACTCTGCATTCCCTTCCGCCATTAGCTGCAGGTGCATCGCCTCGTCCTTCTCGCTTAATGGCTGGGGAAATGCATTGTTCTTCACATAGGAGACGAGTAACATCAACTCTTTAATGAATAATGCCAATACCGCAAAAAATCCAGGCATGCTTGAAGTCACCCCCATGATGTTGTGAGTCGCCTTGCCTTAAGAACAAGCGGATCATACTTGTGGTTGTTCCCTAGTCGCTAAAGCTGAGCCGTTGTCCCATGTATATGTGGGCGTGAGCCTAGGCGTGCCTGTTCGGGAGAAAGAAATAAGATGATTTATCTCAGCCATTCGTTCTGTTCGAGCTTACGTTTCTATTAATAACAAAAAAAGTGAACTGGTTAACGTCAAATCCCTCAACGTTCCAGCTCACTTATTTGACTCATATGTTTAAAATATTCAATATAGCAAAATTTCTTCTCATTTGAAAAAGAGTAATATACAATAAATTTATCAACTGTAACTTTAAAACTACCCTTCCAATCTGAATCATTAATAGGCACACTTGCTTGCATTAAAGTAATCTTGCTCTCGATTCGATCAAGAAGTTTTAGTTTGTATTCAATAATCTCAATTTCTGAAAAATGACGACTCCAAATAAGATCAAAAGCTATTCGTGACGTGTTTAACCAAATGAAATTCATTTATATTTCGCCTCTTCTGATCATTTCACGCATTTCATCAGATGTATGATACTTTCCATCTTGAATATTTCTTTTGGCTTGAAGCAATATGTCCATTAACTCGGGATCATTTTCCACATCTTCTTTAACTGTTGTACTTCTTAAATCTTTCTTAGAAATTACTGATATTTCATATCGGTTACCTTCTAATTCAAATATAGTTTCACCCTCATTAATAATTCCCTTTATCACTTCAGCTTGCTGACCTTCTAACTTTTTCATGAATATCACCTCTCACAAAATCTGTATTCGTTTTTCTGAAAGATCTTATCTTAATTATATCGTATACACGAAAATACAGCGAACAATTATTTAGCAACCATCGCTCTTACAGTAAATTATTGAATGTTTGGTGAGAAGCGAACAATCCTGCATATTTGCTTTTGAATCAAGTGTCGATCCTTTCACCTCAATTGCTAAGACATAAGTTCCACGACCACCTAACCATCCCCCCTACAGAAAGAACGTAATATCCTGGTTCAGATGGAACTGGTAGCGATCTATATTCAGCTTGAACTATGCGGAAAGTATATCAGTTTATGCATGATCACCTTCGACCTTATCAGAAAGTCCAGCTCTTAATACAGCAAATACTTCTTCATGCGAATATCGTTTGTCAGTTGATTTGGCTTCTAATTCCGCTTCTTTTAACTTAAAGTAAATCTCACTCTCGAATAGCTTGCCTTCGTAAGCTTCAATGCTCATTACAACCATGTCCCCATAACCATTCTTCGTCAAGAATACAGGTTCTGCTGTTTCGTGTACCACTCTTGAAATATCTGCAAAATTATTCCGCAAATCTGAAACTGGTCTAATATGTGGCATATCATAACCCCTTAAATTGTTTAGCGTAATTTTATTATAATTATGCTAATTTGTAAATTTGGTTTTTGATTACCGGCGCTGTCGTACGTGTACGTATATCTCGTAAGATTACTCTTGCTTTTACGACATATCTTTACATAAAATGGTAGTATGTTCCTAACATTACCCTTGTCGGTAGGAAAATTCGAGGTGTTCTATGAAAAAGAAAGTGATATTATTGATCATTGCTAGTTTTATGATTACGGGGGGTTGTGAGCGCAGCTACGCTATGGGGAACATACAAAGGCAATCAGATCATCAGGATTTCGGTTGATGGCGTGCCCGTAAAAGTATCCGATGCCCCAGCTGTATTAATGGATGGCAGAACGATGATACCTATTTATCTATTAAATGAAGCAGGTATAAAGTATTCGTGGGATCAAAAGAATCTATTGATGACCAGATGCTCATAGAACTTGCTAAAAGCGGAGACCAGGATGCGTTCAGTGAGCTCGTTATGAAGCATAGATCGAAGGTCGTTAATTGGGTAAAATCTATTACTCATGATGCATATTTAGCGGAAGACATCGCCCAAGATGCTTTGTTGCGATCATATTTCCATCTGGAGTCGCTTGATCATGCGGATCGTTTTCTTCCATGGTTACGCAGTATCGTTCGCAATAAGGCTATTGATGCACTTCGAAAAAACAATCGCAAAACCCTATACATACAACAGTTTATCTACCCCACATTTCCGCTCACCCTATACTTCCCTGGGACATGTTCTCTATGAAGTACTCCCGCATATGATTAATACGCAGTATACATTAAGCGATGTCATGGCATTCTCCGGCCAAGCTTTCCGTACTCAGATGACGGTGGACTGTGGCATGGGCAGCAGCATGATATACGATTGGGGTTGGGTCTTGCAAAGGGCAGCGATCACGTTCGGTTGCAGCCGCTTACGAAACCTGGATTAGAGCTTTGAAACCGATCAGGCTCAGCCTGTAGGACATGCTTATCAAGTTACTCTACTAACTGAAGCGCGAGCGCATGCTGTGACCTTTCTGGAAAAGTGGGTACAACACCCCATCATTCAAAAGGATCCAATAACAGCGGCTCTATGGATGGAAGCCCTGCAACATTATGAGGCGATCCATCGAGCTTTATTACAATTGTATCCTTCTTTCCCTTACGGGATGCCCGGAGTTCAGATCGACATACGCGAACATACCATCCGTTTGTTAAGTCAGGCTAAGGAAGCCGAGGAGAAAGGGATAGCGTTGTTAGAAAAAATATATTTGCAATTAGTTCGCTATACATGATAGATATCCAATCTGACAATCGTCTGTAACACGTAAGCAAAATGATTAGAGGAGGAATTATAAATGCAGGTATCAAAGTCACAGGGATCGGGTATTCAATCCGTAGGCAGCGCCATACTTCACGTTCATGATTTGCAGAAGATGGTTGCTTGGTACGGGGACATTCTGGACATTCCGATTTCTGAAGTAAGTCCGGAGAAACCTTATTACGTGTTTGACATGGAGAATGGTGTCAATCTGATGTTGGATGACCACCGGTTTATGCAGGATCAGAAAAACCATCCGATCTGCATGTTAAAGACACTGGATATTGAGCAAAGCTATGCCTGGGTCCAACAGAACGAGATCCAGATTGTTATGGATGTGCACAATGCCCACCCCGGCCTCTCCTATTTCAATATCAAGGATTCGGAAGATAACGTCATCATGATTACTTACTCAACATGGGTTAACCCAGATCCTATCGCACCGAACCATTTGGAAAATCCGATTAAGAATCACCTTAATTCCATCGTGATCTCGATCACCGATCTGAAACGGGCCACGGAATGGTACGCGAATTTGCTCGGACACGCTATCAAGCCGGATCGGCAGGATGGCGGACCAATTTACTGGTTTGATATGGACAATGGAACTGGAATACTGTTAGATGATAATCGAAGTAATGATGGCTTTGAGAAGTATCCATCATTTATGCTGAAGGCATCCAACATTCGTGAGGCTCATCGGTTTATGCAGAACAAGAATGTCCGAATTATTCGAGAAATTGAATAAGATCATCATTTCTTTATACAGGATCCAGAGGGAAATGCAGTGATTATCTGTATGTAATCAGTAACCACACAATAAGCATGATTAAACCCGCAGTATGATTACTGCGGGTTAATAAGTCTGCCTGGGTTATGACACAGACCCCTCTTATGCTTTAATAAATATCGTTTTGATCGAAGTAAAGAATTCAATGGCTGCTTGCCCTTGCTCACGAGAATGAGAACTGGATTGTTTCATTCCGCCGAATGGGGCTTGCAGTTCTACTCCTGCAGATTCGTAATTAATACGTACAAGACCAGCATCCATATCCTTAATAAAGGTAAGCATATTCCCAATATTTTTCGTGAAAATCGATGCACTTAACCCAAACTTAACATCATTTGCAATATCTATAGCTTCCTCAAATGTATCAACTTTGATCAAAGCAAGAACAGGGCCAAAAATTTCTTCTTGAGCAATGGTCATATTCGATTTCACATTCTCAAAGAGGGTAGGTTGAACATAGAAACCATGTTCTAGTCCTTCACTTTCTATTCTGTTCCCGCCAAAGAGAAGGGTCGCTCCTTCATTATGACCTTTTTCGATATAAGAAAGAACCGTGTCTAATTGACTTTGACTCGCACAAGGTCCCATCCAAGTGTCCCCTTGCATTCCATTACCAACCTTCAACTCTTTGACTTTGGCAAGCAGTTTGGCTTTGAATTGATCATATACCGCACTCTGAACAATGACACGGCTTGTTGCTGTGCACTTCTGACCAGTAGAACGAAGACCACCGCTAATCGTTGCCTCAACCGCAAGATCGAGGTCAGCATCCGCAGCAACAATAACAGGGTTTTTCCCTCCCATTTCGAGTTGATACTTAGCTCCACGAGCTAAAGCACCTTGTCCAACCAATTTGCCTACCGTATCAGAACCTGTAAACGTAATTCCGTTAATTCCTGGATGATGAATAATCCCTTGTCCAATCACAGATCCATTCCCTGTAACCATGTTAACTACTCCTGCAGGAATTCCAGCCTCATGCATACATTCTATTACCTTTGCTGCGGTAACCGCCGTCTCTTGAGCAGGCTTCAGTATGACTGTATTCCCATAAATGAGCGCAGGTGCCATTTTCCAAATCGGGATAGCAACCGGAAAATTCCAAGGGGTAATGACGCCAACCACACCAATCGGAGTACGAGTAGTAAACATGAGGGCTTCACTGTCAGAAGCTGGAATAACATCTCCTATTTTACGTATGCCTTCTCCAGCATAATATCGAAGAATCGCCACACCACGAGCAGTTTCTCCCTTGGCCTCAGCAAATGTTTTCCCCATTTCTGTTGTCATGGATTCAGCAACTTCATCCATATGTTTTTCTAAAACATTGGCCATTTTATACAGATATTCTCCTCTAGCCACACCTGATAGCTTTCTCCATTTCACCTGTGCCACTGTTGCCGCTTCAACTGCAAGATCTAAATCTTCCTTACTTGATTTCTGTAAATATCCAACAATTTCATTTTTATTAGCGGGATTGATACTGGCATCTACTTGACCTGTAGAAGATGACACCCATTCCCCATTAATGTAGTTATGATATGTTTTTACATCTGTTGTTATCGTCATAGTTTCATTAACCTACCTTTTCATTATTTTTATAATTCATTTAGGAAACCACTTTATTTTACAGAAGGAACTCCTAATCCTGCTGCTCCTTTTTCCGATGTTCTGAGATGCGGAGCATAGCGCTTAATCATGTCCAAACCAATTCGCGCACGATGAACACGTTCTTTGCTTAAAGCGATAGAGGTTGATTCAAGATGGGTACCCGATGGATAAATATTAGGTGAATTCCGCAGCCCAAATTTAATGTAAACAGGCGCAGCAACCCGGATAATTTCTGTAATTTCATAGTGACGAATAAAACCGCCCATATCATCAGGGGCTTCCACATATATATCGATAGGAATATCCACAGCTTGACGTACCGCCGCTAAGCGAGCTAGAGTCATATCTGTAGGTACATTAAACGTATTGGCTCCAATTTGCTCCATTAAACGAATGGATACTGGATTTGATTGCCCCATTTGAACCGAGATCTTCACTACTAAATCATGTGGTAATTCACCCATTTTCTTAAACTCATTGACAAGCCATAGAAGGCCTTCATCCGCTACCATAATACTGCGGATTCCTGCGTTACAGGCTCTCTTAATATCTTCGATGGAGTAAACCAATTGTTCCATGCCTTGCACCCTAAGGCCTGCGATCTTACCTGCACTTGCCCACGGCATAGCAGTAATATCCCATGTCCCGCGGGGACCAACAAACAGACTGACTTCTAAATTTTCTCGTTGTCCGATTGAAGCCATCTGCTGCAGTTCTTCATCGGTCAGCAGCATAATGCCGCTGCCCTGGGAAATACGGTGAATATAGACATCATAATGCTCACAAGCCGCCACTACCGCTTCAAAAGAAGCGGGACCCTCTACACTAGGGATTTCTACTCGATATTGTGCTCCATCAGGAAACGTCTTTGTTGATGTAGGCAGCTCATGACAGTCTCTTCGTGGAAACCCTAACTTTTCTATGACATCACGTGTTTTTTCCATTCAAATTCCCCTTTACATCAGTTCTATAATCGCTGTCAGCTTCCTCATAGACTGCTAAGGGCACCACGCCATGAGCGGCATCTGTATGCCCTACCAAACGGTTGCTTGCCGCTACCTGACGACTGCGTTGTCGAATCGTTTGAAGTCTTGATTCGGCGAGTTCTTGTCTTGCCGCTTGAACATGGTCAAATTTATACATTAATGTACCAATCTGGAAAGCCATCTCATCTAAAAATTGAATTTCTCGTTCACGCAGGTTGAGATAGAGCAGGTCTCCTGTTTGCAAATACAGAATTCCGCCGCCTTCTCTTGCTTCGGGTGTCATATGTCCAATCGCGGCTCCGTAGGTAACCCCTGAGTAACGACCATCGCTAATTAAAGTAGCTAGACGTTTCAGTTTTCGATTGGCATTGATGTGCTGCATGGAGGTAAACATCTCAGGCATTCCAAAAGCAATGGGTCCTTGACCAGAAACAATCACCGATATTTTCAGAGAACCATTGTCCACCATATGATCAAATAACATCTCATATTCTGTATCTTTCCAATCATCGAAATCGGCTGGCGCATTCTGCTTCAGAACTGCTACCAAATTTTCATGTTTAAAGCTTCTCTCTTGTTTCAGCTTCTCCAGCAGGTGGGAATCTAACAACCCGCGATTGGAATCATCTTCATTCTCATAATAAAGAACGAATGCCGCCTTTTTATCAAATTCATCCAATTGTTTAGTCGTCATCCCGCTGATTTTCACAACTGCACTTTCAAAAAAATTACCGATTAAGACATCTACTCCGCTAAAGTGCCGTTGAGGTTTAGAAAGAATAATCGGGTTTTCTGTCACATGATCTGCCGATAAATGATTTAGATCAACAAGTCTTTCGCGCCAAGTTGTGCCTGTCACCGTTGGGGCATCGACATCCATCGGAACGCCATTCTCGATCAACTCATAGAATAACGTCTCCATCCCTCTACTCGTACTGTCGCAACACTGCATCGCAAGCGCAAAGATGTCGCGACCTTCGGTTAGACTGTAATTAAACAAATCTGGTATCGGATGCTCACGATGAATCTGGTCAAGATCCCATAAACTAAATGTATAGCCTCCATACAGCATGGCTGCTACAATGTGCATCATCAAGTTAGTGGAGCCCCCCGATGCACTATGAATTCGAATCGCATTCTTGATATTGGCTGCCATTACATTCGAAGCGCCGAATACCGGATTGTTAATCATCCCAGCTAAACTATCAAGTGCTTGGTTAACTTGCGCCTGATTAGGCGGAGCCGTTAACAGCTCCAATGCTGGATGGACCAATCCCATTCCCGCCACGAGATGACGTGAGCTGTTCCCTGTCCCATTAAAAGCACAGACACCGCCTTTTTCATCGCACGTAGCAACAGCTAATCTTTTTTCATAGTCTTTATGCGCTGCTTCCGTGATCATTCCTCTTTCTGAAGCTCTTTCTAGAACTCCTTGAAAAGCCGTATTAGAAGAACATTGCAGAATATAGGCCATAGCATCTCGTAAATCAAGGGCGATGTCGGCAGAGCCTTGCTGTTCTGCTTTCTTAGCCACTTCTTCCAATTCAGCGAATAAGTCCGTAGGAATGGTTCCTCCCTGCAGTACATGAGCAGGAGCGAATGTAGCAAAAAAGGGGGCTTCCCCACGAAATTGACGAATACGGTCCAGATGGGTCATGGCGCTAACGACACCAAGCGGCTGCTTATCGCAGCCCTGGAGCACGAAAGCACCATGATAACTATGAGCTTCAATCTGGTTAACCACCATCTCTGCTACCGCGTTGCGGCTTTGCAAGGAATAGCTCATTCCTTGATTGCTTTGCGCCGTTCCATCGCACATGACAGGTGTTGAAAAATAGAAGGGTACCCCTCCATTCTGCCAAATCCGAATGGCTGCTTGGGAAGATGTTTGAAAATCCATAATATGAGCAGGATGATCAGACGATCCCCCAATAATCGCAATCCGCGGTGCATTTTCTTCTAATCGATTATAGATTTCTTCCAGGGTCCAATCTGGTGTCGGTCCCTCGTAACTAGAACCTAAAATTTGTTTAGAACGATCGAGCAGCCCTGCCACACAAATCGGTTCATTGGCTTTCCCCTGCACATTATCCCGATACGGATTAGTCTTGTTTGCAATTGCCGGATACCTATGTGACATCTCCGTCCCCCTTCCCAAAATTTGTTTTATAATATAAAACGATGTTTTTATATTTTACTTAAACAGATTCTTGAGGAATACTGCACCTTCCGCAGCAAGTATATCTTGACTTTCAGCCAGAGGTCTCCATATAGAGGCTGCTTTTGCAATCTCTTTTGCCCCTATCGTGAATGATTCTATCACGGATGCGCCTTTGTAATCAATCTCCATTAAAGCATTTCTTATTCCCAGCCAATCTATGTGGCCGGAACCGGGTGTCCCCCTGTCGTTCGCGCTGAGGTCCGAAGGCTCCGCAAACAGAAACTGACAAACCCGTATCGTTCAGTATTTGCTTTAATTTGGACAAATCAATTAATTCCGGATCTTCTACCGGTATCTCAACGAGATCAAAACCCATTTCCTTGATTTTATACAACAGATTAAATGTAGCTGATCTGAAAGGCGAAACCCAGACCCAGGTGTTTACCCCAATCTCCATATGAATCAACCTCTCCTAGCGTTGTCTTATAGCTTCTCGAATTCAGGGATAATTACCCTTGCAGCACCATTCATAGCAGATTCATGTGCGCAGATTCCTGCCCCCGTATAATAGGCTGAGGTAACAGCGTCAATTGCTGAGTCTCTTCCTTCGATAATTGAATCAACAAATTCCTTGACCAGATGCGGGTGTGAACCTCCATGTCCTGCCCCCTGAACAAATGAAACATGGTTCGGATCATCAATAAGTTCCCTTTTAGTAAAGGATGCTATCTCCTTAGGAAGTAAATAATCAGTATCAGGAACTTTAATCCTTCTTGCACTTTCTCCTCCCTCAAAAATAGCTGCGCCCTCATCTTCAATCTGATCCCATTCGAATGCCATTTTGTCGCCATAAATATCAAAGCTTTCTCTGTATTGCCTTACTGTTTCAAATAACGATCGGGTGGCCTCAACAGCAACATTCGAATTTTTAAGTTTAAATGTCGCTGTTTCTACTGCAAATGGTGATCCGTATCTTTTTGCAAGATCCTCACTTATTGAACCGGAGCCATGGCATACCACATATTCCGGCATTGAATCCGTAGCGCTTTCAAATCATCCATTGTTGTTGCCATCGGCACGGTACAAGCAGTATGCTTACCAGCCTCCAGTGAAGCGATGGATTGTTTGGCATGCTCCAAAATCGGTGTCACAATATGTATCGCATCAATATCGTCGCGTTTCAAGAGTTCATTAAAATCCGTAAAGCGTAAATTTTCTTCGATATTGAATTTGTCGCCAATTTCGCTTACGGTTTTCCTATTTCTGGCGCAAATTGCCACTTTATCAACATTCGGATACTGCTGGTAGATTGGTATTATTCACCGATTTTTTTGTTAAAACTTGCTTGTAGAAAATCAAAATCACAACCCTTGTCTGCTTGCATTACATGCTGCTGGAATAACCAACCGTAACCCCTGGAATAGTCTCGATCTGAGTCTCTACGGAGCAACTGACGTCTTTCCTCCAATTCTTCATCCGTTACTAGCAAATTCAGAGTGCGGTTTGGAACGTCCAGACGAATTCGATCACCGTTTCGAACTAGCGCCAGCGGACCGCCTACCGCAGCTTCAGGTGCAACATGAAGAACGACCGTTCCTCCTGCCGTTCCACTCATACGGCAATCGGAGATCCGCACCATATCACGAACTCCTTGAGCAAGCAGCTTCTTCGGAATAGGCAAAGCTCCCGCTTCAGGCATTCCCGGCGCTCCAACTGGACCCGCATTTTGCAAAACAAGAATGTCATTGGGTCCCACATCTAGATCTTCTTGATCTATCCTCTGCTCTAAATCGCCAATGGAATGAAATACTACCGCCCGCCCTTCATGAGTTAATAAACTCTTCGTTGCGGCTTTGGGCTTGATTACTGCGCCATTGGGAGCAAGATTTCCATAGAGAACGGCAATTCCTCCATCCGGATGTAAGGGTTGCTCAATTGGGTAGATGATATCCTGATAGGGAGTTCTAGTTTTTCTCACAGAATCGAGGTTATTCTTCACTGTTTTCCCGGTTACTGTTAAGCATTGGGTATGCAGCAGCTCTTCTAATTCTTTCATGACAACAGGAATGCCGCCCGCCTTAAACAAATCCTCCATCTGATACTTCCCAGAAGGACGAAGATTTGTAAGAAATGGCGTTTCTCGGCTTAGTTTGTCGTATAACTGAAGGGGAATATCAATACCGAGACGTCCTGCAATTGCTGTTACATGAATCAATGCATTGGTAGAGCCCCCGGTAGCCATAATAACTCGAATCGCATTCTCAAACGCTTCGTAGGTCATAATCTTAGAAGGAGTGAGATTCTGCTTTACCATTTCCACAATTCTTTTACCCGATTCCTCAGCCAGATGTTTGCGCAAATTATGCGTCGCCGGAATAGCGGCCCCTCCAGGTAGCATCATTCCCAATGCCTCGGCACAAGTCGCCATTGTGCTGGCGCTTCCCATCACCATACAGTGGCCATCGCTAGGCGCAAGCCTCTGATTTATTTGCTCCAATTCTTCGTCATCGATTTCCCCTGCGCGGTGCTCTTGCCAGAAGAAACGACAATCAGTGCAGGCGCCAAGGGTACGACCTTCATATTCTCCATTCAACATGGGGCCACCCGTAACCATAATCGACGGGATATTCGCGCTGGCCGCACCCATCAATTGAGCTGGTGTTGTTTTATCACAGCCGCTAAGCAACACCACGCCATCCAGAGGCTGGGCTCTGATCATCTCTTCTGTATCCATAGCAGCCAAGTTCCGGAAGAGCATAGATGTTGGACTTAAATATATCTCACCCAAGGATATGGTCGGGAACTCCAAAGGAATTCCACCCGCCATGAGCACGCCCCGCTTTACAGCTTCTACAAGGGGACCAAAATGCGCATGGCATCGATTCACTTCACTTTCCGTGTTACAAATGCCTATTGTGGGCTTTTTCAAATCTTCGGGGTCAAAACCGAGATTTCGTGAAAATGCTCTGCGAATAAAATGAGAAAATCCTTCATCACCATAAGACGTAGCCCCCATAGATTCCTTCCTCCTTATCTAACTATATTGTACCCTAGCTTACTGTTCCATGAAGAAGTGTTGCTGCTTCCAGCCGAGTACCTCTTTAATTTTGGCATTCGATAAAAAGCTTGTCCGCTCCGGCAATAGTGAGCTATATGAGGCTAGCTCAGGCATAAAGGTATGGATCAATTGTTCACTTGGAATATCTGTAGACGTATCGTCGGCAGCTAAAATAAGTGCTTGCGCGCCTAAACCCTCTTTCTCAATCGCCAAACGACAAGCATACGCCATATCTCTGACATCAATGTAGCTCCAAAGGATACGAACGCGTTCTTCTGGAGTTGCAAAGGTTTCTCTCACCTTCGGATAATCCATGGGTTCTAGAATATTGCCTAAACGGAAGGAAATAACCTGCATACCTGTTCTTCTGTGGAAGGCTTCACCTGTCATTTCATTCACCATCTTGGACAATCCATAGCAATCTTCCGAGAGTTGCGGATGGCTTTCGTCAATCGGGAGAACATTTGGAGCGAAAAATTTGTTTGCAAAAACAATTCCATAAGAAGATTCGCTTGAAGCGAGCACCACTTTTTGAATGCCTAAATTGGCAGCGGCTTCTAAGATGTTATAAGTGTTCATCACATTGTTCCGAAAAGTAACGTCATTAGGAAAAATAAACGCTTGCGGAATTGCAGCAAAGTGAATAACCGCTTCTACCGGTTGTCTGTCCCTTATACTATATTGTGATAAAGCATTATGGACCTGACCCAGATCATTCAAATCCACAATTAGTGTCTGGCATAACGGTTGTTCCGGCAAATTCCAATCCAAATTCAATACCTCGTACCCATGCTCAATAAGATCTTTCACAATCCATTTTCCAGCTTTCCCGCTTCCACCAGTCACAACAATTCTTTTCTTATTCATATGTCTGCACATTCCTTTTTTATTATTTATTATTAGATTAGAATCCGTTTCCGTTCTGTAGCCGACTTCAAGCAAGCGTCAATAACCCGCATATTGTTTGCCGCATCTTCCGGCTGAAAGCGCAGGGGCTGTTTACCCCAGATACTATAGGCGAAATCATCCACTTGCAGGGAATACTGATTTACGTGAGCAGTTTCTTCTTCTCTGCGTACACCTTTCGCTTGAACAAAGAAGTTCGCGGTGCTATCTGCTCCGCTCAGGTATGCTGATGGAACTTCAATGATTCCCTCTGTTCCAACAATCTCCAACGTATTCCTAAAGGCCGCCCACATCCCGCAATCAAATGTAAGTGCAACCCCACCGGGAAACTCAAGCATTCCCGAGGCCATCATGTCAACCTGATCATGTTCAGGTGAGAAGATAGCATGAACGGTCGCCGCTTCCGGCTCACGTTCCAGAATATACCTAGCGGCGCTGATCGGATAGCATCCTACATCATATAGGGATCCCCCCGCCCATGGATCGCTTAAAGCGCACATTCTCTAAGCTTGCTGCTTCATTGAATGTAAAAGCTCCATGGATGCCGCGAATATCTCCGATCTCACCGGACCGAATAATTTCTTTGATCCGGTCATAACGCGGATGATGGCGGTACATAAACGCTTCCACAAGCAGCACGCCAGCATCGGCGCAAGCTTTTATCATTTTCCTTGCCTCTTGCGCATCTAAAGCGATCGGTTTTTCACAAAGTACATGTTTACCTGCCTCAGCCGCTCGAATGGTCCATTCGCAGTGAAGATGGTTGGGTAGTGGGATATACACGACATCAATATTCGCATCTGCAAGCAGTTCTTCGTAACTACCACAGGCTTTAGCTATCCCCAGTTGCTGGGCTGTTGCCTCCGCTTTTCCAATATCACGGCTTGCTATCGCAGAAACCATCGAGGTTTGTGACTGCTGTATTCCCGGAATGACGGACTTAACTGCAATTCCAGCGCAACCTGCAATTCCCCAACGTAATTTGTTCATAGTCAATGTATCTCCTCCTCTATAGACCCTTGGATATCGTTATTCATTCATCAAGCCATCCTTATCCAGACTAGCATTTCTCCTGGATTTCGATTTGACCACATACTATACGGTATAGCCTTGATGCTTACAGACTCCATGAGACTATCGATTGGTCGATAAAGAATATCCTCCCAATTTTCGTCACTTGAACGTTGCGCAGTACCTCGGATGACCACGGTTCCTCCAAACAACTGCTCATCAAATTCAGCAGTCAATTGAGCATCTTTAGAAATCGATAAGTCGGGAAGATTGCTCCCATTATCCACTTCCTCAAGACAATAAACAACAGGACCTCGTTGAATAGCAAGCTTCCCTGCATTCTCGCGCACATTGGGATTTGATTGTACTAATTCGATTGGCATCGAGAATACTAACTCAATTGTATCACCATTATTCCATACTCTTGTCAATACAGCATATCCTTTATTAACAACAGCTGCTAAATCAACTGTTTGACCGTTAATCTTCACTTCGGGATTTCTGCACCAGTCCGGAATGCGCAAAGACATTGCAAATTCAGTTGCCTCTTCAGTTGAAATCGTAATCGCTACATGGTCCTTCATTGGATATTCAGTTACCATATCAAGCTTAACTTGATTTCCCTCGATAAGCATCTCTGTCTGATTTGCAATATAGAGATGAACGTAAACGCCTTGCTCGTTCTGTGTATAAATATAGCTTCCAATTGAAGTGATTAAGCGAGCGATATTCGGTGGACAACAAGCGCAACCGAACCAACTCACTCTTTGCGGTTTAACATGAGTCAAATCATAGCGATTTTCCACGGCCTCCGGATATATTTCCAGCGGATTTACATAAAAATATTTGGTTCCATCCAACGAGATTCCACTTAATGCTCCATTATATAAAGTACGCTCCATAACATCAGCATATTTGTGATCTGCTTCGATTCGCAACATTCTTTGTGCCCACATAATCAATCCGATGGAGGCGCATGTTTCGGTATAAGCCGTATCGTTTGGCAAATCATAATCAAATGTGAATCGTTCTCCATGCGCTTGTGAACCAAGTCCACCTGTAATGTACATGCGACGGGTAGTTACATTATGCCAAAGGACCTTTAAAGCATTTAATAATGTTTCATCCCCGCTCTCAAGTGCCAAATCCGCCATTGCAGAATAAAGGTACATGGCACGTACGGAATGACCCTCTGCCGTCTGCTGCTCTCTCACAGACGCATGAGCTTGATGGTAATCTAGTTTAAACCACTTCGTTTTCTCCACATTACCAAATGTTGGTTCGCTCTCCAGAAAACTAGGTTGTTTACTACCGCGCTCGTCAATAAAATATTGGCTGAGTCTTAGATACTTCTCTTCTCCGGTCACATGATAAAGTTTGACAAGCGCTAGTTCAATTTCTTCATGGCCTGGGTAAGTATGCATCTTATGTTCTTCTGGTCCCATTATCGAATCGATATAATCAACATATCGCGACATAATCTCCACTAAACGACGTTTTCCAGTTGCTTGCAAATAAGCCACAGCGGCTTCAATCATATGACCCGCACAATAGAGCTCATGTCCAAAGGAAAAGTCCTTCCAACGGTCAAGTGGTTTAGCAACAGTGAAAAACGTATTGACGTACCCGTCTGTCTTCTGTGCCCTAGCGATTAGCTCAACAACCGAGTCGATTACTCTCTCCAAATCCTCGTTCGGATGCGTAACCAAGCTATAGCTTGCCGCCTCGATCCACTTGGCTACATCACTATCCTGGAATACCATGCCGTGGAATTCCCCATCAGATTCTCCTGAAGCTATCCGAAAATTTTCGATCGCATGACTCGGTTCCGCATCCGGGATTTGATCGTTTAATGCCTCCCATTGATAAGGAATAACTTTTTCTGAAATTAACTTAATGCGATCAGCCCAGAACGAATCCTGAATGTGTACCTTTTTTAATTCAATCAAATTGGTTTTCGCTAATTTTTCCATGATGTACCTCTCTCTGCTTATATTATTTGTAATATCAACCTTTGATTCCCGTCATTGCAATACCTTCAACTAAATATTTTTGTGCGAAAAGAAATAAAATTAAAGATGGAATGACAACAATTGTCACAGCCGCCATCATATAATTCCACTGCGATCCATAAGCCCCTTGAAACAAAGTTAAACCTAACATTAACGTGTACTTTTTCTCGGACGAAATATAAAGCATAGGAGCTAAATAGTCATTCCAATTGGCCAAAAACGTAAATAATCCAACAACAATCAGAACTTGTTTACTCAAAGGCAAAGTAACTTTCGCGTAAACTCTTAAATGACCTGCGCCGTCCATATATGCAGCTTCATCCAATTCCTTAGGAATGGTCATAAAAAATTGTCTTAAAAGAAAGATATTGAAAAGCCCGCCACCAAAGAACGCTGGGATAATTAGAGGCGCGAATGTGTTCGTCAATCCAAGATAAGTCCAACCGATAAAGTGAGGAATCATCACAACAGCAAATGGAAGCATCAATGCCGTCATTAAGAATCCGAAAACCTTATCCCGACCCGGCCAATTAATTCTAGTAAAACCATAAGCACATAACGAGCTTGATAAAAGAACACCGATGATATTAGAAACTGTAATAATTGTCGTATTCACAAAGAATTTTCCAAAAGGCTGTGAAGATAAAGCTTCAGTAAAGTTAGAAAGTTTTATATCATTCGGTATAAATGTAGGAACTGCCTGAAATATCTCATCTGTGCCAACGAGGGCTGTTCGAACCATCCAGTAAAAAGGGAATAAGCAGATGATAGAGCCTACTATTAGTAGCAAATATATAGCTGTTTTGCTCCACAACTTTTGTCTTTTCATTTTCTCGAATCATCTCCTTCACTGTGTACCCAGTAACCGGAAAGTTTGAAAAACATTGCCGTAATTAACAAAGTAACGATTAGCAGAAGCATGGCGGAAGCACTTGCTGCTCCCATTTTCGAGAAGCGGAAAGCATTCTGAAAAACATACAATACATATAATAAGCTTGCATTATCAGGGCCGCCCATCATTGCTCCTCCGCTGCCTGAATTACCAGAAGACATAATGAACGGTTGAACAAAGGTTTGGATACTATTGATAAATCCGATCACTGTATTAAAGAAAATAATCGGTGAGCTCAATGGAATCATGACATAAATCAATTTATGCCAGCCGTTTCCGCCATCGACCTCTAACGCTTCATACAGATGAGAGGGAATCGTCTGTAAGCCCGCAAGGAATATAACGATTGTACTCCCGCTGAGCCAAAGACTGAATAAAATTAAAGTAGGTAATACGGTTGTATCCGATGCCAGCCATGTAGAAGTAGGCAGTCCCACTAAACGAAGCAGATAATTCGCAACACCGAAATCAGGTTGCAGGATCCACATCCAAATGATAGAAGCAGATGCAATTGGAATGATTACAGGCAAATAAAACACACCTCTAAAGAATCCACGAAACTTAATACGTTGATTTAACAAAACGGCTACCAAAAAAGAAAAAACAATTGTTAATGGGACACTAATCAACACGTAATAAGCTGTTGCTTTGACTGCTGGAAAAAAGAAAAAATCTTTACCGGTAAACATATCTTTATAATTTAAAAGACCAACAAACTTAGTACTTTTCGCTCCAATCGAGAAGTCGGTAAAGCTTAAAATGATCGATATAATTAATGGACCTAGAATAAATATCGCATATCCCAATAGTACTGGGGAAACGAAAAGCAAACCAATGTATAAGTTCTTCAATTTCTTCTTTTTCTTAGAAGTCCTTGATGCTGCATTCATCTTTTCGATGTATTCCATATCGCAGCCTCTTCCGTCTTTTATTTTTATTTTGATGAAAGCCAGGGACATGTCCCGGCTTTCATCAAAAACATTTCTATTCTGCTACATCATATCTTCCTTGAATATCCGGTTGAATCTGGGCTGCAACTTCATTTAATGCATCTTGTGCAGTTTTCTTCCCTAACCAAACCGCATCAAGTGAAGAAAGTGTCACAGAAACTATTTTCGCTTGATTTTTTAGGTAATAGGAAGAATCTGGAACCCCGTTATTCAATACTTGATTCATCATCGCATCTTTAAATCCAGGTGGATGTGCAGCGGGATTGGCGTCAACCCATTTTGCAATCAAAGCTGGATCCGTATACCACGATTTCAAAGTTGGCATCCATAATCCACTAGAGTATAGATCAATCGCACCCGCTGGGTCTGACATCCATTTGAACAGCATCCAAGCTTCCTCAGGGTGCTTCGAGTCTTTAAATAATACGGTCGCTCCACTAATTGCTACTGTAAGACTTTTCTTCAATACCGGCAGCACAGCAAGATCATAATTCACTTTAGCATTTCCAAGATCCAAGTTCATCCATTGACCACCAATCGCCATGGCTGCTATTCCTGATTGCAAAGCGACATTCATTGCCGGCAAAGACTTAGCGGCAAGCGGTGAAGGTGCTACGTGGTGAACATTAATAAGATCTGCCAACTTCTGAATCGCTTCAACGCTCTCAGGTGAATTTAGAGTAAAATCCTTGCCATCTTTAGATAGCCAATCACCGCCATTACTAAACACGAAATTGTTTATCGGCCCCGCCCAAGTTTCAAAGGTTACACCATACTGTTTAATATTCTTTGGATCAAAATCAGGATCCATTGCCGTATTCCCTTTTTTATCAATGGTTAATTTCTTTGCCACTTCAACAAATTGATCCCATGTCCATGCATTCTCAGCTTTTGTTGGAGGTGTGGCTACCCCTGCATTTTCCATTAAATCTTTCCGATAGAATAATCCGAAAGCTTCCCCTGCTGTGCTAATACCCCAAGCATTATCTGGAGTTTGCTTATACCAAATGTAATCCAAATAATTTTCTTTTTTCAATTCAGGATCATTAGCCAGCATTTCAAATAAGTTAACAAACTTGCCTTCCTTCGCCCAAGTATCCCCGAGGTCTGATGTCATATATCCCGTATCTGGAATATCATTTCCTGCTGCCATTGCAGTTAATTTCGTATTGTAATCCGAATTCGGAATTTGAATAGGTTCTACTGTAATCCAAGGATATTTTTCTGTAAATTTCTTTGTTGCGCCTTCAATCGCTTTCTTCTCGTCCGGGCTTCCCCAGTAAGTAAACTTTAATTTCACGGGTTCTTTCTTTTCAGCATCTTTTGCTGCGTCATTAGTTGTTTGTGCAGGATCCGATGTATTCTCGTTTCCGTTATTGCTGCAAGCAGATAGAACTAAGCTTAATACTAGCATCAAGCTAATCAACCAACTTACATGTTTCGACCCTTTTTTCATTTTTACGAACCTCCCTATAGTTTCGTGAAAGCGTTACCACCTTCTACAATTACAATTATATTATTAGCATCGGCTCTGAAAATGAGATTTTTTTTGTTTTTTAGTAGTATCTTGGGCTAATTTATGGCAATAAAAATAAGTTCACCCCCGTGGTAATTGTATCGTTACTTTAGTTCCCACATTTATTGCCGATTCAATTTGGACTCCATATTCGTCACCATAGATAATCGAAATACGCTTATTGATATTGTACATCCCCACGGAACCCTGCTCCGGTAACAATAGTTTCCCCAGCAGTTCGCGGTCTATTCCCTTCCCGTTATCTTCAATACAAAAAAAGCGGATTTCTCCGTCCAGCCAGCAAGTAAGCTTCAAAATTCCTCCTTGTTTAAATGAATCAAAGGCATGGACGAAGGCATTCTCGACAAAGGGTTGCATAAAAAACTTGGGTACTCCATAAACATACAATCTAGGGTCGATATCATACTCAACGTGAAATTTACCCTCAAATCTTTTGGTCATAATGAAAATATAGCCCTTTAAATAATCAAAATCTTGCTTAAACGTCACAAGTTCTTGCGATTTTACGGTATACTTCAACATGGCTGATAAGCTAACGATCATCTCGCTGATTTCGTCTTGACCATTTTCAATTGAAATTAAATTGATGAGATTCAGTGTGTTATACATAAAATGAGGATCCAACTGTAAATTTAACGCAGTAATTTCAGCCTCTTTTTCTTTGATAGTAATTTCGTAATTTTCTTCAATCAGCCTTTGTATTTTTCCATTCATTTCGTTGAACTTTTGAATTAACACCTTTACTTCCCCGCTGCCTTCCTCGGTGATATTTACATTAAAATTGCCTTCTCCCGTTTTTTTGATCGCTTTCAATAATTTTTGTAAGGGATTGGTAATTCTTCCTGTGACAAAAAAGGAGATAAAAATGGACACGACAATCAGGATGAAAGCCATAAAGACAATGTATGATTTCATTGCAAGAAGAATTTCACCTAATAGACTTGCCGGGGGGATAACGACAACTGACATCCATCCAGTCACATCGGATGTATCATAACAAACAATCATCTTTTTTCCATCGATGTTAATAATCCCTGTCCCGCTTTCTTTATTCAAAAGCTCCTTTAACCACGGGAATGAATGATTGTTAACAAGTTCTTCTTGATTCTGGTGTGATATTATTTTGCCTTCTTCATTTACGACTAGATAATAGCTGCCATCGAACAGAATACTATTGCGAAAAGCTTTTTGAAAAAATTCCTCTTTAAAATTTATGATGAGCACTGGCTTTTCAATGCTCTCATCCAAGGTATTATATATATTGCCGTCAAAATAAGAACCCTTAATCAATTGTACAGCGGAAAACAAATAACGGTAATCGATATTTACATCCTTCATATAATCCAATTTGAACATATTTGAAAAATCGTAGGTCGGGATCCAGCGAAGAGTCCCGTCACTTTCCAATGCCTTTTGATACAATTCGGTTTTTGTGAATTCACCTGCGGGGATAAAATTTTTGGTTGGAGTCGTAAGCGATGCTGACGGACCAAAGGTATAATAACTGGTGGCCAACTGAGAAGAATAAATATCTTGTGAATGAGAAAAGTATTTGTTCATCACAACGGAAATCATATTATCCATTAGTTTAATATTATAGTCATCGGTTGGCTGAATTGCAGAGAAAATGTTATACAAATCTCGATCTACCGTAAACGACAATATATTCTCAGTTACCTGAGATAATTTCGTATCAATAATCTCATTATTTTTTTTAACCAATTCATAGACATTTTTTTGAACAATATCTGATACAACATTTCTACTGATTGTATAATACATCATGCCAAAAATGCCAAGAGGGATCGTGATCAGCGCAATGTAAGTAATAACTAATTTAGTTCGCAGACCTGTGTTTTTAAATATGAAAAGTATCCGTTTCATTATTTAATCCCCCTTCATACATTTCCTTTCACATGTCTATATTTATGCGGTGACATGCCCAGCTCTCTTTTAAACACACGTATAAAGTAGCCAGCATCCTTATATCCTACTTTCATTGCAATCTCAGACATTTTACAATTCGTATTTAACAAGAGCTCCAGTGCTTTTCGCATTCTAACTTTAATCACAAATTCAGATAGACCTGTCCCTGCATAGGTTTTAAATAAATTGCTGAAATAAGAGGAATTAAAATGATATTTTTGTGCTAACGTATCCAAAGTGATCTCCTCTGCATAATGCACTTCGATATACTTTTGGCATTGCTGAATAATCAGACTATTCTTATCTTCACGATCATGAGATAAATCTATAATTTGGTATAACATTTTTTTCGCCCAATGTCTTAATTCTCGATAATCCTCACATTGAACCGAATTTATTCTTATTTCGGCTACCCATTGATTATAAAGCTGCTCTCTCACTAAATGTTTCACCGCTCTAACCTGGTTTAGCAATACATAGATCAGTTCCTCTTTGATTTGTTCCGGTTGCATAGCAGATAACGCAACAAATTGATCGAAATAGTCATTTACAATATGAGTAACGGTTTCAATTTCAGATTTCCGAATCGCATCCTTAAGTTCTTCATCCTTTTGATGTAGATGATAAGGTTCGCCTTCTGAGCTCACTTCAACGTATATAATAACCCTACCTAATCCATAATAAAATTTTCTTTCTAGAGCAACGATCGCCTGCTCCCAATAAGACTTGGCTTCTAGGAAAATGTTATCGGATACTTTACTAATACCAATGGTTAAGTCTATGTTAAACTCCATTTTTACAGTTGATATCAATCTATCTAAGCACGTAATCGTCTCATTAATATGCCTCAATGTACCTTGCTGCACGTTTAGAATTGTGATGATCTTGTTTCTGCTGCCTTCCATGTTGAAAGAAATGGACTGTCCGATCGTCCTCGTATATTCTCCCATCAAATTTTGAATTCTCTGCATCCTATCTTCAATCACTTCATTGGAATGGTCTGCCATGTACTGCTCGAATTTACTGATCTCCGTTACGATTACAATTCCTGATCCTTTCTGTGTAAAAGCACGCTCTAATTCATTAAATTCTGTATCATTTATGGAACCGTTGATTTGTTTATTTAATAAAGAAGTCATATATATCGGTAAAGAATCATCTAGTTTCCTGGTTAAGATTTCTCTTTCTGATTTTTCGTTTCGTTCTTGCTTCAGTGATTGTTCGACTTTAGATAATAGCTTTTCAATATCCACCTTGCTCACGGGTTTTACAACATAATCGAAAATCCCTAATTTTATTGCTTTTTGTGCATATTCAAATTCCCCATAACCACTCAACAAAATAATTTTAGTTAAGTAATTTTGTTGATGAAGCGCTTCAATTAATTGCATCCCATCCATGTTCGGCATTCGGATATCTGTGATCACTATATCCACAGAGTTTTCTTCCATAAATTCCAATGCCTTTAAGCCATCATTAGCCTCAGAAACAGTATTCGCCGGTCTTAATTGCCGAATGATATTCGCCAAAGCTTTTATTTGCCTTGGTTCATCCTCCACGATCAATATGTGATACATTGCTTTTCACCGCCTTTAATGAACTCAAATACACCGGGGCCAGAACAATTGGATTTCGAATAAACAGAGTATACATCGAACATGCCCAAGCAACAAGTGAACAGAAAAGCAAGCAACCGAAAACAAGTCTGGTTGTAGTCCCTAAACTACTATACTGCGATGCTATGAGACCTTGCTACGCTTGATGTTGGAAAATTATGTCGCCAAGCTCGGGTTAAAAATAAGAAGAAGCCCATGGGGGGCTTCTTTATCTTCGGACTTTCATGCGTAGTCCTGCGACATTGTTCCGCATTAATTATCGAGGCTAGCCTTTGATATTCCCATGGCAGGGTCAACTTGGAATAGACCATTAATATCAACGGTTGTTGTAAAACCAAACGATGCTCTTTGGATATCTGCAAATGCCCAATGGCTAGGCAGCAAATCCTTGTATATGCTTGGTAAACCATCTACATAATAACGGTTGTCTCTGCCTATAAATTTATTAATTATTGTAATGTATTCTGCTCTGGTAATAAGCCCATCGGGCTTGAACTTTCCATCTGGGTACCCTACTACTAAACCATAATTTACAATCATGTTTATATAATCATAATACATATGTGACTCAGGTAAATCAGTAAATTTAATTACACTTCTATTGTTTGTCATATTATTTGATATAGCGATTATCTTTGCCATTTCGCCTCTTGTTATAGGCTCTAATGGATTTACAGTAGCTCCCTTAGGTATAGCACCAATACTCACCATATACTCAACAGTTGCATAAGACCACCTATCCGTTGCTAAATCAGTAAAGTCAGAAACTGCTGGTTTTGTGTAGCCAATGATTTTACCTGCTTGCTTAAATATCCTGTAAAGTGATGCACTAACCTGTTCTCTTGTCAGTGAGTCCTTAAATCCTACATTTCCATTCGTATAGCCATTTATGTATCCATACGCAAAATCTAATGTATCTGTTACCTTAATAGGTGCTGGGGTTTCCTCAGGAGTAGGCGGTTGGATTAGATCGTCATCGTTAGTAATCGTTACGGTTTTGTTATCGCCGGGGTTTAAAGTGATATTACCATTAGCATCAATATCCCCGCTATAGCTTACGGTATATCCTGCAAAGGCGTCTTCGCTAACTTTATAAGTACCCTTACCCAACGTGTAGGTTGTTCCAGGTGATTCAACACCAGGTGCTGGGCTTCCAACAACGTCATTACCAGAAATACTCTTTACGTGCAGGTTGAAGCTACCAGCAACTTCTGTGCCACCACTATCATTAATTACATGCTTAATTACATGAAGGGTAGCTTCGCTTGGCGGTTGGATTAGATCGTCATCGTTAGTAATCGTTACGGTTTTGTTATCGCCGGGGTTTAAAGTGATATTACCATTAGCATCAATATCCCCGCTATAGCTTACGGTATATCCTGCAAAGGCGTCTTCGCTAACTTTATAAGTACCCTTACCCAACGTGTAGGTTGTTCCAGGTGATTCAACACCAGGTGCTGGGCTTCCAACAACGTCATTACCAGAAATACTCTTTACGTGCAGGTTGAAGCTACCAGCAACTTCTGTGCCACCACTATCATTAATTACATGCTTAATTACATGAAGCGTGGCTAGTTGTATACCCTCATTGACCAAGTCATCGTTAATAATTGTTACAGTTTTGACATCGCCAGGGTTTAAAGTGACGATATTCCCACCAATAAAGTCAAAATCCCCACTATAGCTTACACCATATGCTAAAGTATCATAGCCATCTTCGCTAACTACATAAGTACCCGGAGTCAACGTGTAGGTTGTCCCAGGTGATTCAACACCAGGTGCTGGACTTCCGACAACGTCACTACCGGAAGTTGTTACGTGAATGTTAAACATACCAGCAACTGCTATTTCACCATTATCATTAATAACATGCTTAATTACATGAAGGGTGGCTGTGGAGTCGTGGTAGGCTGCCATACTCATTCCAGGTACTACGACCAAAACTACCAGTAATAGTGTTAGCAGTAATGATATAAATCGCATCTTATTTCGTGTTTTCATAAATTTATATAATCCCCTTATTCAAAATAATCTAATATTTGATAATATATTTACTAGTATATGCCTATTGTTTAATAATACAAGAATTATTGTTCCTCATCAATATGCATTTGCTATGGTAAATTGGGAGGTAATGAATAATGAAAAAAAAGAACAGGTATATTGGGCTGTGTGGCAAGTTTCCATTAATCTGCCTCATTATCAATATGGTTCGCAAGTCTACACAACTTGAACTGGATGAATTTCGGGAGAGGTTCATGCCAGAGTCTGCTAATACCACAACGTACACGAAACAATCCTTTTCCGAAGCAAGACAGAAGTTGTCATCTACCGCCTTCACTCTCTTAAACGATGAGCTCATTAGGGAGTTCTACGCAGATGACTATTTCAAGATCCACTATAAGGGCTTCCGTTTGTTGGCCATTGATGCTAGTATCCTCGAACTGCCTAATACAAAAGAGGTACAAAAAACCTTTGGTTATGTGAGAGCACAGAGTAAGGATTTTCGAGTGGCAAGAGCGCACTCGTCCCATCTGTATGATGTAGAAAATAAACTGGTCATCAGTTCATGTATAGCGCCCTATGGTGAGAGCGAAAGAAAAATGGCAAAAGTCAACATCGAGAAGATGCTCTCTTTTGAGCAGACGTCCATTCGTAATTTAATTTTATTTGATCGCGCTTATCCGTCCGCCGAATTCATCTTGTATCTTCAGGAGAAAGGCATCCGCTACTTGATGCGATCGAGCGCTTGTTTTTATAAGGAAGTAATAAACACATCCACTCCCGATGAGACGGTTCGCATCGAAATCACGAAGGAACGAGCCAAGGATTTAAAACAACGTAGAACGATCATTAAGGTTGGTACCGTCGTGGAGGTCCGAGTCATAAAGGTAGAGTTACCTACAGGGGAAATGGAAACCTTGGTCACCAATTTAACCACGGAGGAACTCAGTTATGAAGAAAGCAAACCACTCTACTTTAAAAGGTGGGGTATTTTATCCGCATCCTTTTGTTATGCGCACCTTTTTTTACGAAACGTTGATTTTA
>JBBDIY010000082.1:0-66949 GCA_040880185.1 Paenibacillaceae bacterium
TTTTCTTGCTGATTTTTTACTGGGCGTTAATAATTTGAGGTACCTGAATAGTCACTGTATAAGAGTCAACTGTCACTAAGGTTTACGAACAAATATATATTTATCTCGGTCCCTATGGTAGAATTAATCTGACCTCGAATTATTGGGAGACATATGATTACCTGGGGGTACACATGGTTTTATCAAGGGCGATTCAGAGCTGCAAAGTATGGATGAGTACAAAGAAAATGAATAATAAAGCGAAGCAGAATGATTCATTCTTCTCTAGTGAATATACCGTTAAGGACCGTGTTCTGGACCAAGTAAGTCGAATACGTAAGCAAGGTCATCACTGTGTGTTGATTTTGCTCAATCTCGACAATTTTGGACAGATGCTGTATCCCGGTCATTATGAACAAATACTCATTGCCCAGCGTATGATTTGTCAGAAACTTAATGAACTTCTCCCTGTTTTTTTCAATGAGCATGATATCATTGGAATCAAACAGTTTCATGGGGAAGATTATTGTGTTTTTTTGCGAATTCCTAATGTCGAACTGTATTTGGACATCCATTATAAATCTTTACTGATCAGAGATGAGTTGGAGAAAAGGCTTGAAGCGGCCACCCGTTCTCACTATAACGGAAAACTTACCTTTGGAGTGGGATTCTTCATTATGGAGAAGGAGCCTGTTAGTACTTGGTTATCTGTCTCGATTGCATTCCACTACGCACAAGCGATTGCTACGAAAAAACTGCCTGTGAATTTCAATTACACACGCAAGCAGCTACTTGATATTATTACCAAAGAAGAAATCGTCGTTCTATGCCAGCCTATCATGGATTTGCGAAGTGGAGACATATTCGGATGGGAGATGTTATCCCGTGGACCTAAGAACTCGCCATTCTACGCACCTACAGATTTGTTCGAATTTGCTTTTCAAGCTGACTTACTTACACAGATGGAATTCATCGTAATTAAGAAAGCATTGAAAGAAATTGTAGAGAAACCCATTCGTGAGCAGGTGTTTATTAATATCACTTCAGAGACACTCATTCAGCCTTTCTTCTACGAACAATTAGTTGAGCACTTGAGTTTATTCCCGAGTGTTCAACCAAGTCAGATCGTATTCGAAATTACCGAACGACATGCTATCCGTGATTTCAGTCAGATGGCACAGATTATGAAGCAATATCGTAAACTAGGTTTCCGATTTGCATTAGATGATGCCGGTGCTGGCTATGCTAGCTTGCAATCCATATCTGAATTAATTCCAGACATGATTAAGATTGATCGTTCCATTATTCAGAATATCGACCAAGGCTCAGTGAAGCAGTCTTTACTTAAGGCGCTCATGAAATTTGCAGAGGACATCAATTGTGCTGTCATCGCAGAGGGTATTGAGACCGAGGAAGAGGCGGAGATCTTATATCAGCATTCCGTTACGATGGCTCAAGGCTACTACTTCGCTAAGCCAGAACAAATATTCAATGGAAGTCGTCATCGAACACATTACAAAGAGCTTAAAGATAAAATCAGAATTCGTTCACAAATTGGACTAAGCGCAATCTAATCTAATTCATGCTTATATAGGAGGTTTTAATCATGAACCCAATTGATTCTATACTGAATCGAGTAATATCTGGACAGCGTCTAACCGTTGAAGATGGAGTTAGATTGTTCGAGTCCGATGAACTTGAGAAGATTGGACATGCTGCCAATCAAGTGATGCAACGGTTTCACCCAGATCCAATTACTACATTCGTTATTGGACGTAACATTAATCATACGAATGTATGTGACGTATATTGTCGGTTCTGTGCCTTCTATCGCCCACCAGAATCTCCGGAGGGTTATGTACTAAGTCACGAAGAGATATTCCAGAAGATTCAAGAAACCATCGATGTGAATGGAACAGAGATTCTGATGCAAGGTGGAGTAAACCCGAATTTGACTTTAGCCTACTTCGAGGATCTGTTACTACAAATCAAGCAACGATTTACAATTCATATGCATTCTTTATCCACCGTTGAAATTGGCCGGATGAGAGATCAATCAGGTCTGCCAATGGAGGAAGTTCTACGTCGATTGAACAAGGCTGGTCTGGATTCGCTTCCAGGTGCTGGTGCAGAGATTCTAGATGACCGGATACGTCAGAAGATCAGCAAGAAGAAAGGCTCTTGGCGCGAATGGATGGATACGATGCAAGCTGCGCATAGCGTAGGCATGTCAACCACAGCAACGATGGTTATTGGCTTTGGTGAGACCATGGAGGAGCGAATTCTACATATGACCAGAATTCGCGACGCGCAGGATCAATGTATCCAGAACGGTTGGAACAGTCCTGGTTTCCTAGCATTCATCCCATGGACATTCCAATCAGAGAATACGAACATGAAGGCAGAGAAAGTAACAGCAGAGGAATATTTGAAGACGTTAGCGATCGGACGTTTAATGCTGGATAATGTGCGTAATTTCCAGTCATCATGGGTAACAATGGGTCCTGAGGTCGGCAAACAATCACTCTCATATGGCTGTAATGACTTCGGTAGCACAATGATGGAAGAGAATGTCGTATCCGCTGCAGCTTGTACACATAAAGTTAACATAGATCTTATTATCCAACTTATCCGTGATGCAGGCAAAATTCCTGCTCAACGAAATACCAAATACGAAACACTTCGGATCTTTGACGAGAATTATGTAGTAGAGAAGGATTTCGTGCTCCAGAATTAAACAGACATTAAAAACCGTTAGAGAGAATTTGATCTCTAACGGTTTTCTTTAAAAAAGAACGGCAAAGCCGATCATCCTTGTATCTATATGCTTATAGTGAGAGCATCTGATCTAACTTTTGAAGATTTAACAAGTTGCCTACAAAGAATTCACCAAACTCACCAAATCGCGCACTTACCTCATCAAAGCGCATTTCATAAACAAGCTTCTTGAATTGAAGCGCATCATCTGCGAATAAGGTGACGCCCCATTCCCAATCATCTAAACCAACAGATCCTGTAATGATCTGCTTAACCTTACCTGCATATTGACGGCCGATCATACCATGCTTGCGCATCATCGCTTTACGATCATCAATACTAAGTGAATACCAATTGTCATTACCTTCACGTTTCTTGTTCATCGGATAGAAACAGATGTGGTTCGACTTGGGCAGAGCTGGTTTCAATCTGGCAATAATCTCTGGGTTTTCCATTGGATCGGTGCCGGTTTGATTTACATAGTTGCTTAATTCAACTACGGAGACGTAAGAGTGTGCTGGATATGTATAAGCGGCGAATAACAATTTTTTAAATTGTGTCTCCAACTCATTTAATTCCTCCAAGGTTTCTCTTAGATGCATCATGACCAAATCTGCTTTCTGTCCAACAATTGTATATAGTGCCAAGCTTCCTGTTCTATTTTCATGAACGGCTTCTGATTCCCTTAGCCACTCTACTAGCTCAATTTGAGCTTCCTTACGATCATCCTCTGAGGCATGACGCCATGCTGACCAATCCAGAGAACGGAAATCGTGCAAGGCGAACCAGCCCTCCAATGTAACTGCAGCTTCACTCATGTTATCTACTCCTTGTCTATAGTAAGAACACTAAGATCATTGTAACACAAGTTGACTTAGGTAAAAAATTTCAAGTACACTTATGTATAGTGCAAATAGAGAGGATTGAACATCTTATGATTCAAGTTGCTATACTTTTCGTTCTTATGTTCGTTATTATGCTGGGAATAGGATTTATTCTGAATATGTTACTAAAGACGACTTGGTTACCTTTATATGCATATGGATTGCTTATCGTTGGCATTCTAATCTGGTTCGTTGTTAAAGAAGATGGAACTTTCTGGGACACCATTCAATCATTCGATATCCCTGATTATCTCACCGCGGTCGGCGGCCTTCTTGGAGCTTGGTTGAGCGGTAGTACAATTAATACATTGCGAGTAAATGGCTTTAAGATGTTCTAGTATATAACGAATCTGATTATTGGAGATAATAACTCTATACATCTTGTATAGAGGAGTTGCTTCATGCCATTCGCGAAAATCAACGGTACTACACTGCATTATCAGGTCAAAGGTGAAGGCTTACCGATCCTATTCATCCATCCACCGCTGCTTACTAAAGCTAATTTCAACTATCAGGTTGCACAGCTTTCTGGACTGTACAAGGTCATTACCTTCGATATTCGAGGGCATGGTCATTCAGCAGCTAGCTATGATCAATCGCTCACCTATCCGCTCATCGTTGAGGATATGAAGCAGCTTATGGATCATCTCGATATTCAGAAAGCTTATGTGTGCGGATATTCAACAGGAGGATCCATCGCGTTGGAAGCCCTATTAACCTATCCAGACCGTTTCCATGGTGGGATATTAATCAGTGCATTGTCCGAGGCGAGTGATCTCATCATAAGAACACGAATAGCACTAGCTGTCTCCATGTGTCGGCTGAAGGCGAAGAATACACTCATGTATGCCATATGCAGAGGGAATGCCGATCGTAATGCCACATTTCAACAATTAAACAAAGATGCAAAGCTTGGCAAGCTGGTGAATTGGCAACAATATTATGAATACAGTCTTTACTATAACTGCACGGATCGCTTAGCAGAAGTTCGCCATCCGATGCTCCTGATATATGGCAAGAAGGATCGTTCCTTCTATCGATATGCGGATATGCTTGAACGTAAATTACCGAATAATAAGCTAGTGCTCATAAGAGGCGTATCCCATCAAATTCCGACAAAAGCTGCACTATCCATGAATGAGATCATCAAACAATGGCTAACCGTAGTACATAGCGTGCAGCAAGTAACGGATATGAAGACTATTGATCCAGGAATGCTCGAATCTTTGGCGATGAAACCCACAATTGACAATAAGGAAGCCACCTCAGAATAATGAGGTGGCTTTTAATTATCTGTACATAGCTTCCTTTGCCAATATATACATGGCTGAACTCCAACCAAGCGGTGTGTTGGGATTCGGCTTTGCGGAGCCGCTATAGTACAATTCTGGTAATACGCCGGGGCGAAGCATGATGGATTCAGTTTGTTGTACATATTCCAACGCTTTATCTGGATTGCCGAGCTCTAAGTGGCACATGGCTAACCAAGGCAACCCGAATGTCCATTCAGCTTCTCCGCCATAATAGAAGTCACTGGTTTGATCTCGGCCATGCTCTTGCTCTTTAATATTATAGTAGCTATCTCCTTCATATCGGATGACGCCACGCTGTCTCAACAAACGGGATTCTACATTCTTCACAATCTGTTCTCCAAGAAGTCCTGTGAATAGTCGATATGGATAAATCAGACTAAGCTGTGCAAGATCTACGGGTTTATCCACACTCTCACGCGGGAACAAGTCGAACATCGTTTGTAGGCCTTTAGATATGAGATGCTCGGGTACGTACACCAAAGATTCGACTGCCTTCAAACCAGCTACGCAAGCACCGACGGAAGAGGAGTGTACTTCACGCCATTCTTCCCACATCCCGTTGTCGGGATCATGCCAATACTCGACACTCTCGAGCACTTCAACCAGCTTCTGAACTAAACTTCGATCCGCTTCATTGCGAAGCATCTGTTTCCCATAACGAATACCAAGACCAATACCGAAGAGCAGACCACCGATCATATCATGCTGGATATGACCCCAACTCTGTGAATGAATTTCCTTGCCGTCCTCTGAATATCGAGCATGTATATATTCCCACTCAAAAGTAGGTTTATGTTGCCGCAGAATATCGATCTTCCATTCATAATCCAACAGCATATCAAACAGTCTATGATAAGTTTTCTCATACATAGAATTTGGTTTGTTCACGTAAGGTAATGATATATACACACAATCACGGATCCAGATGTAGCGATAATCCTTCGAAACACTTGCTACATAGACGTTCTCCGGATTACGGAGCTGATCGAGTACCTTATAGCTTTCTTGCAGCATAAGCCTAACATCTCCTAGAAACCAGTATTTCATCTAACGAAAACTTTCGGGACGGCTAAGCCGTTTATCCTTGATTATGGGCAGAATTTTATATTTCGTCAATAAGACAAAGGAATTTTTCGAATTGGTATAGAATAAAGAGTAATATATCCTATGTGTCAGGAAGAGAGGTTGTTCTTATGTCCGTACCGCCTTCTTCCTATGAAGTATATTTGTACCATCAGGGGAATCTCTTTCACAGCTATCGGATGATGGGTGCACATCTCATAGAATCGGATGGTGTTCATGGCGTTCGTTTCACGGTTTGGGCACCCTCCGCACAGAAAGTTCAAGTTGTAGGAGATTTTAATGGCTGGAATGGAAGTAGCCACGCAATGAGCCGTTTACCCGATTCGGGCATCTGGTGGATTTTCGTTCCACACTTGAAAGAAGGAACAACATATAAGTTTGAGATTGTAACCCCCCATGGTGATCGTCTCCTCAGAGCCGACCCATATGCCTTCCGTTCTGAATTACGTCCAGGAACAGCATCTATTGTTCATCATACCCATCCTTACGCTTGGACAGACCACCAATGGATAAATCGTGATTCGAAGCCATCGATCTACAACAGCCCAATGAATATCTATGAAGTACATCTGGGTAGCTGGAAAATAAAACCGGATGGCTCTTATTACAGTTATGAAGAACTCGCTTATGACTTTCTGGATTATGTGATCGACATGGGATACACTCATATCGAATTCATGCCATTAGCTGAGCATCCTTATGATCGATCATGGGGATATCAGATAACCGGATATTATTCGATTACTAGCAGATACGGAACTCCAGAGCAATTCAAATATTTTGTAAATCGTTGCCATGAACGCGGGATTGGGGTCATACTCGATTGGGTACCGGCGCACTTCGTTCGAGACGAGCATGGCCTACGTCGTTTTGATGGTAGTCCATTATATGAGTATGCGGATCCAAGAAAAGCGGACAAGCCTTTATGGGGGACGCTAACGTTCGATTATGGGAAACCGGAGGTATCAGGATTTCTTATATCTAACGCCATTTACTTAATGGACGTTTATCATATTGATGGACTACGTGTCGACGCAGTTGCGAGCATGCTAGACCTTAATTTTGATAAACCTCAGGATATGTGGATCACGAATAAAGATGGATCTACTGATAATCATGAGGCACTTGCTTTTCTACGCAAACTTAACGAAACGGTGTTTCATTATTACCCGAATGCCCTGATGATCGCTGAGGATTCCTCTGACCGTCCACTTGTGAGCGCTCCAACTGATGTTGGTGGATTGGGATTTAATTATAAGTGGAATATGGGGTGGATGAACGATATTCTCCGCTATATGCGATTGGAGCCGGAGCACCGTGGTCCACACCTGAACCGACTCTTATTCTCCTTCTTATATACGTACAGTGAGAATTTCATTCTCCCGTTATCTCATGATGAGGTTGTGCATGGGAAGCGGTCGCTGATGAACAAGATGAATGGCGATATGTGGCGTAAATTTGCTGATTTACGGCTCCTCTATACCTTCATGTATGTACACCCTGGTAAGAAACTGCTATTCATGGGAAGTGAGTTTGGTCAATTCGATGAATGGAAGGATCTGGAGCAACTCGACTGGGATGTACTTGCCGAATATGAAACTCATCAGAAGATGCACAGATTTGTTCGAGATTTAAACCATGTGTACCGACACGAGCCAGCGCTGTGGGAGCTAGATCATGATGCTTCTGGTGTTCTCTGGATCGATGCGAATCATAGTTCTCAAAGCATTATCTGTTTGGTGCGTAGAGGGAAAGATCCGAATGAATTTGTTCTAGTGGTGATTAATTTCTCTGCGGAGGTTTTCCAGAATTATCGTGTAGGGGTACCGATGTCGGGCGTGTATAAGGAGATTCTAAACAGCGACCAAGCTTACTACGGTGGCTCAGAACAGATCAATCCTTATCCGATACAATCTTCAGAGGTCTCTTGGCATGGACAGCCTTACAGTATTGAGATTACAGTCCCCCCCATGGGGGGTACCTACTTCAGAAGGAGCTGATAGGAATGCAGAAAAAAGAATGTGTAGCCATGCTTCTGGCTGGTGGAGAAGGGCGACGTTTAGGAGCTTTAACTGAACAAATTGCCAAACCCGCGGTTCATTTCGGTGGTAAGTATCGAATCATTGATTTCACATTAAGTAACTGCACGAATTCTGGAATTGATGCAGTAGGTGTATTAACCCAATATCAGCCGCTCGTATTGAATAGTTATATTGGAATCGGAAGTCCATGGGATTTAGATCGTAAGTCAGGAGGTGTCACTGTACTTCCTCCATATATGAAATCCGCCGGTGGAGATTGGTATAGAGGCACGGCGAACGCCATCTATCAGAATATAGATTTTGTGGAGCAATTCGATCCCGAATATTTGCTTGTTATCTCGGGAGATCACATCTACAAGATGGACTATGACTGGATGCTCCAAGAACACAAAGAGAATCATGCAGATGCTACGATAGCTGTTATAGAAGTACCTTGGGAGGAAACGAGTCGTTTTGGAATTATGCGTACGGATGAAGCTGGCAGAATCATAGAGTTTTCCGAGAAACCTAAGGATGCTACAAGTAATTTGGCTTCGATGGGCGTGTACATCTTCACGTGGTCTGTGCTTAAAAGCTACTTAATGAAAGACGCAGCTGACCCTAAATCTAGTAATGATTTTGGTAAGGATATTATTCCACACCTGCTCTCGGATAATGCGAACCTTATGGCTTACCGGTATAAAGGATATTGGAAGGATGTCGGTACAATTCATAGCTTATGGGAAGCGAATATGGATTTATTACAGGAGAAGCCTAGCTTGAATTTGAATGATCATGGTTGGCGGATATATTCTCAGAATCCTAATCAGCCTGCACAGTATATCGCTCCGACCGCTCAATTAACCAACTCACTCGTGAATGAAGGCTGTGAGGTTGCTGGTCGTGTTGACCATTCTGTTCTCTTCTACGGTGTACAAGTTGAAGAAGGAAGTCATATTATCGATTCGGTCATTATGCCTAATGTCCAGATTGGTCGTGGTGCTGTTATTCGCAGGTCAATTGTTGGTGAAGGAACCGTAATTGGTGCGGGTTGCCAGATAGGCTCGGTCGATGGTGAGATCACTTTGATTCCAAGTGGCAAGACGATCATATAGCTTACGAGGGGTGAATACGAATATGAAAAGAGCAATGGGCGTTATTAATCTAATTAACGAAATCGACTTCTTGGAAGTGCTTAATCGTAATCGATGTGTAGCCGCTGTACCCTTCGGTGGGCGATATCGACTTATTGATTTCATCTTATCGGGAATGGTTAACTCAGGGATGAGCAAGGTTGCTGTGTTCACACATATGAAGTACAGGGCTCTCATGGACCATCTTGGTTCAGGGAAAGAGTGGGATCTCGATCGCAAGCGCGGAGGACTCTTCGTACTCCCACTCAATACCGAGGAGCACGATGAGAGAGCAAAGGGTGATCTGTATCAATTTTATTGTCAGAGGGATTACTTTCACCGTAGCAAGCAGGATGTAGTCGTCATTACACGTAGTCATATGGTTTGTAATATCGATCTTGAACCAGCCATCCAAGCTCATCTGGATGGTGATGCAGATATTACAATGGTGTATAAGCATACCGCGGATGAGACACTTTCCCGTAATCGTCGTATTCGTCTGGATGAAGCAGGTCGTGTAGTCGAGATGCAAGATCATAATGGTAGATTAGTAAGTGATAATGTGTCGATGGAAATATTCATTATGACGAAGGATTTCTTACTAGATCTAGTAGAAACCTCACTCGCTCAAGGTTATGATCACTTCTTCCGAGATGCGATTATGAAGAATATGAATCAATTGAAAATTGCCTCCTATGAATATACAGGCTACCTGGGTATTATTAACACGATCCAAAGCTATTATCATCATAGTATGAATTTATTAATTCCTGAAGTGCGAAAAGAGCTATTCTCTAAGAATGGTCTTATCTATACGAAGATTAAAGATGAACCACCAGCGCGTTACTTAGACGGTTCGATTGTTCAGAATGCACTCATAGCGAATGGGTGTATCGTAGAAGGAACTGTAGAGAATAGTATTCTATTCCGCGGTGTGAAGATACGAGCTGGAGCGGTTGTGCGTAATAGCATCGTTCTACAGAATGGCGAGATTTATCCAGGTAGCTCCATTACCAATGCGATTCTCGACAAAGATGTGAAGGTGCTTGAAGGCAAGGTATTACAGGGAGATCCATCAGCACCATTCTTAGCTGTTAAACGTAGTATTATTGGGCAATAGAATAACTTGAATCAGACTTAAAGGGAGTCCATATCGATGAATATATTGTTCGTAGGATCAGAAGCTGTACCCTTCGCCAAGACTGGTGGTTTAGCTGATGTGATTGGTGCGTTACCAAAGCCACTGCAAGCTCTTGGCTGTGATATTCGTGTCATACTCCCGAAGTATCAGGATATTTCGGAATCATACAAGATAGAGATGCAGCAGCACATCACTGCGGAATGGACGATGCAATTAGGGTGGCGGCAGCAATATTGCGGCATTCAACAATTGGATATGAATGGGATTACGTATTATTTTGTGGATAATGAATATTACTTCAAACGCAGCGGCTTATATGGGTATGGTGATGAGGTAGAGCGTTATGCTTTCTTTAGTAGAGCGGTGCTCGAAGCATTGCCCTTATTGGGCTGGAAGCCAGATGTGATCCATTGTCATGATTGGCAATCGGGTTTAATTCCGTATATGTTAAAGTCGATCTATCTTCATAATCCCTACTACTCTGGCATTCGCTCCGTGTTTACGATTCACAATTTGATGTACCAAGGTATACTCAGCGAGGATATGCTGCGGGATTTAGTTGGGATTAGTATCGGTGATCGATCTGTACGCGAATTGGAGCTTCACGGGGGGAGCAGCTGTCTCAAGGGTGGAATTTCCTTCGCAGACCGTGTGACAACGGTTAGCAAGACGTATGCCGAGGAAATTCAAACGGGAGAATATGGTGAGAATTTAGATGGCTTACTGCGATGGAGACGAGAGGATCTTGTTGGAATCGTGAATGGTATCGACAATACATTGTTCGATCCTATGAATGACCCTGCAATCGCAATCCCTTTCCGAAATTCATTGGCGAAGAAGAGAGCGAATAAGCAGGCGCTTCAACGAGAGTTAGCTTTACCTGAATCGACAGAAATTCCACTGATCGCCATCGTCACACGTTTAGTCGAACAGAAGGGTTTAGATCTGGTTGCAGCAGTACTCGGTGAAGTGCTGAAGGAGAATATCCAGCTTGTTGTATTAGGCACAGGTGAGAAGAAGTTTGAGCATCTGTTCGGTCATGCAGAGTTTCTGAACCGCGATAAAGTGAGAGCATGCCTTCGGTTTGACGATGGACTTGCTAGAAGAATGTATGCATCTTCGGACTTCTTCCTCATGCCATCTCGATTCGAGCCGTGCGGTATCGGGCAACTATTAGCGATGCGATATAGGTCTATACCGATTGTAAGAGAAACGGGTGGTTTGAAGGATACTGTGCTGCCTTATAACGAATTTACCGGTGATGGTTGGGGATTCAGCTTCACCCACTATAACGCCTATGATATGCTTCACACGATTCGCAGGGCGCTATTGTTCTACCATCAAGAGGAGCATTGGGAGCAAATTCATCACAATATAAGAAAGCTTGATTTCGGCTGGGAGCGTTCTGCAAAAGCGTATTTATCTTTGTATCAAGAGATTGCGAATCGCTCATAAGTCGGGAATTCCATATAAAACTATCCGATTCCACTAGTTTGTATGGTAGAATGATAGTTGATTATGAAGCGAATGGACGGAGCGAATACGCATGAGAATGACCAACCCGCTACACTTTACGGAAAACCATCGGTTTATTATTTATCGTGATTTTTCACTGAGTCCGCTGGATATTAGGATGATATCGATTGTGTATCAGCCGATGGTAGGGGCATTTGCTACGAGCCTTTATTCCTTATTGAATCAACAGCTTCCTGCGGAAGCAATCGGTTATACATCAGCAGATCAACTTCGCAAACTGTTCCTTGCCCTTGGGATTGAGCCGAATGAACGTGGCAGAAAGCTTCTTGTTGAGCAATGTTCAAAGCTTGAAGCGGTAGGTCTTCTGCATACATTTCGCACGGAGTTATCGCAAACAGAGGAATACATATATGAATTTAGGCTTTCAGCACCATTAAATCCGATTGAGTTTTTCCAAACGCAGCACTTATTATTACTTCTCCGTGACAAGCTCGGTAAGTACCCCGTTATTGCACTTCGTTCCGAGTTGGAGGGTGCGCGGCAACCGGATGTGGATGATCCGTATGGGATCCGTGAGGAATTGTCCATCCCCTTCTATGAAATTTTCCTGCTAGACTCTCAAGCTGTGGATTTGGAATTTGAACAAGCATCTCCATCTACCACGAATAGGACGAAGGATCAGAAGATTGTGAGTGAACATAAGGAAGAGGACAGATTGCAGTATGGCTATATTATCCAGAGGTTTCCGAAAAATTCAGCGAATCGTCCACATGTAGAGAAGCTGAAGGATCATGAAGACGATCTGGTGCTCATTAATTATTTGGCAGAAAAATATAGATTAACACTCAAAGAAATGTGCCAACTTCTAGATGAAGAGGGTATATTCACTTTGAAGGGAAAGCTTCTCGGTGATCAACTAGAGCATAAAGCGAACGAAACGTTCTTGCAAAGTCGTAAACGTGAAGAGAAGGTAGAATGGAGTTCGATAAGCCAGTCGAATGCTTCGCTTACACAAGTTGCGGCTACACAAGACACGAATGCTGTTGAGCAAACAGTGAATTTGAAGGTACCGGATTGGTTAGTTGAACAATATGATAGCTCAACGTACACGAAGATGCTATCCACCGAACCGCACACACACGTACTTCGCGTTCTTGTTGCTCCGAATATTAGTAGACCAACATTAAATTTATTCAGCAAATTGAATTTATACTACCACCTGCCTGATGCCGTATTGAATGTTCTGGTCCATCATATGCGGACAACCAAGCTGCCTTGGAAGGAAAATTACATTGAGAAGATGGCAGCCAGCCTACAAGGAGAGCAAATTCTGACCTTCGCTCAGGCAGTCGAATATTTCCACAAGGAAAGTGAAGCGCGAAGTGGGGTCGTAAAATCCTCGGGGAGTAGTAACAAGAAGAAGGCTGGTTTTAAGGAGAAAGTTACACAGAAACCGAAAATCCCAATCTTCCGTGCAACCGAACAGGACGAGCCATTATCAGCTGAAGAAAAAGAAGAAATCAAACGTAAGATGCGTGAATTAGGGAAAGTAACATAGAGTTGGACCATTTGTTAATTGTAAATCGGGGGGCGTTAGAGCGTGGAATCCTTTTCTAAATTATTAAAGCAAATACCCATGCCTAAATCAGTAACAAGCTACGAAGAGAAAAAGAGACAGTTATTGGAGCATCCAATGGTCAGCAAATTGATAGCTGAAAACCCAACGATTAATGATGATGTTATTAATCATAATATTACCCGGATTTACCAGTATGTGAATGAATACAATCACTGCAGCAATTGTCCGGGTTTAGATCGATGCCCCAATGATCAGATTGGTTATTATACAAGGCTGACCATTGATGAGGCCCGAGGCCATACCCAATTGAACGAACATAAGGTGATGTGTAGGAAGCTGAAAGCTAGACAGTCAAGTGACGAGATTCGCAAGAGAATTCGCAGCTTTTATATAGATGAGCAGCTTTTAGAACAAGGTTATGAATTTGATGAAATCATGGAAATGGATCCGAAACGAGAGAAAGCAGTAGCTTCATTAAGTGACTACATGAGCAGAACTGTGAACGAAGGATTGCAGAAGAAGGGTCTTTATCTGGTTGGGGAATTCGGTACCGGTAAAACTTACTTAATGTGTTACTTTCTAAGTGAGATGGCCAAGATCGGATTTAATGGGGTAATTGTATACATGCCTGATTTCATGGAAGATCTGAAGGCGATGTTCCAGGATCCGCAGAAACTAAAGGACACTATTGAGATGATGAAACAAACCGACATCCTAATTTTTGATGATATAGGCGCAGAGAATATGAATCCATGGCTGCGTGATCATGTGATGGGATCCATTCTCAATTATCGGATGAACCGAAAGCCAACATTCTATACGTCTAACTATGATCTGGATCGTCTTGAATTACACTTTAGCTTTACGAACAAAGAAGGCGAAGAGGAAGACAAAGGAAAGAGAATTATGGAACGCATTCGGACATTTGTAGATGAAGTGAAGGTTAACGGAGCGAACAAACGGAAGAAGCGTTAGGGGTTTTGTTACTGACTACGATAGTTGTGTATTTAGCATAATTAGCGCATATTTACATCTATTTCATACCAAGATAGGTTGCTTGGATGAAATAGTAACCTATTGCAATTATTTCTCGAAATTCTGTCTAAATCACCGTTGCAAACCAAACTTAATTGTATTTTTGCGACTATTTATTTTTTGAAGTTTGTTTACGATTGAGTAGTTGTAATTTTGTAATTAATTTGGTTGCTGCATACCTATTGTGTTTAGATATGAGGTTGAAGGTAAGCGTTACAAAACAAAAAGCGTAATAGTGTGGAATTTCTCACCATTACACTTTCCTTATCGTACTATATTACTTCGTCATAACTTCAACAACAGTGAAGATAATGGCTACAACAAGCATAAAAGTGAACATGCCTGCGAAACCTATAGCGGTGTCCATAAAGTCATTGCTTGGCTCTTCGTTGATGTGAAGCTCTGGGTGGTTCGCTTTATCCATCTCCATGTGGTTCATTCCTCCAACAATCCAACATACTTATAAGGCTAGTATACCCGTCTGGTTGATTAAAAGTAAAGGAGCATTACCTGTTCAAATTTGAATTTTTTCTGACAATGTGAGCGAAATTCAAGTAATTGTAAGGACGAACCGTTATGATATTGTTATTGTTTATGGTATACTTTGGGGACGAATCAATTTATTCAACATTATCGGTTTTGAAGAAGGAGAGTGTTTTTGTGGCTATCGTTAATGTATCGGATCAATCCTTTAAGGCTGAAGTAGAGTCTGATGGGACAGTATTAGTCGATTTCTGGGCTCCATGGTGTGGTCCTTGTAAGATGATTGCTCCTGTTCTAGAGGAGTTGAATACGGAGCTAGCTGGTTTGAAAATCGCAAAGCTGAACGTAGATGACAATCCAGAATCTGCCTCACGTTTCGGTGTAATGAGCATTCCAACACTGATCGTGTTCAAGAATGGCGAACCCGTTGATAAAATCATCGGCTTTCAATCTAAAGATGCCCTTAAGAATGTAGTTAATCGTCACTTGAGTTAATAACCGTAACTTTCCAAAGCCTCTTCCCTTTTTGTGGATGAGGCTTTTTCTTTTGCCAAGTTTGATCTAGAATAAAGATGTAGGTCATGGGGAAGATGGAGGATAAGAGAGAGATGAATGACAACATAGCCTATACAAAGACGATTAAGAACAAGCTTGCGCTTCTGCCTGATCAGCCAGGCTGTTACTTGATGAAAAATCAAGATGACAAGATCATCTATGTAGGGAAAGCTAAGGTGTTGAAAAACCGAGTGCGTTCTTATTTCTCTGGCAGTCATGATATGAAGACACAGAAGCTCGTGAGTGAAATTCGCGACTTTGAATATATCGTGACCAAGAGTAATATGGAGGCACTTATTCTTGAATGTAACTTAATCAAAGAACATCATCCACGCTATAATGTGATGCTGCGCGATGATAAAACCTATCCATATATTAAGATAACGAATGAGCCACACCCGCGATTAGAGGTAACTCGTCGCATTGTGAAGGATAAAGGTAAATATTTTGGACCTTACCCGAATGCCTTCGCCGCGCAACAAACGAAGAAGCTATTGGACCGACTATATCCATTACGTAAGTGTAAGACGCTACCGGCCAAGGTTTGCTTATATTATCATATGGGACAGTGTGTGGCTCCATGTGAATTTCCTGTTGAACAAGCAACCTATGAGCAGATGGTCACTGAGATCAGTCGATTCTTAGGTGGCGGACAAGATGAAATCAAACGGGAGCTAGCCAAATCGATGTTTGAAGCTGCTGAATCGCTGGAATTCGAGAAAGCCTCGGAATTACGTGATCTCATAGCGAACATTGAGTTGCTGATGGAGAAACAAACGATGACAACTAGCGATCTCATTGATCGCGATGTGATTGGTTATGCCGTGGATAAGGGCTGGATGTGTGTGCAAATTCTTCATATGCGCGGAGGTAAGCTGATTGAACGACATGCTTCCTTATTCGACTATTATGGGACGGAACAGGATGATTTTATCTCCTACGTAAGCCAGTATTATATAGATAATCCAGCGCTTCCGAAGGAAGTACTGCTACCCGAGTTCGAGCAGGTTGATGAGACTTCTCAAGACCTAGAGCAATGGTTGAATATGAAGGTTGCTGTTCCGCTTCGTGGTCCGAAGAAAGCGATGGTGGTCACCGCCAATCGGAATGCGAGGGTAGCGCTAGATGAGAAGTTTAAGCTGATAGATCGAGATGAGAGTCGTTCGATTCGGGCTGCTGAGAATTTGGCAGGTTGGCTTGGAGTTCAATCTGTTCGACGTATCGAAGCCTTTGATAATTCAAACATTCAAGGAACCAGTGCCGTATCAGCGATGGTCGTGTTCATTGATGGCAAGCCTGCGAAGAATGAATATCGTAAATATAAGCTTCGTACTGTCCAAGGACCTGACGATTATGAGTCGATGAGAGAGGTTATGCGTCGCAGATACGAGCGGGCATTGAAGGAGAATCTCGAGCTTCCTGAGCTCATAGTTATCGATGGAGGAAAGGGACAGATTTCAGCTGCAGTCGATGTCCTAGAAAATGAATTGGGATTGTACATTCCGGTATGTGGGCTGGCTAAGGATGATCGACATAAGACTGCGCAACTGCTTGTTGGCGACCCACCAGAAATTGTTCCATTACCAAGAGACAGTCAGGAATTTTACTTACTGCAGCGAATTCAGGAGGAGGTTCACCGCTTCGCCATTACCTTCCACCGACAAATCCGTTCGAAAGCGATGGTATATTCCCAACTGGATGAAATTCCGGGTATTGGTGCGAAGCGGAGAAGTGAGCTACTAAAGCATTTTGGTTCGATAAGCAGAATAAAAGAGGCCCAAGTTGAAGATTTTAGGCCTCTCAAGATTGGTCCAAAGCTAGCACAGACGATTATATCTGCATTGTCAGATTCAACACAATCCTAGTCCGACCGATTAGAATGATGCTCGCGATTTTGTTGTGCGCCATCGCCATAGGAAGCTTAGCAACCATGCTACTAGTGCGGGCATTAGCATGTAAGTAAACCCGAGTAGAGCATGGCTTGCATCACCCTTCATAATCTGCAAGCCCATGATGATAATATCCATCGAAGCATGAGCGAATATGGCTGTGATAAGTCCATATCTTAAGAAGGCATAAGCGAATATAAAACCAAGTAAGGTGACCTCGATAAAGCGAGTATACACGGGAAAGACGCTATAACCGGTATGACCTAGTGCCCAAATCATATTGGATAACACCACGGCTGGGATGAGATGAACTACCGTTTTCTGGAGGAACACCAACCCCGTTATTCGAGAGATACCCCCACATATATAACGGAACACATATACGAAGAAGACGATTCCGAACATTCGGAACACAGCCTCCTCAGATATCGCTGCGGACCAGGCTAATAATGGATATAACGAGGGTGCTAATAAATTGTGTGTAGACATGAGAGGATCGCTTGTTGACCAGATATCGAAAAGTTTGCCTGCGATGAAGAATAATAAGGATTGGAAGCCAAGAACGATAATACAGATCAAGTAACCTCTGCCCATGCTACGTACGATTATGGAACCGTAATCAGGATCCTTCATTGTCGGCCATAGCTGCCAATTTAACTTTCTCCACATTCCGTCTCCTGCTACATAGCAGAGGTATACTGTAATTCCCATGATCATCATGATGAATTGGGACAATATGACGACGCCAAGTGCTCCTTCCGAGGCTCCATTGGCCACAAGTATGTAACCGGGATACATGTTAACATCGTGAATCAGATATGGAATAAGGAAAGCTATTGTAAGCAACACTCCACGGCTAAATGACATTGTTTTACGATAAATAGCCATGTATACAATAGCCGCAATAGCTAGACCAAACCAAAGTAACTGACTAATCAAAGACCATGCAGTGCTTAAAAAATCCTGACGGTCCTTCCAGGTTGTATAGGACTCAGGAAGCTCAAAGACAGGAAAGAACCCAGTAATCAAATCGCCTTGTTGTAGGTGAAGGTGAAGGGATGCCTCTCCAATGACTTGTCGATGATCATATATAACTTCCGTTGTATCCCCTGACATTGTAAAATCCTCAGAAGTATAACCCATATCGGTAAGAATATTCGGTTTGACTTTTTCTCCCTGCATGTTGCCATTATAGTTAGCGGGGTTGAGAAGCTTCCAGCCGAATACCTTTCCACTATCCATTCGAATATAAACCTTGAAATTTAGGTCTTGGTCCATAGCCTCGACGAACACTTCATAATAGTCGATTGGAACGGATGACTTCCATGTAGATTCATATAAATCAAATATTCGTTCGCGTAACAAGTAACCATTAGCATCCTGATATGAATTGAATGAAACGAGCGTATCCAGTTCACCAACATCATAGTGAGAAGCGATAAAATCATCAGCGATGACAGTCACTTCAGATTTCGATAGGACGGTCTCGGTCTCTAAGGTCATCTGTTCATCGATGCCACCGGGTGGAAACCAATTCAGCCAGATGAAGATGGCAAATGCTATAGTGGCGAGTGTAAGTAACCATGGGCTTTTCTCAGTAGAAGTCATCTCATGCTCCTTCAAGTTCGTATGTATTGGATAGGATTGGATTACCTAAGTTTGCCCATCCATACTATCATAGTATCGTGTGACCACTCAACGGGAAGAATAATATAGCTTGGATTGCAGCACGAACCGTTGAGCAGCCAAACTGATCTCATTGGTGTTTACATGGACGAGCGAAGTCGTGCGAATTGTTTTCTTCAATTCAGCAATATCTAATCGAACTAAATCGTTATCCTCAAGTAAGCTATAACGCAAGTATGATTTCGGTAATAACGTAGCCGTATGACAAGTGGAGACGAGACGGAGAATCGCTTCGAATGAATCAATCTCCATCTTAATTTCTGGTTTAATCTGGTTACGTTCGAAGAGCTCATCCGTTAAGATCCGATACCATGTTCCTTTGGAGAATAAAATCATCGGAAGATCATTGAAATCCTCCATTCTCAAGTTAGCCTTACCGATGAGTGGATGGATCTTAGGGGCAACTAAACAAAGATGATCGTCGAATAATGGAATACAAGTTAGTAAGGGGTCGGATATTTCAGAGGCAACTAAGCCCACATCCACCTTCTGTTGCTTTACTAGATTAACAATCTCATGTGTCTTGCCGGTAATGGCCTTCAAATCAATCTCTGGATCGGTCCGTGTATAATGTGTAATGAGATCAGGTAATGTGGATTGAAGCGTAGTTAAACTTGCTCCGATCGTAATATTCCCCTTCCGTTCAAGCCGAAGTAGTGTTGCATCCATCTGGAAACGTCGTTCGAGCTGACGTTCTTCCAACGCGAATTGATACAATTGATGTCCTGCTGGTGTTAATTCTAAGCTTTTACCTCTTCGATCAAATAGGGCAACCCCAAGTTCATTCTCTATACCTTGTACGTGTCTGGAAAGCGCTGGTTGAGATACATTGAGAATTCGTGAAGCGCGATTTAGACTCTTATGTTCGACAATTGTAGCGAATGTATGCAAACGAGAAAACATAAGTTTCATCCTCCCAGCGATCATAATCTAAGTATATAACAAATAAACATAACATATTATAAAATATAAGCACTTCCATTATAAGCGATCAAGGGATAATATGATATTAGTCACAAATATGTTGAAATGCTAAACAAAACTTTTAAGGGGACATGCATGAATGACCGGAAATTCTTTTTACTCGCGCAAGCTTCACTCTTTGCTTGGTGTCATCCCAATCGGCTTCTTCTTAGTTGAACATTTTATTACCAACTATGAATCGACCAATGGTAATGCCGCTTTTATCGATCAGGTTCATTGGCTTCACAGTATTCCATTCATCTTCTTCCTTGAGTTGTTCGGGATATGGTTACCACTACTATACCATGGCGTATATGGTCTCTACATTGCATTCCAATCTAATAGTAATGTTCAGCGTTATAAGTATCATCGGAATTTCATGTTCACCTTACAACGAATAACAGGTGTTGCCACACTGATCTTTATCATTTGGCATACATGGCAAACAAGAATAGCCGTGGCATTAGGCTATGAAACTTTGGATGATCTTGGACAGCTTATGCATGATATTTTATCGAATCCAGTATATTTTACACTGTACCTCATTGGTGTTGTGGCTGCGATTTTCCACTTCAGTAACGGTATGTGGTCCTTCTTAGTTAGCTGGGGAATTACAGTTGGTCCGCGCGCCCAGAAAGTATCTGCGTACATATGGACGATTGCATTCTTCGTTATTGCGATAGTTGCAGTTATGGGTATGGTTGGTTTTACGAATCCAGATTTCTTCACCAAGGGGGTATAGGACTTGGCTAACAATAAAGTAATTATCGTTGGTGGTGGCTTGGCAGGTCTTATGGCTGCTATTAAAGTAGCAGAGACTGGTGGTCATGTAGATTTATTCTCTTTTGTGCCTGTGAAACGTTCTCACTCCGTTTGTGCACAAGGTGGTATTAATGGTGCTGTGAATACGAAGGGTGAAGGTGATTCTCCTTGGGAGCACTTTGACGATTCCGTATATGGTGGTGACTTCCTGGCCAATCAACCTCCAGTGAAGGCGATGTGTGAAGCAGCACCTGGAATCATTCATCTTATGGATCGTATGGGTGTTATGTTCAGTCGGACCCCAGAGGGTTTACTCGATTTCCGTCGGTTCGGTGGAACGAAGCACAGCCGTACTGCATTTGCAGGCGCAACGACAGGACAACAACTATTGTACGCACTTGATGAGCAAGTACGTCGTTTTGAAGCTGCTGGGCTCGTTCAGAAATATGAGCACTGGGAATTTGTATCTGCTGTCATAGATGATGAAGGTGTATGCCGAGGCATAGCAGCGCAGGATTTACGCAGTATGGAATTCCATACATTCAAGGCAGATGCTGTGATATTAGCAACGGGTGGTCCTGGTATCATCTTCGGCAAAACAACAAATTCCGTTATCAATACAGGTACAGCTGCAAGCGCCGCTTACCAACAAGGTGTCTATTACGCGAATGGAGAATTCATTCAAATACATCCAACTGCTATTCCTGGGGACGACAAGAACCGCTTGATGTCGGAATCAGCTCGTGGTGAAGGTGGACGAATATGGACGTATAAGGATGGCAAGCCTTGGTACTTCCTAGAAGAAAAGTATCCCGCTTACGGCAATCTGGTACCCCGGGATATCGCTACTCGTGAAATATTCGATGTCTGTGTGGAGCAGAAGCTGGGTGTAAATGGCGAGAATATGGTCTACTTGGATTTGTCTCATAAGGATCCGAAGGAATTAGATGTGAAGCTTGGCGGTATTATCGAAATTTATGAGAAATTCACAGGCGATGATCCTCATAAAGTACCTATGAAGATTTTCCCTGCTGTTCATTATTCAATGGGCGGTATGTGGGTTGATTATAATCAGATGACCAATATTCCAGGTTTATTCGCAGCAGGTGAATGTGATTATCAGTTCCACGGAGCAAACCGTTTAGGTGCCAATTCACTATTATCCTCGATCTTTGGCGGGATGGTAGCAGGTCCGAAAGCTATGGAATATGTAAAAGGCTTGAAAAAGTCTGCAGATGACGTATCCGAGCGTGTATTTAGTAGTGAATTAAATAAGCAGTCTGCCAAGCATGAGAGCTTAATAAAGATGGACGGCACAGAGAATGCTTATGTATTGCATAAAGAGCTAGGTGAATGGATGACGAATAATATGACCGTCGTTCGTCACAACAGTCGGCTTAAGGATACGGATAATAAAATTCAAGAATTAATGGAGCGATACAAGAAAATCAACATGACAGATACGGCACGCTGGAGTAATCAAGGTGTAACCTTTACTCGACAGCTATGGAATATGTTCGAATTAGCTAGAGTAATGACAATCGGCGCTTTGATGCGTGATGAAAGTCGTGGAGCCCATTATAAACCGGAATTCCCAGAACGTAATGATGAGAAATTCTTGAAGACGACCAAAGCTCGTTATACACCCGAAGGGCCATCGATTGAATACGAAGATGTAGATACTTCACTGATCGCTCCTCGTACACGTGACTATTCATCAGATAAGAAGAAAGGAGAGTAATCGATATGGCTGATGTACAGACTGCGAAGAAGACAGTAAAGCTGATTGTTACTCGTCAGGATTCGGCGGATTCCGCGCCTTATAAAGAGGAATTCGAAGTACCCTATAGACCTAATATGAATGTGATTAGTGCATTTATGGAAATCCAACGTAATCCGGTCAACATAAAAGGTGAAGCCATTGCCCCCGTTTGTTGGGAGTCGAACTGTTTAGAAGAGGTATGCGGTGCTTGCTCCATGGTCATTAATGGAAAGGCTCGTCAAGCTTGCACGGCTCTTGTTGATAAGCTTGAGCAGCCGATACGTATTGAGCCAATGAAGACCTTCCCTGTTATAAGAGACGTTATTGTTAGTCGTCATAGAATGTTCGATGCGCTAAAGCGTGTGAAAGCATGGATTCCAATTGATGGTACTTACGATCTTGGTCCAGGTCCACGGATGGCAGAATCCAAACGTCAATGGGCGTATGAGTTATCCAAATGTATGACATGCGGAGTTTGCCTCGAAGCATGCCCTAACGTGAATGATCGTTCAAGCTTTATTGGACCAGCGGCCATATCGCAGGTGAGACTGTTCAATACTCATCCAACAGGTGAGATGAACAAAGAAGAGCGTCTAGAAATGCTAATGGAAGACGGAGGTATTGAAGGCTGTGGAAACTCACAGAACTGTGTACGCTCCTGTCCGAAGGGCATTCCCCTCACTACCTCTATCGCAGCGATGAACAAAGACACATCGAAGCATATGTTCAAGAAATGGTTGAACGTATAAAGATAAACGGAAGAGGCTGTTCCAAAGGGTTTTCTTAACCTGAGGAATAGCCTTTATTTTTAAGGACAGCGAAGCCGTTTATTCTCTCTATTATGCGAAAATGTTACCACGAGAATGATTTTCTACGGTTTTCTTACGCCAGAATAGTAATATGATCTGATTAAGGGAAACGAGATTCCGCTATTCAAGTCATTTCATGTGTAAATCGGAGTTTGTGGTAACCACGTTCTCTTATTTCATACATCAAGCGCTAAACAAGAGGCGAAAAACGTAAATAGCGGAATCTCGTTACCACTTAGTAGTGGAATGAGGTGAATCCTTGAGATTAAGGGAATGACGTTCCCACTAACAGCGGTGGAACTCCACACCCATTCCTGCTCCAATACATAGATAGTATGGTTTAGCACAAAAAAGCACCGTTCGGTGATCCGAACGGTTTTTCTTATGGTTTTGATATAATTTGATCGATGGTGATACACTGGGCGAAAACAGAGGGATCAAGTCACCGTCGAGGTGAAGATTCCGGTGAATACAACAGCCGCTCCTTATTCTCCGGATGGTGCGGTTCATCGGATCAGATCAGGCATAAATGTCATAAAAGTGCTCAATTTAAGGGATTCCCTTTCAGAATGGGCGTTTTTTGTTAGATCAACCGGATCTTCTGCTTTTGAGAGGCGATGACGTGATTATATTTTATCTCAAAAACTGTATTGACATGAAATGTTGCTTTGTGTATATTGATAATATGTTAAATGTTAAGTGTTAACAGTTTGGAAAGCAAAGGGGTGAAACAATGAAAACGCTAGTTTGGGCCGGACCGGAGAAGATGGTTAATGAGGATCGAGATCCTGTTCAATTGGGTATTGATGAAGTCTTGATTCGAGTCGAGTCAGTTGGGGTATGCGGTTCGGAAATAGAAGGATATCTTGGACATAACAGTCTTCGTATTCCTCCCCTTGTAATGGGACACGAATTTTGTGGTATCGTCGCAAACATTGGTGAAGGCGTAATTGGATTGGAGAAGGGACTTAAAGTTACCGTTAATCCATTGATTAGCTGTGGTACTTGTCTACGATGCCGCCAAGGAAAAGAAAATCTATGCGATAAAAGGGCGATCGTAGGTATTCATCGTCCGGGGGCATTTGCCGAATATGTAAGCGTTCCCGCGAATAGCGTTCGTGTGGTTCCTTCTTCAATGAATGCCAGCAGAGCCGCTTTAACCGAGCCGTTGGCATGTGCATGGAGAGCTACGAGGCGGGCCATGAGCGATAACAACTATGCCAATGTTGTTGTTTTCGGAGCGGGAGCGATCGGACTTTTAAGCGCTTTTAGCGCTCAAATCTTAGGGGCTCGAAAAGTGATTATCGTAGATTTGAATGATGCGCGATTAGAGAATGCCAAGGCAGCGGGGATCGAATACACGGTTAATTCCGGAAAGAACGATATGAAAAAGAGGTTGCGCGATATTGCCGATGGAGCGGGAATTGATGTCGTCATTGATGCGGCAGGATTTCAGACTACGCGCAGTTCTTCGCTGGAGATTCTTAATGCGGGTGGTACGTTCATGAACATCGGTCTTGGTATTGATGAAACCATCCTTAGAATCAATCACACCATTCGCAGTGAGATCAACATATTGGGCTCCTTCTGTTACTGTCAACAAGACTTCTCGGATGCCCTTCATTTATTAACTGACGGTCGTATTACAGAGGAAGGTTGGTCGGAAGTACGTCCAATGTCTGAAGGTCAAAAGGCATTTGAAGATTTAGTTCTGGGAAAAGTATCAAAGGGAAAAATATTTCTTGATCCGAATATTTAATACGGGATTCCGCAGTTTTTAAATTGATATTACGAGAATTCGAGGGAATTGTTATGAATACAAATTATCCATTTGTGCTAAATAAAGAACTATTATCCGATAAAGTTACGAACTTTATTCGCAAAAAAATTCTGTTAAGTGAATTTAAGGGAGGAAGTCATCTTAGTGAAGTGGAGTTGTCCAAAAATTTGAATGTCAGTCGCGGTCCCGTTCGGGAATCGATTCGACAATTGGAACATGAAGGTTTGGTACACACTCCAAGTAATGGACGTACTATCGTGATTGGTTTTACCCAGGAGGATCTATCCGATCTGTTCGACGTTCGTAAAACTCTTGAAGGCAAAGCAATTCGTACAATTATTGAAAGAGGCTATCAGGATGACTTATCCACGATTGAATCGATTGTTGAATCATCGAAGATTGCGGAGAATCGACTCGCTTTAATTTCATTAGACGTTCAATTCCATCTGGAATTGGTCAGTCTTTCCCGTAATCGTACTTTAATTAAGCTGTGGTCCGTTATTCGCGGTTTAAGCAGCACGTTGATTGAAATCAGTACGGATATCTACGAAAGATTGGATCAAGTGCCGGAAGTACATCAGGAAATCATTGAATCGATTCGAAATCGCGACTCCGACGGGACCATACGTCTTTTGAATGAACATCTGAATACAGGTGAAGCAATTATTCGCGAAAGATTGATTGAAACCAACTAATCAATAAAAACCGTGTTATGAATACGTTTACACATCTTAATCGAGGTGAAGATAATGTCCACTAACTATGATGTTTTTGTTCGTCAAGTAGCTTCATTCGGGAAGGTACCCGGGGCGGAGATTTTTTGGATGAGCCGTTTTGATGAATGGTGTCCACTTGCAGCTTTAATGGGAGTTATTCGCGGTGAAGGGAAAACGATTGTCGTGAACAGCGGTCCACCGATAGATTTCTTGCCTTTTATGAATGATATTTGGGAAAAAGAGTTTGATCCACGTGTCCAAATGACGGTCAGCGAAGAACAAAAGACAATGCATGTGCTTGCCTCACTTGGCATTAAGCCTGAAGAAGTAGATTACGTCATCGTAACCCCGCTGCAGGCCTATGCCATCGGTAACGTTGATTTGTTCCCGAATGCAAAAATTTGTCTTTCGAAAACCGGATGGATTGATTTTCACGCACCGAAACATTTTGATCCTCGTCGTAAAATGGCGATACCGGACCGCATTTTAACATACCTGATGATCGATGCTTGGAATGAAGGTCGTGTTCGTTTGCTGGAAGACCAAGAGACGTTACTACCAGGAATAGATGTATGGTTTGCCGGTACGCATCATCGTTCCTCAGTTGGAATTAATGTGCAAACGACAAAGGGGACCGTGGTGTTTTCAGATGTGATGTTCTATTACGAGAATATCGAGAATGATCACCCGATCGGTATCATGGAAAGTCTTGAGGAATGCAGAGATTCCTATGCTCGTATTCGCAAAGAAGGCGACATTTGCATACCGCTTTATGATCCAAAAGTTCTAGAACGGCATCCCGGTGGTATTGTCGTTCAATCCCAGAAGGGATAACTTTATCGAAAAGGGGTTTGATCAAATGCGCTGCAAAGATAAGGTTGTACTAGTAACAGGAGGTTCCCGGGGGATAGGTAGAGCCATTTGTCTACGTCTCGCGGAAGAAGGGGCCAAAGTTGCCGTCAATTATATGGGTTCTCCCGACCAAGCCGCAGAGGTCGTGAATGCCATTCAAGCTGGCGGCGGTGAAGCTATTGCTATCAAAGCGGACGTAGGTCTGAAAATTGAAATCGATGGTATGGTTGACGAGGCGCTTCGTCATTTCGGTCGGATTGACGGACTTGTCAATAATGCGGGGATCTGTATATTCTCAGAAGTGTTGGATATTACGGAAGAACTGTGGGATCACACGATGAATGTGAATCTTAAAGGTACATTTCTGTGTTCCCAAGCCGTATCCAAAAGAATGGTATCTCAAGGCTCCGGAGGAAGTATTGTCTCGATCAGTTCCATCAATCACTTTGCTGGAGGAAAGCTGCAAGCCCATTATGGTGTTACCAAATCTGGGCAGGTCAACCTGATGAAGTCTTTTGCGCTTGGCCTGGCGCCTTATCGGATTCGTTGTAATTCCGTGCTTCCAGGGACAATTGCTACGGACATGAATAAAGATTATTTGGACGTAAAAGAAAACAACGATTATCTGGTAAATCGAATACCTGCAGGGCGCATTGGAGATCCGGTGGATATAGCACATGCTGTGGTATATCTGATTTCAGACGAATCTAACTATGTAAATGGCACGGAATTTCTGATTGACGGAGGTTCGTTAGTTAATTTCTTGTAGAAGGATGTGAGAGATATGAAAATTACTGAAATTCGAACTCGCGCACTGGAATTCTCATGTTCGCCGATAACTTTAAGAAGCCATATGATGTCGCCAACTTCTCTGTTTGATGATCATTACGAAAAATCCTGGTTTGGACCATGCAGTATCGTACTTGTGGAAGTATTCACGGATGAAGGAATTGTCGGTGTGGGTACGGCAGGAGGATTTACTTCGTCGCCAAAAGAGATCATCGACCGTCATTTCACACCGCTCCTGATTGGAGAGAATCCACTAAACAATGAATTGTTATGGGAAAAGATGTATCGTTCATCCGTGCGGATCGGACGCAAGGGTGCAGTAAGCTGTGCAATTAGCGGAATCGATATCGCTTTGTGGGATATAAAAGGGAAATATTTCAATACACCGGTTTACAATTTAATTGGCGGTAAAACCAAAGATAAAATAAAGGTTTATGTGAGCCGTCTCTATGCCTTGGATGATCTCGATCAATTGCGGGAAGAAGCTATCGGATACAAAAAACAAGGCTTCACCATGATGAAACAAAGATTCGGGTTTGGCCCGCAAGATGGTTATGAAGGAATGAAACGAAACGAAGCCTTAATTCGTACTGTACGCGAAGCTGTTGGAGACGATGTTGTATTGGCTGCGGATGCCTATATGGGCTGGGATGTTTCTTATACTATGAAGATGGCGAAGATGCTTGAGCCATACAATTTAAGTTGGATTGAGGAACCGCTAATGCCTCATGACATTGACGGATATGCATTTCTGACTAAGAATTTAATGATCCCTATCTCATGCGGGGAACATGAATATACCCGTTGGGGATTTCGTGAGTTGATCGAGAAGCAGGCTGCCCGGATTCTTCAGCCGGATACCAATCGGGTCGGTGGAATTACGGAAATGCTAAAAATATGCGCTTTGGCGTCAGCACACGATTTGAGTGTCGTTCCCCATTCGAATGAGTCGCATAATTTACATGTTATTGTTTCCCAACCCGTTTGCCCGTTTATGGAATACTTCCCTGACATTGAACCGGATACCGGGAATGAAATATTCTGGAAGTTATTCAGCGGTGAACCCACAGCTCAGAACGGTGTGATCATCCCAAACGACAAACCTGGACTGGGAATAGAGATCAATGAGGATGTCGTAGCGGGTTTGTTATTGAAATAGCCTTTTATCGATGTGTCTAGGCTCACCAAATGATAAACGAATTAGGGGTTGGTAAAGTGAAGCGTTATGCGTTCTTGATGAAAGTAAAAGAAGGACAGGAAGCGGAATACGTCCGCAGGCACGAAGAGGTTTGGCCAACCGTGAAGCAAGTTTGTAAAAGAGCTGGCATCCAAAATTATTCCATCTTCATGAGCGGCACTCAATTATTTGCCTTCTTGGAATGTGAAGACTTTGAAAGCGCTTCAAGAGCGCTGGCAGAAGATCCCGAAACAGTCAAATGGGAGAAATATATGGAACCCATCATGGATATAGTGCGCGGAGACCAACAAGGAGAAGGAACGAATCTGCTTGCCGAAGTCTTCCATTTAGACTGATTATGAAAAAATGATATCAAGGGGGGGTTGTATGTGGAAATTTAGGGGGATCTATCCGGTTTTGGCTATTCCGTTTTATGACAATGGAGAAGTGGATCAGGACAGTTTGAGACGAGAAATCGATTTTGTGTTGGAACAAGGGGTAGATGGATTGGTTATTTTCGGTTTAGCCAGCGAAATTTACAAGTTGTCGGAAAGGGAAAGAATCACGATTACCGATGTTGTAGTATCCCATGTGAACGGCGCTGTTCCCGTCATTGCCGGCACTGAACATACGGGATCCGAAGTAGCGGTTGAACGGAGTTACATTGCAGAGGAACAAGGGGTATCCGGAGTCATGGTCTATCCGCCTACATTCGTAAAACCGGATGTCGCGGGTATCAAGGAATATTATTTCATGATTTCTGATCGCATCCGCATTCCGATAATGATACAAGACGCTCAAGCCTGGACTCAGGTTCCTCTCCCGGCGGACTTAATAGCAGATCTTGCTGCTCTGCAGCAGGTTCGTTACGTCAAGATTGAAACCGTACCGACTGGACCCAAAATATCAAAAGTTTTGGAAAAAACGAATGGTTCGATCGATGTGTTTGGGGGATACGGAGGTATGTATTACGTCGATGAGATGGAAAGGGGAGCGGTTGGAACGTTAATTCCCGTATCCATTTGCGATCAATTCGTCGCCATCCATCGTGCTTTTCACAGCGGTGATGTCGATACAGCCATTGATCTTCATCAACGTCTCTTGCCGTTTCTGGTATTCGAGATGACATCGCTTGATGTGCTTATTGAAATTCAAAAGATTCTACTGCATCGCGCAGGTATTTTTGCAACGGAACGATCACGTCGGCCACATACAGGTCTTGATCTGGAACAGCGAAAGACGTTATCCCGATTTCTTAATCATTATTCTTTTAACCTATTACTAAGGACAAAAAAAGGAGTGTAAACTTATGTTGAAAAAAACTTCAACTCTAATTCTAATTGTGGCATTAATTACCGTGGTAATCTTGGCAGGATGCAGCAGTGGAGACAGTGATAAAGGAGAATCCGGTGGAAAGATAGGGATGACAGTTCTTAACCTTTCCAATCCTTTCTTCGTTGCTCTTACGAATGCGGCGAAAGAGGAAGCAAAATCGCTGGGTTATGAATTAATCATTAATGATCCGAAAGATGATGCGAATGCTCAAGTTACGGCAATTGAAAACTTTGTTTCGCAAAAAGTAGCTGCCATTATCGTTACAGCAACCGATCAAAAGGTTATTGATGAAGAACTTAAAAAGGCTAAAGAAGCAGGAATTCCGGTCATCGCACATACGACCAAATTGACCAACGCGGTTTCATGGGTCGGATCCAGCGAACGTAACATGGGACTCGCTCTTGGCCGTCAAGCCGGCGAATGGATAAAATCCGTTCACAACGGACAAGGTGAAGTGGCCGTCCTTAATTTTGATCAAATTGAGCAGGTTAAGCAGCGTAAACAAGGAATTATCGACGGTATTCATGAATTTTCTCCTGATGTAAAAATTGTGGGGGATCAGCAAGCGGGGGATCCTACTACGGGACTGAAAGTGGCTGAAGGATTTATTCAGGCTAATCCGAATTTGATTGGAATCTTCGGTATTAATGATGGCGGTGCCTTGGGTGCTTATAATGCGGCTAAAGCTGCAGGTAAAGATGCTGCTAAGTTTGCCGTAGGCGGAATCGACGCAGTGCCGGAGGCAACCGCAGCTATTAAAGAAGGTGGGATTTATAAATATTCGGTGGATCAACAGCCGAATTTGACGGGTAAGACTTTAGTACAAATTGCTGATAAAGCGATTCATAAAGAAACGTTTCAAGAAGAAAACGATATTGAAGTGAAGGCAGTAAATGCAGACAACATCAAGAATTATTGATCGATAAATGAGGCAAGCGGACAATCCTTCCTGAAGGATTGTCCGCTTCAATAGAAAGGAGAATTCTTCTTGATTTTGCCTATTATTGAAGTGAAGGATGTAACGAAACGTTATCCGGGCACAATCGCATTACAACGAGTCTCGTTGGACGTGTCGCAGGGAGAAGTCCATACTATTGCTGGCGAGAACGGAGCCGGAAAGTCGACCTTGATGAAGATTTTGGCTGGTGCGATTAAACCGGATGAAGGATCGGTCACCGTTGGTGGTGTCGCCATGAAAGAGTTTACGCCGCAAGAAGCTTCTCACATGGGTGTCGGCATCATCTATCAGGAATTTAATCTCGTTCCTTATCTCACCGTAACGGATAATATCATGCTCGGCAAAGAGGAACGCAGTGGAATATTTCTTAAAGGAAAAAATAATCGTGAACGTGCAATGGAAGTTTTAAGCGAGATGGGGGTTGACATCAACCCAGATGAAGCGGTCAGTCAACTGGGTGTAGCCAAACAACAGCTGGTGGAGATTGCAAAAGCACTATCTATGGACGTCAAGGTGTTAATCATGGATGAACCAACAGCAGCCCTGACTTCGGATGAAGTGAAATCTCTCTTTCAAATGATCAGAAAGTTAAAGGAGAAAGGCGTTTCGATTATTTATATTTCTCATCGTTTCGAGGAAATTTTCGAAATATCTGATCGCATCACCGTATTAAGAGACGGACAATACATCTGCACACAGCCGATCTCGGAAATGAACCATGATCGATTGGTACAGTTTATGGTAGGACGGGAGTTAATCCTGATTACACGCCGTCGAGAAGAAATGCTCGATCCTATTCTAAGGGTAGAGAACCTTTCGACCGCTCGTATCTCCGATATCAATTTTGTGCTTCATAAGGGAGAAGTGTTGGGAATTGCCGGTCTGCTCGGTGCCGGAAGAACGGAATTGGCCAGCGCATTATTCGGCATTGATCCGATCACTTTAGGTGAAATTATGATCAAAGGAAAGAAAATTCATCTTGTTCGCTCGCCCCAGCATGCCATAGAACTTGGAATTGGCTTGATTCCGGAAGACCGTAAAAAGCAAGGGATAATATTGACGTCCATGTGCGAACATAATATCGTTTTATCTTCCATACGAAAATGGTGTCGATGGGGTTTTATCCCATTGCGTATGGAGAAGGAAGTTGTTAAAGATTATAAGATGAAACTTCGCATCAAATTTAATGAAGGACAAATGGCCAAAGAATTAAGTGGGGGCAACCAACAAAAGTTGGTTGTGGCCAAAGCGCTGGCTACCAATGCCGATATCTTAATATTTGACGAACCTACCCGAGGCGTTGATATTGGGGCAAAACAAGAGATTTACAAATTAATGGAGGAATTGCTCGGGCAAGGGAAATCTATTATTATGATCTCTTCCGAAATGAGTGAAATCCTTAATCTGTCTGATCGGATTATGGTGATGAGAGAGGGACGTATCGTCGCGACACTGCGTAACGACGATACGGTGACTCAGGAAAAGATCATGTATTTATCTTCAGGTTTAGAAGCGAAGGAGGTGTCAGCATGAGTTCGGAGCAATCTTCCTTGGCAAAGCGGAACTTCACCGCTTTTTTGTGGAAAAGCGGCCAAAGACAACAATTGATTTTGTTTGTGGTTCTTGTCGGGTTGGTCATATTTTTCTCGTTGACGACGAGCTCATTTTTTACTTTAAATAACGTTTTGAATGTTGCCAGACAAATTTCGATGATGGGTATCGTTGCAGCGGGTATGACCATGGTTCTATTAATTGGAGGAATAGACTTATCTATCGCCTCAACAGTAGCGCTAGCCGGTGTTGTAGCAGGTTTATTAATGAATAAAGCGGGGGTGGATCCATGGATTGCCATTGTGCTTGGCCTCACTGCCGCTGCAGTCATTGGTTCGGTTAACGGATTGATCGTTACTATTGTAGGTATTCCTTCATTAATTACAACATTAGGAATGTTAACGGTTGTACGCGGGCTCGCGTTTATCTTTACAGGCGGATACCCGGTATTTGGTTTTCCGAATTCTGTTCGTTTTTTTGGTGAAGGATACTTGTTCGGCATTCCTGTCCCAGTCATCATCATGATCCTAGTATTTGTTGCCGTCTGGTTGCTGTTGTATCGCACCTATATCGGCCGACACATCTATGCTTTGGGAGGCAACTACGAAGCGACACGTCTGTCGGGCATTAAGACCAAGAAACTGCAGCTCATCGTATTTACGTTGTCTGGATTTCTCAGTGGCATTGCTGGCATTGTCTTAATGGGAAGATTGAATTCCGGCCAACCGAATGCTGTTCAAGGCTTTGAACTCGATGTCATTACGGCGGTTGTTCTGGGCGGAGTGAGTATTTCGGGAGGCCAAGGCAAATTGGTTGGCGTGTTATTTGGGGTTCTTATTATGGGAGTTCTCGCAAACGGTTTAATCCTATTGAATGTCGGTGAATTCTATCAGATGGTAGTTAAGGGGATGGTTCTCTTGATTGCTGTCGGGATCGATCGGATTTATGGTCGTCATCATACGACGGCCACTTAGACAGAACGGGAGTGGATTATTATGAAGATGAATGAACTTGATACAGGTTTGGACTGGGAGTGTCGATGGGAAAGACTGTTACCTGAAGAATTCCGCGCAGCATTCGCCCGAATGCCAGTCGTTTATCTCCCGCTGGGCACAGTGGAGTGGCATGGAGAGCATCTCGCGCTTGGACTCGATTCGCTAAAATCGCATGGGCTATGCGTGAAAGCGGCAAAGCGCGCCGGCGGCGGGATCGTCCATCCGCCCCTATATGGCGGGATGGGCGGACTGGACAAGCCGGCAACCGTGATCATGGAAGGGGAGTATTCTTGGGATAACTACTTGCTGAAGCCGTGGCTAGAAAAACTATGCAGTGAATTTCATAGACTTGGCTTCAAGGCCATTGTGATTTTTACCGGCCATTATGGGCACAATCAACAAATTGTGGTTCGGGAAACGGCGGTACGAATGTCTGCAAGGTTGCGCATTCCTGTTATAGGCCTTCCTGAGTATTTGTTGGCCCAGGACGTCGGTTACCTTGGGGACCACGCTGGCATCGGTGAAACCTCTTTGCTCGCTCACCTTGAACCAGAGCTTGTGAGAATGGAGCGCTTGGCCAATGATCCCGAATATGGGGCAACGGATGAAATCGCCAAAGGCGCATCCGCGGAATTGGGACGTCTATACACGGAGATGATCGTAGAGCGTCTATCTTCTCTCGTCGTTAAAACCCTAAATTGGGATGATGAGAAATTGGAGGCCTACATTCGCGCTGAACAAGCCATGCTCCAGGTTCAGCTTCAGGGTTGGAGGCAACAGGAACCGTGGGCAGCATGGAACAAGATGTTCAGCGGAGAAATCGTCGAATACGGTTCTTTATTGGCGGATGAAAAATTTACGGAGATCGAAGCTCTGGCACGCAAACTGTTATAAATCTACAATCTAATAAATAGTACAGCCAAAGGAGTTTGAAAATGAAACTACTCTCGATTCGTAAAGGGTATCGGAACATACTCGGTATAGGAACAGACAACGGTATTATTGATATCGAAGAGGACATTCAGGGTAACACGGAATGGAGGAACGTACCTCTGACGGTTATGGAGGTTATTCATGGCGGAGAGGAAGCATTGCAAAGGCTGAAACAATTCGTTCGGCATTTGGAATCTGGTCGTGAAGGAACAACCTCGACAACGTCTTACTTGGTGGATAAAAATACAATGAAATGGGGTCCTTGTGTCACCGAACCGGGGAAAATCATTTGCGTGGGCCTCAACTACAGGAAGCACGCCATAGAAACCGGTTTACCGATTCCGAAAGTTCCTATTCTTTTCAATAAGTTTAATAATTCGCTTAGTGCGCATGGCGATGCTATTCTAATCCCTCAGATGGCCAAAGAGGTGGATTACGAAGTGGAATTGGCGATTGTAATCGGTAAAACCGGGAAGGATTTAACCGTTACGGAGGCGCTTGACTATGTTTTCGGGTATTGCACAGCAAACGACGTATCGGCAAGAGATTTGCAATTAAAAACTCCGCAGTGGATGCTAGGCAAAACTTGCGATGGATTTTGTCCGCTCGGTCCCTATTTGGTTACCGCAGATGAAGTGGGGGATCCGAATAAATTGGGCTTACGCACTTACGTAAACAATGAAATCCGACAGCAATCCAATACGGAGGACATGGTTTTTCATTGTAACGAAATTATCAGTTACGTATCCAAACACATGACATTGTCTCCGGGTGATGTCATTTTGACAGGGACACCTGAAGGAGTGATTATGGGATATCCCCCTGAAAAACAAATCTATTTAAAAGACGGCGATAAGGTATCCGTGGAAATCGAAAAGCTTGGAACCTTAACAAACACATTTAGGCTCTTCGCTCTACTGGATGGGCAGGAGCAGTAAAAATAGAATCATAACGCTTCCGCTTTTTGAAGAATCTCATAGGGCAGTAGCAGCACTCAAGCAGTGCGCTTGATCGCCACCACTGCTCTATGAGGCTGGGTAGGTCATACCAATACATTATAATGAGAATAGGAAGCTATTTCTATTCGACTTTAAGGATGACAAGAAACGTTCTCATAGCATTCAAGTGGATGCCGGTACCAGGACCATTATAGACGATTGGGCTTCGATCCAATGAGCTAATGGGTGATGTTACTTCAGGAGTTTGCTTTACTGAAGCTCCTATTTCTTTAACGGAAATGAGCGCATCTATTCGACTGTTTTTACTCATATTAAGTCGATTTCGAACAAATGAAGGCGCTCATTTCCGTTAAAAAAATCAAAATTGCCTTTTTGAACAAATAAAGTCCTTTGCTTCCGTTAGAATTTTATTCAACGGGAATGCTCCATTATCGGGACACGATAGTTAAACAACTGAGGGGTCAAATCCTCTGACCGCAATATAGTTCGTGATAGCTCGGAAGCCATGCTGTGTGGGACTTTTTTTGCGAATAGGAAAGTATAAGTTTTCACTTCACTTTCTTTAAGTCTTCAACGGTAACACGCTTGTCCATTATGCTTATGCTGTGAAAATTTGGGCAGAAGCTGTTGACCAATAATGAAACCCCGGAGCTCTATTATGCGAAAATGTTACCACGAGAATGATTTTCTACGGTTTTCTTACGCCAGAATAGTAATATGATCTGATTAAGGGAAACGAGATTCCGCTATTCAAGTCATTTCATGTGTAAATCGGAGTTTGTGGTAACCACGTTCTCTTATTTCATACATCAAGCGCTAAACAAGAGGCGAAAAACGTAAATAGCGGAATCTCGTTACCACTTAGTAGTGGAATGAGGTGAATCCTTGAGATTAAGGGAATGACGTTCCCACTAACAGCGGTGGAACTCCACACCCATTCCCGCTCCAATACATAGATAGTATGGTTTAGCACAAAAAAGCACCGTTCGGTGATTGAACTGTGACCCTAATTGTGGACAGTTCAGATCCGAACGGTTTTTCTTAAAAAACACCCTCCATGTATAGATGATGGATAGAGGAGTATTCTTCCGTTAACTATGTTGATGTGGATGAATAATAATAAGTTCAATTAGCGTAAATTTTTTCTGTTAGGTCAGTGGGTTGAGCACAATTTAAGGTGATCTCCTCCGGTCTTTACTCACCCTCCGAAACGAGCGCGGAATGCTGCTGATAGTTTCGATTGTTCCACGCCCCATAAAGGTGCGATTTCTGGCGCCACCGCTTCGTCCCACCAATCCGCTAATTTCTTGCGATTGCTACCATTCTCTGCGACCCAAATTAGATTAGCAATGACCTTCTGATAGTATAATTTCTCGGCCGCTGCGACCTGCTCAGGGGATACCCAGAGTTTCATACGTTTAATGGTGCGAGAAAGCTCGCGGTTGCAAGACCTGCGAATTTTGCGAGCATTCGGAAGCTCAAGCTTCGGATGATCTTTGTTATTGTTCATAGTTTGATGCAACTCCTCTCTGCAAGCATCGTATGCAGAGAAGTGGAATACGGAGATTAATTTACAACAATATACCCGATCATCGGTCCTTGGTGAGCCAAATCGGAATGGTTGATACAGATAATACGATAAGTACCTTCCTCCTCTGCAACGAAGTGGACGACTGTTTCTTTACCCTTATGGACCTCGCCCTTCACATTCAAACCTTCGATCACGAAGGAGTGATGCTCACCGTTCACACCCAGAATTCGCAACTCTATGGATTCACCTTCCTTGACGGCAATGGTTCCTGGATCCCACCGATACACTTCAATTTCCTGGCCCTTTTTCGTGGTACTGCTGAACTCACCTATAACCATATGGATGATTCTTGGCTGCTCTGCCGAACTTGCAGCTGTGTTGGACTGGTTCCACATCCAGAATGAATATACAAGAACAATGAGAATGAGTCCAAGCCCGACCAAACGAAGCTGTTTCTTAGTAATCACAAACATATTGGACATCAGATGACTCCCCTTCAAATAGAATGAATAATAGCTTGTTCATGATCATTGTATGTCGTGTTCAAAAAAAGCATGTCTCAAGTTTTGCCATTCATCTGTAGATTAGCTATTATAGTAGTGATGGTTTCGGAAGGGAGAACGAAATGATACATCAGTTTATTGATACTATGCTCCAATTTTTTGAAGGGTTAGGGTATTGGGGAATTATGTTGGGGTTAATGGTCGAGGTAATTCCTAGTGAGATCGTTCTTGCCTATGGGGGATATCTGGTATCTGATGCAGGTGGTAGGGAATTGTCATTCGTTGGCGCAGTGATCTTCGCTACGATTGGCGGGACGATCGCTCAGCTATTCCTGTATTGGATCGGTCGCTACGGAGGCAGACCCGTGTTGGAGAAGTATGGTAAGTATTTACTAATTAAGAAAAGTCATTTGGATTTGTCGGAGCAATGGTTCAACAAGTACGGCACAGGCGTAATATTTGCTGCTAGATTCATACCTGTAGTTCGACATGCGATATCGATACCCGCTGGGATCGCTAAGATGTCCCATGTCACGTTCATTCTGTATACGATGCTTGCGATCATTCCGTGGTCTATATTCTTCATTTACTTGGGAATGAACCTTGGTGATAATTGGGAACAGATTAACGAGAAAGCGAGCCCTTATATTGTTCCATTCATTATTGGAGCAGTCATCTTAGGTATAGGGTATATCCTATTTATGAGAAAGCGTAAGTCTATATCACAGGATAAAAACTAGCCTATACTTATGTGGTAGTTTTGTTGAACAAAACTTTTAGGAGGTAATAACAATGAGCAAGAATGTAGCAGAATATCTCGACAAAGGGATTAGCCCACAGCAATTTATCGACGGGATGAACAAGAATCAGGATGATTTTAAAAACTGGTCTGAGCAGTTTAGCTGGGAAAATGATGACCAACAGGAGTTTTTCCATTCGATCAGCTTCCGAGATGACTTGCGCTGTCTAATCCTCATGGCAGAATGGTGTGGAGATGTAATTCGTAATATACCTGTAGTGTTCAAAGCGTTAGAACCAACATTAATGCCAGTTGAAGTTATGATTATGGAGCAGTTTCCTGAGCTGATGGACCAATTCCTCACAGGTGGAGGGAAGGCAGTGCCGATTGTAATTATTGCTGATACGGGAGGACATGTCTTAGCACAATGGGGTCCTCGACCTAAGCACGTACAGGAAGTAATGACCAAGTTTAAGCAACTAAACCCTGACCGCGAGGCCGCCGATTATAATGAGAAAATTCAAGTGGCTCGTAAAGAAATGGGTCGTCAATATGGGGACGGAACAGGTTATCAGCATGTGATCGTACAAGAGCTGCGTGACATTCTGTCTGCTCTTTAAGGAGCTGTCAAGATGTTAAAGGTAGAAACTTACTCACTTGGTCCGTTACAGACGAACGCCTATGTACTGTATAAACCAGAGGAGCAACGATGTATTGTCATCGATCCAGGGATGAATCCACAGCCCGTGATTCGTAAAGTGAAGGATTGGGAGGTAGAAGCTATTCTGCTCACCCATGCTCATTTCGATCATATCGGTGGTGTGGATGAGCTGAGGAAGCTGAAAAACTGTCCTGTTTATCTGCATGATGCAGAAGCCGAATGGTTGACCAATCCGAAGAAGAACGGATCCACAATGTGGACCGAGGTTACTGCTCCAATTAGCTCAGATCCTGCTGAATATGGACTTGATCATAATATGAAATTGAAGCTGTTAGGTGAAACCTTCAAGGTATATCACACACCAGGGCACTCACCAGGAAGTGTAAGCTTTCACTTAGACAATATGTTATTCGGTGGAGATGTGTTATTCCGCCAGTCCGTTGGGCGCACCGATCTTGCGGGAGGTAGCTCACGTGAGTTATATAACTCCATTCAGAATATTCTGTTTAAGCTTGACGATCAGACTGTTGTATATCCGGGTCATGGTCCACGAACAACGATTGGGTACGAGAAAGTCAATAATCCACATGTTTAATCAGAAGTTTGAAGAATGGCTATTGACGCCATTCTCTTTTTTTTGGTAAATTAATATTTGAATGAACGTTCAAACATGAAGGATGAGACCGAGATGATCAGGAGAGCGGATGGCGATACAAAAGCCAAAATTATCGATGCTGCATACAAGGTATTGGCAGATATAGGTCATGATAAAGCGTCGATGAAGGAAATTGCCAAGGAAGCTGGAGTCGCCCAAGGTTTAATTAATTATTATTTTCCGAGCAAGGAGGATCTGTTATTCGAGCTGTTCCAAATGGAAACCTCTCGTTATTGTGATGAAATGATGAAAATTGATGGCATACCACTATCCGAGACCTTTATCAGAGATGCGCTGAAGATTCCTATGGAGCTTGTTCAATCACACCCCGAATGGCACAGGTTAAGATTCGAGTTATTTGCTATTGGATTAAGGTCTGAGCGAGGCTGTCAGGAAATTGCTAAGTGCTTACAAGCGGGTCGTGAGCAGGCTGTCCATTCCATGAGTAAGCTTTCTTTAGGAGATCATATTAACAAAGATGCAGTATCTTCTATTCTATTAGCGGTTCTAGATGGGTTTGCTTTGCAGGCGATGTCTAACCCTGATTTCGACAGGGAAGCTGCGTATGGAACATTTGCAGAGATTCTGGAAATATATGTAGCTGTGAAGAGTAAATAATTTTTTTGAACGAATAAGAAAGTATAAGTTTTCACGTTTACTTTCTTTAAGTCGTCTACGGTAAACGCACTCGTCCTTAAAAAGACGACTAAATTGTTTATCCTCGGTTGGTATTGATTGAATGTTCAATTAATAATATTAAATAAGTAACTAATTAATCTCTGGGGGTTGTCAAATGTTACATCGTGGATTAGAAGTATGGGGTAAATCGTTACATCGTTTTCGCTGGGTTGTTATAGTAGCTTGGATCGTCTTGATCGCTGTGTCGGGTTGGTTATCCTCCCATTATGCTAACGTATTAAGCGGTGGTGGGTGGGATATTCCTGAAAGTGAATCACTCCAGGTCAAGCAAATGCTAAGTCAGCAATTTGAAGGACGTTCAGAAACGTCGTTGATGCTTGTATTCAACGATGATCAAGCAACAGTCGGAGAGCCGGCATATACGGATAAACTCACCCAGATGATCAATCATGTTACGGAAGAAGAAGGAATTGAAAGTATTTATTCTATCTTGAATGCTGCTGAATCTATGAAGCCTGGAATGGTCAGTGAGGATGGGCATACCACATACGCATTCGTGAGTATGAATGTTGATGAGGATTATGCAATTAACCTTATGCCTGGTATTCAGGAACGTTATGTCGCGAATGCTGAAGAAATGGGTGTTAGATCCTATCTCATTGGGGCCTCAGCGATGTGGGGTGACATCTCGGTGCACTCACAAGAGGGATTAGCCAATGCAGAGATATTCGTTGGTCCACTCGTCTTTATAATCTTACTCTTCGTTTTTAGAAGTCTGATAGCTGCCATTACACCTTTGATCGTTACGATTGCAGCAGTGATTGTGGGTTTGGGTCTCATCTATCTGGTCGGTGCTCATGTGGAGATGTCCGTGTTCGTAACGAACTCAGCACTGATGTTGGGTATAGGGCTCAGTATTGACTACTCCTTATTCATGGTGAATAGATTCCGCATAGAACTTGGTATCCAGAAGGACGTTAACCTTGCAATGGGAACGGCCATGCGCACATCGGGTCATACAATCCTCTTCTCAGGTATTACCGTGTTCGCTGCGATGATAGCTATATTCGTTGTCGATGTGCCAGCTATTAGAGCGATTGCCTTTGGAGCAATAGCTGTTGTCATCTTCGCAGTATTAGCAACACTCACGCTTCTCCCAGTCGTACTAACGATGCTAGGTGAACGAATTAACAAGGGAAGAATTCCATCATTGTTCAATAGGAAAGGAAAGCCTTCGACGTTCTGGAGCAAGTTTGCAAGAAGTATTATGGGAAAACCAATATTATTCCTTGTGATATCCGTTATCATGATGGGTATATTCTCCATCCCAGCCTTGAAGATGAAACTCAATACGAATGATATAACGATCCTGCCGGAGGAGTCCTCAGTACGCAGCGGCTACGATTTGTATACACACGCATTCGCCTCTGCAGGGACATCAACGAATACATTGCTTATTAGCGTGAAAGAAGGACGTATTACAGATGAGCCGAACTTGGTCTATTTAGCAACTTTACAATCCAAGCTCATGGAGCATGAGAATATGAATCAGGTAACATCTGTCACTTCATTCACTACAGGAATGGAACTAGACCAAGCCTCAGCGTTCTTGAGCAGTGACCCAACAAGTTGGCCGCAGGGGCTTGAACCGATGATTGATCGGTATATAAGTCGAGATGGCAAAACTGCCGTAATTGATATGACATTCGCCACAGATGCAGCAAGTGATGAAAGCCGAGCGTTAATGAAAGAAATTAAAGAGGTCATTATTCCTCAAACCGATCCACTTCAACAATTAACGTTCACTCTCGGAGGAGATACCGCTTCATCAATCGATATGACGAAGGCGATCTCTGATGGAATGCTACCTGCATTGTTCATTATGCTCGGTCTGATTTATATGATCCTAGTGTTCACCTTCCGGAGTCTGATCTTACCCCTAAAGGCCATTATTATGAATCTGATCTCGGTAGGCGCGACATTCGGAATTGTCACTTGGGTATTCGCTAGTGGACATGGAATCGAGATATTCGGTGCCACGGCGACTGGATATGTCTCGAATTTCATCCCGATCTTAATGCTTGCACTATTGTTTGGTCTGAGTACAGATTATGAGGTTTTCTTAATTAGTCGTGTGAAGGAGCATTACGATGAAACAGGTAATAATGAGGAAAGTGTAGTAGTAGGAATCCGAACTACAGGGCCATTGATTTCTGGAGCAGCGTTCCTGATGATTGCTGTATTCACGGGATTCGCCTTCTCCTCGATGTTACCGATCCAGACATTGGGCTTTGGGATGGCGGTAGCGATACTACTCGATGCAACGGTCGTACGATTAATCATCGTCCCAGCAGCAATGAAGCTATTAGGTAGATGGAATTGGTGGTTCCCAGGAAAGAGATCGCATGTACTGAAATCACTTAACCGAGCAGACGCAACAGAATAACGCCAGCAAGAGCTAGACAGATTCCAGTGAATTCTCGCCGCGAGAATATTTCCTTCAGGAATACACGGGAATATAACAGGATTAATAGAACATTCGTTGCAGTAACAGCGGAGACTAGACCAGTAACGCCAAGCTTAAAAGCTGGAAGGATCAGAATCATTCCCGATGCATTGGTGATACCGACGAGCATGCCCCAGAGGAAGGTTTTGGATGGTTTCCAAGGCCTTTCTTTTAGGGAGTTTTCTTCTGTCCCTAATGCATTCTTCTTCGCCTTCACCCTCCCCATCAACCACAGGCCGCCAAAGCAGATACTACCGGTAATGAACATCATGAACAGGGTTGGGAATATGGCTGCATCTAGTCGCATCGCTTGTTTGCCCGACAAATCGTTTAATGCAAAGAATAACATCGTTAATAAACCCCATTGGACTCCTTTCAGTTGCTTAAGCGAGAGGTCGCTCGAGTAGCGAAGAATTAGAATGCCAGCGACAATGATGATGAATGTGGCCAACTGCCATAAAGTGAGGGTTTCACCCCATAATGCGTATGCTAGAATAACAACGACTACAGGGGGAAGTCCAGTAAGAATAGCGACTAATGATGCTTTTCCAACAGTGAAACCCTTATACATACTCCCATTAGCTGCAAAAGAAAACAGTCCCATAAGTACGCCAATAAGGATATGGATCGTCCACTGCTGCTGAGAAATCAAGCTCATAAGTAATGAAATAATAGCCCCAGTGCTAAAGACACCGAATAACATGAGATTTCGATTGATCGGTTTTTGTGATGTCCAGTGATATAGAATACCTCGTAAGCCAAAAGAAACTGCAGCCAATGCTGCGTATAAAAGCCACATGATGTAAGAACCCCTTTTTGGTTATTATACCTATACTAGAGGTAAGGAGTTGTCTCGTCAATGTGACATTTTGCGATTAGTTTGAAGGATATTGTTAATGCCTTAGAGTGAAACCTGTTTGATCGGCTAATTATACAATATATACATTGTATAATTAGCTTTATTCTGTTATGATCTTACTGAGGTTGAATCATACATAATATTGGAGGATGATGAAAAATGCTTACGTATGCAGCAATTTTATTCGGTATCGCAGCTTTAGGAGGACTTGTTCTTGCATTTGTGAAAGAGAGGCCGATATTTCTAGCGATTATTCATGGTCTTGTTGCGGCAACAGCACTAGTTCTATTGATCATTGGTGTAATTCAGGGTGATGCTGAGACATTACCGACAGTAGCTTTGATTCTATTCGTTGTAGCGGCGCTTGGAGGATTTGTGTTGTTTGCTTTCCACTTACGCGGTCGTAAACTTCCAAGAGGACTTATCTATGTGCATGGATTGTTGGCCGTAATTGCTGAAGTGTTGTTGATTATCGGAATCATATAATGGACAGGAGTAAGTTATCCGCTCATCCACTACATCCACTTATTACACACTTTCCAATGGCATTGTGGACAACATCATTGCTCTGGGACCTTCTCGGCTTATGGCGAGAAGACCCGCTTTGGTGGAGCTTTTCCTTCTGGAGTATTGCAGTTGGCTTAATCATTGCCTTTTTTGCCATGGTTACTGGTTTTATTGATTATATGAAATTGCCTCAAGGAGGACCTGAGGAAGGTGTTGCCATGTGGCATATGGTAATGGTTATGACCGCTGCTGCTCTATATGCTGGGAGCTTATTCTTCCGATTCGGCACAACAACTCCATCCGGTATACATTTAATTATGGCTCTGGTACTATCTTTCTTAGGGTTTGTATCTTTACTTGTCGGTGGTTGGTATGGCGGTGAGCTCGTTTACCGTTATGGTGTTGGAAGAACTAAAGAATAGGTGGGGTACCAAGTGAGCCTAAATGTAGAACATTTATCGGAAGTACGGCAGACGATTCTGCTTGCCCTCAAGCATGAAGGACCAGCAACAATCGCAGAGTTAGCTATTCGGTTAGAAATGACAGGCGAGGCTATAAGGCAACATCTTCTGCAGCTTGAAAGTGAAGGTTGGATTGAGAAACATACGAATCGAACTCCGGGTAATGGCGGAGGTCGGCCGTCTATGCACTATAGTGTAACAAGTGAAGGTGAGCACCTATTTCCCAAAAATTACGATTCTCTTACAGTGGAAGTGCTAGATACAATTGCCGAACAGCTTGGATCGGAGGCGATTAATCAAATTTTGACAACGATGACAGAGGCGCGGGTGCGGGAATGGGAACCACGGCTACGCGGTCTCAGTTTAGTTGAGCGTGTTAAAGCATTGAAGCAAATTTACATAGCGGATGATACATTCATGGATGTAGAAAATTCAGGTGGTCGACTCCGTTTAATCGAACACAATTGTCCATTCTTAAATGTAGCCATGCGACGTCCAGTGCTCTGCAGTGTAACGGTTTCGGTGCTAACCCGGTTGCTTGGCTACCGCGTAGTACGGGAGGAACGCTTTCAAGATGAAGATGGTCGCTGCGTCTTTGGCGTGCTGTTGGATGAGCCAATAGATGATCAATCATTTGTCTTTGCTCTTGAGAAGTAGTTTTGAAGTAGAGGAGGTGTGTACAATGTCTATGGATACTCAGATGTTAATCCGCACGAAATTTCCGGATATCGTTAATTCTTACGCCGATCACTCGGATATGAATAAGAAATCCAAGCAAGCTAAAATTTTTATGGAAGGTGTCAAAGAACTAATTTCATTGTGTGGTGATGATCCTGAACGTGATGGTCTTCAGGAAACGCCTTTCCGGGTACTCAAAGCGTTCCTAGAGTATACAGAGGGATATCGTGAGAATCCGAATAGGCATCTTGAGAAAACCTTTGATGTTGATCATCAAGAATTAGTTCTAGTCAAGGATATAGAATTTTACTCCGTGTGTGAGCATCATTTTGCCCCTTTCTTCGGTGTAGCACATGTTGGTTATATACCTAATAAGAAAATAACTGGTTTGTCCAAAATTGCACGTATGGTTGAGGGCTATGCCAAACGATATCAGGTTCAGGAGCGACTCACTTCACAAATTGCAAGAGCCATGGAAGACGTGCTTGAGCCAAAAGGAACGATGGTTGTCATCGAAGCCAAGCATATGTGTATGTGTGGTAGAGGTGTTAGAAAATCAAGTTCGTCAACAACAACATCATCTGTGCGAGGTGTATTCGAGACAAAGTCCGATGCGCGTGCAGAGTTTCTTTCTTTACTTCAACGATAAGAAAGAAGGAAAATAAAAGAAATAGCTTTACAGCTTCCAACTGATTTGCTAGTATAAATATACAAATGCCAAACATACTAGCTTTGCGAAGAACGCAAGCTCGCGGATTAATCCGCCTGCTTGCGTTTATTTATTGTTAAGGAGGTGCTTTATGTATTGAGTAGGGTCAAGAATTTATGGATAAGTTTGATAGCGGCCTGTTTAGCATTGTTGCTCGTATATGGATTGTATGAGATGCAATTGAAGCAAGTGGAACAACAACAAACGGTGCAAGCGTTAGTGCCGGTAACGTTCATTCCAGCGGGAACGATCATTACTGAGGAGATGATGAAATGGAAAACCATTCTGAGAGGGGCGGTCATGGAAGGAATGGTGTACCGAGTGGAGGATGTAGTGGGAATGGAGGCACTCGTACCTCTAGGCACAAATGAGCCATTGTTGGATTGGAAGCTAGATCGATATCATTTATTACCAACCCCGGAACAGGCCACATTCCAAATTCCTAAGTCGTATATGCTTTCGATTTCTAGTGGTATTCGTGCAGGTGATATTGTAGCCGTCTATGTTTCAAGTCTAGATGGAAACTCTAGAAGATTATACGAGCATGGGGTCAAGGTGGCATCGGTTAAATCTGCCGCGAATATTGAGATCGATGATAATGCTCATTCTAATTTACAATCCCTTATTGAAGATGATAAAGAACGAATGTATGCATCAAGAAGAACAGCAAATAGCATGATTGATCATATTAATCTGAATTTGACGGAGGAGGAGTGGCTCATCATGGATAGCCTATGTAAAGGTGGTACATACAAAGTAGTCATTGCTTTTACTTCAGCATCCTTACTGGAGGTTGAAGGATGAATATATCATTCTTATTGAATGATGAGATATTGGTGGAAGGCTTTATTAAATTTAACAAGCTTCATAGAGAAGCGGTTGCTGTTTATGGGACACTGGAATCCTTAATCGGAGGAATGGGATTACACAAGGATGTTCTTATTGCTTCGGATAAGTATTTCAATTATGAAGACTTGTGTGAATTTACGGAAACGATGAACAATCTAAGCAGCAATATAAGGAAATTCTTATTGCTGTCCAACCGACACAATCCTGAATTGAATGCTGCTATATTAAAGGAAAGCCTAGCAGGAGGTTGGACAGTCATTCGTCCGGGGCATTCAAATTCTTCCATTGTTGAACAACTCTCAGCTTTTATCTTCGGTGAGAGTGATGCACATTCAAGCCCCGCTAATCACATTATTCAATTCATTGGATCCACTCCGAATATTGGTACTACTGTCGCAGCATTCGGAACTGCGGCACATATGGCTAGGCAGACTGATCGGTCGGTTGTCTATATTTGTTTAAATCTGAAGAGTTCCAAAATCCATCGTTACCTTGGTGTAGATGAACCTCCATATACACTTGAAAGCATAAGAGCGGAGCTAAAGAGCTTGAGTTTATCTGCAGATAGGCTTCGTCAGCATGCATGGAAGGTTAGAGCGCAGCCTAATCTGGATGTGATATTCGGTAATATGCTGCGGGAGCAAGCAGAATTCTACACACTGAATGATATCGATTGTTTATTACAGGTAGCTGCGGGATCTTATGATTATTGTATCGTGGACACGAATGCCTACTGGGATAATGCGGCTACCATCTCAACGATGATGAGGGCGGGTATGCGACTAATGGTAACAACCGGTCAGCTAGGGCATTTCCAGGAGGATATGAATCGTTGGCTTCAGCCATTAGCACCCGTATTCGGATGTTCTCCAAAGTCATTTGATTTGCTCATTACACAGAAGGAGGGTAGCCAATCATCCAGTAGTCATTATTCCTCTCGAGAAATCCGAAGGGAAACGGGTATGCATAGAATTGGGGAGATCCACAAGTTGAAGGAAATCGACTCATTACTGAATCAGGGAAAGCTTTGGGATGTCATTGCCCATCCGAGTCTAATGAATGACGACTTGGCACAGATAGCTAGAACCCTATTAAACTTATTCGGTGAAACCCCTGTTCAGAGGTCTGAGCGAATGACATGGTTTCAGACCATGCAAGGTATGTTTATGCCAGCAGGAAGGAGGATGAGCCTTGCACGTAAATGATCGCAAATTCTCGGTATTATCATACTACGGACAGCGGAGAACACTTGAAGAGGGCGGGGCTGAAGGAAGTCCTGTGTTTACCGATTCAGCTGGCCAAGACAGATCAAAGTTTGAGCTCATCATTGAAGATGTTCGTTTGTTCCTTGTGGGAGTTGGAGGTCGATCTGAGAAGGAGAAATGGCAGCATCATGAGATGTTGAATCGAGCGATTCTAGGCTTTCCAGAGGAACGTAAACGGATACTGGCTATGATTAACGACTTTCTAATCAAGAAACGCATTCATGATACCGAATCACCTGGAAACCAATATGAGACATTGGCAGAAGCCGTGTTCGCAGAGGTTGTGGGATTGAATGTACTAGAACTCATAATGAAGAATAAGGAGGGATTAGAAGAAATTCAAGTCGTAGGCACCTCCATCTTTGAGGTTCGGGGAGGTATCCCTCGTGCTTCTATACATGTATTTCGTTCAGTGGATGAGGTAGAGCAAATTCAACAAAATCTAGTGTTATTTAATCAGGATACATTGAATGTACGGAAGAAGTGGGCCGAGGTTCGACTCAGTGATGGGTCTCGCGTAACGTTAACCGGGTTTGGTTTCACAGCTCAACCGACGCTAACGATTCGTTTCTATACAACGAGCCGGTATGATCTACCTACTCTGTGTGAGCCGGAATATTCGACGATGGATATTACGATCATGAGATACCTTCGATGCTTTGTTCGGTCGTACTTGAATATGGTCATTATTGGTCCGACGAATTCAGGGAAAACCCATTTAATAAAGGCGCTCATTGCCGAGATGCCCGACCATGAACGGATCGTTACGATTGAATCAAGGTTCGAGCTTATGCTTCAACGGGATTTCCCGAAGAAGAATATCGTTCAATACGAGATCGTAGAGGATGACCCTGTTCATGATGGTCAACAAGCATTCAAGCTAGCCTTGCGACAATCTCCGAAACGGATCGTTCATGCTGAGATTCGGGATGATGATGCAAATCTATATATGAGGGCTTGTACACGAGGACATGCAGGCAGTCTGACATCGGTTCATGTCCATACGCTCGAGGATGTGCCTGATGCCATATCCGATATGTGCATGCAGGATGGAAGAGCAGTGAACGCGAGCCGTTTAGTGAAACGAATAACTGAATATGTAACTCAGATTGGAGTGGAGATGGCAATTATCGATGGGAAGAGGAGAATAATCAGAATGGGGGAGTACAGTTACGAGAATGATGAAGTACATGTCAGAAGCATTGCCCTTTACGACGAACGAGCGGGGAGTTGGAGCTTTCCTGAGACACTAAGTTCTAATGTTGTAAATCGAATAAGGAAGCATGACTATTCTGGTTACGAACAGCTTACCTCGAGTGGAGTCATACCACGATGATGTTCGTTCTAACTAAAGTTTCGTCGATTTTCATGCTGCTAGCACTTACTTATATGAGTTTCAAATATCTAATTGTCAGTATGGTCAGTAGATCCGTAATCCGCTCCAGATTATCCAACCATTGGACGCTCCCAATAGTTGGGCATAGGCACACTTGGTTCATTCATCGATTTAAGCTGTGGCTACATATATCTGATTTGCTTAAATCAGTATCGTCCAATCTCCGTGTAGGGCAGTTGCTAGCTAGTGGAGTTTTGCTTGCGATGAGTGGTGTGTTAATTGGAACCTTTTTCTTCTCAAGTGTAAAAGGTGTTGTGTCCCTTGGTGTTATTCTCGGTAGTATACCGTATATTAGCTTGCGGATGCGTCTATTAACGATACAAATGAGAAGTCGAATTAATTTTTTGCCGGCTATGGAGGTATTCTATCAATCTTATATTCTCTCAGAGCACAAGAATATACGTATGGTATTGAAAAATTCTGTGGAAGAAAATCGCATGCTATATCCGATTAAAGCGGTGTTCGAGCAACTGTACTTGGGTCTGATGGTGAATAAGGAGGCTGAGGGATGCCTTAGGGTATTCGCACTCACATTAGGTAATCAATGGGCAGACCACTTTATAAGTATATTGCGATTTGGGCTTACAGAAGGAGTAGATTTGTCCCTCAATCTGAAGGAACTCATAGGAGATATGAGAAAGGCACAACGTATGGATCAAGTTGAGAGAAATCGGCTTTTGGAAATTCGTATTGCCAACTTTTCTCCGATTGTTTTCCTCATTGTGTTCTTGGTCATTAACTTTAGAATGGATGCTGACAATGCTTATGCTTATTATGTAGTGTCCGAAGTAGGTAGAGATATGCTGCTCGATTCGATTATTTTGATTGGTGCTTCGTTCTTAATGGGTATGTATTTATCCATGAGGAGAATGTAACAATTGGCTTCTGCTTTCTTTATCAGCAAACCGTTAGGGGTGAAAGCTCTGATCATTCAATTGGGAGTTCATAATGGATTTATTTGGTTAGCGCAATTAGCCTTGTTCTTCTTATTGTTTATCGCGATCTATTACTTGGTTTCGGGATTGTTCAGTAAGCATCGGAAAAAACGCATATATATGGGAGCGATGAAATCTCTCCATCAACGTAGAGGTAGGAGGTTTCGTAAGCTACTGTTCATTCCTTCTCCTACTAGTCGTTCGATGAGAGAGAGGCAACAGTTATTAATTGGGTGTGGCTTAAGATGGAACTCTGAGACTTATTTGGCAGCGAAGAGAATGTTAACTCTATCTCTTCTCCTTGTATTGATCGGTATATTCTTTCTGGAAAAGTATGATGGTCCATATGGTTTTTATATAAAAGTTATAGAGATTGTAATAACAGCTTTCATCGCTCTTGTGTTATTAGATAGACCCTTCCTGGAATCATTCATGCGACATCGTCGACAGAAAATCATTAGCGATGTATACACGATTAGCCGACAGCTGCTTTATTACACAGGTTCATCGATGAATTTACATTCGAAGCTGGTTCGTTGTTTGCCCTACGCAAACTCAATTCGCAATGAGCTATATATGCTTACGAATGAGTGGTATCACAATGCAGCTTATGCGATAGGGCAATTCAAGCAACGTATTGGCACCGAAGAAGGATATAGCTTCGCCGAAACATTAAATTCATTGCGTCAACATGAGAGTGAGCAGTACTATGAGTTGCTTCGGCAAAGGGTGCAGGATTACAAGGAAAAGCTAGAATTGACCAGAGAGGGACGGAAAGAAACGGTATCCTACGTATTGTTTATCTTGGCAGGTATACCTATTCTATTCACCTTTCGGTTGTTCGTTTATCCATGGGTAGCGGAAGGGCAGAAACTGTTTGATTCATTGGGATGAGTAAGCCATCAGACAATCAGTTTATGCTTTCGAAGTAGTTTTATCTAGCACTAGCGTGCTAATCAAAACTTTTAGGGGGTGAGATCATGCGTAGTATATTAGTGACAGTCATGATGTTGATCGTTGTAGCGTTATTGTTCAGTAGCATCGTAGCAGATGATACGAATGGGTTGAAGAGAAAAATCGAAGATCAAGGTGTTACTGCTAATTCGAAAATTGCAGGTTTAGACACAAATTAACAGTAAGAAGGGAGATTCATCATGTGCGCAACATACTTGTCAGTATCATGCTACTGATCGTTATTATTGTCTTATATGAGCATACCATTGGTGGCGAAGAAGGATCTCTACGAGATCTGCAGCTCAGGGGTAATCAAGTTAATATAGAGATAGAAAGGATCGATCCATGAATCGATGAAACAAATACTCGTATTTATATTATTCTCAAGCTTACTCTGTTGGTTTATGTTCTCGCCCATCTACAAGCATGTGCTCATTGTCCGACAGGCTGTTATCCAGAAGGAAGTGGATTTATTGTTGGAGGTTGGAGCTAATGGTTCGCACGGATACATTAGTGATGCGATGTTAGTGGAGTCACGGGAGCGTCTTGAGGCTAGAGGCTTTGTTAGTAATGATATTCGATATGTGGTAACGACATCGAGTGGGGAAGATGGAACAGACCCTGCTCAGCCGGTACTTCGTGGTGTTGGCATACAATTGCTCATTTCGTATCCCTATCAACGATTATTCGAGATTGATCGTCTTGTTGGGATTAGTCCTCCTGATGCCACTACTCGGATGACAGCAAGTGGCATGAAGATGAGTGAATATGTTCACGAATAAGAAAGTATAAATTTTCACTATACTTTCTATAAGTCGTCAACGGTAAACACGCTCGTCCTAAGCATATGCTTACGATGATAGTTTTCTAACGAAAACTTTTGGGACGGCAAAGCCGTTTATCCTTGCTTAGGAGTTCATAATCATGTATAAATTAGTTCTATATTTGCTCTTATTGGTATTCTTCATGACGATGTTCGCGTTACAGATGGATGAAGAGATTTCAATGAATACGTTATTTAGAGTAAAGCACGGATTGAATCGAGCAACGCATGCGGCCGCTCAACAATTAGATGAACAGAAGCTTGCTCAGGGTATGATGTCTATCGATTCACAGGTTGCAGAGGAGAAGGCGTATGAATATCTGCAATCTAATTTGCAGCTTGACTTGAATAACATGCCTTTGCAGGGTAGTTTCCTGGAATCACCCGTCGAGGTACTTGTACTCGACATTATTAACGAGAATCGTGTATTCCCTTATCACTATATGAATGTTGATTATGACTACGAGGTGACTTTGGAGCGACCCGGTGTTGTCATGATCATTAGGGTGGAGTATCCGCGAATTTATCATGTGATCGGACCGATCACATGGATAATCAAAGGTACAGCTGAGCTTTATCCGATTATATGAGCTATAATTATTGAAACATATAGCTATCGGAGGTCAATATCGATGCAAAACCCTTTGGAATATGAGTGCGAGATTAGAATTGAGCGGTTACAGCTAGCGATGCGAGACAGAGAAATCAATGGATTCCTAATTACACAGAATGTCGATTTGTATTATTTCTCCGGAAGTATGCAAACTGGCTATCTCTTCATTCCAGTAATGGGTGATCCCATTTATTATGTACGTAGAAGTGTTCAGAGAGCAATGAGTGAAGCTGTCATCCGTACCGTTCCACTAGGCTCATTCCGGAGGTTTGGCGAGCAGCTGCAGATCGATTTCCCACAACTGTTTAAGCTGAACAGTCCACATATTGCCATGGAATTTGATGTAGCTCCAGCTCAATTAGTACAGCGGATTTCCGGATTACTCCCTCAAGCAACACTCGTCGATGGTTCTATCTTGCCTAGAGAGGTCCGAATGATTAAATCTCCTTATGAAATCCAGGCCATTAAGGAGGCGGCTCGTGTCATTAATCTAGCGCTTGAGAATGCGATTGGTTATATATATGAAGGTATGCCGGAATATGAGCTGATTGCTCGTATCGAATTTGACATACGAATGAATGGACACATTGGAATGATGCGAATGCGTGCTTACAATCAAGAAATTATAACCGGAGTAGTCGGTGCAGGCGAGGCAGTAGCTACACCGACCTACTTCGATGGTCCAGCTGGAGGAGTGGGACTAAGCGCAGCAAGCCCACAGGGAGCGGGACATAGATTATTCCAACGAGATGAAGCGATATTCGTTGATATCGGCTGTTGCATTGAAGGCTATGTGATCGATCAAACACGTACCGTTGTCATGGGTACAGTACCGCAGGATATGGCAGCCGCCTATGAGGTGGCAGCGCGAATACTTAAGAATACCGAGCAGAAACTACGACCTGGAACAATTTGTGAGGACCTCTATAAGTCAGCTTTGGAAGAGGCAGAGGCTGCAGGATTATCTGCGTATTATATGGGATATGGAGCGGATCAGGTATCTTTTCTCGGCCATGGGATTGGTTTAGAAATCGATGAACTTCCTGTTCTAGCACATGGCTTTGTGACTCCTCTTGCTGTAGGAATGGTTATTGCGATTGAGCCTAAGTTCACCTTCCCCGGTCGTGGAGTTGTTGGAATTGAGAACACATATGCCATTACTGAGGAAGGTTATGAGAAGTTAACAATTTCCCGTGAAGGGATTATCCGAATACAGGTGTAATATTGGTATTGGACACTCTATCATTTTTTTAGTAGGATAACAGATAAGGATCGGCTATTATATTAATTTTCACTTTTGCTGGTCTATGAAATCTATTGTCGCTACGATAGGGGGGAACGCTCATGTTGAAACTCGGACAGAAGGTAATTATCATTGGTGACTCGTTTGAGCAGAACCTTCCCATTGGGAGCCATGGTTATATTATCGCCTTTGATCGCAATGCAGATAACGCTTTCGATTATGTAGTACGAATTCCTGGCGCCAACAAACATATTTATGTACCTTCAAGTGATATTGAACTGGAGGATACATTGCTAGCCTTGGAAGCAGATCGTGTAGAGAAAGAAGCATTAATAGACTTTGCTCTAGCCACACATAATGAACAATTATTCCGTTGGGTCATGAATGGTGAAGACGAACAAACCCCACTCCCTGAACAGAATCCAGCTTTAAGCGGTGATGAGTTCATCAGACAGATCAATTTGAAAGCTTGGATATAGAAAAAGAGGATACCCACATCGAAGGAGCCAGCAGTTTGCTTGGCTTTTTTTGTACAATGTGCAATTATTTTGTTTTATAAGGTGGATGCTAGATGGAGAAACAGAAGCTAATACGTATCTTCGATAAACAAGCAGCCCAATACGCGAAAAAGAGAGAAGGTCCGAAGCAAGAACGTTGGCGTCGGGATCTATTAAGTCATGCGAAGGGTGAGGTGCTTGAGCTTGCTGTAGGAGCGGGAGCGAATTTTCCGTTCTATCCTCCTGGAGTGAAGGTCACCGCAACTGACTTTAGTGAGGAGATGCTTAAGAAGGCAAGGCGAGCGGCTAAACGCCACCATATGGATGTAAATTTTGTGTGTTCGGATATCGAAGAGATGAACTTTCCCGATCAATCATTCGATACAATTGTATCTACGTTATCATTTTGCAGTTATGATAATCCACTAATGGTTTTAGCTAAGATCAATCGGTGGTGTAAACCGGATGGGCAAATCCTATTCATGGAGCATGGGATCAGCTCGAACCTTGCGGTTTCAACTATCCAAAGAACACTCGATCCGCTGTTGTACCGTGCATACGGATGTCACCACACTAGGAACATTGAAGGATTGATCCGAGAGTCTGGTATTAGGATCGACAAAGTGGAAGGCTATTGGTTTAACATGTTTCATCTGATTTGGGCGAAACCAATGCAAGGCTCATCTAAAACTCAATCTTGATATTAACATGTTCCCGTTCTATAGTGTGCTTAATAAAGTTGCATTATAATATAATCAGCTAAAGGAGTGATATTGTATGAGTACAGCTAACCGTGGTGTTAACATTGGGCCTCCTCGCTTTAAGATAGCTGTTCATTCGATCGTCTGGTTAGCGAAGAGCGGCAGCTTATTATCGAGTGCCATGATAGCAGATCAGGTAGATTCACATGCAACCTTTATGCGAAGGGTAATGCAAGCTTTAACGGTCGCAGGTATCGTTGTGTCGAAGGGTGGACGAGAGGGAGGGTATATACTACGGAAACCTGCAGATCAGATTACACTAGGTGAGATTTATTGTGCAGTCAGTGGTGGGTCTGCGGAGCCTGAGGTTGAAGTCGACTGTGGAGAAGCCGCTGAACAGTTGGATGTGGAATTGGAGAAAATCCTGTGTGAAGCAGAACAGCAGACGATTGATTACCTAGGGCAATATACGATTATGGATGTTATGAATCGAGTTGAATTTTTCGCGATTTAACAATTCTTCAGTAAGGGACTAGTCAAACGACTACAAACCGAATATAATGTGCTTAATATAGTTGCAGTTAATTCTGTGCTTTTATTTCGAAGTATAATGTGCCTACACCAAGCACGAATTTAACCGTGAATAGTCCGCGTCGGATTCCTGTCACTAACGATTATGTAAGAAAATCACCTGCAATTAGCAACTAAACCACATTTTTATTAAAAAGGAGAGATTTAAATGGATATTCTATCATTCATTCTGCAAGGTTTACTAGCTCTTATGTTCTTGATGGCGGGACTTGGCAAAATAACGGGTTCGAAAATGCATGTAGAGGGCTTTAAGCACTGGAGGCTACCGCAAGGGTTCCGAGTTGTAACGGGTATCGTTGAATTCGTCGGTGCTGTAGCATTAATTATTGGTTACTGGGAGCCGAGTTGGGCCGCAGCGGGTGCGCTATTGCTCGGTGTAACGGCTATTGGAGGGATTCTAACTCATATTCGGGTTAATGACTCGTTCAAACAAACAGCTCCCATTGTATTTCTCGGTATTCTAGCTTTTATTGTATTCTTTATCCGCTTGTCCGACTTATCCGATTTTCCGGGATTTAACTAATGGGACACTCAAGATAACGAGAGTGCTGAATTTGAATTCGGTATATATTCCCTTGGGGGAAGTTATTCGGTCACAGCCGGTTTATGGGTCAGTTTGATATGAGTGGACAACCATTATCGAAGGTAGCAGCTGCCATTCAAGCTTCTTGCAACTGAAGTAGCGCCTGTCGTTCGAAGAGAAATCAGAAAGCAAAATAATGAACCGCCTTTATCATGAGGCGGTTTTCTGCGTCGAATTTCCTCCATAAACTCACATTCTCTGCCCCCCACACCAATTGAGTTCATTATATAAGTAAGCTATAATAGGTAGGATGATTTTTAGGACGATCCTTAGATAGGGAGGCTTAATCGTGGCAATTACAGATAAAGATGTGGAACATGTGGCCAAGCTGGCTAGATTGGAACTGTCTGCAGAAGAGCAGGAACAGTTCACGGTACAATTAAATGCCATTCTATCCTATGCATATAAGCTGAATGAATTGGACACTGAGCATGTTGACCCAACTTCCCATGTGTTGAAGCTTGTTAATGTAATGAGAGATGATATAACTAGACCTTCGCTCACCATTGAACAAGTTATGAGGAATGCACCGGAAGAGGAAGACGATCAATTCAGGGTACCAGCAGTACTCGAATAATTATCGGAGGGGAGTTTGGACTCGTGTCATTATTGAAGCAATCTTTGCAAGATATACATACAAAGCTAAGCAACAAGGAGCTTTCCGTTACTGATCTGGTTGACGAATCTTATCGAAGAATCAGTGAGGTAGAACACAAGGTGAAGGCATTCATTACGTTGAATGAAGAGCAAGCCCGTGCAGAGGCAAGATTACTGGATGATCAACGTTCAACGCAGTCGAGTGAAAGAGGATTATTGTTCGGCCTACCTACTGGGATCAAGGATAATATTGTGACAGAGAACCTACTCACAACATGCGCCAGTCAATTTCTATCTAATTATAATCCGATTTATAATGCAACCGTTGTGAAGAAGCTTCAAGCCGCACAATCGGTAACGATAGGTAAGATGAATATGGATGAGTTCGCGATGGGTGGTTCTAATGAAAACTCGAGCTACTATCCGACGCATAATCCATGGAATCTGGACTATGTTCCAGGTGGCTCAAGCGGCGGTTCGGCAGCTGCAGTCGCAGCAGGTGAAGTGTATTTCGCGCTCGGTTCTGACACGGGCGGCTCTATTCGCCAACCAGCCTCGTATTGTGGAGTCGTTGGATTGAAGCCGACCTATGGTCTTGTATCGAGATTCGGCCTTGTAGCCTTCGCCTCATCACTCGATCAGATTGGTCCCTTGACGAAGAATGTCGAGGATGCGGCTTATGTGCTTCAAGCAATTGCTGGCCATGATCCGCTAGATTCAACTTCAGCTGTAGTGGATATTCCCGATTATCTTAGTGCATTAACTGGTGATATTCGCGGTTTACGTATTGCTGTTCCCAAGGAATATATGGGATCAGGTGTGGATCCAGAGGTGAAACAACGTATAATTGAAGCGCTCGCAGTCCTAGAATCATTGGGTGCAACATGGGAAGAAGCATCCCTACCGCATACTGAATACGCAGTTGCAACCTATTATCTTCTCGCCTCATCCGAAGCCTCATCGAATCTATCCCGATATGATGGCGTTAGATATGGTGTACGTGCTAAGGATACAGAGAATCTGACGGATGTATATATGAAATCTAGAAGCCAAGGCTTCGGGCCAGAGGTGAAGCGTCGTATTATGCTAGGCACCTATGCGCTCAGCTCTGGTTATTATGATGCTTATTACTTGAAGGCACAGAAGGTTAGAACATTGATCAAGCAAGATTTCGATAAGGTGTTCGAGTCTTATGATCTGATTGTTGGTCCAACTGCTCCAACGACCGCGTTCAAACTCGGCGAGCAAGTGGATGATCCGTTAACGATGTACCTGAATGATATTATGACGATTCCGGTCAGTCTTGCAGGAATTCCGGCCATTAGTATTCCTTGTGGTTTATCTAAAGGGTTACCAGTAGGACTTCAGCTTATCGCTAAGTCATTCGATGAATCGACGATATTACGTACAGCACATGCATTCGAACAGCATACAAACCATCACCAATCCGTACCCCAGCTATAATGAAGAAAGGAGCTTTTCCAGATGACAACGGTATCTACCCAATATGAAACGGTCGTCGGTCTTGAGGTGCATGTTGAATTACATACGAAGACGAAAATTTTCTGTGGCTGTGCTACCTCCTTCGGGGCACCACCCAATTCGAACACATGTCCGATCTGTCTAGGACATCCGGGTGTACTGCCTGTACTTAACAGACAAGCACTTGAATTCGCCATGAAAGCAGCGATGGCACTGAATTGCACCATAGCCTCAGAGAGTAAATTTGACCGCAAAAATTATTTCTACCCCGATTCCCCTAAAGCGTATCAGATTTCTCAATTTGATAAACCTGTTGGAGAGAATGGCTGGATTGATATTGAAGTGAATGGCGTGCAGAAACGTATTGGGATTACTCGTCTTCATCTGGAGGAGGACGCAGGAAAGCTGACACATATCGCTGGTGGCTTTGGCTCTCTCGTTGATTTCAATCGTGTAGGTACGCCACTTGTTGAGATTGTCTCGGAACCAGATTTGCGCTCACCTGAAGAAGCCTATGCTTATCTGGAGAAATTAAAAGCGATCATGCTCTACTGTGACGTCTCTGATGTCAAGATGGAGCAAGGCTCTTTACGCTGCGATGCGAATGTCAGTATTCGTCCGATCGGACAAGAGAAGTTGGGCACTCGTACAGAACTTAAGAATATGAATTCATTCAAAGGCGTACAGAAGGGTTTAGAGTATGAGGTTTACCGTCAGATTGGTGTAGTCGAGAATGGCGGTGTCATTACCCAAGAGACACGTCGGTTTGATGAAGCACAAGGTAAGACAATCACAATGCGGAGTAAGGAAGAAGCACATGACTATCGATATTTTCCCGACCCGGATTTAATTGTGATGGAACTAAGCGATGAATGGCAGGCGCAAATAAGGTCAACTATTCCAGAACTTCCTGATGCACGGAAGACCCGATATGTGACCACATACGGCTTGCCTGAATATGATGCAGAGGTCATTACAGCTTCTAAGCACCTCGCGGATTTCTTCGATGAAAGTCTACAATATACAGCTGATGCGAAATCAGTATCCAATTGGATCATGGGTGAATTACTTGCCTACCTGAACGCTAACAATCTTGAGCTATCTGATGTGTTGATTACGGGCAAGGGATTAGGTGAGATGATCGGACTGATTGAGAAGGGCACGATTTCGAGCAAAATTGCTAAGACGGTGTTCAAATCCATGATCAAGACTGGGAAGGCTGCTCAGACGATTGTTGAAGAGCAAGGTCTCGTCCAGATTAGTGATGAGGGAGCCATTCTAACTATCGTTGATCAAGTTCTTGCCAACAATCCACAGTCTGTTGCTGATTTCAGAGCAGGTAAGGACAAGGCAATTGGTTTCTTAGTTGGTCAGATCATGAAGGAAACCAAGGGAAAAGCAAATCCCGGCCTCGTTAATAAATTAATTACAGATCGGCTTAATAGTTAATGAGTGTGATGGTGTGTTCCCTTGGAGCGCACCATTCTAATATGACAAATCAATGGAGTGTGGAAGATCATGTTCTATCGAAGAGAAAGCTTTAAGCAATTCCTACAAAGATACCCTATTATCTCATTGATCATAGCTTCGAATGTGATTGTTTTCTTATACTTAGGAGTAGTTAATGGGATTTGGGGTTCACCAGAGGTTGTCTTAAAGGGCGGTATATTGCCTAGTGAATACATAGAAGGTGAATATTGGCGGTTTATTACCTATGCTTTCCTTCATGATGGTTTAACTCACTTAGTAATGAATATGTTTTTCTTGATTATTATCGCCCCTCCATTAGAGATTATGATCGGTAAGGTCCATATGTTATTCCTGTTCATATTTACTATTCTATCGACTTCTTTCTCTGTATTCTTCATTGGTTCGCAGGCAGGAGTGGGTGCGTCCGGCTTCACTTATGGTATTCTTGGCTTGTACATATATATTGTTCTATTTCATAAGGGGTTCTTAGATGTCAATTCAAAGAAAATTGTATTGATCTGGACAGCAGTTGGCTGGGTGAGCTCGTTGCTCATCCCGAATATTAGTCTACTAGGTCATTTGGGTGGTTTCGTTGGGGGATTCGTATACGGCTGGATAGCAATTAGACACAACACACTTAGACACTGGTTGACTACTTAGAATAATCATTGGATGTGAGGTAATAACATGAATAGTCCATGGGAGATTGATCAGTTAGAGATGTTATTACGCTTGGGTTTAGCTCTTGGTCTAGGTGGATTGATCGGTCTAGAACGTGAGACTAGCAGTCGGGCAGCAGGACTTCGCACGAATATTCTGGTTTGTGTGGGATCGGCTTTAGTGATGTTATTGTCGATGTACGGCTTTGCCGATTTCGCTAACGAGCCAACTGTGCGATTAGATCCTCGTAAGATTGAAGGCATCTCCGACGTTGCAGTGGAATAGCCATGCTGCATTCGCATTAATACAACTGAGAGGAGTAAACCTATGTTTGTGAGAAGGCGAGCGCAAGCACTTATTATCGAAGAAGGCCGAGTTCTTCTCGCACGTCATTTCGATCTAACTATACATGAAGCGTATTGGTGTATGCCTGGCGGAGGAGTTGAGGCGGGTGAGACACCTGAGCAAGCTGCAATCAGAGAGCTCAAGGAAGAAACCAACCTAGATATTCGACTCATTCGAAAAATTGGTGAGCTTGCACTTCCTCGAGTAACGCATGGTTATATGACAGGGGTAACCTTCTTAGCTGAAGTCATTGGAGGAGACATGTCATTGGGACATGACCCCGAACAGGTTAGCTGGGAGGATAAATACTTGCAGGATGTGCAGTGGTTGCCGATCGATGAGTTGCTTTTCCACCAGATCCAATCGATTCTCCGTCTAGAGACTGAGAACAATCTATCCCCAAGTCCGTATGTTTTGCTTTGATGGCCATGTATGATAAAGGTAGAAATCAAAGACTTAACAAAGATATTTGGAGAAGAGGATGAGGAATATGATTAAAGTGGGCAAATATACAGCTGCTCTAATCCTAGTAATTGTTGGAAGCTTCTTGCTAATCGATCTAACTACGAACACGAAATTTACAGGTGAGTTAATTAATTGGTGGCCGTCAATTATAATCCTATTGGGAATGGAGTATTTATTACTTAGCTTGATCTATCGTGGCCCAGATCATAAAATGGGTTTTGCTATAGGGAGCTTGATTCTATCCATTGTTTTATCCATCGCAGTTATTGGCTACACATCGTTCCCAAATGTGAACTTCCTCAACTCGATCAAGATTGGTAATATTACATTCTCTGATAAGAGCGGTAGATCTTATGATAAGGGCATAACCATCGTCCCTATAAGTGATAAGCAGGATAAAGTGTACATCCATAATCCGAACGGTGATATTGAGATAATCCCTGGTGACGTAGACAATATTGAAATTGCAACTACCATGTATGTAAACAAATTGTCGGATGAGGAAGCAGATGATATTGCTGCCAAGTCCAGTGTTAAATTCGAAGATAATAATGGCATTCTTAAGATTGAAGCGAAGGGTAAAGAGTATAGGATATTCGGTATTAAACAAAAACCAAGAATGGACCTGATCATCACTGTTCCCGCAGGAAAAGCGGAGGATTACGAATTGGATATGACGAACGGCAAACTAGAAGCCTCTGGTATTGCGGTTAAAGATAGCTTCAAGATAGATACAACGAATGGCGCGATCCATGTAAATAACATTCAAGGTAAGATCGATGCTCATACAACGAATGGTACGGTGCTTGTAGAGAACATACACGGGGATGTCGAACTAGACACGACCAATGGAGCGATTACTACTAATGATGTGGATGGAGATATATCTGCAGACACGACCAATGGTAAGATCATAGCTTCTCGCATCTCGGGTAAGGTTGATGCAAAAACAACGAACGGATCCATTACTCTATTGGATGTGCTTCATGATGTTAAGGCGGATACGACGAATGGTGGAATAACCATTCATACCATTTCTTTAGGCGGCGACTGGGAACTCGATACAACGAACGGTAACATAGAGATTTACTTGCCGGAGCAATCCGATTTCGAAATCGATGGTTCTGCAGGGTATAAGGATATACAAACCGACTTTCCATTGAGAGTCTCAGATCGAGATGTTAGTGGAAGTGTAGGAACTGGCGAACATAATATCACCATCGACACGAATAGTGAAATTGGAGTTTATAAAAATTCATAATTGGGATTATGATGTAAATGCATTGACAAAAGAAAATTGCTCAACGTACAATAATAGAAAGAACATATAATGAGCAATGGATAATCTATTCTAGAGAGGTTGGAGAACCTATGCCATCTCGCATTGAGCAAGCTATGGAGAAGTTGAAATATACGGGTGTGCGAATGACGCCGCAGCGCTATGCTATACTGTCCTTCTTAATTGATACCCAAATACATCCTACGGCCGATGATATCTACAAGGAAATCGAGAAACGATTCCCTAGCATGAGTGTAGCTACCGTATATAATAACTTGAAGGTTTTTATTGAGTCTGGATTAGTGAAGGAAATGAAGTTCGGTGATGCCTCGAGTAGGTATGATGCGGATCTATCTGACCACTACCATGCCATTTGTAGTTCATGCGGGACAATTGCGGACTTTGATCATCCACATCTCGATGGAATTGAAGATGCTGCTGTTCAGGCGACTGGATTTACCGTTCATGGTCATCGACTCGAGGTCCATGGATTATGTCCCAAATGCAGTCATACGATGAGCCACTAATCATGAACTGATAATATTGGAAGTCCGCAAAACTCATATTATAGTATAATAAGACGTGATTGAATGCGACAGCGTTCAGCACGTCTTATTAATTTTCGCCATGAAGGGAATGAATCATCATGGAAATCCGACTGAATCCGAGAAAAAAATTGCATCAAAGAAAATGGTTAGTTGGATTATCCTTGAGCATCGTCCTAGCTATATTGCTGTCAGGGGCGTGGATTTACTATCAGCATTGGTTGGATAATCTACCTAACACCGAGACCGTGGAACTAGATTTTGATGGTAATCCCAAACCGATTTTCCTTGAGGGAAATCAACTAGATACACCAGCAACTGGAACTGGTGAAGAACTTATGCTGCCTTTAGACGTTGTGCAACAATATATGGATCCTAAAGCATATTATGAGGAGGGAACACAATCCTTCATCATTACTACGACCGATAAAGTCATTCGATTCCAGACGGAGCAGCTGACGGCATGGGTGAATGAACAATCTTATACTTTAAAGTTACCCATACAGAAAATTGGAGAAATTATTTATATTCCTATAGATATCTTACAAGCTTATTATCAGTTTGAAGTTCGTGAGGATACAACAACAGGTGCAGTATTCTTGCTTCAAGATGGGAATGTTATTCAGAAGGGAATTATTAAGGCCGACAGAGATCAATCCGAACGTATCGTTCATTTAAGAACCGATGCCACAATCAAAGCCCCAATTGCCGCTGATCTGAACGAAGGTGATACCGTTACGATCCTATCCGAACAATTCGATTGGTATCATATTCAGCTTGAGAACGGTTGGAAGGGTTTCATTCCAGAGCAAAACTTAGAGTTAAGTGGTGTTGAGACCATTCACTATGAGCCAGAAAAACAGACAACGAATATTCCTTGGAGACCACTCGGTGGGAAGATCAATCTGACTTGGGAAGCCGTTTATAATAAAAATCCGGATACACAATCATTTGGTAATATGAATGGGCTTAACGTGATTAGTCCCACATGGTTCGCAATCGATGATGACGAGGGCAATTTGAGTAACAAGGCTAACAAACCTTTCGTAACTTGGGCTCACGGTAAGGGATATCAGGTGTGGGCGTTATTCAGCAACGACTTTGATCCAGATCGAACAAGCAAAGTGCTCGCTAATTACGAAACTCGACTTCATATCATTCGTCAATTGTTAAGTTATGCACAGCTGTATAATCTTCAAGGTATTAACATTGACTTTGAGAATGTTTATTTGAAGGATAAGGCCAAGCTTACGCAATTTGTTCGTGAGTTAACACCTTATCTGCACGAGCAGAATCTGGTTGTATCCATCGATGTAACGATTCGTGGTGGAAGTGAGATGTGGTCGTTGTTCGCCGATCGAGAAGCACTCGGTCAGACCGTAGATTATATGATGGTTATGACCTATGACGAGCATTGGGCGAGTAGTCCAGTTGCTGGTTCAGTTGCATCCTTGCCTTGGACTGAAGCTGGAATCGTGGATATCATGCGTGAGGATAAGGTACCTGCTAACAAGTTAATTCTAGGTGTTCCTTACTATACCCGTATTTGGTCAGAGCAATTCATAGATAATAAGAAAAAAATAACCTCCAAGACTGTCAGCATGGAGGCGATTAATAAGGTCATCAAGGAGAAGAAATTAACTCCGAAGTTTGATGAAGCAACAGGACAAGATTACGTCGAATATACAGAAGATAACGTATTGAATAAGATCTGGATAGAGAATGAGAAATCAATGAGAGCACGAATAGATATCGTAAAGAAATATAATCTTGCGGGAGTTGGTTCCTGGGCAAGGGTGTTCGGCAGTGCAGAAATCTGGGAAGCAGTAAAAGCGGCTTTGGAGAAGCGGCCTTAATGTGATCTATGAATGATTGGTGTTATGCTCTTCGACCCGTTCATCAGCTGACTGATCGGCATAGGATGGGTCGAGAGTAAGTATGGACTTGCAGAACATACAGCGATCTGTTTTGCCTAGAATTTTAGTTTGTCTACCGCACTCTGGACACTCTTTCACAACAGCGCTTGTCGATAATACCCCTGCCCAGAAATATATGGCCATGCTTCCCAGCATCGTGACCATACCAACAATCAGGAAGATCGCGGCAATCCATTGAGCCTTATGTCCCCAGAACACGATACCTGCTGTCCCGAGAATCATAATACCCATTCCACCCATAGTAAGCACAAGACCCCACAAACGAAACTCATTTACTTTACTTGATTTAAACTTCATGATGATGTCTCCTTCTCTCTGTACAGCGAATAGTATTTGGCAGGAATTCTAGCACTCCATGTAGAAAATGATAGAGAGTTAGTTTTATACTTTATTCATCCTTGGGAGGATGCAGTTATGAATTCTTTGTCCCTATATGTTCGCGAGAAATACGCTGATGACCGTTCGGTCAGAAGTGTACTTGTTGTACATACGGATAGTCCATATTCACCATTAATAGACGGCTTCAATTATCTATGCTTAGTTATCACTGATGATGTGGATCACGCAGATTCCATCTCTCATTATAGTAAAGAAGATACAACGATACAAGAACGGCGAATTCAATCGTCTGCTTTAGAGCAATGGATAGTGTTCGGAGAAAACCGTAGTATTATTCAATGGATCTTGCAAGGTGAAATATGCCTGGACCGTTACGGTTACCTAGAGGGGGTCAGACACCGATTACTGGAGTTCCCTGAGGATATGCGGCAGCAGAAGCTGTTTATTGAATTCACATTGTTCTTACGTAATTATTTGCGCGCCAAACAGTACAGTATCGAGAAACATTTTCTTGATGCATATTCAAGTATATTAGAAGCTCTTCTGCATTGGGCGAGAATAGCTATTATCGAATCAGGTATTCATCCGGAGGTAACCGTTTGGCGTCAATTGCACAAGATCAATCCTGGCATTTACAAGTTATATGAGGAATTGACATTGAGCAATGAGACTTTGGAGCAACGTGTGCAATTGGTTTTGCTAGCTTGTGAATTTAATGTGATGTCCAAAATGTCAGATTGCTGCACCTTGTTACTCAAAATACTAGAAAGCCGTGAACAATCGTTCAGTCCTACTGAACTTATGCAGCATCCTCAATTGAGTCAGTTGAATGTGGATATGGCATTGGTACTTAAGAAGCTTGTCGTGCGTGGATTAATTCGTGAGACGGTAGTTCTTATTGGAGAGGGCGCCAATTTGGAAGCATTAGAAGTGAGATATTCATCTGTAACTGTTTAGATTTATCGGCAAGCTTCAAGACGGGAAAATCTTATCGTTAGATTGGCTTGACTTGTCTTGTCGGACTATGATACATTATCCCTTGCCGCTTTAGAGGGCGACACAAACTGCGAGCTTCCAACTGCGTGGCAACACGGGTAATGAGGCAGACAATGAAGATGACGGTTGAAACTCTGAAGTCGCGGCCCGCGCAAACAAGTTTGCGCTACACCGCTGTTGATCTTATTGTTGCTACCGCAACAACAAGACAACATTATTGGAAACAACTTACACTTGATTTGAGAGAGTAGAATGTGATAGTATATAAAAGTCGCCTCGGGGGCAAAGGTAACATAAGACAGCCTCGAACGACCACAGATTGTTCCTTGAAAACTGCATAACGAGTGAGTAAGACAATGGCTAGTCAATCTATATTGACTCACGCCATGTTGATCATAGTGTTGCTACCGCAACATCTATGACAACTATATATAACGCAAGTGATTGAAATGAGCAAATTAAGCTTCGAAGTAAGCGGCCCAGTCAAACAAGTTTGACTTACACCGCTGACGCCAACAAGTTGGCGTCATTTATGGAGAGTTTGATCCTGGCTCAGGACGAACGCTGGCGGCATGCCTAAT
>JBBDIY010000083.1:0-66385 GCA_040880185.1 Paenibacillaceae bacterium
AAAGCTTTTTCCGTCAAGGAGCCCGTGTAGGTATAATTTGGTCGGGAATTTAGGAACCAACATATACGCTAAGGAGGATCTGACACACGAACAGTGATTTTTCCCTACTCTAAGCCAATGCCCTCTAAACACCATTAGCGGTCAATCCAGAAGTCGGAAAAAGGCTTGTTTCGTTCGCTAATACCGTCAGAAACGGGGCGAATACGTGACCGCTTAATGCTAAGCGTATAAAACAGTTAAAATGTTGGCTCTACCCCTATTTCACCTCATTTTTTAATTTAAAAATATATATTGAAAGCTGGCCAGCTATTCAAACAGATTAGTGATCTGAAGTGATTATGGAAACAAATTCTAACGTTTTAAGAATAGTATTTCCCCAGGAATGTTCAAGCTGGTCACCTGTTCAAAACTATTGCATATCATTGCATTGCAACCACCATTATGGATTGAAAATGAAGCTATACAATTTGAACTTAAGAAACTTTAAATTAAACTGAATAAATTCTCAATATCTATTTTTTTACTATAGTCAATATTTCCATTTTTATCTATAGATAGAAATACCTAATTAAATTAACCTGATATTTACATTTATATGATCTTTTTAGTAGACTTATTAAGTAGCTCACCGTCTAATACATAAATTTCCTTCCATACCAATATAGACAACTTGACTCCTATAATAGTTCCATTTCTCCGCAAAATAATTTATATTTGGTAAATCGCTGAGTGTAAAAAACTAAGTATCAGGACATTTTGCTAAAGTTTCACCTAATATTTTGGCGTCGAGCCATATTTAGGTGCCGCATAAGGTCTCGAGGATTTACTAAAAAGGTTAATGCCATTTTCAAGGTCAAGTTGCAGGAAATTTGAGGAGAAGGAAGAACATCTTGTGCGTCAGACTCAAAGAAATTTGGAGTTTGGGATCCACATCTCTCACGCGCCCGATCAATTGGGAGTTTACTCACCAACAATGCGAACGAAATATGCTACAGTTCTTCGCTAGGGTATTGCAAAAACGGAAGCGATACTAAAACGTTTCGATCGGAACAATCCCACTTATCTATCCTTTGCAGAGTTAGGGGTCAAAGGGTTGCTGCGTCATTGGACGGTATAGATATGTGGTCAGTCCCGTTTGCTTATAGACAGCGATTCGTTCTGCGAGCAAGCGATTATAGAGCAGACGGCATCGTTCCAGTACGAAATGAATGTTCTCTTTTTCTACCTTCGTTGGGTACAGGAGGAATTTGTACGTACGTAGCATTAGTCATCTCCTTTCTTCTGGTTTTCGATGTACTTCTTAATGGCTTGTTCGGAGATAGAACCCATGGTTTCAATGAAAAAGCTACTGTTCCAAAGGTGTCCGCCCCCTAATCTTTTTTTCAATTGGGGGAACTTCAGAAATAGTTTCCTTCCAGAGATACCCTTTAACATTTTGACAATGTAGGAAGGTGCTATTTTCGGGTGTGCAGATGCAAATACATGAACATGGTCTTTTTCGCCTACTTCCACCATGACCACTTCAAATTCTTTTTCTTGAGCAATTTCTTGGAAAAGTTCTTTAAGGTAAGCTTCGATTTCAGTCGATAGGACAGAACGACGATATTTCACAGACCAGACAATGTGGTAGTTAACGTTGTAGACGCATGTTCTAGCGTGCTTTATATTTTCTTTTGTCATACACATAGTTTATCATAAAGCAGATATTATTCAAATAAATACAAGGATTTTCGAGTTACACATGGTGTAATATTTTCCTAAAGAATCCCTACAAGAAGCATGTTATAATATCTGAATATGAGTATGCCGTTAACTGAGGGAGAAATAGCTTCCGTAAAAGTTGTTGTATCTATCTGAGGACTTTCAAAGAGAATAACGGGGCGTAATCTTATAGGGATGAAATGAGATGGCGTGTGGTTAGTGGAAAAAGCTTCCGCTATTACGGGAAATCCAAATTACCCGCGTGGAATAACGGAAGAATTGTCCGTTATATTTGTAAACGGAAGCAATATGGGTGCGGTATAGAGTGGTTAACGGAAAAGGTTTCCGTTAATGCAGTCTATAACAAGCCTACTATAGGAATTAGCAGAAAATTCTTCCGCTAGAGTGCTGTATTCGGAGCAGTCAAACAGTTTGCTCTTACTAACTGAGCAAAGTGCATACTCAAATATCTGAATAATAATGGTCAGGAGGCTCACTTATGCCCAATATATGGACACACAATTGGTTCGGAGACAAGATAGCAGAGCAATCCAAGCTTTATGTATTACCGACCGATTTAGAAACACGAAATCTATATCATCTTGGTTGTCAGGGACCAGATTTTCTATTCTATCACCATTATCTCCCTTGGCATGGAACCTCGGCTATGAATAAGCTCGGCTCCAGACTACACAGAGAATTCTGCGGTCCAATTTTGCTCGACATGGCTAAGACACTGAAGGAGCAACAAGCTAAACCGAATGATCCACTAACTCATTATGTACTTGGTTTTATGATGCACCATGTGTTAGACCGTAATATGCATCCATATGTATTCTGCAAATCAGGTTCAATCAAATGGAATCATCAACGTTTTGAAGTCATTATGGATACACTTGTAATGAAGCAGGTTCAAGATATCGATACTTGGGCTACACCAGTCTGGAAGCAAATCTACATCGGACTCCAGCTTCCCAACGCCATATCTACAATGATGGGGCGAATTACACAAACGTACTTCCCCGAATTTAATATGAATATTACCGCTTCGGATTGGAATGACGCTTACCGCGACATGATCCAAGCACAGAAGATCTTCCATGATCCATATGGGATCAAACGGGTCATAACATTCGGACAAATAGAGCCACTCGTCTACAAACGTCGGAATAAGCAGCTTGATTATCTGAATGAAGCGCGAGCACCATGGAGTCACCCAGCAGTACCCGAGGAAGTGTCGACGGCATCGTTCTGGGACCTATGGACACAAGCGATGACTGATGGTCTGAACGTCTGGCAGGCTGCAGAACAATATTTATTCGGCGACAATCAAGACCAAGATCAGACTATCGCCTACAATAACCTTGTAGAAGCCATTGGTAACCTGAGCTATGAGCATGGCAAATCATGTGATGCAGGTTTAGAAATTATCCATGAAGAGCCGATATGGACTTAAATCACCTGTGAGGCTGCTCTAATTCAACAGCTTCACGTTCACCTTTTGCCAGATTCACTCTAGTCAGTAATATAATTCCACCAACGAAGAATAGTAACAATGCAAGGATACCGTACCTTGCATTCCCAGTAATCTGACCAACGATAGCGAACACGAACGGACCGAAGCTTGACGAGAATTTACTCGAAACGCTTAGAAATCCGAAGAATTCTGCAGACCGAGTCTGCGGTACGAGCTTGCTAAAGATCGAGCGTGCTACCGCCTGACTACCGCCTTGTACCATGCCAACCATGATAGCGAGCAAATAGAAGTGTGTGGCATTCTGCATGAAGTAACCGAGTAAAACAATCCCCACATAGGTAGATAAAGTTATGTATAGAGATTTCTTGGAGCCAAGCTTTACCGCAATCTTACCGAATAATAAAGTGAATGGGATACCAACAAATTGTGTAATTAGAAGGGCAGTAATCAGATCTGATGTCCCTATCCCGATCGTCTTTCCATATATCGTTGCCATCGCAATTACGGTATTAATACCATCAGAGAATAACCAGAAGGCGATCAAATATTTTAACAACTCCGGATAATGCTTAATGGAACGAAGTGTCCTCGCAAGTCGCTTGGCACCCGCTCCAACATATTCACCGAATGTGTACTGTACGACCGGCTTAGGCAGGAACTGACCTACTCTACGAAAGATCGGCCTGGAGAATATGTACCACCATACAGCTACACTCAAGAATGCAGCATAAGTACCCTGTAGTTCACTCTCTAGACCGAACAATTCCGGCTTCTTGATCATCAGCAAATTGACAGCTAATAGTGTACCTCCGCCCACATACCCCATCGTATATCCTTTGGACGAGACCATGTCACGTTGATCGTTTGGCACCAAGTCAGTGAGCATCGAATCATAGAACGTGTTACCTCCCGAGAAACCGATCATCCCTACAATCATCAGACACGAAGCGAGCACATAATCTCCAACACCCACGAAGACGAATAAGGCTGAGGCAAGAATACCGAAGAAAGCAAATACACGCAGAAAGCGCAGTTTAGATCCGGACAAGTCAGCAATCGCTCCGAGCAAAGGTGCCATGATCGCCACCAGAATTAAAGCAATGGACTGTGTATATCCCCAGTAAGAGGCAGCTAAATCCTCACTCAAATTCTTACCAGCGACGTCATAATAGAATATGGGCAAGACTGCAGCTAGCATGGTTGTTGCAAATGCAGAATTAGCCCAATCGTACATCATCCATGCGCGTATCGCTTTTCTCTCCAAGATAAAACCCCTTCCAGGTTGAATGAATGAGACTTGCCCTATTAAATTTGTTACACAAATGAAACATTGCTGTTATGGTATCAACATGTTCATTAGGTATGATAATAAGCAAGACCCCCCTTTTAATAATATATACACTTGGACCTGCTCCCGTTGAGCAGGTCATTTTTTTCATGTATCCTTATAATGGAACCATGAACCGTTCTCTACGTCGGAACACAGCCCATTCCTTGAACCCAATATCAAGTAGCCGCTGCCGAACTAACTCCCACTCATCGCCTACTCGAGAAGTAATATGCGCATCCGAGCCGAAAGTCACCTTCACACCGTAATGCAGAGCACGCACGAGAAGATCATCGGCCGGGTACCAGCCTCCACAATCTTTGGTGCTACCTGACGTATTAATTTCAATGGCCACATCACATTCTGCTATAACTTGTAAGGTCTGATCTACGGCATTGGTAGGAATATCTCCGAATACGGGATAATACCCCCTCATCGCATCAATGTGCCCTAAGATATCGAACATGCCACTCTTCGCCGACAGCATAATTTGTTCATAGTAAGCTTCTTTGGTCGCAATCTTCTCTTGCAGGTCCAGTTTCTTCCAGCGATTGCGATTAAAGATACTAACACCGCCCACTGCATGGACGGAGCCTATAATGTAATCGAACGGATATTGCTCGTACACATTCCGGTATACCTCAGCATGCTTCTGGAAGAAGTCTGATTCTACACCGAGCAACACTTCGATCCGATCTTTATATTCTTGCTTCAAGCTTAATACTTCTTTGACATATGAGGGAAATTCGTTCTTAGCCATCGCAACACCGGGCTGTGGCTGGTCGATCGGATTACCAAAGTAAGGAGAATGATCCGAAATTCCGATCATCGTCAGACCCTTCTCGATCGCAGCTTCGATATAATCTCGTATATGGCCAACAGCATGACCACATCGGTCATGGTGGGTGTGAAAATCAAATTTCATTGCTTTCAACCTTTCTCTATGTTTACTCTGAACCATAAAACTGTGATTCGGGCATACCCTTTAAGTCCAACAGGAATTGTTGCATAGCTGAATTCAGGTATCGCCCCGATTTATAAATAACACCAACCGGATGACTAATTTCCAACTCCGGAACTTGAATCATTATCAATGAACCACGCTTTAGCTCAACCGCAGCAGAAAGTTTAGATACGATAGCCGCTCCAAGATTCAGTTCAACCATTCGCTTAACCTCTTCACTGCTCGACAGCTCCATGACAATCTGCGGTGATATCCCCAGCTTGTTGAATATGAGATCGAGAAACCGCCGTCCTGCTGTTTCTGGTGATAACATGATCAGTGGAATATTCCTTAAGGATTCAATTCCCGCATGTGATAAATTCGCTAAAGGGTGCTCCGGAGAGACCACTAATTCGAATGTATCATAGTATAAGGTAGACGTTTCAAGCGTTGTTGTCTTCTCAAATAAATAAGCGATCCCAATATCCACACTGCCATTCTCCACGCTCGCCATAATCTGTGAGGAGGTCATGGAATGAATAGTTGTCTTAATATGCGGGAATTGGTCTTGAAAATATGATAGCACCCGCGGCAACATCTGCATCGCGATAGAAGTTGTCGTTCCTAGTGTAATATGGCCCTGAGGTGTATCATCAAGATCAGCCAGCTTCTGCTTCAATACTTCAACTGTCGCTAGCATGTGCTGCGCATGCTCTAAGAACAATAACCCTCCATCTGTCAATGTAACAGGCTGGTTACGATCAATAAGAATCGTCTTGAATTCGTCTTCCAGGCTCTTGATTTGCGCGGATACCGCAGGCTGTGTCAGATTAAGGAGCTCGCCCGCCTTGCGAAAGCTACTCGTCTTGGAAATCATAACGAAAGTTTCTAATTGATTGATATTCATGGTTTACCTCCTAACAACTTCACAAGCACAAACTCCTTTAACAACAAAATAATTTATCAATATTTGCAATTTGCTAAGAAACATTTATTGGATAACTTTATTATATGACAGTCTTCGCGACACAGCAACATTGCACCTACTACAGATGAGGTTTATACTTTATTCTAGATCATAAATAAGGGAGGCGTTTCCGGATGTACGACTATCACCATTTACCTCATCAGAAACAGCAAAGTCGATCCAAGAGAACGCTCTGGATCACATTAATACTGACATTATTCTTTACCCTTGTTGAGGTCGTTGGTGGACTTCTTTCTAATTCATTAGCCTTACTATCGGACTCCGCACATATGATATCGGACGTCATCGCTCTAGGCCTGAGTATGACGGCGATTTTTCTCGCAACTCGACCAGCGAATGCAAGATTTACGTATGGTTATCTACGATTCGAGATTATTGCATCCTTCCTGAATGGACTTGCTCTAGCCATAATCGCTATTGGGATATTCATTGAAGGAATACGAAGAGCGATTAACCCCGAGGAAATTGACCTATCACTTATGTTAATCATCTCTAGTATTGGTCTGATTGTGAATATTGTATTGACCATCATCTTAAGTCGAAGTATGAAGGATGAGGAGAATCTCAACATTCAGAGTGCCTTATGGCATTTTATCGGGGATCTAATAAGCTCAGTGGGCGTTATATTGTCAGCGATCATTATCTATTTCACTGGATTCATGATATTTGATCCTATTATAAGTATCATCATTGGCAGTATTATCTTCGCAGGCGGAGCCAGGATTATTCATGAATCCTACCTAATCCTGATGGAATCCGTTCCACACAAATTTGATCTTGATGATGTTCGAGCGAAGATCGCCGCTGTCGAAGGGGTAGAGGATGTACACGAATTGCATCTGTGGGCAATCTCTTCAGATCACTACTCGTTGTCCGCACATGTATTCATCGATAATAAAATTCAACCATTCTGCATCATTCTTGCTATCAACGAAACCCTGAGTGAAAATTATAGTATTACTCATTCAACGATTCAGATGGAGAACGTGGACATTCTACCGCATGGCGAATATGGCCGGGAGTTCAAGTCAAGCCATACTTTTACTTGAAACGTGGTGCCATCGGTCAATATACTTGAAAGTCGTCGTCTTGAACATCGTAATGCATTTTATTATAGATTTGATATAATTTCTTGACATCACCATCTGTGAGAGAACGATAAAACTTTTCCATTAACTCACTTCTTCTCACATTAGCTAGGGCTAGTACTTCCCTTCCCTTATCCGTTATCTCAAAATTGATCGATCTCCGATCTCCTTCTTCATCTCTTTTTCTTAAAATAAGGCCAGCTTTGACTAGTCTATTCGTCACTCCAGTAACACCACCGGAGGTAATGAATAGGGCTGTCACCAAATCCTTTGCCTGTTTAGAGCCTTCATTCACCAGTATGTTAAGTATGGTTACACATGTGGTTGAAATGCCTAGATCATTATTTTTACTCCACTCGAGAGACCAAATTTTATAGTGGTACGTGAACATCTCCATTAGGTCGTGCAGTTGATTACTTCGCATTATAAAATCCTCCATTAAGGCTTTATTTAGCATAATACTTACCTATAAGTAAATATATCCATTGTATTAAGTTTATCTGAAAATAACAAAAAGGCAACCCATAAGGTTGCCAAATATATGATCTTTTTATGAAGAGATTGGGATAATATGATCAGGTTCTAACGGACCGGGTTGTGGTATAAAGGTTGAAGGCACAACATCCCCTGGCTCTAGCGGCTTCAGTAAAAATTTGCTAATTTCGGTTTCAAAGAATGGAGGAGCTTGCTCCCAAATTGCTTTCGGCAAAGTAATCGAGAACGAACCGTCTTGCTTAGGTATTGTTGATGTATATGAGATATTGTCAGCTACTTTCACCCCAATAAGTGTCCCTTTGTAAAGGGCTCCAGGAGCCGTTCTAGTAACCAGTGTAGGGGGAACATCCTGAATGATGGTTCCTTCTTGAGGCAGTGTAATGTTCAATTCTATGCTAGTATCCTCTGGCAAATGATAGATCTTGTTCTCTGGTAGTTCATATTTGATATCACCAACATGCACCAGTAAACTCGTTTCTTCATCTTCTTCTGGCAAATAATAGATCGAATATTCCCCTTTACTATTGCTTGGTTCTGACTTAGCGTAGCCTTCAACACCGCTGCGTCTTATGTTGACTACCGCATTAGGCACAGGTTCTCCCGACGCATCCTTTACTACACCCATAATGCTGTATCTATCTACTAAGAATGTAGGAAAGGAAGCATCTCCATTCACTATTGCACGACCACGCACTTCAACAAGATCAGGACCCTGAGCGGAAGGCTCAACCCGTGAAATTTCAATGGGATAGTATACCGTGATTTGTGTGGAAGAAGCTAATATTTGTTGTTTATCACTCTTGCTAATTCGTTCTCCAGAAATTGTCGCTTGATCTAGTTCATTAATGCTAACTGGTAATTTCATAGGCTCACTCTGGTCCACTTGAGCTTCAAAGCTTCCGTTGATGTCAGTTTCCAAAGTCCGATTTCCAATCTGCACCGAAGCTTTGGTAACAGGGTTACCGTTCACCAGTAGCTTTCCTTGAACTGAGGTCATATGAGATCCATCAAATTTCCATGGAGTGATTGGAAAAGAAGATTGATCTAAACTAAACTCAATTACTTTTTCCTCCGCATTCCCACTACAAGCGGTAAGTACGCCTACAATGAACAAGGAAGCAATGAGGAGTAATGATGAGCGTAAACGCATGGTAGCACTCCTTCTTTTTAGATAGGCAATCAAGGCAGATTATATAATCTGCCTTGATTGCCTACTGTATTCAAATGCTTTGAAATTATTTCTTTTCGTGTGGATTCTCTGCTTTATCCGTACCTTCTGCCCCTTGCGTTTTATCTCCACCTAGTCCGAAAACCATAACCTTAGGTTTCGGTCCGCCGCTTGTAATGGCTACGTACTGTTTGCCATCCTGTACAAAGATGGAAGGTGCAGAGCCAATCGCTGTTCCGGCTGTTTGGAATTCGTGCAGGGTTTTACCTGTTGCCGTATCAATGACCATTAATTTACCATTCTGTTCACCGTAGAAAGTAATACCGGCAGCTGTGCTTGTTAATCCGCCGCGCATACCATCCACTGTTTTCGTTTGATAAGCAATTTTACCTGTATTCATATCAATAGCTGTGACTGTGCCATAAGCCTTAATGTTATCAGGTGCAGCAGAAAATGAGGTTCCCATATCCTTAGCACCGAAGAATTTCGAATACTCATTCGTGATAACTCCGTTAATATCCACCGCGGATTTGGTAATAGTCGGGCTTTCAATACCTGGAATTAAGACTAAATTTAATGTAGGGTCATAGGTTTCCGGTGCATAGTTTTCCCCGCCTAGCACGCCAGGGTAGGTAAGCACACCCTCCGGAGTAGGATCTGGATGATCAATCTTACCGAATGCTATACCATCATAGATGACTTCACCTGTAGCTGCATCCCATGCCCACCATTGTGCTGATTTGCCTCCTTGAACAACAACCTTGCGTTCTGCTCCATTAATTTTGGCCTTAAGAACCATTGGAGAAGCAGCTGCATCATAATCCCATAGGTCATGACTAACTTCTTGCTGCGCCCAGATTAATTTGCCAGTCTTAGTGTCAAGTGCAACTACTGAATCGGTATGCGGATTGGCACCAGGACGATCTGCCCCATAAAAGTCTGGAGCTGGGTTACCTGTACCGAAATACATGATATCCGTTTCAGGATCGATTGAAACTGGAGCCCAAACAGCTCCGCCGCCTGCATACTTACTGTTCTTGGCTAACCAGTCTTGACCTTTTGGCGGCACAGTCCAGAAGGGTTGATCCCATGCTGGCGTTAGGTCACTCGCTTTGTAAGCGGCAACAAAACAACGGGCACCATTATCGCCGCCACTGCTTCCGATATATAAATTGCCTTTGTAGTAAATAGGCGCTGTTGCTTCATAATAACCGTTTTCTGCAGTCACATCAGGAATAGTATCCCATATGTTGACCATCTTTACAGTTTGCCCCGTTTTCTGATCGATGGAGACAATGCGGTTATCAGCAATTAGCATGAATACTTTACCTTCAGCAACTGCTACACCACGGTTAGTCCCAGCCATACCTGTCGCTTTAATGTGATCAATAATTTCTTGATCCGGTTTCCAATGCCATACTTGTTTCCCGCTCACAGCTTCGAAGGCAAATAGATGGTTCTGAGCTGTAGATACATAGATCACTCCGTCTATGACTGGTGAAAAGGATTGATTTCCGTTAGGGATATCCTTATCAAGGGTTTTAAAATCAGCTTGCCAAATCACACCTAAGTCTTGAATGTTGTCTTTGTTAATTTGAGTAAACGGTACATGCCTTGTAGATTGTAGATCATAGCCCCAAGACGGGAAATTTTCATTGGCAACTTCAACCTTGCTCGGGTTCTTTGTATCTACAGCATTATTAGTTGAATTGTTACATCCCGATAATACCATACCAGCTATTACAACAGTGCTTATAGCTGCTAAAGATCTTTTTTTCATTTGAAACCCCCCATTTGTAATTTTTATTCTGATTATACTCACAGCAATTACACATACTGATAAACAAGGGTGGATCAGCCCTAGGTTCCATGCATGTAAAATATAGTTGTAGTAATCTTACCGATAAGATACTTTACAATAAGGAATATACGCTTGATAATTATTGAAGTCAATCTTTTTCCTATTGCAAAATCCTTCCCCTGACTGATGAAATTGTTAAGCGTAAAATTACTTACTGATCTAATTCTTGCCGATAAGAAAGTTTGGATTGTTTCATGTTTTTCTGATACACATAACTGAGGAGGAATAAATGATGAAGAAGTATATTGTATGGTTTGCAACTATCGTTTCTTTGATTTTTGTGCTTAGCGCGTGCAGCTCCAATAATTCTGAAACGCCTGCAGCTCCAGTTACACCAGCTCCAGTTACTGAAACTGGCAATACAGAGGAAGTCACGATTACCGCCAATAACTTTGACTTTGATGTAAAAGAAATTCGTGTTAAAGTGGGCGACAAGGTTAAATTAACATTGGTCAATGGCGGCGGTGCACACGGACTTGAGTTTCCAGATTTTGGAGTGAACCTTACAAAACCGGGTACATCCGAATTCATTGCCGATAAGGCAGGCGAATTTGAATATAATTGCTCGGTAATGTGCGGTACAGGGCATGATATTATGGTCGGAAAATTGATTGTAGAATAAGCCAGAGAATAATATAAGGGTAAAGCTTGGGTCTCCCCTAGCTTTACCCTTATTTCTTTTTATTATTAATAATAGATGCTACTTTCTCAATAAGTTCAGAAATTCCCTCATAAATCCAGGTAGATCGGGCCAAGCGTGACCTGTGACGATATTCCCATCAACGTGTAACGTATCTTTCGCATAAATTGCACCTAAATTTTCTACATCTGGACGACATGCTGTGTAGGCGGTAATGAAAAGAATTTTCTTAGTCATTCGATCACTCCTCGATTAGATTGGGTATTTATCCCATATTCTAATTCTAGCGTAGATTGCTGCTAAAGCATACATCTATTTACCTGATCGTAACGACAACCCATACTTCTTCTTAAATCGTCTCAGGATGCGAATCCATGCGTTACCGAATACAAGCATGAACACGACATTCGAGCTTGCATGCAGCAGGTCGAAGATCACACTTGCTGCATATAAAGTTAGAATGGCTTCCCAGGATATATCCGCCATTGTCGCAATCACACTGGTCAGATTCATTACCCAACCGAACAGAATTCCCACAACAAAACTGAATATAACCTTGCCCCACATGGTCCGCATCCACCATGTATCCTTTAATAATCCTGCGAAACAGCCAATCATCCCCCAGCTGAACATTTGCCATGGGGTCCATGGCCCTTGGCCAAGGAATATGTTGGACACGATGGCCGAGAGCGCTCCAATCATAAAGCCACTCTCTGCTCCGAACACCACCGCGCTGACAATGATAATGAAGGTCATCGGGAGCACACTTGGAATAGCAGCAAATGGCACTCGGCTGACAGCAGCAATAGCGATCAGCATGACCATCATCATGACTTCGCGTGATTGCATCTTCTTCGCTTCGTATTTCATGAAGAAGGGGAGCATCGCTAGCCCAACGAATACTAAGCTGAGCAGCCAGTATTGATGATGAGCGACTGCCGAAATCACGGCAATCCCGATGATGAATAAACCGATGACAACGGGTAGCATATACCGTCGATAAATTAGCTCCATAACCCCATCACATCCTCCTCCGTTAAAGCTTCCGGTAGATGATGACGTACCATACGATTAATGGATGTCGTATAGAAGTAATTCTGGCTGAAAAATTCACGAGGTGAACCACTAGAAGCTATCTCACCGTCGAATAAGAGACTACATCGTGTTGCCGTAGCAGCGGCAAACTCAACGTCGTGGGTTACCATCAACAAGGTTAACCCTTCTTGATGTAATGTCCGTAGTATGATAGCTAGTTGAAGCTTGGCCTCGGGATCTAACCCTTTCGTTGGCTCATCTAAGAGTAGAATGCTCGGCTGCCCTATCAACACACAGGCAAGTGCAAGTTTCTGTTGCTCACCGCCACTCAGATCATGAGGGTGACGATTCAACAGCTTCTCCAATGAGAGCTTTAATGTCATCTGCTTCACCATTTGTACAGCATCCGCACCGTCTACTCGCTTTGCAGCCAAGTTTAATTCCTCTTGCACCGTATCACACACGAAATAGGTCATTGGATTCTGTGGCAGAAATCCGATTGTGCGATATAGCTGTTTGCTCGAGATACTACTCAGCTTTCTACCTTCCAGCCACACTTGACCTTTCAAAGGCTTAAGCAAGCCAGCAGCCATATGCAGAAGCGTTGATTTCCCTGCGGCATTGCCACCTAATAAAGCTAACCATTCATTGCTCCTTAGCTCCAAGGAGAGCCGGTTTAACACAAGAGGTTCATCCGCTGCATAACGGAAAGTGACTTCAGATAGTCGAAGTATGGGTTGCTGATCATGATCGGTTTTGAGAAGATTGCCAATATGAGAATAAGGAGTTTGAGCTGTGTGTGAGCTTGCGATTTTGTTGCTTGTACCTGACGAGTGCGTTAATAATTCTTGAGAGTGTTCACCCATCCAGTCATCAAACCAAGTTCGACCATCCTTGACATTCAGAGGAACTATGCCGTTCAAAGCATTCTTTTCCAGAGCGAAAAAGAACTTAGTGGGTGCAGGCAAATAGGTTTGAAATTGTCCCTGCTGCTCTCGCCACATATAGTTAGCCGCTTCCGTACTATCGCCATCGAATACAATGGAACCTTCATTCATGATCAATACACGATCTGCAATCGGCATTGCATCATTCAGTCGGTGCTCACTCATAATCACCGTCATGCCTAGCTCCTGATTCAAGCGTCGAACCGTCTGCAGGAACTGCTTCGCAGCTATGGGGTCAAGCTGTGCCGTAGGCTCATCTAACAACAGCACCTTCGGCTGTAGCACCAAAACTGAGGCTAGATTGAGCAATTGCTTCTGGCCACCGGATAGCTCATCCGTCTGCTGGTCCATCCACGATTCCATGTCAAAATAATGCGCCATCTCCGCCATCCTCGAACGGATCGTTTGGGTATCGAAGCCAAGATTCTCGAGACCGAATACCAGCTCCTGCCGAACGTTCTCCATAACAATCTGGCTGTCTGGGTGCTGCATGACCATACCGATATCCCCCGGAGGAATTCTCGTGCTCTGATGGTCACCATACATCTCAATACCTTGATACAGCACCTGACCCTCTCTCACACCAACTGGCACAAGCTCAGGCTTCATGTGTCGAAGCAGCGTTGTTTTGCCACAGCCGGTCGGTCCACATATCAATACAAAGCTACCCTCGGCGATCTGCAAGGACACACCATTAATCGCAGGGGAAACTTCATCTGGGAATGCAAAATATAAATTTCTTACCTCTAACTTCTCCATCGAAACTTCTCCCTCCCCTCAATAACGAGTGGGATCAACAAGTAGCTTATAAATATGAAAAGCTGCACCCACTCCAGCCCGTTGTCCATCACATGATCGTCTAAGGATGGATAAATGTCCATCACACCATAACCATATAACCAACCTGATGTACATAGTAGGATTAATAGGGTTAGCAGGGCAAGTGTCACTCGGTCACGCAGATCGAATCGATAGTGATCATAAGAGCTTCGAGGTCCAGTGCCATAACCTTTTGCAGCTAGTGCATCTGCCGTATGCATTGCTTCTTCAAGCGACCAGACGAGGGCAATTTGTAGCAATCGCGCTCCGTTCCTCAATCGTTCGATCAAGCTCCCTTGTCGCAAGCTAACACCTCTCGTTCGTTGCACATCGATAATTGTGGAAAGCCTTCTTCTAAGCAACGGTACAAAACGAACAGCCATCGCGGTCATAACAGCGATTCTAGGAGATATACGTGAGAATATATAGAGGAACTTCAGAGATCCCATCAATGTGTTGTAGCTCAGGAAAACCACAAGAACACATAACACCAATAGCATCATAGTGAAGCCATAAACAATCGATTCCAGCACAATTGGCGTATCCTTGATATAGAATAACACGCGGTCTCCCCGATGAGAGAACAGTGGATTCCATATCAGAATGGTCAATGCCATCACCGCATAAGCCCAACGCCACTCACGAAGTTGGCCCCATGCGCCGACTACTTTCACTTGTATGAGCAGGGTAACTAATGCTGTAAGCAGGAATATTGGATGGAAATGTAGCATACATAACAAACCTAAGCCACCATAATAGCTAACAATAACAACAGGATGCATCATCTGCATCCCACTATCAGCTACTCTTACTCGACTGGTTCCTCGCTTAGCTCTATGCTGTATATCCACTCCACGTTGTCCCCTTTGCTCAGCTTGACCGCACCTGCACTTTTAGTAGCCAGCTTCCCATTTACTTTGAATAACCATCCACTGCTTGCTCCCTGATCGAACTCATACAGATTCGCGATTCCTTCAACGTAACTTAGCATCCCTCTACCTCTATACTCAAGCGGAATCTTACTACTCTTGGTTACCTGCTTCAATACATCGAGGACACTATCACCATCCCGCCAGTCTATGGAAGTTGGCTCGAGGATGACTCCCTTCTTCTCATCGCCAATGATCGAAATCGTCACTGTTGATTGAGGCACTGGGTCTTCAGTAGCAGGGGGTGATAATGTAGCGGGCTCCTTAGTAGAAGGTTCTTCTGCGGGAGTTTCTGTTGTAGGAGCTTCTGTTGCAGGAGTTTCGGTAGCTTGAACTGCCCTCCGTACAATAACTGGATCATCCAGCTTCGTATTATCTCCCCGTTCACTTTCTTTCCCAAGCTGTACGGTATCTTCAGATGAGACAAAGTTAGTTACTTTTTCACCACTAGGCTGATTCCCACAACTCGAGGCCAAGAAGAGCAATAAAAGTAGAAGAGGAAGAATCAGCACCTTTTTGCTTATTCTATTCATACTTCACTCCTTCCTTTCCCCACTTACTTCTCGTAAATTCGCACAGCTACTGCGGCGGCCATCTCACGAGTTACGGGAGCAAGCGGCATAAATTTGCCGTCGTTGCCATATAGAATTCCATTGTCTGCAACAGCAGTGATATCAGGTATTGAAGTGGTTTTAGCAACACCCAAGTCAGAGAACTTAGCAACTGGGTTACCAGTCGAGAACTGCAATGCCTTAGAAGTCATGACCGCCAGCTCCTCACGAGTAATCGCGTTATCCGGTTGGAAGTTGACAACGGTCTTATCAACAATACCAAGCTGCCTCGCTTTGGCAACCGATCCTTCATACCAAATCGAAGTGGGAACATCGTTATAGCCACTCTTCACATTCACCAGCGGTTGCTCGCCGATTAAGCGGAGCAACAGTGCAACATACTCGGCGCGAGTAATACTTCTTTGGGCATCGAAAATAACTGATTTGGTGCTCACACCATACATAAAGCCGTACATCATCACCTTCTGCACATCGGATGCAGCCCATGCCGAAACCTGCTGCTGATCATCTAGAATGTACATCTCGGATGTTGCTTTCGCTACAGATGGACCATTGTTCTCGCGATATCCGGTAACTGTAATCATATGCTTGCCAATCGGAAGCCCCTCTGAGAACACAGCTTTACCTGAACTATCCGTCGTAGCCTTCAAGCCCCCAGCTTCCACTTCAACTCCAACAGCTGGTAATATCAACTCTTTATTATCGTTCATCCAATCCCATGTTATCTTCTTAATAAGAATCGAGAACGGCTCGTTCTTCTTGGGCATTACCGGCTGTAAATCAATGGATTGTATAGGAGCCGTATCATCGCTAGCGTAACGAACTACGACATGATCACCCACTTCTAATGGGAAGGCCCCAATCCCAACAGAGGGATTAATCCATTTCCCATCCCGCTTCACGACGAAGCCCCAGCCATCATACCCACCGAATGTACCTTCACTTACATGATCGATTTCAGATACATATTTCCCGAATGAGAGTTCCTTCACAACATACTGAACATCCTTTGCAGTGAGTAACTGCTCTAATCCTTCTAAAGCATTCTCCGCCTTTACGTTGCCTATTGCTACAGTATGATCCAAACCTTCGACGGCATATGTTGCTGCCACTTTCTTAGAAGAAACGGTCAAGCTCTCAGAATTCCTAACAACAGTTGGTGCTGAAGCTACATTATAACCCGTAACCACCAAATCAAAAGTCCCCGCACTAGATCCATCTGCAAAATGTGCAACACCCAATTCATCCGTTATCGCACTCCTCGCACCAACTTGAACCCGAGCACCTGCAGCTGGGGTAACCATTGCAACATTGTTATCCCAATTCCAAGTAGATTGCTTCACTTGAACTGTAAAAGCTTGACCTTCTAGCGGTTTCGCTGGCTCTACTACTACCTCATCGACCATTTGAGTCGAAAAATCCGTATAGTACACTACCATGACATCACCTTGCTTCAGCTCGTACTCGGCTACGCCCACTGCTGGGAACTGCCAACTGCCATCGCGATATACATTAAAGTTCCATTCACCATTGCCATCATATATGCCTTCAGTAATATCTCCGATTGCATTCACATACTTACCGTAAGAAGTATCCTTAATGCCTAACTGAATACCCTCAGTCTTTGAGAAATTCATTAACGCATCAAGCGCTGTCTTCCCTGAAACCGATCCATCAGCGATCACACCTGCGGGTCCTTCGATACGAATATCAACCGTGGATTGAAGTTGAACCGCTTGATAGAGCGTGAATGACTCACTTTTACTATAGGAATTATAGGCCACTAACGCTAGCAATGCTTGCTCTGTAGCCATTCCATTCGTTTCAAGCCCCTGCATATGCGCGAAGCCACCATCCGCTTGACGGAATGACATAAGATGGCTTAACGCATCTTTACCCGATTTCACGAAAGTCGTCGAATCGATCTTTAGAGCGCTGAGCGCAATAATAACCTGGGCAACACTTTCACTATTATCTCCACTATCAATAAAGCCGCCATTGGCTAGTTGCGCTATTGTCAACCATTGAACACCTTTGTTAACACTAGATTGAACACCATCCACAGAAGTGAATCCTGATAGTGCCGTTAAAGCCATGGCTGTAATATCAACCGTGCTCTTGCCACCTGCAACTAACGACCAACCACCATCCATGTTCTGCTGCTTAAGAACAGCATCAAGTAAATTTTCCTTGTTCCATTGGTTACTTGTAGGAAGATTATAGCTACCGCTGTTTAATACCAATAATGCATATATTGATCCATTAATCCCCTGCTTCATCATATTCGGATGATCGAATATACCACCTATTGGATTTAATCCTTCAAAGTTCTGAGGATCATATCCGATTGCAGCAAGCGCAATGGCGAATCGTTCTAAGTCCGTTACCTTAGTGAAGCCGCCATTACTCCACTCGCGGATAGCCGATTTCGCGGAAATCACATAGCTGTCGGGAATCGTATGACCTGTCTTAGCTAAACCAAGTACTGCCCAATCGGAGAGATTGTCCAAGCTTGCTAATTGCGTGGCTGCACCGTCAATCGCTTCCATTACCGAAGAAGAATTCGCGCTAGTCGGAGTTGTATGATTCTCAGCCATAGCAGCTCCCACAAGCACCTGACTGAATAATAAGATAACCGACAAGACAACAACCATCTTACGTGACAAACTACCAAACTTAAGCTTCTGATTCCTAATCATTACTAATATTCCTCCCCAAATTTAAAAAAGCACTCTCCTCTAGGAGAATGCTTAGGATGATGACGTTAAACGAATCATAGATGAGGTCATAATTATAAATTAACCGCTCAACTAATAAAGTTTCGCCTAACACCTCCCTATTCCTCGTAGGTCTGTTACGGTGTCGACAGAGCAGGCAGGTTTCCTGACTATGGTTCATCGCTTCCTCGCACCTTCCCATTCATAACGAACAGTGGTTTATACGCGGGTTAGCTCCCCATTCACAGTGGCGGGACCGTGTCGGTATTGCACCGAACTTCCCTATTAAGCCGACGAGATCGGCACCATGCTCTCAACAAATATGCAATTATAATTGCTTAACTACCAAAAATACTATCACGTAAGCGCCCAGACTGTCTACTTTTTTCCCTGATTTGCAGGCTCCATGCATCTAAAAGGCTATGATAAATTTTCATAGCCTGTGACCGGGACGGGTCATGAATGTTTTTGTTATATGTCTGGAACCGTAAAAACCATTTTAAGTTTTTACTAATCGCTCTTTTTGTTAATATCTGCAATAATCTGTTGTTGTACATCATCCGAACCTAATGCGACTTCTTGTGGTTTCACAATACCTTGTAAGGAAAGATAGATTCCATTAATATTAGTTGCATAGTCCAGAATGTTTCCTTTCTGATACTCATCTAAATAGTTCTGTGCTTCTTGTACAATGGTTTTTAATTCCTTTTTAACAATTGAGTATATCGTTACGTAATACGGATCACTTGATATATGAAATTTTAATAAAAATTCTTTTAGTAACCGGAAACATTTTAAGGTAATGTAATCCATGTATTTTATTTTTCATTGTTGTATGTCGTGGAGGTAGCGCGAAATACTGCTCTTTGGTATATAGTTTGCAATATTCGATCTAAACGGAATTGCAAAGTCCTGTCTTCTGCCATTAAACATTAATTTCACAATAATTAAATAAGGTCTTTTTTCTAGTTCATTACTCATTAGTTCGCGGTCAAACCCATGTTGATCAAAAAACTTGTCCGAAATAGAACTAAACTTCATTTGACCTCCCATGAAAAATTCCCTCATATTTCAGAGGGAATTCTCAACTTACAAGTGAGTAATATTCTCTTATTGATCTCTCCGTTACTCTCGGGGAGTGAAAACTTACAAGTGAATGATATTCTACATATTAACATCCCCGTCATTCACGGAGGATTAACTTACAAGTGAGTAATATTCTCTTATTGATCTCTCCGTTACTCTCGGGGAGTTATTACTAAATATAGTTTAGCACTATTTTGGGGAAATGTAAACAATTTAAGCCAATAATCAGGCTCCTCACAGCCGTAACGTATCCCAACAGATACGATAAGTCTCACTAATTTGACGCCCTCCCTCCTGATAATGATACAATACGAATTAAGACTAACGATTAACCTTAACTGAAAACTTCGATCGGGGTGGACTATGATACCATTTTACAAAAGATATTGGAAAACCGCATTCGATATTGGCCTGATCGTATTGACCGTGTTCCTCATTATGTGGACGTTCAGCTTCCTCTATAGGATTGCCACACCGATATTCCTTTCCTTCGTCATTTACTGGATGATTGAACCATTTGCCCGTTTCCTACATAAACGTAGAATGAAAAAATCACTCGCCACAGCAATCTCCATGCTCTTGTTTATTATCGTGATCCTAAGTCTGATTGCAGGTGCTGCTCTTATCTTCATTGCACAGATTACGAATCTCGTTGATAAGCTTCCCGAGTATACCAAGATCGTTCAAGAACAGATCGTCTTACAAACCGACTACCTGACCAGTAAGTTCGATGCGCTGCCCGACGATTTATCCGCTAAAGTTACAGAATTGGGTGGCACTATAGCTAGAAAGACAACCTTCGTTATCGGCTGGTTGCTTGCTCATCTGCTCTCCATGCTCAGCTCACTATCTACGTTCGTCGTCAATTTTATTGCGGCGATCATCTTAGCTTATTTTCTCAGTGTAGAGATTGAAACTTGGAAGAGAATTGCCAAAGAACAGACGCCTAGCACATTCAAGAAAGCAGGTGCATTCCTTAGAGATAACGTGTTAACCGGCATTTCCGGCTATCTTAAAGCTCAGCTCAAGCTAATTACACTCACTTTTACACTCGTATTCATTTCACTTCTAGCACTCGGCATTAATAATGCCTTTTCCGTTTCTTTATTGGCCGCTGCCGTAGATGTGATTCCCTTACTGGGTGTTACGGCTATATTCATTCCTTGGATTGTCTACTTATTTATAGTAGGCCAAACCACATTAGCAATCTGGCTAACCGTTGTGCTGGTCGTAATTTTACTCGTTAGACAAATCCTTGAGCCTAAGCTAGTCGGAGATTCACTCGGTGTTTCCGCATTTACAATGCTCTCGTTCATGATTATATCCTTATCCTTGTTCGGCGTTGCAGGACTCATTCTGTCACCCATCCTCATTATTCTGATTAAATCGCTGAATGATCAAGGGTATTTCAAACGATGGATTCGTAGGCCAGCCGATGAATACGATTCTTCACATTCAATTAAGTAATGAGGTCGTGCTCGGTACAGCAGCGTGCTTGAAGCTACTATGGCATGATTGCTTGGGCAGAATCGCTGCTCTCATTGCCTTTATATGCTGTCTAGCCGTTCTGCCCTTCGTTGCTGCATACATTATTATTCCTATTGTGGTGACAATCACTTGTCTTGTTTATTTGCGAATAAGCTCGCGGAAGAGTTAGGTTAGATCAGTGCTATGGTTGAGTTGGTTGTGTTGCTTTGTGTTGGTTGAGTTGGTTGTGTTGGTTGTGTTGTACCTAACGGTCTTTCAGTCCTTTAATAGTTAACATAACGCCTATTTTGAGTGAAATAACGGTCTTGGAGGCCTTTACTCCCATGCTGACACTCAAATTGATCTATAATATAGAGATATTTCCTCACTTTAACGGTCTCTTAGGCCTCTATCGTGTGGAATTCCCAACAAAACTCGAGAATAAAGCCCTGGCGGACCGTTATTGATTTGTAATGCCACCCGTACGCTTACCTAACTTATTTAATATTATCTTACATCGGTTATCTAGCTAAGAAACGAAATTTGAAGGAGGTTAGTTGCATGTGTGGACGATTTTCGTTGCGAGTTGAGATGGAGGAATTGCTCAGCTATTATGGTCTCATACAGAGTAACTACACCTATACGCCACGCTACAACATCGCGCCGGGTCAATCGATTACAGCTCTCATAGATTCTAATAGTGGATGTAAGATGGGCCCGCTCCGCTGGGGGCTTGTACCTTCTTGGGCAACAGATGAGCGAATGGGTTATAAGATGATTAACGCGAGAGCGGAGACTTTAGCGGAGAAGCCAGCTTTCCGGCAATCCTATTCGCGAAGAAGATGTATAATTCCAGCCGACGGCTATTATGATTGGAAGAAGGACACAAAACAGCCGCATCGAATTACGATGAATGACGAATCGATATTCTCCCTAGCCGCTCTCTATGACAATTGGGTAGCCCCAGATGGGAATAAGCTTCATTCCTGCACAATCATTACCACCGAATCGAATGATATTTTATCGACGATTCACGATCGCATGCCAGTCATCCTGCCCAAAGAACATCATGACACCTGGTTAGATCGGAGTATTACCGATATTACAGTGCTGCAACAGTTGTTAATTCCATTCCCGAGTAAACCGATGACCGCCTATCAGGTATCACCTATGGTCGGTAATGTGAAGAATGATGTTCCTGCATGCATAGAACCATTCATTGAACAATAACCATCACTTACTTTTGCTTACGATGTAGTTTTTTCGTCTGCTCGCGCATCCATCATAACCAAAAACTTAGCTTATGCTTACGATGTAGTTTTTTCGTCTGCTCGCGCATCCATCATAACCAAAAACTTTTAGGAGGAGTTACAATATGACTAACAATTTATCCACACCCACAGCAGAGAATATCGAGTTTATGATCGAGGATATTACAAGGAGACTGAAGATGGCCGCGGTTGCTGCACTTCGCCCAGCATCTTTCGATATCTCTCAGTACGAGGACATTAAGGACATTTATGATTTGGTGAGCAGTAAGAATCAGTACAGTATCAATGAAATGGAAGCGATCGTAACCGAATTGGGTAAGCTGAGGAAAGCTTAAGAGCGCTGAGAGTGGAGTTACTCGATAAAATCGACTAATTACATATTACTGGGCTAAGTAGTTGGAGTTATGCCAATTGGAGTTACTTCCTCGGACCGACCGCTAGAAGCATAATGAAGGAGATTATGATGATAGCACCTGCCCACAGCCAGGCCATCGTCTGGTTACCCGACTCAACCGCAATATAGATTGCGGTTGGAAGGGTTTGTGTTTGATTCGGAATATTGCCGGCAATCATCAAGGTCGCCCCGAATTCACCTAAGCCGCGCGCAAACCCGAGAATATATGCAGTCATGATGTACCGCGATGCCAATGGGATCGTAATGAATCGCAACACCTGCCATTCACTTGCTCCCATCGACCTCCCGGCATCCTCTAGCTCTTTGCTGACCGAGGATAAACCTGTCTTGAGAATTTGGTAGACTAACGGGAAAGCCACGACAATCGAAGCGATCACCGCAGCCCCCCACGTGAATATGATCGATTGACTGAATATGAATTCAAACAAGCCGCCAATCCAGCTCTTCTTACCTAGAAGAACGAGTAGAATGAAACCTACAACCGTTGGAGGCAGCACGAGTGGCAACAGCATGATCGTTTCTAATACCGTTCTCCCCCGAAACTTCCGACGTGACATCCCCCAAGCCGCCAAACCACCTATCAGAAGGACAAATAGACTAGAGAAGAAAGCAACTTTTAATGAAATAAAAACAGGTGATAGAAATTCACTCATACCGACATGCAACTCCATCATTTAGGGACTGAAAATCCATATTTTAAGAATACATCTTGTGATTGTTGGCTTTGAAGGTACATGTAGAAATCTAGTGCTTCATTGCTGTGTTTCGTCGCTTTTACAATTCCGACTGGGTATTCAATGGGAGTGTACGTTGTAGGATCAACATGAAAAGCTACAATAACATTCTTCGAAGCAAGTGCATCAGTTTGATAAACAAAACCCGCTTCGGCATTCCCAGACTCGACATACGTAAGTACTTGTCGTACATCTTTCCCCAGAACGATTCTAGATTGAAGGTTGTCCCACAATTTCGCTGTAGTCAAAGCTTCCTTCGCATAACTCCCTGCAGGGACCGTCTGAGGTTCTCCCATTGCTACATGTTCAATATCTGACTTCGACAAGTCATCCATGCTATGTACAGTCAGATTTCCGTCAGCAGGTATGATTACAACAAGTTCATTCATCAGTAGGTTATGTTGTTGTGATTCATCAATGAAGTGCCTATCTACGAGGTTTCTCATATTAATAGAAGCAGCAGATAGGAAAATATCAGCGGGTGCGCCTTGCTCGATTTGCTGTTGTAGCACACCTGAAGCACCGAAGTTAAAGCTTAATCGGATGTTCTCATGCTCGCTCTCGTAATGGTTCTGAATTTCTTCTAATGCATGGCTCAGACTCGCTGCGGCGGAAATCGTAAGCTCCACTACTGATTGTTCATGATCATCTGCACACCCTGTGAAGAGTACTAGAACCAATATCATGGGTAGCAAAAAAGAACACAATTTTATCGTTTTAAACATACGGACTCCTTCAAAGCTCTGATCTCATATATGTAGGAATAAAGCCTAATTAGATTTAATAACTATACGAAATCATATTTCAAAAGTAAACAATAATCATGATAGAGATTAATAAGAATACCGTCAGAGTAAAAACCCCTCGGCTCACCCAAGGAGTTAGATACCCGTATAGGGATGACATTAGTTTCGCTTATTAAGCGTAATCAAATAATTATACTTGCCCATATGAGTCAGTTCGTCGGTAATGATATTAAAGAGCATATCCCTATGTGGTCTAGTGGAAAGTTCACTTCGGATTACGCGGTACTTCTTTACGGCTGCTATCTCTCCGAACAGTGCTTTGCGTAAATTAGCTATATAAGATAGGGGCTGTTCCTCCGATGTTCGCTCCGATTGCTGTTTTATTTCATTCCCCGTTAATTCGCGATAGATGAGACGGAACTGCTTGAAATGGGACAGCTCATCATCTCGAATACCAGCGATGATATCTTTCTCTGCCGAGGTTGGAGCAAGGTCAATAAGTTGTTTGTAGAAAATTCGGTCTTCCGTCTCACCCGCAACTGCTGCTTCAAGCATTCTCAATAATTCGGGAGACGGGGCCTGTTTATCAACGGGCATTGGCATCGCTGGCGATTGATTCATGATCGGCATCTGATTTGCAGGTTGGTTGGGTTGGTGGATGGGTTGGTATGCAGATTGATTTAAAGGTTGATTTGTGAGTTGGTATGCAGGTTGATTTCCAGATTGATATGCGGGTTGAATTCCAGAACGATACGTTGGTTGGTACATCGGTGAGTAGCTATTTGGGTAATGCATTGGTCCATATGCCGCTCCATTGCAACCACATCCGCATCCACCTCCAGTTCCACTCCTTCTCCCTTGATATCCACTATTTGAGTAATAATTCATATGAATCCTCCTTCTGTAAATTAAACCGTCGTGACTAACAAGTGTGTTTAATTGGAAGTCGATCCGTATCGAGAATGCTCTCTAGATGTCCTGTTGAGCTCCATTCGGATATCATTCAATGTATGAGCAAATTCTCAATAGGTGAATGTCCCCCTACAATTCGGCATCCACTAGCCCCCAGATGAGTACGTTTAAACGGCTAGAGTAATGAAGAAGCGGTTGTTCAGCGGGTTGAGAGATTCCAACTGAGGTAATCATCGTATTGATCGTAATTTCAGCTTCAGCATCCTGTATGAGCCAGGGTTCATGATGGATGTCTCCTCGCAATAGGTGACCGGACGAGTCCGTCGTATATAAGCAATACCGCTCGGTTAACCACTGCGCCAGAGTGCCCTTCTCAGCATAGTACGGTGAGGATACAGGACGATAATCAGCAAGAAATTGTGCTGGATTGGCTCGTCGGTCGTGCCTCTCATTCTCATAATGAATGCTCTGACCTGCAGATACTTCCAAATTCATATGAGCATATCGATAAGGCAGATGGAATAACGTCCGCGCCACTTCAACAGCAAGACGATTAGCCGCATCCAGGCTGAAGAAATACACGCCACTCTTATTTCCAAACTTCACATAGGTTCTCACATTCAGTTCATGGAATGCTGAAGTGAAAGGAATCTGAGGTAACCCTCGCAGACGAATGTTAGTCATAGTGAAAGGAACTACCCCAATCCAAGCTTGATTGTTGTATGTATCCAGCTCTAAATTGGCTGGCAGGAAGGGCTTTAACAACTCTGGCGAGACAGGCCAGTGCGCGAACAATAACTCGTTCCACGTTTGCGTCATGATCCAAGGCTTGTCTGGTAAAAGCCATGGTCGATGCTGATTAATAGATAATAGATGCGCTGCCATCTTCTTTGTCCCACCTTCATGATCTTTTGTGATAAGCTAGAGGCGTCAACATATATCTTCCACATTTTTAGGAGGTAACGATGAAATCTGTTCTATTCTTTATAAAATTAATATTGATTATCTTCGTTACATTATTCGCTCTGCGCATACTATTCATTCTTGTTAATCGTCAGCCGGGTATTGTTGTTGCATTATCCATCATCGCTATTATGATCTTCTCCTTGGTCTATTACAAAGGGGGATTTCGCGCAATAGGTTTACGATCCCGTAAGGCCTCCGGGATTGCAATCATCGCAGCAACGCTTATTCTCATCATATCCACAGGCATTCTGATGAATATTCATTAAGAATAACGATTTGTTCTTTACCGCCCAAACCAAATATAGGCGATTGCATAGGATGAAGAAGAAGAGGCTACATGCCATCTTCAAGAATTCATCTGGAGGTGCAATGAATATGAATCCGAATCCTGCCATCGCGAATCAGCCGATATATCAAGCTGATCAAGCCATGCTGCAATCCATTCACCATGGTCGTGAGAAGATGCATGAAGCTTGCAAACATCATATGCATAAGTGTGTACGTATCCATACAACGATGGGCGAGATGCATGAGGGAGTCATCGTTGGCTTTGATGATCATTTTCTCTATCTTGATGTATCTCAGGCTCCAATGGGAATGCGTTTCTTTCCCGGTCCAGTTATTCAGCCATACTACCCTTATTATTCGTCGCAGATTCTCCCTCTCGTCTTATTCAATTTGTTAGCTATTTCTTTAATTTAGTAAGGCACCAAGCAGGAGTCCCCAACTCGGAAGAGTTAAGGACTCCTTCATTTTTCTGCCCTAAAAATCATCGTCGTGCCAAATAAGCAGCAAAACGTAGAGGGTTCTCATAGGTGCGGTAGAAGACGTCGCGCATTCCTGCCTTCGCAAAGCTGTAGCGTTGGTCGCGACAATTCATCTCGATGAAATAGACCTTGCCGGTCTTACTGAGGCCAATATCAAAACCTATATCAGCAAGTCGATACAACCTGCGACCGAGATAATTGGCAAGGAGAAGGGAAGCTCTGACTACCTTTGCCCGTGTTGCTTGAACAGGTAAGCGACCATGTCGGAATAACGGCTCACATCGCTTGACCGCCCCTCCCCTAGCCACATTCGTGACATGGCTGCCACTTCTTGCTACCTTGCCAACCATCCCTGTCACTTGCCATTTCCCTCCATGAACTCGCTGTACTGAAACACGGATATCGTAGGGTCGACCTTGGTATGTCGCCAATTGGATTCCTTTTTGTATCATATATAAACGATGCCCTACATACAGTTGTACCTTACGTAACATCGCAATCCTGCTCAAGGTTTGAACGCCTGTTGTGGTTCGAATTGACCATTGCCCACCATTAACCCGTCGTATACGTATGATGCCCCGACCAACCGAGCCCCGCTGAGGTTTAATGTATATCGTATCATGGATGCTCATCATTCTCCGAAGGTTTTCCCTACTATAAGTTAGCGAATGCGGCAGATGCCGACGTAGCCATGGATCGCTTGATAGTAAACGGTGAATGCGATATTTGGAATAACGGTTTTGTGCATTGAACACATAGCTGCGTCCACTAAGACTTCTCAAATGTCGACGTTCTGCTTCCCCTTGAGGAAATGTTCGATTGTGGATGACCTTGGGTATCGCCTGAGTCCTTTTCACATATTGATTTCCATAACGTAAAAGTCCTAAGGTCTTACCGCTTCGCAGTTGAATACCACGTAAGGACATATACAGCAATTTCAACCCCAAACGATGTGCGGCCTTGTTATATAGCTTTACTCTTTCAGTACCCATTGTACGTATTTGTAACTTACGGTAAACACGGTGATCTAATAATATTCCAATCGTTGTCAATGACTTGTTCCCTCCTTCATTTCACCAATATATGTGAGTAGCCCTGAAATGTTTGGGAAGTTGTGAATATAGTGAATGGACATCGTATGAGCAATCTCAATCTATTCTGGAGGGACCTTATCTTGAAGATTCTTGTAATAGCACCAGAGCAATTACCTGTACCGGCCATAGTGGGTGGCTCTGTGGAAACGTGTATTGATCAGGTGTTCCGCAGATTAGCTGCGCGTGGACATCGGATCACCATCATCAGTCGAGCACATCCCAGATTACCTCAAACCGGACGATCAAGCGGGGGTAAAATACATCATATTCGTATCTCTGCGAAGAGCAAAGCGCGATACATTAGTCAGGCCATGCGAGCAACACATTCACAAGCGTACGATTTCATTCAAGTGGAGAATCGCCCCACCTTCATTCAGCCTGTCCGTAAACGATTCCCCAGAACGCCAATGATTCTCTCCTTGCACTCCCTAACATTCATGTCCCGATTATCCAGACATCGCGGCAATCAAGTATTACGCTTAGTGAATGGTGTAACAACCGTTGGACATTTCGTCACCTCCACTATGAAGCGGCGCTTTCCAGCTTACAAGCATAAATTTTTCACATCTCACCAAGGTGTAAATACTACCTTGTTCCGCCCTCGAAGTCTGGCTGAACGAGCACGTCTTCGGCGCCAATGGTCAGTCTCGGGGACAACGAATATTCTGTTCGTGGGGCGAACTGTACCCACGAAAGGCTTGCATACGCTCGTGAAAGCTACGGGTAGAATACCAAAAACCAGAAAACCCTTACGACTCATAGTCGCTGGGTCATCCTGGCCTGGTAAACAATATCAATCCCCATATATTCGAACAATCAAGCATCTTGCCAAAGAGCTGCACATCCGTCTTACTTTTACTGGCTACATCCCACCTGCTCGTATTCACCACATTTACCAGCTTGCCGACATCTTCGTCTGTCCTACAAAATACCGCGAAGGATTTGGCCTTGTCAATGTTGAAGCAATGGCATCGGGCATACCTGTTATCGCATCAAGACGTGGTGGCATTCCAGAGATCATTCAGCATGAGCATAACGGTTTGCTCGTTGCTGACTACAATAATCCCGCTGCTTTCGCAAGCGCTATCCATCGTATACTGAGTAATCATAGCTTTGCTAAGCGGTTAGCAATCAACGGGCGTAGGTGTGTTAAGCAAAAGTTTAGCTGGGGTTCGACGGCTAAGCGTTTGGAGAACCGCTACCGCATCATACGTAGAAACAAATAGTTACTCGGCTTCAACAACTCATGAACCAATTTCATCACTACAGCAAGGAGCCCAATAGCAGCATTGGCTCCTTTTTCGGTTTGTTGGGTTACTTTTTTGATTGCTTTTCAGCTACTTTCGGGCTACTTTTCTTCTGGATATTTTCCGGCTCCTCTTTGCGGCATAATTCGCTATATTATGTTAAACTATTCTCTGATTGCTCGTGGCATGCTAGTATTGTAGGTAGTTTCACAACAATTTAACAAACTTGCACATTTCTTGTGCAAGTTTGCCACTGGGCTGCCGCTGCTCTCGCTACTTGCACATTTCTTGTGCAGATTGCAGGTCACTCCGAAGTAGTCTTCGGTTATTCCACTACCATATATTACTTAATAGGAGATTCCATATGTCGATTACAGTACGGACCGTATTCATTACACTTTTCGTCGTCATTATCGCGGTATTCGCGCTCTCAGCGTGGTTGGTGTTCCTCTACCCTTCAACAGGGCATATTATTATTAGCAAGCTAGAGAATAATAAGAATACAGCACGCTTCCAAGTAACCACACAGAAGGATGAGCTCGAGAAGGTTATCAATAAGTATTTGCACGAGAATGTTGATTCTGACGGCTTGTCCTACACAGTTTCCCTGGATAATGATCTGCAGTTCCATGGGGATGTACGGATATTAGGAATCAAAGTTCCCATCTCTATAGCCTTTGAACCGATACTACAAGCGAATGGTGATCTTGTATTGAAACAGCAATACTTCCAAGTGGGTGCATTAAGCTTACCGGCGAGTATTGTATTAGAATACTTGAACCGCAGCTATACATTCCCAGAATGGATCGTACTACAGCCCGTTCAGAAGAAAATATACTTATCAACTACGAATATGAGCAGTGACAGTGGAGTTCGTATTCATGTACAGAAATTTGACCTCAACAAAGATGAGTTCAAGTTCGATGTATACTTGCCCGGAGAATCACACTAAGGTCGTAATAGAGTTAGCAAATAGGAGCTGTCTTCACTTGCAATATGTTTCAGCTTGAAGCTGGAGCCCGCCTGACCATTCGATGCGACGGTAGCCACGATGGTTGATAATTCGGATCTCCGTTGGAACGGACTTTCCCCAAGCTTGAAGTATTGAATGCGATTTTTGGGGATATAGACGATCGTTCTTTCAACGAGCCGTGATCGCATGATGAACATGCGGTTACTCTCAACCCATGTCCATCCACTTTCCTTATATTTCACAAAACCCCATGCTGCTGACAACGGCACAAGAAGCAATGCCAGATACCCCCATGGGTCAAAAAAACAGAACGGAACCGATATCAACAATGCGATGAACGTATGTAGAGTCACATATTTGCGCATTGAACGTTGAGGTAGTCGGTTTAATATGTATTCAACTTGAAATTGCGGAATCATACTAGCAATGAAGTCCCCAAGTTCAGACTTCTTCAACAGTGGGAATAGTAGTGTCGATTCGCCTTTACCCTTACCGTATCCTGCACTTTCCACGTACACCGACATCCATCCGAATGGTTGTCGCAAAGGGGATTCCACAACTCGGATCGCTTGGATTCGGGTTAGTGGAATCGCAACTTGTCTCCGCTCCAATAATCCTCGGCTAATATGCAGCTTCTCCCCAGAAACACGAATCGTGAATCCATAATACTTCAGCATCGTTCCCGCTATAGACAGCAGCCATGAGAACATGAATAAGGCTAAGATCGTGATGAAGATAGGGACATCGAACAGCCACTCCGTTATCAGACTTAGGATGTGGTCATCTCCGAACAAATTGCCTGCTTGTGAGTAACCTGCTGCGAGGAAGGAAGCCATTACACCAATGCTGCCTGAAGTGATCGCCATAATGAACAATCGTCCTCCGGATAGTCGATAGAAATGCCCTGCCGAGGCTGGAGTTGCCTCGACAACAGTCGTATTCACTTCTACTACACTCGGATTCACGGTCTCCCAGTCCACTTCTAAGATCTCTTCAGGCTGACCATCAGCCTGCCCCAACAATAACCACCGTAATTGTTCTGCATCCTTACGACTAACTGCCGACATAACAGCTTCTGGCCTCTGCCCGCCAGCCGTCTGCACCTGCAGCTTCACAACACCGAACAATCGTTGAAACAGTCCTTCAACCACATCGATGGTCTGAATCCGTGAATGGGCTATGTATTGTTTTCTACGGAACAAAACTCCCCGCTCGACCTTTAACACACCTTCTTCAACTACATACTGATACCGTAACCAAGATAGAATACCCCAGCCAATCGCAAGTCCGATTGCAGCAGGAATGCCTATTAACAACCAGATCAAATGCCCGAAATTTCCTTGCAAAAGGCTTGAGAAAATAAAGAGGAAAAAGGGCCATAAGGCATCTTTCAGAATTTTAAGCACATTAAAGAATATGGACAATGGATGTAGCCTCTTGCGTTCAGACATCTTCACGGCTCACCCTCGCTAGTTCAGCGATCCTCTCTCTAGCCTGGTCAGCAGTATCCAGAGATAATCCCGGAATTTCATGATTACCCGCAGCCGTTGAGAATGTAATGGACGCCAAACCATATTGTCTCAGTATGGGTCCTTGCGTCGTATCGACATGCTGAATGCGCACCATGGGAATTATTGTTCTACTTAAGAAAATAACCCCTTGCATTAATTCAATTTCGTGCTCATGAATATCATACCTCCACCGACGCCAGCGTAGCTTGGGGTACAGAAACACGAAGAATCCCGTATACGTTACTGCAAACGCGATAGCGATAACAGACAAGTACCAAGGCAGATCAAAAATTATAGTAAGCACTGTCATTCCAATTGCAATTAAGCAGATCAGAGCTGAATGAATCATACCTACAATACTCCATACTCTAAGTATGCGATCGTCCAATCGTTGGGAGGGTACATTTCGCATGGTCTACCACCTCAATGGTTTGTCATTAGTGAATATTTTCCATTCTATCATATACTTACTTCCGTTGTTGCAACAATACGTGGATGTACAACGTTTGATGGTGCAAGAGGGCAAAAATAGGACGGGTGACGCTGCATATGAGAAAAACGGTGTTATTGGCATTATGTATGCTTATAATAGGAACACAGATCGTGGGTTGCAGTTCGTTCGATACTAGGGTTAAGGGGAATGAGCTTTCCTATGTAAAGGATAAGCTTGAACTGGGGATGAGTAAAACGGAGGTGAAAGAGCGATTCGGTCGGTCTTATACGAATGTTGATGATGAGTTCGACGGCCATGAAATGTGGCGATTCGATTCGGTATCCGAGAAGGGATACATTGTTGTACAAGAAACAGATCATAAAGTGACCGTTCCATATGATCGTTCAGGCTTACTCTCGGGCAAGCTCATCTCACAGCTATTCATCGGTTGGACGGACGATAATCTAGTGAGGGATGTTACGGTTTATTATATCGAAGACGGTGAAATCCGCATTTATTACATCCTAAGCAGTGGACAGACTGGCGAGCTTAGTGTATAGCTTCAATATGCTTATGCAGCCGCATGTAATCTACCATGTTGATCGTTCTACCTTATGGTTCCTTTCCTGATATTCACCCGGCGGTATTCCGTAGAATTGTTTAAATACATGGGAAAAATGCTTAACACTCACATACCCAACTTTATCAGATACATCGTAAATTTTCTCCTCACTACTGGATTTAAGCAGCTTAGCTGCTTGCTCCATTCTGACCCTTGTCAAAAATTTGATATAAGATTCATTCACACTCTTATGGAATATATTACTTAAGTAGCTTACAGAAACACCAATTTGCTCTGCAATTAATCCCAAGCTGAGCGGCTCAGCATAGTGATCATAAATGTAGGCCTTCGCCCGCCTGACGATGGAATTCTCATCCTCCCCCCCAGCTTCGTGTTGCACGAACATATGGACGATCGATATATATTGCTCGATGATCCGTTCTCTTCTCTCTTGTTGATCCCAACCTTCGTTATTCTGAAAATCACGCAGAACAAATAATGCTGTTTCATTGGCTTTCTTCGAACTATCACCAAGTGCATCAGCCAGACGAGAGACCAAACGATAACCGAACGAAACAATTCTAGAACCACAACACTCATTCAATTCCATTACGTCTAGCAAATTCTTGATACCCAGTGTATAGATGATTTCATTATTCTCCAGCACACCGGAAGAAACCGAAGTCAGCGCATCGTCTATAGCTTGGATCTGCTTAAGCATGATGGATCGTTCATTCCATTCATATACGGAGCCGCCCCCTCCAACAAGTCGACATGGAAGCATTTGAGTCGCTTTTTGGTAAGAGTTATGCAATTGAAGTGCATCGTAGACGCAGCTGCCAACCGCACCAGTTACTGTGATTCCTGTATTCTTGAACAGCACATTATTCACCTGTTCATGAAGCACACGACAACGAAGAAGAATTTCTTCCTCATCTTCACCTGTGATCAGAATGATTGTATACTCTTCTTCGTCGAACGACACACATTCCATGTTATCCATCTCTATAATCTCAGTGACTACCTGATAAAGAATATATTTGAACACGGATAGATCAGCGAGATATACTGACTTTTGCAGCATTAAATCCTCATCCAATGCCAAGATCATAATAGCACCTTCAGATTCAATGAGACTTACCTTCATTCGGTATAATAACGGATACAAGGTTTTAACCTCTGCGCTGTTATCCATGGCTGCAGCACGAAAGAAATTACGAATGACTTGTTTCTTCGTATCCGCAGATAGATGCAGCATAGTAGCATGAGCTTGCTCAGCTTGTCTCTCCTTATCGAGAATCACGAACATACGTCGTAAACATTCTCTCAGTTCATCACGGACGATCGGTTTCAACAAGTACTCATTCACACCATATTGAATGGCTTGTTGGGCCATGGAGAATTCGTCATGGCCGGATAGAATAACTATCTTCACCGCTGGATACTGAATGGAAACTTGACGGCACAACTCCAAACCATCCATGATCGGCATCTTAATGTCGGTGATAATCAAGTCAAAGGATAACCATTGTAAGATCTCCAAAGCTTCTTGACCATCCATAGCCTCTCCCTCAACGACCCACTGTGGATCTAACAAGGGAATTTGTACCTTCAGATAGGTTCTGGTCAACGGTTCATCGTCGATCACCATAATTCTGTACATGATTTATCACTCCTGTTCTGAATTGTAAGGTAGGGTGACAGTCACTTGGGTACCCTTACCTTGTTGGCTTTCCACTTCTATCCCATAAGGGTCTCCATACCTTAATTGAATTCTGCGATGAACGTTAACTAGCCCAATGCCCGTACCACTACTTGAATAGGAGGTACGATCTACTATATGAATAATACTCTGATTCATGTACGCAGACTGTTCTAATCTGTTCTGCAGCTGCTTCAATGTATGTGTATCCATGCCTTGACCATCATCTATGATTCGGAATGTTATAGCTTGATTACCAATTTGACCGATTACTTGAATGGTTGTGAGGTCTCGTTTCGTTTCGCAACCGTGTACAACTGCGTTCTCTACGATAGGCTGTAACAGCAATGCTGGGATCAGACATGAACGTAGCTTAGGGTCAATGCTGATCACATATTCCAATCTACCTTCGTATCGGCTGCTCTGTATGCTTAAATAGGCATTCAACAATTCCAGCTCACGCTGCAATGAAATTTCTCGATCCCAATCGGTCATGCTACGTAGAATACTACTCAGCTTCTCGATATGGTCAATCGCACGATCCTGCTTCCCAGACTGCATCGATAAGCTGATCATATTAAGTGTATTGAATATAAAATGTGGCCGAATCTGATTGAATAAGGTCCGAATTTGTGCTTCCTTCTGTAGCAATTGCGCTTCATATACTTCCTTCACTAACGAGGTATTCGTATTCAGCATATCGCTGATTTTGATTACCAATGCGTTAAAGGATGTACCCAGATAACCAATTTCATCAGAACGTTGATTGGGAAAACGGACTTTCAGATTTCCACGTTCCACATCCTTCATCAGCTTAACAATAGCTAGAAGAGGATTCATCACTTTCTTGACGAAGAAATAAAGTACGCCTATCGCTAGAAAGGAACAGATGATCGCCATCAGGAATGCAATATTACGCGTATGAGATGCATCCTTATTCAGTTCCTTGAAGGAATGAATCGCAACAATGGTCCAACCGAATCGGGGTAAATCTGCACGATTGACCAGATATTCATTCTGTTCGGTCTGTGCAGTTAATCTACTTGCTAATGGATTGGTTAATTGCGCCAATGCAGCTTGGTGCTTCTTATTATTCTTGGTTGAGGAGTAGATCACTCGATCACTCTCGTCCAGAATATACAATCCTCCATCGATTCCCATATCTACTCTGCTTGCAATATCTTCAATACCCTTATAATTGGCATCAACCTTTATCACACCAAGAATGTCTTGGGTATTCTGAGTGCTGCGAATTTGTTTGACAATCGAGAACAGTTGCACATCACGTATGCCAGACTCAGTTTGTCGATCCGTTGGGACATAGATTTGATCCTGAGTTTTCAATGCGGCCTGAAACCAATCATATTGACGGTAATCCTCAATTCCTAGCGAACCCGGATTTATTCTTCCACTATAGTAAATATCATCAGTTAGGATCATGACTCCCCATATGTCCCTCCGTGGGATAATCATCATATCGTCGAGAAATTGTTCAACCATCCATCGTTTTTCCAGCTGTCGGATTTCCGATTCCTGCTCGGAGCGATCAAGTGCTTTCATCACTGCATCATTCCGATATGGCGATAAAGATAATCGGAACAAATCATCCAGATAAGTATCGATATTAATAGAAACCTGATCGATGATCTGATCGATTCGGTCGGACGATTGTTTACTGAAATCACGTGTATATTGCATATAAGATAAAACTGATACAAGAAAGACAGAGCAGAGAATTAATCCCGCAGTCATGATAAGCAGCTTTAGCTTGATGCTCCATTCAACGAATGCACGAATTTTCATAATAAGACCTCCGCCTCTCAACCCCAATATAGCAGAGCGTCCGTTCAAGGAACAGTACAAATCAGGAAAGTGTAAAAACCCGCACCAAAATCATAGAAAAGCGGTATTTCAGCTTCGTACTGACTCCAGTACGATAGAGGTGTCGACAAATTAAACTCTAAAACTTAGCTTATGCTCACGAAGTAGTTTTATCGACCACTTGCGTGGTCAACAAAAACTTTTAGGAGGAACCACAAGTGATCAAAAAAGGGGTAACATTGCTTTTATGCTTCATATTCATTTTAGGATTAGCTGCCGGTTGTGGGAATAATTCAGACAATAACGCAACAAACAACACCGGAGCAACGGATGTAGCAACTACAAACAAAGAACCGAAGCCAGAACCGAACAAGGACCCTGTTAAGCTGAAGTTCTTCACAGGAAAGATAGAAACCGTAGATTTCATGAATGATCTGATCGCAAAGTTTAACGAGCAGAATCCAGGAATTATCGTGGAGCAAGAATATCAGAAGGAAGCAAGCAATGTGATCAAGGTCAAATTCGCTTCCGGTGATGTTCCAGATATTACAACCGTATCCGAGCAAGATTATATTGATCAAGGCAAATATCTCGACCTCTCGAATGAAGCATTCTGGAGCAGGGTGCTGCCATCCATCAAGGAATTATCTACAGATATTAAGACTGGCAAACAATTTCGAGTTGCGACGAACGTAACCACAGCGGGTATTTTCTATAATAAGAAAATATTTGCCGAACTTGGACTGAAGGAAGCACTGACGTGGGCTGATTTCCGAGCTAACCTCGATGCCATTAAAGCGCAGAAGCCTGATGTGGTACCGATGTTCTTAGCTGGTAAGGAGGCTTGGACACTCAATCACCTCATTGAATTCATGGCCCATGGCGTCATTAAGCAAGAATATGGCGTATACGATTCTCGCAAAGCGCTAATTAACAATGAGAGTGACAAGCTGAAATTCGATGCTCCAGGCGGCAGTATGGATACATTCGCAATGAGAATACTAGAGCTGCAAAAAGCTGGCTTGTTCAACAAAGATGCAGTCACGGCTACCTACGATAATCAGAAGGAAGCATTCGCTACGGGCAAAGCAGCGATTATCAGCCAAGGGATTTGGGTGCTTGGCGACCTACTGACCATCAATCCGGATTTGGCGAATGATATTGGTTTTAGCCCATTTCCTCCAATCATAGAAGGTACTCAGCCAACAATAATCTCTGCTGACGACTCCCGATACGCTATCACTTCCGAATCGAAGTATCCTGAGGAATCTAAGAAATTTCTAAAGTTCTTGTTCACTGTAGAGAATTTAAAAGCATACAGTGAATTCACGAAGACCGCACCGGCCTTCACGGATGTTACAGCGGATTGGGGTCCTCTAAAGGATCAGGTTACAGCAGCACTCAGCACTGGTGTGAACATTGCATTCAGCGATGTTCCATCAGGATTCTCAGGCGATGATGCAGGACGTATGGTCCAAGAATTATTAGTTGGCAAGTACAAGGAGTCGATCGACTTTGCCAAGGCTTATCGTGAAACATGGGATAAAGCTTGGAACGCAACAAACAAATAAAACTTTACTGATCATATCAACGAGATAAAGGAAAGGTACATCATAAAGGGCTGTAGATTTATCTTGATCAATCTACAGCCCTCTTATTGGGGAGAGGTCATAATGTTCCTATTACACAAACTGAACACCAATCTGCATCGCGTCATGGCCATACCTGCGATTGTGCTGTTCGCGTTGTTCTTTATATATCCTCTGACTCAGGGTATTGGTATCAGTCTGACGGATTCCAATGGTGTTACAGCCCCTAGCTTCGTCGGATTTCAGAATTTTATCGATTTCTTCCAAGATGATCGCGCCAAGACTGATGTGTACAATACGGTATTCTTCGCTTTGGGGAGTGCACCGCTTTTGAATATTCTCGGCTTAATGTACGCGTTGTTGCTCGATCGTCCATATCGAGGTAAAGGCATCGTTCGAGCTATTGTATATTTACCTGCGGTCATCAGTCCTTTGATCATGGGTTATATCTGGTATTTCATCCTCCAGCCTCAGCGAGGATTCCTCTACCATGTGTTCGATTTATTTCATCTACAAGCGATGGATGGTAATTGGTTGGGTGATAGTTCAACTGCATTGAAGGTTATTATTCTAGTCAACGTATGGCAATTCGTCGGTATGACGATGATTATTTACTTGGCTGGCTTACAATCTATTCCTCAGGAAATCTATGAAGCTAGTCGAATCGATGGGGCTGGTTATTATACCACATTAAGATATATAACGCTTCCGCTGCTCTACCCTTCCATTCAGATTAATGTGGTGACGAATATTATCGGTTCCTTATCTGTATTCGAGGTGATTATTGCTTTGACAGAAGGCGGACCGGGTTATAGTACGGAATCGTTAAGTATATATATTCTTCGAATGCTGTATGGTAGCTTTACCGGTTACTCAACCGCAGTAGCACTTATTCTGTTCGTAATGATTATCGTACCGGTTTTGCTCTTCTTAAAGCTGACCCGCAAGCATGAGATCGAGATGTGAAGAGGAGTTGAGTTAGATATGAAGAAAGTTTCCTGGTACACATTCGTAATATTGATCAGCCTAGTCTCTTTAGTACCTTTCTACGTCTTGTTATTCCTGTCATTAAAGTCACCCACACTTACATTCTTCGAGGGTTTCTCCCCACTCCCTGATTTTCGTTTTCTCAACTTCTCTGAGGCTTGGGTATCGGCCCAAATCGGTCGCGCCATTATCAATTCATTCATCATCACTATTGGGGCAGTTCTAATCATCGTCTTCTTTTCCAGCTCAGCAGGTTATGCGATTGCTAGGTTCTCCAACCGGATGAACAAGATTATCTTCTATACCTTCCTTGTCTGTATGATGATTCCCGCTATCATTATTACTGTTCCACTCTATTCCTTAATGAAGACTATTGGTGGAATCAATACACACTGGGCTATGGTGTTGCTGACTGCATCAACTTCACTACCCTTTGCTGTATTCCTGTACACCAACTTCATCCGCACGCTCCCCAAGGAAATAGAGGAATCAGCGATTATTGATGGCTGTACGTACTTCTCTGCCTTCTGGAGAGTGACCTTCCATTTCTTGAAGCCGGTCACCTCTGCGGTCATTATCCTGACAGGACTCGGGATCTGGAACAACTATGGTCAGGCTGTATTCTTCCTGCAGAGCCAAGAGATGCAGACCGTCCCGCTCGCGGTATCGATGTTCTTCCAGAAGTATGGTGCTCAGTGGAATCTGATGGCTGCTGCGGCTATGATCGGACTCGGACCTGCTGTAATTGCATTCCTCATTTTCCAAAGATATTTCATTAAAGGTATAACGGCCGGCGCATTGAAAGGATGAAACTCACATGCAAGCACAAATTATAGATGTATATCCAACCAAGGCACAATTTATATCCGGTGAAGAGATCAACATTATAATCGAGCTTGAGTATACATCTCAACAACCCATCGATGGCATGCGATATGAAGCTGATCTTGTATTCGGGGATCAAGTAATTGCAACGAATGGTGCTCATTTTGAGTTAGCCACTGAACTTAAGAAACAGATATTGGTCGTTTTCCCCCCATATGAAGCGATATTCGACGGTCTAGGAGTAGATGTAAGATTGTATATCGGTGACCATTGCATCCCATTTTCCAGTGCATTAGATGTTGTATCCGATTATCGCAGATCGATGCGTTATGGCTTTCTCAGTGACTTTTATGAAGGTGATATCGGTGATCTTAAGGATCTGGAGTCTCTGAACAAGCTTCATCTGAATATGGTCCAATTCTATGACTGGATGTATAGACATGATGAGCTTCTTCCGCCAACTGACGAATTCACCGATCTCATGGGCCGTACCATAAGACTAGATGCCGTCAGGGAGAAGATAACCGCCTGTCACCAATTCGGGATGAAAGCTGTGGCTTATGGTGCCGTATATGCAGCTAGTAGACAATTCTATGAGCAGCATCCTGATTGGGCCCTGTACAATAGTGCTGGAGATGTTGTGGACTTTATTGGGATTTTCCGTATTATGAACATCGAAGAACGATCACCCTGGCATCAACACATCATCGATCAATATCGTCGTGCCATTGTACAGTTGGATTTCGACGGCATTCATATGGATACATATGGATTCCCAAAAACGGGATTTTCCCGTTTGGACGGCAACAGAGCATATATACGTCTGGAGCAACATTTCCCAAAGCTTATTAACAACACCCGGACAGCACTATCATCTGTCAAAGATGAGATAATCCTCATTTTCAACAATGTAGGTAATTGGCCCGTTGAGGCTACAGCTCCAGCCAATCAAGACGCCATCTATATAGAAGTTTGGAAGCCCTATGAACGCTACCATCATCTGAGAGAGCTGATTCGTTGGGCGAAGAATTGGGGACCAGGCAAGCCCGTTATTCTGGCAGCTTACTTAAGCCCATTCCGTGAGGAGCCTCTAGAACGGACACATCTAGCTGAAACTTCTGCATTGTTGGTTACAGCAGTAATCGTGTCCGGCGGAGGATATCATCTGTTACATGGGGAGAAAAACGGTGTGCTCACACAAGGATATTATGTCGACTATTCACAGATTAGTAACAGCTTCATGCGAGAAATCCGCAATTATTATGATTTCATGATTCGATATGCAAACTTCTTCTATGATGATACTTATCAGGATGTGAGCATGACCCATGCAGATGGAGATAATCTGGAATATATATTTGAGGGTTATAACTATAGCATGTATGGTGAGCCGGATAAGGTATGGATTACCATCAAAGAGAACCGCGAGTTTCGCACGATAAACTTTATTAATCTGATAGGTATAACGAATGATACGTGGAATGAGGGAAAAGAAAGACCTTCAATGATCGGTCCGCTTACGATGAAGATGCAGGTCGACCAAGAGGTAACTACCGTTTATTATGCATCTCCTGATCAGAACATGGGTCGACCACAGCATCTCCCTTATTTGATTGAAAATGGTGAACGGGGGAAAGTACTTATTGTGGAGATTCCTGAAATCTTTATATGGAGCTTATTGGTTGTTCGATTGACAAGTTATGTGAAATACACACGCACCTGAACCAGATCGATGATGCGGCCGTCTTTGGCGCTACGGGCATATACCCACAGCTCTCCTCCAGCTGTCGTCGGTGTTTGATCGAATGTCAGCGCTGTTGAGAAGGAGCCATAAGCAGGTGCGCCAGCGGAGGTGGTCAAATATTGTTCTTTTGTCACCACTACTCCATGATCGTCCCTAACCTGATATTCAATGCTTGCCTCGAATGCTCGTGCAATACCTTCAATAGCTTGCCCTGAGTTTACACGAGTACCTGGAAGCGGCCTGTATACGATAATATTATGTGATAAGGGTAAAGGAACAATAAGTCGATATCCAACGAACAATACATCAGGAGAGAATCCTGGTCTACCCTGATTGGCCATGATGAGCTGATTAAGGGGAATACCCATCCCACGAGATAGACCATACAGGGTCTGACCGGCTTCCACTTCATAGATGAATGCTGGGATGTTCAAGGGCACTCCTGGATAGATCAGATTGATATTCGTAACTTGTGGATTCAACCCTGCCATAATATCCGGTGTAGCTGAGAATCTCCGTCCGATGCTGTACAACGTATCTCCCGGACTTACGATGTACGAGATTGCCGATCTCTGACCTACCCCAATTTCGGATATAACGATGAGTTGTCCCGGGAAAATTAAGAATGGATCCGTAAAAGGCGGGAACAGCGCATTCGTCTGCTCAATCAGCTGAATCGGACTACCAAATCGTTGTGAAATTGTGTATAACGTGTCACCGGGTCGGATCGTATACAGATAATGGATACCTTCTATAATCGCCATTCATACCACACCCCTCATATATCATTCATACTCATGATATACAACCACGTGGGTTAATATGACTTATTCTGGATTCATTTACTGAAACCTATTGTCCACATTCTTCGTCAACATGTGATAGGATAGGAGAACACTAATTACAATCTACATAAAGACCATACAGAAAGGGTAATCCAACTATGACCGAAATCATCTATGAATCTGAAACGAATCTAGCTCGAAAAGATTTAACTCGTACTCACAAAGTTATTCCTAAGTGGATCAAATGGTCTGCCATCAGCCTATGCTGGGCAGTACTCATCTATGGCACCTATAATCTTGCTCATTATTATATCGGTGATATTCGTCAGCAACTCGTCATGATCCAAGAAACCAATGATGAGAATGTTCTGACCTTGAACACCAAGCTGGAAGCTTTACAGACAAGCCTGAATGAGCACAAGGAGCAAGCCGAATTACTTCAACAGCAATTTAGTGTCGTAGAAAGTGAACTAGGAGCTGTGAAGGAAGAAATGTCCTTAGCTGGGGATACATTGAGCTCATCAGCAGAGACGAAACAAGCACTCAGCGAACGGATCACAGCGCTAAGCACTGAACTAGGGGAGCTCCGTAAATTGATCAAAAAACTGGAGGAAGCTGCCCGTGCATACTAGAGCATTTCTACTCCTATCGCTAATATTCTGCACGATGATCTGTGGATTTTTCTTTGCATTCTACAAACAAGCACCTTCCCTAACCGAACCATATAAGCTGGCGATTATTCCAACAGAACCGATAGAACAGCACGTGGATTTACTACAAACGGATCTAAATAGCACCCAACTTGCCTACGAAGGTATTGCCGAGAAATCGAACTCTACTGAAGGGCAACTAACAACCATTCATACGGTACTTAGTGAGTTGATCAAGGATACCAAGCTGGAGAGCGCACAATATAAGGAGCAACAGAAATCCATCAATGCGATGGTCTTGGAAAGTGCCGCCCATACCAAGGAAGCAACAGGTATGTTAGACACTATATTATCGAAGGTTTTAGGCAAACCCATTGGACAAACGTTCGGGGAGCGCGCCAATATTAAGATTTTTTCACTCAAGGATGCAGGTTATCGAGGTTATATGGCAAAGGTTAAACTTCATGATCCCACTGCAGTGAAGCTCGTGCTATCAGGTGATAAGGTCGGTCATAAGGGTGAAACAACTAAATCTGCCGCTAAGCGAACGAATGCGATACTCGCCATTAATGGTGGAGGGTTCTCCAAGAAGAAAGGACTACTGTATCCAATGGGGATTACAGTCGTTAACAAAGTAGTTAAGACATTCTATGATACGAAATTGAGCTTCATTGGATTCAATGACCAAGGCAATTTGGTAGGCGGGAACGTAACAAGTAAGAAGCAGATTGCCGATATGAACATCCTGCAAGGAGCAACTTTCGTCCCTACTTTATTGAAAAATGGCAAGAAAATGACCATCCCTCAAGCCTATGCCCATACGAAACAGCCTCGCACATTAATCGGCCATTTCTCTAATGGCGATTTATTGTTCATCGTCATTGATGGCAGACAAAAGGGAAGCTCTGGCGTAACTTTGGAGGAAGCTCAGGATAAGCTGCTTGAATTTAATGTTCGTGATGCCTATACGCTTGATGGTGGTGGATCTAGCACCTTTGTCTACAAAGGGAAGGTGTTAAACAATCCATCCGATGGCAACGAGCGTAAGGTCGTATCAAGCTTCGTGATTGTCCCATAATTTGATTACCTGTGTACTCGCTAACCGGTCATGGATACATCTAGCCTCTCCTGAGAATATAAACAAGACATCCACTAAACTATAAAAGGGCACAATCATGCCAATTATATAATTAGCGACCAAACGAAGTAGAACATTATGAAGGAAACCACCCTCTGCACCAGTATCCGCTCTCACAATTTTGAGCTTCATTAACCATTTGCCGATCGTCTGCCCATTGATAGAGAGATGAATGGCAAGGTAGGTTACCCAACTCAGCCATGTGATCGAGATGAATAAGATCATTTGACCTTCGCTATCATTCATTGCACCTGGAACAATAGCAGCAATCGTTATGACGATGAAGATGGACAATTCAATCGCCTTAGCCGCTAATCGAGCCCAGATATTAGCCTGAACAAATGGAGAATGGATCATATCAGCTGTCCACTCAGTTGCTAACGTTGGTATTGGTGCTAGTGCTGGTATTGGTGCTAGTGCTGGTATTGGTGCTAGTGCTGGTATTGGTGCTAGCACACAAATATATAGATATTGATTAATCCAATGTGTTGTAAGAAGGAATATCACGTACATAAACATATACCCTAATAAGATTATATAAGTAACTACCGTTCCACCCCAGCCTTCATCGGCAATAAGTGTGAATGGGATCAACCCAAAGAAGAAAATATAGATGAAGACCACCATGATCTTGATTTTTGTCGCTTTTTTTGCGATCAAGGGGTTTTTCGCAAAATAGTTACTCATCTGTTTAAAGGTTGAAGCAATTCCCCAAAACTGAACTAAAGGTAGCACCATCCGAAGTAAGTAGTCTATCTCATTAATTGGATATTGAGGCTCTATTCTTCGTAACGCACTGTGTACACGTAGTAACCATAATAAGTATGAGACAATCGCTATGATAAGAATTTCTTTCTCATATGTAATGATCACTTGGTCGAAGGCACTCAGATTATCAAAATAGAAGTCGGTATAAAAATCATAAGCGAGTTGATTTATTAGGATACATACGGTTAAGAGTAGGAAGATGGCTAGCAACAGGAAGTGAATTTTTCCGAATAAACGTGATGGATAGCTCACAGGCAAATCCCCCTCTCTATGGCAATGTTTTTAGAACTTGAATGGCTTCATCCAGCGTAGACACCGGGATAACCTGCATGGTCAGCCCACGCTCGGCAACTACATTCCTCGCCTCTACCTCATTGCTCCACTCCCCATTCCATTCCTCATCTTTCGGAATGAAGAAGTGTGTGACATGCGCTCTCTCGGCAACAATTAATTTCTGCTCTATTCCTCCTATTGCTCCTACAGAGAAATCCTCCTCGATCGTACCTGTCCCCGCTATGATATATTGCCCACTCTGGGAGTAGTCTGCTTGTTCACTCTCTTCCATGAGCCCCACTGCAACCATCAGTCCAAGTGAATCGCCATAATAATTCGATGTGTCTGCAAGAACTTGATCCAATCGTTCATTGGTTAACCCCGAAACTAAATCAGAATTCGATTCAGTTATGACCGCATTGAATGCATGAACAACGGTATCCACTCTATATTGAGACAACTCATCTAAATCCTCATTAAACTCTGCATAATAAGAGCCAATTCTCGTAAATTCAATATCCTTGTCACCAATGAACATTCGCATATACCATTTCTCTATCGGATTATCGGTTGTTCCATTATAGATCCATACCATATGAGCACTACTCTGGATACCAATATCCTGCAACGATACCATCTCACCGGGTGCATAAAACTCATAATAAATTGGATATCTCACAAAGCCGATAACACCCAATGTTATCATAACTATCGCTATTGCTACTGCCCATTCTCTTCGACTTTCATGGAGCCAACTCGACCGCATAATGAACTCTCCTCTTAATAGAAGATGGGCAAAATTTCCTTAGATTAGTATAGCAACATTTGACGAATAAAGTCTATGTAAAGATGGTAGCTCTTCATATGCAGCACATCTCCCGAAAGATAGAATCTCCACAAACCGATTCACCCAAGCTTCAAAGCAGGCATATGCTTATTAATATAGAGAGTAGTCAATAAAGTCAGATGAGGAAAGGGATGGGGGATTATTATAAACACTCGTGTTCGGCTGGGTTTCCTAATCTTCATGATATCAACATTAGTGTTAGCTGCTTGTACAGGTTCGAACAGTCCCACAACTGAAAAGATAACCCAGAAGGTACGGTTTTCAGAGGTTATTCGATCTATCTTCTACGCTCCCCATTACGTAGCGATGGAGAAGGGATTTTTCGCGGAAGAAGGAATTGAGGTCGATATGGTCACAGCACAAGGCTCGGACAAGGGGGCTGCCGCTCTGATCGCTGGCACTGCAGACATCTCACTTATCGGTCCAGAGACAACCATATTCATATTCAATCAGAATGGTGACAAGACCCTCAAGGTTTTCCATCAACTGACCTCGACTGATGGTTCATTCTTGATGTCACACAACAAAATCGACAATTTTACATGGAGTCAACTGGAAGGGAAAACCGTACTTGGCTGGCGTCCCGGAAGCGCACCACAGGTTGTATTCAATTCACTGCTGTTAAAGAAGAAAGTAGAAGATGTCGAGGTTATTACCAACATTGCCGCTCCGGCTTTGGCGGGTGCATTCACAAATGGGCAAGGTGATTTCATTCAGGTGTTCGAACCCGTCGCTTCCACTCTAGAGAAAGAAGGAATCGCATTCTTCGTCACTTCACTTGGCAAAGAAATCGGAAATTTCCCAGAAACCTCCTACGTTGCCGAAGCTGCCTACCTGAAGGACCATCCAAAGATCATACAGGGTTGGGTTAATGCGGTAAGTAAGGCTGCACAATGGATTAACGATAGCTCGTCAGAAGAAGCAGCAAAGGCTCTGTTACCGTATTTTGATGGAGCCAGTGAAGAGAGTATTATCCAATCCGTAGAGCGGTATAAAGAACAGGATACATGGGTGACCAACCCAGAGATGACCCAAGAGCAATTTACTACGCTACAGCAGGTTCTTCTGGAGAATGAATTACTCCAAGAAGATCAGAAGGTCAATTTGGAAGATATCGCTGATATGACCTTCGCTAAGAAAGCAGGGAAAGGAGCGAATTAACCTCATGTCACAGATTGAACTGCGCAATGTATCGTTAAGCTACTTCACTTCAAAAAGCGAAACCAAAGCACTGCGTGACATTCATCTGAGCGTGAAGGACGAGGAGTTTATTAGTCTGGTAGGACCGAGTGGCTGTGGTAAAAGCACGCTGCTCTCCCTCATCTCAGGTATGATCAAACCGACTAAAGGTGAGGTGTTATTGTTCGGGGAAGCTCTCCACAGTGCTTCCCCTCGCGTTGGCTATATGCTGCAACACGATTACTTGTTCGAATGGCGAGATATTCTCAGTAATGTGATGGTCGGTGCGGAAATTCGCAGGATGGACCTGAAACAAGCTAAACAGAGAGCAATTGATTTACTTGATCATTACGGACTTGCTGACTTTGCCTATTACAATCCGAACCAACTCTCAGGCGGCATGCGTCAGCGAGTAGCACTCATCCGCACATTGATGACGGATCCAGATATCCTCTTACTCGATGAGCCTTTCTCCTCCATCGATTATCAGACTCGATTATCCTTGCAGGATGAATTCTCATCCATTATCCGAAGCCAAGGGAAAACTGCAATTTTAGTCACTCATGACATATCTGAAGCTATAGCAATGGCAGATCGAGTTTGTGTCATGTCTCCAAGACCCAGTACAATTACCACCATTCACGATATCCACTTTGCAACATTACTTCGACCTACTCCACTGCTATCACGGCAAGAGCCGGAGTACAATTCATACTTCAATACGATTTGGAAGGAGATGAAGGGAAGTGGCGCAATTCACAAAGAATAATAAGTATGAACCTAACACCTCTCCCCCACATCCAGCTTATTCACCCCACTACACTGCTTACCTTCGCATGAAACGTAACAATAAATGGTTAATACGATTTGCGCAATTGATGGTCCTTATTGTATTCCTTGGATGTTGGGAGCTATTCGCTTTTAAAGGCTGGGTAGAACCTATGTTAACAAGTCGCCCTTCATTAATCTTCTCCTCATTATCGGATTTATTACTAAGCGGTAATATCCTGTATCACACATGGGTTACAACTAAGGAAACGATAATAGCTATATCCATATCTATGACGCTCGGAACAATCATCGCTATTCTGTTCTGGTGGTCTGCCTTCATCTCTAAAGTGCTCGATCCTTACATTGTTGTCATGAACGCGCTGCCCAAGGTAGCTCTTGGACCTATCTTCTACATCTGGCTTGGAGACCGCATATCGATTTATGGTATGGCTATTGCTATCTCGATCATAGTCACAATCATCATGGTGGAAAGTGGATTCAAGGAAATTGGCAAAAGTAAGCTGAAATTGATGGAATCTTTAGGAGCTACCCGTTTCCAAATGCTGATCATGGTACTTCTTCCAGCAAGCATACCTAATTTCGTTGCTACAGTGAAGGTTAATGTAGGTTTAACGCTTGTGGGTGTCATCATGGGTGAGTTTCTTTCATCCAAGGCTGGACTCGGGTATTTAATTATCTATGGCGGACAAGTTTTTCAGATGAACCTAGTAATGACTAGCATTGTCCTGCTGGCGATATTATCTATTGTATTGTATGGTGTTGCTACTTATCTGGGCAACAAGCTGCTTAAGAAGTATCACTTTGAATCTTAAATAGAAGGCAGAATACGATAACGTGCTGAGGTCATATTTACGTTAGACAGCTGCATGAATACATCCTGTTCAATGTCTTCTGCATCATTAATTGAACCAAGCATCCTGTATGATAACCCAAACAGCTGAGAGCGATATTGGACATATGCCTGTTCTAGATTCATGATTTTCTCCATCTGATCGACCCAATTACCACGATTTGGAAGCAACCTCATGCAATTTTTTATCGTCTGTATATCGAGGTGATTCCATAAATGATCATTAATAAAAGTATCATAAGACCAGCAGCAATCCTAATCGCTTTACTACTTCTTACCCCTGCTACTCTCTCAAATGCAATGAATACCGTAGAAACTATAAATCCAGAGCCCCCCATTATCTATATAGATGGTCAGAGGCTACAGCCCAAAGTCGATCCTATAATCATTAATGGTAACACACTCGTTCCGATGAGAGATATTTTTGAAGAACAAGGTGCTGAACTGGAGTGGAATGCTCCAAGTCGCAAAGTAACTGCAACCAAGGATGACATTAGCTTTACTTACATAATCGGGCAAACAAAAGCCTACAAGAACAACCAACCATTGAGCCTTTCCGTACCCGGTCAGATCGTCGATGGATATACACTTGTACCACTTCGTCTAGTTAGTGAAACCCTTGGAAATGTAGTAAAATGGCACCCGAAATCTAGGACAATCTCTATCTCGTCAGCCAAACAGTTCGAAACCTCAGTCGACTATGGTATAAACCTACGTGATAACCCGAGCAGTGGGTCTAATAGTCTAGTATATCGACTTATTCCTAAGGGCGAACGTGTACATGTTATTCGAGAGATCGATGCGAATTGGTTGGAAGTTCAAACCAAGGACATGGTGATCGGGTTTATCTCAGCCAAACCGATGTACACCGATTATTCAAGTCCATCCTTGGTCAATCGACAAGCGGATGAACTGATCGCCTATGGGGAAACCTTCGCTGGAACCCCATATGAATTCGGGGCATCGCCTAATCAGACCGATACTTTTGACTGCTCGTCCTTCGTGAAGCATGTGTTCAAGCATGTTCTCGGTATGGATCTGCCCCGAGTGTCTTATAATCAGGCTGGTGAAGGACAAGAAATCAGTAAGGAAGATCTTCGCAAGGGGGATTTAGTATTCTTCAGCGCTCGTGGTCTCGATATTGGGCATGTCGGTATTTATGCGGGTAACAATCAAATCCTACACACATTTTCTAAGGAAAAAGGTGTGCATTACAGTAGCTTCGATGGGCAATTAAAGGAGAGGTTTGATACCGCCCGTAGACTTTTCTAAATTGTGGATTTTCCGTTTGAATTGTAATATGATCAAGTCAAGTACCATTGCGGCTCAAGACTCAAGAGGTCGGTGGGGAAGGTTAGTTGTCGGTGGTCGGTGGTCAGTCGTCGGAGATCAGTCGTCGGACGCATGGTCCGTGGTTTGTTAAGGGACTTTCGGACCCTTAATAGTTAACATAACACTTACTTTTCAAGATATAACGACCTCTGAGGCCTTTATTTCAGAATCGACACCCCATTTATAGTTGATTGAGGGGATATACGTTATCTTAACGGCCCTCCAGGCCTTTAACAAGGGAAGAAATCCAGCTTTCATCGGAAATAAGGCCCTGGGAAACCGTTATATAAAGGACTTGGGGCTATTTAGCCACAAAATCTTTTTATCGACCACAGTATTATTATTTTCCACTCAGTATGAGCCCGACAGGGCATCACTTTTAGGAGGTTGAATACATGGCCAAGCTATCCCCGTACATATATTCTGAGGATGCAAGACAACAAGCAGAGTTCTACGTCAAAGCACTTCGGGGCGAGATTATTAGCATAAAAACCTATGCAGATATGCCCCATGCACCTGAGGAAATGAAGGATCAAGTCATGCATCTTGTCCTTAAAGTTGGCGAGCAGCAATTTTACTTAGCTGACTCCAGCATGATCCAGTCAGGCAATCAGATTGATATCACACTCGAGTTCGACACCGAATCTGAAGCCATACTGACTTTCGCGGGATTGTCCGAGGGCGGAGAGGTCATTATGCCGTTCGAGAAGATGTTCCGGGGCACTATGTTCGGACGAGTTGAGGACCCATATGGCGTTCGCTGGCAGATTGCAACGGTGTAATCCTATGGACCATCATCGACTCAACGATTATGCGCTGAACAAACCGGGCACATCACGACGATATCCATTTGATCCACAACTACCTGTTCTCTTCGTCGGTGAGAAGATGTTTGCACTGCTCGGCCATACTGATGGCATTGAGAGTGTTAACCTGAAGGGCGACCCTGAACAGAATTGGGTGCTACGCGAGCAATATCCTGGAGTGATCCTACCCGGTTACCATATGAACAAAAGGCACTGGAACACCATTCTATTGAACGGGTCCGTGCCAGAAGAGATCTTATTGCAGTTAATTGACGAGTCATATCTATTAGTGTGGCGAGGTTTGCCGAGAACAGCGCGACAACAATAAAACCGCCTGAAGATATTCTTTTGCTCTTCCTCTGCAATCCCTGACTTAAAGGCCATCCATTGCGGGATGGCTTTTTCTACGTCGGGAAATCACCTGAAATCTGGCGGTGTACGACGAGCAACACCTGTTAGAATTGCGGCTTCTATGATCGCGTACCTGACCTTAGTTACAACTAATTCATTAAATATACTTGGAATGATATATTGCTCATTCAATTCAGTTTCGGAAACTACAGAAGCAATCGCTCTGGCAGCAGCCAGCTTCATCGGTTCGTTAATTCGCCGCGCTCTGCAATCAAGAGCCCCTCTGAAGATACCGGGGAAGACCAGCACGTTATTGATCTGATTGGGATAATCACTTCTGCCTGTGGCAAGTACACGGACGTGTGGTAATGCGAGTTCTGGGTCAATCTCGGGATCAGGATTTGCCATGGCGAATACGATGCAGTCAGGAGCCATGTTCTTAACATCTTCAACGCTCAGAACTCCAGCTCTTGATACACCAATAAACACATCAGCACCCCGAACCACATCACTTAAGCTACCTGCTACAGTTCCAATCTGTGACTGCTCAGAAAGCCATTGCCACATCGGATGAATGTACTCCCCACCTCGCACAATAGCTCCATCCCGATCAACAGGAACCAGATCATTCACCCCGGCGGCTAACAGCATCTTGCAAATAGACACACCAGCAGCACCAATTCCGTTAACGACAACTCGGACCTTTTCCATCCTCTTGCCAACAACCTTCAATGCATTCAGCAACCCTGCAATCACAACAATTGCCGTTCCATGCTGGTCATCATGAAAAACAGGGATATCCAGTTCCTCAGCAAGCCGTGTCTCAATCTCGAAACAACGGGGAGAGCTGATATCCTCCAGATTAATCCCTCCGAAGATCGGACTCATTACCTTGATCGTCCGGATGATTTCCTCCGTATCCTTCGTATCCAAACAAATGGGAAAGGCATCTACTCCCGCCAGCTGCTTAAATAACATGGCCTTTCCTTCCATTATAGGTGCAGCTGCATACGGCCCAATATCTCCTAGTCCCAATACAGCTGTTCCGTCCGTTACAACGGCTATAGTATTCCTCTTAATTGTTAGAGAATATGCCTTATCTGGATTCTCATAGATGGCTGTTGCAACACGAGCGACTCCTGGTGTATATACACGCGACAAATCATCTCGGTTCTTAATAGGCAGACTCGGCTGAATTGAAATCTTCCCACCCAGATGCACTAGGAAGGTTCGATCCGACACGTTAATAATTGTAATTCCCTGAAGCTGGTTAAGCGAGTCTACGATCCGCGACTCACCTTGGTCTACGATGTCAACTGTAATATCACGTACAGAAGAATGCTGTCCAGAGCGAATTACATCAATCGAAGTAATATCTCCACCTGCTTTACTAATAGCCGAGGCTACATCTCCAAAGTCGACCATAGAATGAGTTAATTCTAATCTTAGAATAATGCTGTTATAGGCCAATTTATATGCTCCTTTTTGTCCATTATTAGATCAATATGAATATAGTATACTTGATACTAGGATCAATGAATACCTTCACCTTCGAGGCATCAAATCAAATGCTGGCAAGACTTACATTCGTATCTCCATTGAATCTCGATTCCATTCCCGCCACTGACACCAACACCGACAATCTTATTATTGTAAGCGGTCTCTTAATAATTTTCAAGTAATTTCTCTATATTTATAGTATACCGAATGCCAAATTATGTATCGTGCCGTTATTCATCAAGGCCAGATTGTCCTATTATGATGACAATAACAAGATGTTGGGATTTTATATTAGTTACGTAACATCGGAATCTCTCTTTGGAATTGTCAAAGTAAACGTTGTCCATTCATAGGGACGACTTTCCACGGTTATAGATCCGCCATGCTTTTTCATAATCTCTTCAGATATCGACAGGCCTATACCAGCACCGTTACTTTGGCGTCCTTTGTCCACTAAGTAAAACCGCCTGAAAATATTCTGTTGCTCCTCCTCTGCAATCCCTCTTCCTCTATCCGTTATAGCAATCTGCACGGTTGCCGCCGTTTCCGATAATGTCACTCCAAGAAATCGGCCTTCTATCCCATATTGGATTGAGTTATCGATGACATTGAGGATGACTTGCCCAATGGGTTGTTCATGGACCTTCTGTATGGATATTTCCAGTTCAAGAGCTTGATCCTCCAAGAAGAACATGTATTCCGCCATTATGGTTTGGACTAAGCCATTCATATGGGTGCAGAGGTTGCCGTTATGGTTCAACGTTTGCTTCAGAAATCGGATCTGATTTAATAAATTTATTAATGGAGTGAACACGGATTTCCGTATTCACTCCATTTTGTCGATCTTGTTTTTATTTCATATATTCACCTTAATGTTGGATTTTTTATGCAATATCGCTTTTGTTATGTGTGTCGATTGCCTGCTCTCATCTTGAATGTTAAAGTCGATATATAAATACAAACTCATGAAAAGGAACGGTGAACATGGTATATCAAGCTGCTGAAACGCGTTATGACAAAATGAAATATAATCGCACCGGCAAGTCCGGTCTGTTACTTCCTGCTATATCACTAGGACTTTGGCACAATTTCGGTGGTGTAGATACTTATTCTAATGGATTAGCAATGGTGAGAAGAGCATTCGATCTAGGCATTACCCATATCGACTTAGCGAATAATTATGGTCCTCCCGCTGGATCAGCAGAGAACACCTTTGGACTTATGATGAAAACTGACTTTGCCCCATACCGCGATGAGATGATCATCTCCACCAAAGCTGGGTACCACATGTGGGCAGGTCCTTACGGCGAGTGGGGTTCCAGAAAATATCTCGTTGCCAGCTTGAATCAAAGCTTGAAGCGGATGGGATTAGACTACGTTGATATATTCTACCATCACCGTCCAGACCCAAATACACCGATGGAAGAAACGATCGGCGCACTAGATTCCATCGTTCGTCAAGGAAAGGCACTGTACGTGGGAATCTCCAACTACTCTGCTGATCAGACTGCCCAAGCCGTCAAGATCGCTAATCGCTTAGGGACACCCCTGCTCATTCATCAGCCATCCTATAGCATGTTGAACCGTTGGATTGAAAACGGCTTGCAGGATGTGTTAGAAGAAAACGGCGTGGGAAGTATCGTATTCAGTCCTCTTGCCCAAGGCCTATTGTCGGACAAGTATCTGAAGGGAATTCCGAGTGACTCACGCGCTGCCAATCCAACTGGATTCCTACAGGAAAGCTCTGTAACTCCTGAAGTTGTGCAGAAGCTGACGAAGCTTAACACAATCGCTGCTGGACGTGGACAATCCTTAGCGCAATTAGCATTAGCATGGGTATTACGTGGCGGACGAGTCACATCCGCACTCATCGGAGCAAGTCGTGTAAGCCAGATCGAAGATAGCGTCGCCGCTTTGGACAATCTCGAATTCTCCTCGGAAGAATTAGCAAGCATTGAACTTATTCTTAAAGGTTAAGATGGTGAGTAGTTCCGGGGGATCATTCCCCTGGAACTTTTTTTAACTTATGCCACTGTGCCCCGCATTTCTGAGAATTAGTCGATTTTTTCGAGTAACTCTCTTATCACCTCCAATTTTTTATTTTCCACGGTGCATGAGGGTTATCGCCTTTTCGGTTAGCTTGAATTCATGGCATCGCGTCAATCCGCCACCCATTGCATGGACTAATCCTTTCAATTCCAAATCACGTATAACCTTTCTACATGTTTCTCTCTTAAGTAAGAGCCACTCGCTTACATCAGCAAGACTAAATGGTTGATAGTGAAACATGGCACACCGAACGATCTCCCGTTCATAAACGGGGAGATGATATATTCCTGCTCCCTCCACATTCCCGATGCGACCAATCATCTCATACAGATTTCTCTGGCAGAAATCCGGCTTTTTCTCTAACTCATCTCGGCTATACGGAAAGTAGGTATAACCCAGAGTTGCAACTGAACGCACTCGAGCCCTCTCGAATGAAAACCGATCCCGTGTAACTTTCTCAGCATGTGTGACAAAATGATCCTCCTCGAATACAATTCTCAGTACGGAGTGAAATACGTCACCGTATATTTTCGCACCTGACAAACTCATCATCTCATACTCAAGGATCAGACCCTTGAATGAACCGCATACCGGCAGCAATACCTTATCCAGTAACTTCTTTGTGCCAGTCAAATCGCGTTGAAGCATCTCTAGCCTCTGACCACCTGCTTCATTAACTTGTTCCTTCCAGAATACCTCATACTCCTGCTCGAACATACAACCGCCCCCTATAATAACAAAACGCCACCAACTCCCAGAAAAGGAGCCAGCGGCGTGTGCTTCACGACCAATCATATTTATACAATTAGAATATCAAATCCCCGTTTGATTGGCAACCAATTAACCCTCAAGCAGCCACTGCTGCATGAGCTTCGTAAACTTCTTCTCACCACTTACCGAACGGTGTATCCAATCGATGTAATCCGTTGCAGCCCATTGATCGGAAGACGAATTGAAGTCTTTAAATCGCACATTCGGATTGTCAGCAAAAAGAGCTTGAATTTGACCTATATAAGCATCGAATTGGTCTGATGTCAGCTTCGTATGCTTGTATACCTCACTCGTCAGATAAGGTGGGATATAGAGGAAGAAGCTTTGATCCGATCTTGTTGCTATATAAGAACTAAGCTCGTTCAATCTACTGGATAATTTCAAATCTAATGGTGTCTTAGGAGTGAATATTTGCTTGCTCCGAGCTATTGTCGCATCTTTCAATATGGCTGGTTGCGCTAGGTAATTGGCATACGGTCGACTAGTTGTAACATCATCATCACGAATGATATCATTACGAATATAACCAAGAGCATCTGAATAATCAGGAATAGAACCTCCTAAAACGTCCATCAATCCAGAATATTGATCAATACTTGAGTCTCCCCAGAAGTATTCGAGTTGCACAACAATGTTCGGCTCGTCTACTCCATTTAACGCATATTTCATAAAAGGCAGCATTTGATTAAGTGTAAATCCAGGTGCTCCCAGGTTGAAGCTGCTCCTCCCTGTCGCCTCAGCAATCAGATAAGGATGTGTTTCTTTCCTTCCCAGATAAGATCCCCAAGTTATCGAATCCCCGAAGAAAACGTAAGAATCCGGAGTATGATTTTCCCGCAAATAAGATATCGCATAAGGCGCATCTTGAAGGATTGTCGTATAGGGTAAAGTCATACGATACCTTCCCAATGAAGATGCCGTCTCATTCAATTCAAGTGATGGTTTCTTACTATTGATCGTAATCGTCTTGGCGGTGCCATCGTAATTAACCTGAGCATCCAAAGACTCACTAACCATTCTGAGTGGTACCAAAGTACGATAATCCTTAGTCATCCCAGCAACATTGGATTTGTTATCGATCTTCGAGCCATTGATGATGGCATAGGTCGTACCGATTGTATATATAATCTCCATCTGATTTCGCTCTGCGGTCACTGTTTGAGTAGAAGGATTCCACGTGGTAATATCCGCACCAAGCGCCTCGAATATCGCTCTCATCGGTACTAAAGTCGTACCCTGAATAATGATGGGATCTACATCGAATTTCATCATTGTACCATCTAGGATAACTTTAGGTGCCACGGGTATAGGAGCCACTATTGGTTTAGCATAAGCAGAATATGCAGTTGGATACACCGATAGCAACAACAAAAGTGCACATACAACCTTAAGCTTTAACAAGCGCAACTAAGTAACCTCCTTCTGGAAATTAAACTGTCGTGACTAACAAGGGGTTTAATTGGAAGTCGATACGTATCGAGTACTCCTTCTGAAGAATACAGCCTTTATTCAATATCTTTCAACGGCCAAATAATCAAATCAATTGGGAAATTAGAGCCAGCTGGTGGTGTAAACTCGATAAGAAGTTCCTTTTCCTTACCCGTTGTTCTTGCTAACAAATACACACCATCCATCGGTGTAATAACTCCTGAAGTCGGTGCCAATACCAATTCACCATTGATCATAATCGGTCCTTTGAATATCCCACCACGTGCAGTCATAAGAATGGCCAGTTTCGGTGGATTGTTAGCATGTATGCGATACATAACCCCATAGTTACCCTTATTGACTGTTACTTCATTCGATAATGCATCTATTCCTGTTATAAAAGGATCATCAACCCCATTACCAATCGTAATCGAGGAAGGCTTAGCAAATGCTTTAGCTGGAAGCAGCCAATTGATCTCGGATACCGGGAAGGTTCCACGGACATGTATCTCTCTAGGAAGAATACCATACTCAGAAGGTGAAGTCGGAACCCTATTGGGATCAACTACCATGAAAGAGAAAGTAACCTGACCACTGGTTTCTACATCATAGATCGCATTCATACCTTGACCTGGCAATAAATCGGGCATCTGAACGTAATTATAGGATTCTCCTGGGGCAATGGTGATTTTCTCCTTATACGTATTCTGCATAATGAAGTCCAATGATGCTTGATGTCCGAATAAATTCGCATAAACCGATGGGTACACTTCACCCTTATTCGTCGTTGTAACGGTCAATGGCTCAGAGGTTAGATTCGTCGCCATGATAATAAATTTGACTGGAGTGGCCATCCCATTCTGATGGTTCGCATACAATCGGGCCTTCCCATTCACTGTATCCTGATAAAGAATACCAGTCTGAGTAAACGTCTCTGGGTTATCACTGACGAGTAGAGTTCGATCCTCAGTCGGTTGTTGTATACTTCGTTCTGCTGGTAACAGTGACATGAATTTAGATTTCGCACTATAAGAAGAAGTCAGATTGAGAAAGGACCCTGTTGGTTTATATTGTACATTGTAACCCGCTTCATCCAGGAACAGCTCGTTCTTAATTACAATATTCTTCGTAAAAATTTTACTTGTATTGCCATTTACATCCGTTACCTTTAGCGAGACATCATAGACCCCAGGCTCGAAGAAAGCCTCTTCCTTGCCTGTCCATTCCTGCTTCGGTAAACCTTCAGCATCTGGGTCATAGCTTAGATTAATATATTTGACAGGTTCTCCGATACGGTACTCCTTCTTGCCGAATGTAAATTTCGCAACAGGTAACGAATTTCCCGTAACGGAATCAACAATCCCTTGAGCGTGAGCCCGATAAAGAATTTCGACCCTTCTTAGATCAGAGTTATACACATATTTCGTACCTGTGACGTCCCCAATCCATGCCAGCTTGACCATGAGTCGACCATTCACGATGGCACATAAATCGGAATATGGGATTGCATTTCCGTTCATTTGGACCTTATTATTCACTGGATCTATCGCGATGGGGCCCGCTGATGTTTCGATGCGAGTTCCTTTCGTTACTGGATCCCAAATAACAGGAAAACCTAGAGCATCACCCAAGAATTTCGCGGGTACGAACATTTTACCTTTAATAATGGTTGCTGGTGCATCTAAGATTACTTTCTCATCACCCACATAAGCCGTACTATTGTTTATGTATAGTAGGATTAGAGCAGTTGAACCGGACACATTGTTACTTGCAGATACATGACTACTTACTGAGAATAGCGAAGCACAGAGTAGAGCGGTGATAAGAAGCATTACTACTGACTTTTGAACCATAAGAATGATCTCTCCTAGTTGTTTTTGATAACCATGCTGAATGGAGTTTGAAACCTCACTAGCAGAGCCTCATATTTATCTATACCTGCTTAGACGCCTACTTGTCGCGGAATGTTCTGTTATTCGATAAAATAAATTGCATACCAGTATTTTCTTAGGAGGAATATCCTATTCCTAATATAAATGTGGGTTCGATACTACAATGCTCATTCTGATCTATATGGCATTTAATTATCCCCACAAGCAAAAAAGCTAAGCGCATCTTACATCGCTAAGCTCATCTCACAGGTACAATTCATTCAATTGTTCTTCTTTCATAAATCTCGAATCTCTTCAAGTCCTATCTACCATTCCGGCCATAATACCCCCACGCTCTATCCTTCCTTTTCTGGAAAACTAGAGAGATACTAAGCAAGCCAATAAGTACGAGTGTGATGATTAATGAGTTCTCAAAGTAAGATTTGAACAAAGCCGTTGACCATGAGTCACTTACAATGATTAGGTCGGCGACAAAGTTAGATATACCAATTTCATCGTTCGCTTCGGGTATTAAGCTTTGTGTGTAATTCTGAGCCAAACCTATATTGGCGACAAAGGATAGTAAAACGGCAATGATCAATCCTAGTGATAATCGGGACATTTGATAAACCTCCATATTATATAGTAGTCTTAACCATATCATACTTGATTTAGACATCATTGCAACCATACAATATACCTAGAGTGAGGTGCCACATGAGAACAGCTAAGGGCTTCACAGAAGCCTAACAGAGATAGTAGATGTCGAATCGCAAGACAAGCTCTACTATGAATATGTAGCATCTCAGAATAATTGGAAGCCGATGACTCTCTCAGGTGATCAACCGTATATGTTATCCCAGGGTGAGGATGCCATCTATCGATCTGAATGAGTAGATAGGGCCTTATAAGCTTTAATATAACTAAAGTGCATACCTTCATGATACAAGGTGAAATTTAAAAATTCCCGAACAGTTTCAAGATAAAGACCCGCCGATGTTGTATACGGCTTCTCTACCTTCTCATTGAGTCGATGCTCCAAAGCACTACTTACTCGCGCTTGTTGTCCACTTAATAAAGTAATTAATTCGCTTATTGATGGTGGCCCTTCTGTCCAGTTCAATGGTGATGTACCATTAGCGAATAAATCTGGGTAGTTGGCTGGTAATGTTAAAGGCATTCCTAAGAAACGAAATGCAAAATTCTCCTGAACCACATAAATATGTCCCAAATTCCATCGAATATTGTTCCTGAAGCCGGTATGTATGGCATCTGCCACATCTTCCGTAATGTCCGCAACTGCCTTTAATGTTTGTTCCCTAACAAATTCAAGCTGTCTGAGTAGATAATCGCTCACTGCATAATCACTCCTTTGAATTGATGACTCTCCATGATTCCTTCATTGATTCCTTCTTAATGTATTGATCAATGCTCAGATTCGAACCGTTACTGAAGTTATCATTCTGGATCAGTTTCTTCATCACTTCTTGTGCTGCCTCGATCGCTAACTTCTCATCTTGTAGTAAATAATAACATATACGATAACATTTTACCTCATATTGTCTTCCTATATTAACCCGCTCCAGCAGTGTGGATTCCATGAACAGTCACCTCATCTACAGCTTAACAGACCCCCATGAATTTCCTAGTACTAAATTTTTCTAGTACCCCCTAACAGTAAGAAGGATCTCAAGTTAATTCCTGAGATCCTTCTTATCGTTAACCCTTATGACTTCTTGAAACGCTGTAGAAGGCTAATCTTCCCACGCCCATGACATGAGATACAAGCAACCCGCCCGCCACCTGAGCAAGCCTCACATTTATGGAGACCGTAATCGAAGCCAGCACCCTTACATTGACTACAATCCGATAAACCAAGCCCATTGCAATCTTTACATTTCATTAGAGAGCCTCCTTCTAACCATACAGAGAGCTGTGAGTAATTTGTATTATTATATTGGGGTTTCTAACAAAATATATCTGTATTCTTATCCACTACAACTTTATTCTTGGTAAGACTCCACAACTATTCTAACTGTTATTCTGTTATATTTTGTGATTGAAGAATACATGTCTAGCTTTCAACTCCTCAGTTATCTCAAGAAGTGCGTATGAATACTGCGGTTGTCTTCGCTTATCTGTAGGTGATCCTGGATTCAATACCAGTATACCGTTAACAGTCTTGACCAAAGGAATATGTGAATGCCCGAAAATGATACAGTCGACGTCCTCGTCCTTGAATGCACCGAGTGCATTGTCCTCCGTCGTTCCACGCATACCATGACCATGTACAATCCCAATTTTCCTGGATTCAAACTCGATCACCTTCTGATAACCGAATCGTGTTACAATTTCGATCCCATCGGTATTGCCAGCAACCCCATCTATTGGAGCGAGTTGTCTTAGCTGTTCATACACGTCCATTGTATTCCAATCACCGGCATGCAGGATGTAATCGACTTTCTCCATGTCCCTCAGAAGATCTGTAGGCAACTGTCGAGCCATTCCTGGCATGTGGGTGTCCGAGATTATGCCTAGTAGCACCTTGGTCCCTCCTCGTCATTGTTAATTCCAATATAACGATTATAATTTAAGTGTTTATCCATCGTCAAAATCATACTTGAATAGGAACAACAGTTGATCTAAAAATCGTCTCACCGTATAATTAACTTAGCTCATATAAATGACGTATCTTCTGTCAGGAACTTGAATATTGAAACCTAATGCCTTTGATTCCGTATCGATACATAAGCATATTAAAACAAATACTTTGAGGAGGAACACAGGATGGGATTTTTCAAGAGAATTTTTAGAATCGGTCAAGCGAACGTGAATGCGGCATTGGATCAGATGGAAGAGCCAGTGAAGATGATTGAGCAGATTCTAAGGGAATTAGAGGATGATCTAGCCAAGGTGACTGCTGCCGTTACGACACAGATGGCCGTCGAGAAACGTTTCGAGCGTGAGTTGAAGGAAGCAGTTGAGACCGTTGAGAAGCGAGATCAACAAGCGCGCAAGGCCATGGAGAAGGGCGAGGAAGATCTAGCCCGCGAAGCACTACTAGATAAGAAGAGATATACGGAGAAAAGAGATACGTTGCAAAGCAATTACGATATTGCCAAGACCAATTCGGATAAACTTCGGAAGCAGCTACAGAACATGCGAGACAAGGTAGAGGAAATGAAAGCACAGAAAGGTACGCTAGTCGCACAAGCACAAGCCGCTAGAGCTACTCAGAAAATTAATCAAACAATGAGTAGTGTCGGAGGTAATAATGCAGGTGCAAACTTCGCCCGTATGGAAGAGAAGATCCAACAGATGCATGATGAAGCTAACGCAGCTCAAGAGTTAGCTGACGATGGAAAGTCATTGGATGATAAGTTTAACGATATGCTCAAAGAATCTGAACACCAAGATGTTAATGATGAATTAGCCGCATTGAGGGCTGAAGTGAAGAAGGAATAACCAATTATCAAGAAGAGACCATTCAGTGAACGATCTGAATGGTCTCTTCTTGTGTTTGGTCAAATATTAGGAAAGTTGGAAGTGAGCAACCAGACAGCGACTAGAGTGGAACTTCCAGCATGTACTCCTAACTAGCTAACTCACCACTTCGAGCCGCCACCTCTGCTTTTTCCTCCGCCGCCCCATGAGGATCCTCCACCACTACTCTTGCCCGAGGAGCCCCAAGAAGAGCCGCCACCTCGTGAGCCACCTGATTTCCAGCCTGATCCGCCACCGCTAGAGCCTGATCCACCGCCACCACCAAATCCGCCGAATCCACCACCACTACCGCCGCCACCGAAGGTATTATTCCTGCGACGTCTGGCTCTCTCTTGTTCCAAGGTAATTTCGGCTGCTCTCTTCGCTTCAATGGCAGCGTACACGGCTTCTTCCATCTGCTCTATGACCAGAGATTCAGTCTGAATATCTACAGCAAGCTTCGTTAGATTACGGGGTATATCCGTTATTAGTCGGTTCATCACAGCGACCGATTGCTCTGCGCTACTTACTAGCCCAAGTATCCGTGCATCCGTTTGAATGCCACTCTCCACCATGCTAGTTCGACATGCTGAATACTTCTGTTCCACTAACCTCATAGCTTGAACCTGCTGCTCATAAGCTTGATCGAGTTCAGTCTTCAACTTAGTGATGTGCTGGGAGATTGTATCCATCTCCACAAGCTGCTCCATCATCTGCTTTAGATTCCGTTCTGCCTCATAATAACGCTGAGCCTCAAGCTTGTTGTAGCTTATAACATCCCGCAATAATTGATTCATTGAGCCACGTATTGACCTGATCTGTACAAGTTGTTCCGGAATATGACTCCAATGCTCAGGGTGATATTCCTGCTTGATTACCTGAAGCATCTGCTCCAATTGTGCTAAATATCCATCCTCATATTGAGACAGTCGTTCATCTACGACCTCGATCGCACTCACATTCCAATCTCTTGCGCGAACCGATCCGGCGATTTGTTCCACTGCGTCATCCATCCAGCTCTGAATCCGTTGCAAGATGATTGTGGCGTCATTCGTATTCCCCGATTGAATATGTTGTAATAATTCCTTCAACTGCCCATCAACCTGATCGAAGAAAGCATATGGCTTGATTTCCACCAATGTCAGCTTTTCTTCGTTAATCAGTTGATCCAGTTTTTTTTTGGTTGACTGTAATTGTTCGGGTAGCTGCTGAAGAGCAGACTTCTGTTTGCTAACAAGTTCTATATCCATGGAGAGCTTGGTTAACTCCTCGGGAGTGTGCTCAAGCAAATCTTTCACATGCATCGGATCAAATTCAATGGAATCACTACTGCGCACTAGAACACCTTCAATCGCAGCACTCCTGCTCATCAATTCCTCTAGAGGATAACCAAGCGCTTCAACCTGCCCTCTTAATTGCTGATCGGCTTGATTCCAAGCATTCTTAGATTGCTCCAACACTTTAGTCGTATGAGATTCCATCTCTTGATACTCGTTCAGACTACTCAGGATTTCAGTGGATGACGCTGTAAATGCTTGTGTTTGTTGTTGAAGGGTTTGAAAGCCCCTGGTCGTTGAATTCGTCACCCACATCGGCACGACGAAAGCTTCGAGCTGATTGCTAAATTCCGTTGAAGACTGTAATAGCTCATAGAATCGATCCTTGATAGCTCGTAAATAGGTTTCGGACTCACCTTTAGAAAATTGAACCATAGGTTCGACTTCCTGCTCGATCTGATTGATCTTGCCAAGCGCAACTTCCAGCTCTTTCTTTAATATTTTCTTACCCTTTACGATGCTCGATCTCCGATACCATTGGAAGCAAGCAACAGCAACAATAATGATCAGAAGTAGAACAACGAACACCAATGTCGAGGAAACGTTGCTCGTCTTTGTCTTCGTAATAACCGTAGATGGGTTTGTTGTTGGTGTCTTAAGTTGAGCCTTAAATACATCTAACTGTTCAATAACGGATATAATACCCTCTTGGAAATTACCCTCTGCAGCATATGGGACAAAATATTCGTCTATAAATTGTGTGTATGTATTGGACGATCCGCGAAACTCTGGTGCCTGTCTAATTGACTTATCTAATAAGCTGTTCGTTGGTACCTCCAAATGAACTTCACGCTCTTCCATGGAGATAACTAACAATGCATCCTGACTGCTCAAAGACCAGCTGGAGAATACAGATGAAGCCATAGAAGAGATTGAGCTCCCTTCCAAACTATCGACCGTATATAAATAAAGATTGAAAGTAGCATCATCTATAGCTTGTTCTACGTCTGCGAATTCCGAAGCAGACAGAATCTGCGCCGTATCTTGGATGTATCCTTCCTTTGCTGGGATGTTTGCGGCAAGTGCTGCTGCTGGCATTAAACAGAGCACTAAGATCAAGAGTCCGATCAACGGTTTAATTGTAAGATTACGATTCATTCTTTTGTCCCCTTAACATGATTAATATACATACACAAACTATAGTTCCATTATAAACGAAAGTCATCCATTTACCTATCGCTATAACTGGTATTCAAACCCATTTCAATTTACTAGCTGCGGAGAATAATCTTGAGCATATTGTGCTATAATGCAAATATTAACCACATAGGAGGCTCTTATGGATACACACAACAATCATTTAAATAAATACGCAGCGCTTGCCGTTGAGGTAGGCGTTAACATACAACCGGGTCAAACACTTGTCGTGACAGCCCCCCTGCTTGCTGCCCCTTTCGTTAGAATAGTCGTAAGACGAGCTTATGAAATTGGAGCCAAGCATGTACATGTGGAATGGAATGACGATGAAATCATTCGGACCAAATACGAGCTTGCACCTAGCGAAGCATTCTTGGAATATCCGATGTGGAGAGCCAAGGGATGGGAAGAGATGGCCGCTAACAACGCAGCCTTCTTGTCGATCATAGCTGCTAATCCCGATTTATTGAAGGGGATTGAACCTCAGCGCATCAAGGACGCGAATATCGCCTCGAGCACAGCATTACAGCCATTCCGTAATTATGCGATGTCTGACCAGATCAGCTGGTCTGTTATTGCGGTCCCCTCACAGGCTTGGGCGGACAAAGTATTCCCGGAGGTCAATGAAGATGACCGAATTAACACATTGTGGGATGCCATCTTCCGAGCGACACGGGTCGATCTTGAGAACCCTGTTGAAGCATGGAGACAGCATTCAGATATCTTAGATATTAAAGCCACTCGATTAAACGAGCGCAAATATAAAGCACTGCACTACACAGCACCCGGCACAAATCTCACCATTGAACTACCTAAGTCACATCTATGGGTTAGTGCGGCTAGTCATAATGCAGCGGGTACAATTTTCATGGCTAATATGCCAACGGAAGAAGTGTTCACTGCACCACTGAAGACAGGTGCGAATGGTACGGTTACTAGCACCAAGCCACTCAGCTATGCTGGAAATCTGATTGAGAACTTCACGCTCACCTTCGAGAATGGTCGCATCGTTGATTATTCCGCAGAGCATGGTTACGAAACATTGAAGGGATTAATTGAGACTGATGAGGGCTCCCATTACTTAGGAGAGGTTGCACTCGTTCCGCATCGTTCACCAATCTCCGATACGAATCTGATATTCTATAACACATTATTCGATGAGAATGCCTCAAATCATATTGCCATTGGCAAAGGTTATGCATTCAACCTTGAAGGTGGCAAAACAATGGATAAAGAAGAACTAGCCAAGCATGGCTTGAATGACAGCCTAACCCATGTGGACTTCATGATCGGTTGTGAGACAATGGATATCGATGGTTTACTGGAGGATGGTACAACGGAGCCGATATTCCGTGGAGGCAATTGGGCTTTCTAACCAATATTTAGCAAATAACAATTGCTACGACTGTTAATATAATGTAATTTAAAGGCTGTGTTCCAGATGATTGTGGCTTACACTCTAATTAGCGAAACGTGGTT
>JBBDIY010000084.1:0-11528 GCA_040880185.1 Paenibacillaceae bacterium
CCAGAACGTTAGTTGTTTGGCCAGCATGAATATGTTATTAGCAAGCAGTTCCTAACTTTCTCAACAAGCTGAATAACCCGATTAATTTTATTGCTCCAAAAAACCGATTCCACCACAAACCGGGCATGCGTAAGGCCATAATCCTCGACCTTGACGACGCTTCGATTGAATTTCTTCGTCGCCATCTGCTTTTATGCGATCTTCGGTATTTCCCATTTCTCCGGTTCCTTGACATGCCTGACAGTCCATTGTACTCACTTCCTTTATTATTATTATAATACATTTAAAAGTTATAAGATATTTATAACACAGATTATTAATGTTATGCAACACATTTATTGTTATGTAACAGATAAAGATCCGCTATTATATAATAGCGGATCTTTATCTTCTTTAACTTATACATCAATGTTTATTCAATATTCATATCAAGTTCGGAAAAAGCGAAATAGAAGGAAAGGAATACGGGAGAAAGCTGATAATACGAAACTTCTCCGTGTTCATCATGTCCTCCCGCTTCCCCTCTGGGTACAAATGTAGTTGGATGCAAAATTGGAGGTTTTACTGTTGAAGAAATGTTATTCGATATTAACGTGCGATGTATCATACCATGCATCCCCTTTTAATTTATTAATACAATACTATGTTTAGTTATATAATATACAATATTTATTAATGTTTCAATACATTTAAATTAATAATTAATATATCAAATCAATTGTCACAAAAAGGACACAGGAAACTAAGACAGACAAAAAGAAAAACCACCAGAGTGATTTTCTCTGATGGTTTTTCTTGTGCTAACCTACACTCATTCACAATTGTTAAAAAATTCTCGCTGTAAACATAGATCTAGCAACTCGTACGTTATTACATATGATATCAATGTCTAACTTGCAAAATCTTCTGCTAAGTTCGATGAAGGAAGGCACCATCTCAATCACATCGTCTATTTGAAGCGGCACTAAGTAATAGATAGAGTTGCTGTCGAGTATTATATCCCCTTTCTTCTTATCTTGCATCGTTCGATACGCAGCTTGAGTCAATAAAGTGGAGATAACCCCATTAGACACTATTCCCTCAGAGTTTGTCATCTGTGGGGATATCGTGCCTCTAAAATAAATATTTCCGTCTTTATCCCTTAATTCCTCATACCCCGACCAAATTTGAACCTCGAATGTTTCAGCATTTTGTGGTTGTTGCTGCATCTGTTGCATGGCTTTCATAACCTCCTTGCGGCTGATCACACCAATCATTTTGCGATTTCCATCAATGACAGGGAGTAATTCGATTCCATCCCAAATCATCATATGATTTGCGGAAGCGACTGAAGTTTTCTCGTTAATGACAAGGGGATTCTTCGTCATAAGTTCGCTTATCAGTTGGTTCGGTTTTGCACCTATAATGTCCTTGGTTGTAATCATACCAATAGGTCTGCCGTCCTTATCCACAACAGGATAACGGGTATGTTTCGTTTCTACTACAAGTTTCTGCAAGGCTTTAATAGTATCAGTTGCGAACAAGCTATATACCGGTTTATCCGATTGCATAATCTCTTTAACCAACATAATTTGCTTCTTGATTAACCGATCTTTGATCGCTCGATTAATCATGGTTGCTATTGTGAATGTATCATAGCTGCTTCTGATAATCGGCAAATCTAATTCATCTGCCAATTCCTTCACTTCAGGAGTGGTGTCAAAACCACCAGTGATTAACACACCAGCTCCCAATCCCAACGCACACATATGAGCCTGCACCCGATTTCCAACAATAAGCAAATTTCCTGTTTCGATATATTTGATCATCGCCTCGAGTTGCATTGCCCCGATCACGAATTTATTCAATGTTTTGTTTAAACCTTTTTCTCCGCCTAAAACTACACCTTCGACAATATTGACAATTTCACCGAATGTGAGCTTTTCAAATAGAATGTCTTCTTTCTTTTCAATCCGAATCGTCCCGACTCGCCTCTTCGAACTGACAATCCCTAGTTTTTCCGCTTCCTTGATGCCTCGATAAGCGGTACCTTCACTCACATCCAGATCTTGAGCAATTTGCCTGACTGACAATTTTGATCCAATACTTAATGACAATATATATTTCGTTATTTGTTCATATTTAGTATGGAGTTCCGAGTTGTCACTAAGCATATTCAATTCACCTCGACCCATTGTTATATACTGTTTCAGTAATTATACCGTATTATTATCGAAAAATATAGCGAGGCTGTGTATGTCTAATTACTCAACCGACCAATTTCTTAATTCTCCATCACCAAAGACCATATATATTTCGCTTGACGAAACTCCGCCACCCGTTGGATAATACATGATGTTAATGAAGGGGGAATTACGATGCTTCGAATTGCCGTTTACTTATATTTATTATTCTCCACCTTCAGTGTCGTAGGCTTTTTCTTGCCCGTCTACTTTACACATAAAGGTTTGAACCCTGGAGAAATCGGTACTATTCTTGCCGGCGCCTCCTTTGTATCTATATTCGCTCAACCGTTCTGGGGATTTGTAAGTGACAAGCAGAAGACCGTCAAGAAGATTCTTCTCCTAACGATGTTCGCCGCCTTCTTCTTAAGTATTGGCTTCTTCTCGTCTGATACGCTACTATGGATTTCGGTATTCTACTTTATATACGCTTTCTTCAGTAGCCCACTAGGTCCATTGTCCGAAACATTATGTATTTCCTACGCACACCAGCACAATACGGAATTTGGTAGACTACGGCTCTGGGGTGAGGTTGGTGTTGGCACCTCAGCTTTTGCATTTGGATTCATCGTACAGTATATTGGCATCGATTATTCATGGCTCATTTATCTCATCATCTTATCGTTCGCCATTGTGGCAGCCTTTCGACTGCCCGATTCGAAGTTAACCTCAGCACCCGTCAACTTACTTGCACTTGGCAAACTATTCACACAGAAAAAGCTATTATGGTTTCTATTGCTTGTACTTCTTGTATCGATTCCCCACCGTATGAATGATAGTATGTTCTCGATTTATCTGAAGGAGCTTGGTGGCTCGGAGTCGCAGCTTGGTCTGGCTTGGTTTCTTGCAACAACAAGCAGCATCCCTGCACTCATCTATGTAGGAAAGCTCATTCAACGATGGAATGAGCTTGGTATCTTCTTCGTGGCCGCTACCATCTATGTCATTCGATGGATCATCTACAGCCTAGCGGATTCACCATCTGTTCTCATCGCTTTCCAGTTGCTCAACAGCCTTACATTCCCGTTGTTCCTAGTTGCTTGTGTGAGTTATATGACATCCATCGTACCTCCCGAATTAAGAGCAACAGGTCTTGCTGCATTCTCAGTTACCTTGGGGGGATTTGGTGGGATTATCGGTAATGCTGGCGGTGGTTATGTGATAGAGCAATTTGGTGGACAAACCGCTTATTCCATTGGTGCTGTTCTAGCTGCGCTAGGGGCCATTGGTGCACTCGGCACTAATATATACAATATCCGTAAGAGTAATCAGCTTTCATTGAAATCATTGGTCAAATAATCTGCTACAACGGCACACTCTTCTCTCTGGTGTTCTTATTAGTGATCCGTTTCCGATATCGTTACATGCTTACCCGGCCAGAATGCCCGGCGCCCAAATCGGCGAACGATAGATGAGCAACAAGATGATAAGTACGAGTGTATTGTATAACCTTTGATTAAATTTTGTATAATTACAAATTATTTATTGACACTTTTTTAGACTGGTGGTAAGATTCTCTTTATTAATCCATAGTTAACACATCGGAATAATTGTATATCATAGGTGCGACCGGACAACCGGAGGCCTCCTCTACCGACAGGTATGGGAGGTTTTGTCTATTTTATGCGAAATCGGTCAGTCTCACACTCAATTATAAGGAGAAGATTTATCGTGAGTAAGGTCATTATTGTTTCTGGTAGTCCGAATCCTGCATCGCGACTTACTGGCATTAACAACTACGTGGAGCAAAGGTTAACTGAATTGAGCGTATTCAGCGGTCATCTAGCTGTCGTCACACTCCCAGCGGAAGATCTGATCTTCGCTAAGTTCAACAGTCCGGCGATCATCGCGGCCAATGCGCTTGTTGAATCCGCCGATGCCGTCATTATAGCCAGCCCGGTTTATAAAGCATCCTTCTCTGGTGTCCTCAAAACCTATCTGGATTTACTTCCCCAGAATGGATTGTCAGGCAAGATTGTCACACCGTTGTTCATTGGTGGCACCATCGCCCATCTGCTGACGATCGATTATGCACTAAAACCGGTACTATCCGCTCTAGGCGCCAATCATTTCGGTAGTGGGGTTTATGCAGTTGATAACCAAGTAACACGGGTGGAGAGCAGCGGCACTGTGCCAACCTTCGAGCTACACAATGATTTAAAGGTTCGCATAGATGCAACGATAGAATATTTGAACCAACAATTAGGGGGGAAAATCTATGCTTAGAAGAAATTATGTATACACACTATTAACCGTATTGACCTTGTTACTCGTCTTAACTGCTTGTGGATCAAACAACAATAATGAATCAGCTTCAAAGAAAGAGACCAAAGACATCACAGTTCGAATCGGCTTTCAAAAATATGGAACAATCAATATTCTAAAAGCTGACGGCGCTCTAGATAAACGTTTGGCTGACGAAGGTATTAAGATTCAATGGACGGAGTTCCCTGGGGGCCCGCAATTGCTTGAGGGCTTGAATGTAGGCAGTATTGACCTTGGTCATACAGGAGAAGCGCCTCCAATCTTCGCTCAGGCAGCTGGAGCGCCACTAGTCTATCTGGCACATGAACCTGCTAGTCCCGGAAGTGAAGGTATACTTGTTCCTAAGGATTCAAAAATCCAGACGGTAGCTGATCTCAAAGGTAAGAAGGTTGTGTTGAACAAAGGTTCCAATGTACATTACTTACTCGTTAAGCTACTCGAGAAAGCTAATCTCGAATATACGGATATCGACATCGCATTCCTGCCTCCTGCTGATGCCCGCGCTGCATTCGAGAAAGGCGCAGTCGATGCTTGGGTCATCTGGGACCCGTTCCTAGCTGCTGCTCAAACTGCCACTGGTGCACGCATCTTGGCTGACGGAACAGATTTGGTAAACAATCATGAGTTTTACATCGCTGCTCGTGAATTTGCAGAGAAATATCCTAATGTCATTGACATCCTATTAGAAGAAGCAGATAAAATCGACGTTTGGGCCAAGGAACATCCACAAGAATTAGCGGAGAAGCTCTCGCCACAGCTTGGTATTGATATACCTTCACTCTTATTAGCATCAGGTCGCAGAGGTTACGGTGTACAACCGATTGATAAGGACCTGATTGATTCGCAACAGCAAATTGCAGATACATTCCTCTCACTGGAATTAATTCCGAAGGCAATAAAAATAACAGACGCAGTCTTAGAATAGGGAGCGATCTAATATGAATATATTCTGGTTTATTCCAACGCATGGAGATGGCAGATATCTAGGTACCAGCAACGGTGCTCGTGCTGTCGACGCTGATTACATGAAGCAAATTGCTGGCGCAGCCGACAGACTCGGCTACGAAGGAGTTCTAATTCCGACTGGAAGCTCCTGCGAGGACCCATGGGTTACCGCAGCATCTCTTATCCATGCAACGAAACGATTGAAGTTTCTTGTTGCAGTTCGACCCGGTCTCATGTCACCGACGTTAGCTGCTCGCATGACTGCTACCTTCGATCGCTTATCAGAAGGCAGACTTCTGATCAATGTCGTCGCGGGCGGCGACCCGGTTGAATTAGCAGGCGACGGTCTATTCCTAAGTCACGATGAGCGATATGCCTTGACCGATGAATTCCTCCAAGTATGGCGACGTGAATTAGCCGGCGAAACCGTTGACTTGGAGGGAGAACATATCCGGGTCGAGGGCGGCCGTGTGCTCTACCCAGCGATTCAGAAGCCGTATCCACCGCTCTGGTTCAGCGGCTCATCACCGGTCGCTCAAGAGATCGCCGCTGATCATGTCGACGTATATCTAACGTGGGGCGAACCCCCGCATGAAGTCGCAGAAAAGATCGCTCAAGTCCGCAAGCTAGCCGCAGAACGCGGACGCACAGTCCGTTTCGGCATCCGTCTACACGTAATTGTTAGAGAAACGGAAGAGGAAGCTTGGAGCGCAGCGAATGACTTAATCAAGCATCTGGATGATAAGACGATAGAAGAGGCTCAGAAGATATTCGCTCGGTTCGACTCCGTCGGTCAGAAGCGGATGGCTCGCTTGCACAATGGCGGTCGCGATTCACTAGAGATCAGCCCGAACCTATGGGCTGGCATCGGTTTAGTACGCGGCGGTGCAGGTACAGCATTAGTCGGTGATCCTATTACGGTAGCTGAACGTATGAAGGAATATACTGATCTTGGGATTGAAACATTCATATTCTCCGGCTACCCACATCTGGAGGAAGCTTATCGGGTAGCTGACCTATTGTTCCCGCATCTACCGTTAGATCTGCCGGTATCGAACGGCCCGACCTCCATTAGTCCATTCGGAGAATTGATTGCCAATGAAGTACGGCCGACACCGCGCGCTTCGGCGCACTGACGAAGGGGATGCCTCATATGCACTCCATTTATAAATGGATAAACAAAATACCTGATCAGGTGTTACCTTGGATTCTGCCTTTATTCGTAATTGCGTTATGGCAAATATTCGGTCAGCTCGGCCTGATTTCCACGCGAATACTCCCTACACCGATACAAGTTGTTGCAGCAGGCATACGGCTGACCGAGAACGGTCAGCTGTTCGAAGCTGTCTTCATCAGCACACAGCGAGCACTTATCGGCTTTCTCATTGGAGGATTCATCGGATTTGCGCTTGGGCTCCTGAATGGTGTGGCACCTCTAGCTGAGAAATTAACGGACTCTTCGATGCAGATGATCCGTAACGTCCCTCACCTTGCCTTAATTCCGCTAGTTATCGCGTGGTTCGGGATTGAGGAGTCGGCCAAATTGTTTCTAGTCGCACTCGGTGTTTCCTTCCCCATCTACCTGAATACACTCCATGGGATACGCTCTGTCGATCCAGGATTGATCGAGATGGGTCAGGTATATGGTCTAGATAAATGGGAGCTTTACCGTAAGGTTATCCTTCCCGGAGCCATGCCTTCGATTCTTGTTGGCCTGCGATTTGCACTTGGTATCATGTGGCTAACGTTGATCGTTGCGGAAACCATATCTGCAGATGCAGGAATCGGCTACATGGCGATGAATGCACGAGAATTTTTCCAATTAGATGTTGTCGTGATGAGTATTCTGCTATACGCCGTACTCGGTAAGCTTTCGGATTTGGCTGCTAAGCTGCTGGAGAGGAGATGGTTGCAATGGCATCCGCATTTCAGCAAAGAAAGTCGGATCAAGAAAGCTTCGTAAGAATCGATAGTGTAGTGAAACGTTTCGGAGAACGAGCCGTGCTGAATGATATTCATCTTAATATTCAGAAAGGTGAATTCGTAGCCATTGTTGGACGCAGCGGTTGCGGTAAAAGCACACTCCTCCGCTTGATTGCAGGCTTGGACGGCTTCAGTGAAGGCACATTAGAATTGGATGGCAGCTCCGTAAATGGAATCAATCCCGAGACACGGATCATGTTTCAAGATGCTAGACTGCTCCCATGGCGGAGTGTAGTGGACAATGTGAAGATTGGTCTAACCGGTGCAAATGCGGCCGATCAGACGTTGAAAGCGAACGAAGCGCTGAAGCTTGTCGGACTGCAGGACCGTACAGACGAATGGCCATCTGTGCTATCTGGCGGTCAGCGTCAACGCGTTGCACTCGCACGAGCATTGGTCGGTGAACCACAGCTGTTGCTCCTAGATGAGCCGCTTGGTGCACTCGATGCCCTGACGCGTATCGAGATGCAACGACTAATCGAGCGTTTGTGGGAGCGGCAAGGCTTCACTGCCGTATTGGTCACACACGATGTGAGCGAAGCCGTTGCATTAGCCGATCGCGTCATTCTGATCGAAGAAGGCCGAATCGCTCTGAATGTGGCAATTACGCTAGCTAGACCACGAGAGAAGGACAGTAGCTTCTCATACTTCGAGAAGTACATTCTCGACAGAGTGCTCACCCCGGAAGCTGGGGACGAACACAATAACCATATGCTAGACAATTACGCTTTGTACACGATCTGAAGATGTACGCGATTCAAAGCCTCCAAACCCACTTTACAGGTGGTTTTGGAGGCTTTGCGTGTTGTCTATTCATGATGAGAGGGGAATGTTAATATCAGCTCTAGGCTTTTACAAGCTCAGGGCGCTTCAGCTGTAAAGGTGGCGGTATTAACCAACCCTTTTCCTTCATTAACTTAAGAATCCTCAAACCTAGGGCTGCTTTGGTCAGATGATATTTGCCGAACAGAACCCCTATATCTTCACGAATACACATACCCATAACTTGACTGCATCCAACTAAACTTACGGCTGTGTCGGCTCCGGCGAGTACCGCGATTTCCGGATCCATCAATCTTGCTCCGGCAGGAATGTCCTCCAACTTCGCTTCAGGTCTGTCTGGCAAGTAAGGTGTTGGCGTTATGCCATTCTCAATTAGAATTTCATCACACTCTTTGGCTTCTAACTCCGCTTGGCTAATGATATCTCCCAACAATTTTCTCAGGTCCTTGTCTCCAGCATGGTATTGGTAAGCACGATAAACAGATATACAACCTTTTGCTTTCGTTGAGAAAGCCCATATATCTGATATTTCACCGTAATGAAGAGGCTCTTCTTTTGAATTTCCACTTAATATTCCCACAACATCAGCTCCCATTAAACAAATTAACATCACGTTTATGTTGCACCTAGGAGCGGAAATTATACATGCACAATTCTAATGTCCATATTAAGTTTAGGCAGATTCCGAATGGGGTTGCACAGCTCGATTAATTACACGAACATGCTTACCCTTATCTTCTAAGCGAACAATAATCTTATCAAGCGTTTGCTGTGCTGTATGATCCCAAACATGAGCCACCGATAAATCGATGCAAATGTTATTCATCTCATCATTGAAGTCAATCCGATCAAGGAATTTATCGCTTGAGACGAAGAAAAGCTGACCGCGTACGTGATAAACTTTCTCGTTCCCCTCGATGATCTCATGAATGTGAAGCTGCGTTTGCGGAGCGGTATGCATACATCGATTACACTTAGCAGCACTCCGGCGATTACACCCTTTGTCAAATCATGTGTCACAACAACAATCGCAACCGTGGTGAGCATAATAACCGTATGAGTTAGCGGCATACGACGAATGTTGCGGAAATATTTCCAGTCGAAAATCTCAATACACACCATCATCATCACACCAACTAAGGCGGCAATTGGAATACTATTGAGCACATCATCAAGCACAAATACCAAGAGAAGCAACATCAAACCAGCAACAACCGTGGATAATCTACCACGACCACCGACTTTAACATTGATAACCGACTCGGCGATTAGCGCACAGCCTGCCATCCCACCGAAGAAGCCAGTGACCGTATTGGCAATGCCTTGGCCTTTCATTTCCTTGTCCTTACTCGTCTTCTCGTCTGTCATCTCATCAACGGTCAGAATGGTTGCCATGAACAAATATTCCACACCATGTTGGGCGACAAGTGCAGTCATCAATACAGCCATAGAAGCCGCCGTCGATGATACCATTGCCGGACGACCACCAAAGAACGAGATCAGGAAGAGAATACAAATCGTAGAATATATACTGATCATCGGGTTAACCCCGGCGATAAATGAGAAGGCTAGAGAGTCTGGAATTAAGGCCAATACCGTCGTAATCCCTGCAAGTACATCCACTCTGATATTAGAAAACCAATTTAATTTAATGAGTATGCACTTAACTCAGTTGACACTTCCAATGCGAACTAACGTTTGGTATAATTAATACGAACACTAGTTCGAGGTGAAAATGATGGCGAAGCAAGAATCCATGAATTTAATACAATTTCAGCAGCGTTTTGCATCTGAGGAAGATTGTCACGATTATCTGTTCAATATGAAGTGGCCTGAAGGCTTCATTTGTGCCAAATGTAATCACACTGCTTGTTTTATTACCACGACACGTAAACTAAAACTCTATGAATGTAAGGAATGTCGGTATCAAGCTACAGTCACAGTGGGAACAGTCATGGAGAGAGCCCGTGTTGATCTGAACAAATGGTTTTGGGCAATCTATCTGATTGCTCAAGATAAACGGGGTATCTCAGGTGTTATGCTTTCTGAACAACTGGGCATCAGCTACCGATCAGCTTGGTTAATGCAACATAAGATCCGTAAAGCCATGGGTGAACGAGATGCAGCCTATATGTTAGCTGGCATTGTGGAGCTAGATGACGCTTTTTTCGGAGCCCCGTCTGAAGGTGGTAAACGAGGTCGGGGCACAGACAAGACAAAGGTTCTGGTTGGTCTCTCTCAATACTAATTTCGGCTATACCGCTGCAAATGGAGCTGGTTTCAATGCTGATTTGAAAGGTGATTCTGCATTTAATGTTGTTTATGAACAGCAGAGTTCTGCAGTGTTTACTATTGAAGCCAAAGTGACAGGAAGTATCACTGGATCATCACAAATACAAGCCAATTATTATCATGCATTAGGAACTGGTAGTATTGGATTGAGTTTCGGTATATTTTCAGTTTCCTTTAGTGGTGGGGCCTCAAATGATCCTCGAGGTACAGTATGGTCTTTTAATTATTAAAGCCAGTTACCGTTCATTCCTTTACCAAAGGGAATGAACGGTTTTTTAAAATAGGTTACTTTTATTTAACAGATTATTATATAATAGCGAATATCGTTATCGTGTGTTACTATTTAACTGCTAGCATAAGATATAAAATATCTAGATTATAGTGATTAGTAGCTATTTGATTGACTTATAAACTTGTAAATTGGAGCTTCGAACTCTAATAAAATGGAGTGATGACAATGGGTTATGATTTGTATTTTTTCTTGATTATATTTCTACTATTTATAATAATGCTTATTCAAACAAGTAATAATAGACGGTTATATCAACAAATTAAGCAAGGTAAGCAAATTGAAGCTGCGTTACATCAATTAATAGAACTTAAAAATCAAAAATAGTCTAGATGATCTTAAAATCCACGGTAAATGCTTTTAGAATAATAATTTAGGGGGCTTTTGACTTTTTATTTGGCTGTGTTCCAGATGATTGTGGCTTACACTCTAATTAGCGAAACGTGGTTTCATTAAACATAAACAATCGCCACAACAACTGATAATAGGGTACTGTGGTTTCGTTAATTCTCTGATTCACACTCCAAACAGGCACATATTACATGATTAGTGAATCCTCGTTATGCTAATTCATCCTGTTCGGGAGTCGAAGGGTGATTAGTGTAGTAGGAATGCACTAATTCTATATTTCAAGCCCGCTTTATGAGTGTGTAAGCAACAATTTTCCTGAACACAGCCTTTTATTTTCAATTATTTAAATGAGTATGCACTTAACTCAGTTGACACTTCCAATGCGAACTAACGTTTGG
>JBBDIY010000085.1:0-11499 GCA_040880185.1 Paenibacillaceae bacterium
ATAGTTCGACAAGGGAAAAGTTAAGGAAAATCGATTGATAATTCACGCTGTAGTGCTATTATGGTATTCGGAAGTACTTTCGTTATTGTACTCATGGACAAATTTCCGATTGTGATTTACATTGGTTCGGGTATTCTGGCCTTTACAGCTGGTAAAATGATGTTAGATGAGCCATTCCTTGAAAATCTGATTGAACCGCTTGGGATGGGCAAATGGATTCTCATTGCTCTGATTGTGGTTGCAGTAATTGCCGCAGGTAGGTTCACTAAGATCAGGAGATTGAAGATGAACTTAGAGCTGGATGTTAATGAAACAAGGGAAAGAATAGGAGGCAACGATGAAGAAGACGGTATACTTGGCCAGACCGGTTCCGATTGAGGTAAGACAGTACCTAGAAGAGCATTGCGATATCATAGAGTGGCAAGGTGAAGGACGTATCTCAAGGGATGAGATGTTCGAGCTGCTATCTAGAGCAGACGGTTTACTCACATCAGGTAATCCAATTAATGCTGAGTTGCTTGATCATGCACCTAATCTCAAGATCGTAAGTAATGTATCAGTCGGATATAATAATTACGACCTGGATGAGATGAGAGCAAGAGGGATTATCGGCACTCATACCCCGGGAGTTCTCGATGAGACAGTAGCGGACTTAATCGTAGGGCTCATGTTAGCAGCTGCGAGAAGAATTCCTGAGTTGGACCAACTTATTAGACAAGGCTTGTGGAAGAAAGGTATGCAAGAAGAAGAGACGTTCGGCTTGGACGTTCATCATGCAACCCTAGGGATTATCGGCATGGGACGAATTGGAGAAGCCGTTGCTCAGAGAGCTAGGTTCGGCTTCGATATGAACGTGCTGTATCATAACCGTAACCGCAATATTGAAGCAGAGCGGAAGTCTGGTGCTCGCTACTGCTCCATGGATGAACTACTCGTACAATCCGACTACATCGTTGTGATGACTCCATTGACGAAGGAAACAGAGAAGCTAATCGGTCGTGAGCAATTTGCTAAGATGAAGCCTACAGCTATATTCATTAATGCTTCTAGAGGACAAATTGTAGATGAGACCGCACTGATTGAAGCACTGCAGTCGGGGAGCATTCGAGCGGCTGGATTAGATGTATTCGAGGTTGAGCCGGTCCAGTTAGACAACCCGTTACTGAAGATGTCTAATGTTGTGTTGATGCCACATGTTGGTTCTGCAACGAAGGCTACACGTATCGATATGGCGATGCTCGCTGCGGAGAATTTGGTTGCTGGACTGTCTGGACAAGTGCCTCCGAATGTCGTGAAGGAATTACAGGATTTGCATTGACTTCACCTTAGAGTGGTACTATAATAAACAACACAAAGCTATTGAATAATGATTAAACGCGTTGAACAGGAATTATAAGGCTATACCGGGTACAGAGAGCTGCGGGCGGTGCAACGCAGTCGAAGGTAAACCTGAACTCACCTGTGAGCGGTACAGTGGAACCCCGTAAGGGCAGTATATTGTAACGGTTAACCCCCGTAATCAGGTGTGACCTAGATGTGATCTAAGAAACATCTTCGTTGCTTGAGGTGGGCTTAAGTGATTGAGCCAACAAGAGTGGTACCGCGACAACCCGTCGTCTCTTATTTTATAGAGATGATGGGTTTTTCTGTTCCAACACATAGTTGAACGCGATGAACAGGAGTAGTAAGATGATACCGGGATCAGAGAGCTGCTAAGTTGGTGCGACGCAGTCGAAGGTAAATCTGAAGCTCGCCTGCGAGTGGTACGATGGAAGCCTGATGAAGGTATGTATATCGTAACGGCTGACCCCCGATACCAGGTGCATGCTTGGATATGAATGCGCACATATCTTAGCATGCTGGAGAAGAGCTCTGTGGTTGGGGGCTAAGAAGAGTGGTACCGCGATGGCTATAAGGCCTGTCGTCTCTTAACGGAGATGATGGGTCTTTTTTGTGTTATAGGTGCAGAAGTGCACCTAATTCAGTAGGGAAGAGCAATGGCAAAGGTATTAGGTGCAAAAATGCACCTAGATCGGGAGTAAATGGAAGTTAGGGCGAAATTAAGTGCAGATAGGGATTTAATCGCCCCTCCCCCCACGCAAGAACATGGAAATGTCTGAAAATTTATTTAGGAGGATGATTATCATGACAAACAGAAAAATTACGATATTCGATACGACATTGAGGGATGGTGAGCAAGCACCGGGTTGTACATTGACCCCAGAGCAGAAGGTAGTTATTGCTGGACAATTGGTGAGACTAGGCGTGGATGTGATAGAGCCGGGATTTCCTATCTCAAGCCCTGGGGATTTCGCTGCTGTTCATCAAATATCCCGGATGTATCCACAGGTAGAGATAGTGGGCTTTGCTCGAGCGGTAAAGGGAGATATTGACGCTGCGGTGAGTGCGACCGAGGATGCTGCAAGTCGAAGGCTGCACCTATTCCTCTCTTCATCGGATATTCATCTGAGTTATCAATTGCGTAAGAACCGTGCTGAGGTCATTCAAATTGCCCGAGAGATGGTTGCCTATGCGAAGCAATTTGTAGATCGGATTGAATATACGGCGATGGATGCAGCTCGTACTGGAACGGATTTTCTCATTGAGATGGTGGAGGCAGTTATTGCAGAAGGAGCAACCATGATTAATCTGCCAGATACGGTTGGGTACGCACTGCCTGAGGATTATGGCAATATGTTCCGCATCGTCCGTGCTGGTGCCCGGGGTGCTGAACGTGTGGAATTTAGCGCGCATTGTCACAATGATCTGGGGATGGCAGTAGCGAACAGTATAGCCGCCATTCAAGCTGGAGCAAGTCAGGTCGAGGTCACGGTTAATGGAGTAGGTGAGCGAACAGGTAATTGTGCACTAGAGGAATTGGTCATGGTGCTGGAAACCCACAAGGAGCTAGGTGTTGAGACAGGTATCCAATTGGGAGAAATTTATGAGACATCGAGATTGATCAGCCGATCCATGCATTTTCCCATTGCCTATAATAAGCCGGTTGTCGGTCGAAATGCATTCCAGCATGAGTCGGGTATTCATCAGGATGGGTTGTTGAAAAACCGAAGTACTTACGAGATCATGGAGCCGGAGATGCTAGGAATATCTCGCAGCATGATTGTGCTGGGTAAACATTCGGGTCGTCATGCGATCAAGCATCGCGCGGATCATTTCGGTATTGTGCTGAATGAGCAAGAGCTGGAATCCGTCTATATGAATTTCAAACAAGTTGCCGATGAACATAAGATTGTAACAGACTATCAGCTGCTTGAGATCATCGGTTCCACGCGCAATGAGGTGGTTGAAACCTATTCACTGATTGATCTGCAAGTAATGGCTGGAACTCAAGAAGAGTACACAGCTACGGCAACAATATTCGATAACCGCCAAGGTGTAGAGTTGTTCTGCTCTGGCGTGGGGGAAGGTCCACTCGGTGCGGCAATCTCCAGCATCAAGCAGGCGGTAGCCACTGATGTGGAGTTTGAGGATTTGGAGCTTCACTCCCTATCCTCAGGTGAGTCTGCACACGGTGAAGCGGTTGTCACGATTAATCGGAATGGCAGCAGCTACCGAGGGTCGGCCATGCATAAGGACATTGTCCTTGCTGCGGCTTACGCATTCTTGGCCGCTTGTAATCAAGCTGTACGAGAATAAGCACGATGACTATAAGCCGGTCGTGGAAGAAATAGTCGAAATCATCGAGTAAGTCGGAGTGAAAGTGGCAATAGCAGAGGAATTAGTCGAAATCATCGAGTAATTCTCTCATGACGATTGTCTCTACAAACGAAAGGCTGTCCACTTAGGTTAATAAAACAAACCTGGTGGAACAGCCTCTATTCCTAGATTATATTCGTTTCTTCTTCAACAAGAAAATTTCTTTGTCATGCTCATGAAACTTGGTTTTCAAGTAGTCCATGTCTTCATCCAGCTTATCGAAGCGATTATAAACTTCTTCAAACTTAGTAGTCATATCTGTACGAAGTTCGTCGATCTTCTCTGTTAATTGTGTCCTTAACTCGTCATTGCTCTCTGTAATTGCTTGAACAATCATTCGGTACATCTCTGCATTATCCATTGACAGCAAGCCTCCTTAGAATAGTTTGGTCCGAACGGACCTTAGGGTTCCCATACGGAGTCTGACACGGGGCTTGGTCGAGGACGTTTCAGGGATAAGATAATTATAGTGTGAATGTTGAATATGATCAAGAGAAATCCATTTGTAAATTAAACCGGGAGTACTACACATTCATCCGATTTAATCGGCGGTATTCCATTGGAGCCAGTCCACTAATCTGCTTGAATACACGACCGAAGTGAGCGACGCTATCGAATCCAACTTCCTCTGCAATGCGGATTACTTTGTGCTTCGATTCCCTTAATTTGCGTTGGGCCTCCTTCACCCGGACACTGTTCATATATTCGATATAGGAGAATCCAGTGACCTGCTTGAACATTCTGCTCGTATATGATGCGCTCATATGGAATGTTGCAGAAACCTCAGATAAAGATAAGCTCTCGGCATAATGCTGGTTAATATAATCGGCCATCTCGGATATTCTCTGGTGGGTCGGAGAGACGAATTCGAACACATCTTGCGCTCTGGCATACATTCTATGGATGGTAATTAGTAATTGCTGCATCATGGCATGCACATAGATCGCGTGATGCTCGCGTTGCTCCCGCTGCTCTTGATCGAGCTCGAATAGAAGCTTCTCGATATAAGTTTGCTGTTGGACATTCAGGTGAAGGACGTGTAAATGACCAAGAAAGGCCGCAGTTAGGCTTTTCTCGATCGTCGGGCTTTGTAGATAATCACTGTTGAAGCTAATGAGTACACGTTCATGATCAGCTAAACCCGTGTCTGCAGTTTTGTGAAGCGTTTGTTTGCCGATGAGTACGAGATCACCTTTCTGAATATGGTAGGTTTTATTCTGGATGAAGTAATAGCGTTCACCAGAAAGCAAATAATACATCTCATAATGATCATGAAAATGGTTCACAGCCATCGTATAATGTCCTCTTCGCACAACACGTTCAATTTCGATCCAGCCGGGCATAGTGAACCTCCACTCTGATCCAATACAGGTAAGAAGTCCATTATATCACGACAAAATATGCAGGGTAAACGTCAATAATCACAAAATATACAGAGAATCATCAGTAATATTGCGGTACTATTCTAAGTATCATGAAGGGAAGTGTTGGATATGAGGAAGAAAAGATATGCAATCATCGGTACAGGCGGTCGTGCTGAGATGTTCTATGCTGCTCTCGCAGTGGATTTTCGCGAAACATCAGAGCTTGTAGCACTATGTGACCTGAACCAAACGAGGATGAATTACGCGAATGAACAACTAACAACGAAGTATGCTTATCAAGCTCTTCCAACTTATAAAGCGGATGAGTTCGAACGAATGATCGAGAAAGAGAAGCCAGATACGATTATTGTGACGACGATTGACCGCACCCACCACACCTACATCATTCGTGCCATGCACGCTGGTTGTGATGTAATTAGTGAAAAGCCAATGACTGTGGATGAGGAGAAATGCCAAGAGATTATCGATGCAGTGAAGTCGACAGGTAAGCAGCTTCGCGTAACATTCAACTATCGTTACGCACCGCATAATACAAAGGTTCGCGAGCTAATTATGGATGGGGCGATTGGTGATGTATTCTCCGTACACTTCGAATGGTTGCTAAACACTGAACATGGTGCCGATTACTTCCGCAGATGGCACCGAGATAAGCGTAACAGTGGTGGACTGCTTGTGCATAAGTCGACACATCATTTTGACCTCGTAAATTTCTGGTTGGGTTCTGAGCCGGATACCGTGTTCGCGCTAGGCGGGTTGAATTTCTATGGCCGTGAGAATGCGGAGAAGCGTGGAGTGACTGAGTTTTACCAGCGAGCACATGGAAGTGATAAGGCGAAGGATGATCCGTTCGCACTACATATGGAGGATAATCCTTCATTGAAGGGCTTGTACCTCGATGCGGAGAAGGAGGATGGCTATCAGCGCGATCAGAGCGTGTTCGGCGATGGGATTAATATCGAAGATACGATGGGAGTTCTGGTCAAATATAAGAGCAAAGCGATTATGACCTACTCCTTGAATGCCTATATGCCGTGGGAAGGTTATCGCGTTGTTTTCAATGGTAGTAAGGGACGTATTGAGGTCAACATTGTAGAGAAGTCGTATGTGAATGCGGGTGGGGAGAAGTCGCAGGAAGGTGCAATTGAGGGGATGAAGCTAACGGTATTCCCGATGTTCGGAGAGCCATATTCGGTTGGGATTGAAGAGGCAATTGGTGGTCATGGAGGTGGGGATCGCGTTATGTTGAATGATATATTCGGTATTCCTGAAGCGGACCGATTCGCGCGTGCTGCCTCACATGTTGATGGTGCCAAATCGATTCTTACGGGGATTGCCGGGAATATTTCATTAAGAACGGGATTGCCTGTGCATGTCAAGGACCTTGTACAGTTCTAAATGCTGGATCCCAAGTAACTAGCACAATAAATGTGCAGGTTGAGCTCGGGGCGCCCGGATCTGAAGTAACTAGCACAATAAATGTGCAGGTTGGGCTCGGGGCACCGGATCTGAAGCAACTTGCACAATAAATGTGCAAGTTGGGCTCGGGGCACCCGGATCTCAAGCAACTAGCACAATAAATGTGCAAGTTGGGCTCGGGGCACCCGGTTCCGAAGTAACTAGCACAATAAATGTGCAAGTTGGGCTCGGGGCACCCGGATCTGAAGCAACTTGCACAATAAATGTGCAAGTTGAGCCTGAGGCACCCGGTTCCGAAATAACTTGCACAATAAATGTGCAAGTTGAGCCTGAGGCACCCGGTTCCATTCGCTGGGCGAAATCAACGTCAGGGTGAACCTGAATGGTCAACCTTTCTGCGGCGTCCAATACTTTGACCAGTATGCCTGGATTGGAACCGAATAAGTCGACGTGTTCCTGTCCAAGAAAAGCGACTGGAGCGGACTCGATCACATCTCGCAGTTGAACCTCTTTACCTTGGAAGATTATCTTACTTAGACCCTCAACAACATGCTCTCTTCCTACATTCTTAGCAACGACAGTGGATGCTACCCATTCTTCGGGGAAATCACTATCAGCGGTATTAGATATACCCTGCCAATTTTCTATAGATTTTCCACCAGAATAGGTCCGCCAAACGCGGTTTGATTGTAAAGGTATTGGTCGTGTACTCAACGAGTTATATGTATTCACAGCTTCTTCCCCCTATATGAACCTTGAAATGATCCTAATGATGCATGATTATATATAAGTCACGCATGAAAGACAAGGCTAGAAAAAGTTACAATATATCAATCAAAGTATTATAATTAAGTAGTCGTCCTGCAACATGAGAATGAATATGTAAACATTTCTAATGATTCATGGGGGTATTATCTAAGGAAAGAGTTCAATTGAATGAGGATTCATTCTGGTATGGTGGTCCGCGAGATCGTAACAATCCGGATGCTTTGAAGCATTTGCCGGAATTCGCAGGCTGCTGTCTGAGGGCAGGCTAAAGGAAGCTGAGCCAATTGGGTGAAGTAGAGTAGATTCTACTCTAAAGGTAGCCTCGAAGGTCAATGAGGTGAATCAGAGTAGATTTTTTACTTTCGCAGGTAACTTTGAGAGACTGATGGTGGAAACCTCGGGATGCTCGTGTTATGCTATATGTAATCGTTTTATCAGCTGCTTCGCGCAGTCATCATAAACTTATAGGAGGGTCAAATTTTGAGCAAATTTAATAATTTAATACAGGCTATGAATACTGGAGATATCTCTGGTGTTTCTCAAGAAGGGGTCCATGTGTACCCTTTATCTTTTACCACTTATGCACACGTGAAACTACTGATGGTTAAAGAGAATCGGAGTAAATTTATACTCGTTATTGGCGAGGGTCTACTGTTCGATGAGCTTCAAGGAGAGACTGCTGATGGGTACAAGAAATGTGGGTTATCGCACGAGAATCGGTTGGTGTTGAACACGTATTTTCCATATACTGCTCCTGTTGCTTTCGGTAAACAAGTAGCCACGCTTGGTTTGGGTGATCGCCTAGGTTTAGCATCACCGGGACACATCAAAACTGTGATCAATCGCGATATCAAGCCAATTCTGGCCCAACAAAGCATACGAGAACTGAATCTCACTGGACGTGATTACAAGCAAGTGGTAGATGCTGCGTGTTATGCTGTTTTCCAAGAGGGCTACACTGGCGGTTTCGGAGCAGACGGCGATCATCTGAAGAAGGAAGAGGATATCCAGATGTCTCTGGGCCTCGGGTTTACAATGCTAACTTTGGATTGCTCCGAGAATATCGATAATACGATTGAAGGCTTGACCGTGGCTGAAGTAGACGCACGATATGGCCAACTGCCAGAGGAGACAAGGGAACACTTTGAATCCTTATATTTGAATCAGCAATTTGATGTGGGTGGGCATAAATTTTATTTTGACAAGCTTGGGTTGCGGAAGACGGTATTGATTTACCACGAAGCGATCAATTTTATGGTGCATATCTATAAGACTTACATCCAGAATGCGGGTCGGACGATAGATTTCGAAATATCGATTGATGAGACATTAACGTCGACGGACCCTGCTGCTCATTACTTGATCGCAACTGAATTGTATGCCAGAGGTGTGGACATCTTCAGTATGGCTCCACGGTTTTGCGGGGAGTTCCAGAAGGGCATCGACTATATCGGTGACATTGCGCAATTCGAGGTCGAACTGGCTATTCATGCGGCGATTGCTGATCACTTCGGCTATAAGCTGAGTATTCATTCGGGGAGCGATAAGTTCAGTGTTTTTCCGATTATTGCAAAATACACCAAAGGACGTTTCCACGCCAAGACAGCAGGGACTAACTGGTTGGAAGCTGTGCGCACGGTAGCCAAGGTGCAACCAGCATTATATCGTGAGATGCACGCTTATGCTGCAGAGCATGTTCAAGAAGCGCTTGCTTATTATCATGTATCCGCTGATTTCACGAAGATTAAACCGTTGGATCAGGTGAGTGATGCGGATTTGCCAACTTACATGGACGAGGACAATGCTCGCCAGTTGATTCATATTACATATGGATTGTTGCTTCAGGCGAAGGATGCTTCGGGGAAATTGTTGTTTAAGGATAGATTCTTCAATGCATTGATTGATCAGGAAGAGCAGTATGAGCAAGCATTGATCCACCATATTGGTAGACATCTGGAGCTACTGGGCAAGTAGCCAAGCTTCTTGCGCTTCGTGAATCGCCGGGATATGGTGTAGTAACTCGACAATAATTTGATTGTGCAAGTGTAAATGAGTAGGCCTTTAAAGCCTGCTCGTTTGTTTATCTTGGCTACTTTATCGGGATGTATGAGTAAATAGTGCATATTTACAACTATATCTTATCAAGATAAGGTAATCGGTCGTAATAGTAACATATAGCAATTATTTGATCGAATTTCTGCTGAATTATCACTGAAGTCAAGATTTAATTGTAATTTTGAACTTATTCCTCTCAGAATTTTTATATGATAAATTTAGTTGTAAGTACGAACTTAATTTGATTACTTGGCTACGATGATATATGAGTTGGAAAGTATGGTATCATATTCCTATTCAGATATCGGGAGATGGTATGATGTTAAGCGTTATCGGCTTCTTAATATTCCTTATATTCGTAGCTTTATTAACAGTGGGCTTAGTTCAGTGTAAGAAAAACTCCTTTATGCCAGGCTTTTATTTTTTTCTCGTTATGATGATTGGTCAGATTTACAGCTGGATTTCCCCTTTTTTTATCAGAGGATTTTTCGAAAGGGATACGTCAACTAATGGAATGAGTCTTGGGGAATGGTTCATATTATTCTCTTACATCCCTAGAGTAATAGATGTTATTGCATTGGGATTTCTAGTTGTAGGTCTGTACCGAATGTGGAATAGACGTCTTGTTACGACATCAGTGAAGGACACAGTGTGAAAAAAATTATATTCATAATATTGATGATCACCATTCTAGTCGGAGGATACGCCGGATTAAGGATGAAAACCATCGTTGCGGAGCAAGTGTATGGAACCAGTATCTGTGGTACGGATTGTTATGCTACTGTAACGAAGAGTTCAAAGCATATTCCTAGCACGAACGCGGAGCTACGTTCGATGCAGGATGATTCCAGATTGGATACAGCATTCATTGTTGTTTATGAGGAGAATAGATGGTTTGAAAGCCATGCAAAATTAATTAAATTACTAAAATTTCAGCGAACCTTCTCTGAGGAAGATTATGCGAATAACACAACTCTGGATTATGCCAAGTTAGTAGAAGAATCTATAGAGTCTGTTGATCGTGACCATATGGTAATGACCAGAGTGTATGAAATTCACCATAAGAATGATAGTACAATCGATTTGTTGCCAGAGAGTATAATTACGCCCGTATTATCCAACCCGAAGGATGTAAAGGCGTGGATTGCTAACAATGACCCTGAATACTTGAAGCTTAAACAGCTGACAGTTGTTGATAGTGAATTGCTGAGTCAATGGAAGCTGGAACAATATACTCCTGAATTGGAGTATTGCGCACAATCTCCAGAAGGTCTTACATTCGAGAAAGTGGTGAATATGGGAGAACAGAAAATTGCTACTGAACAAATCATTGATCAAAAGCTTGGGGTGATTATGAGTTCTCCAGCGACAGCTTCGAATCCACATGACTATATCAAAGAACATCAAGCAGAATTTGATTACTTAGTATCAAAAGGGGATGTAACACTTGATCATTTCCTTAACAAATTCAACGTAACCGATGAGAATGGACTGCAGGAATATATAATGGCACTGGCGTGTGCAGATATTGTGAATGATGAAGAAACATTAGAGACATGGAGCTCAGGTAGAGAGTGGTATCAACAATACATCAAAAATCTACATTAATTTCGCACCCACTTACAAATATATAGTGGATATGTTACAATCAATATATAAAGTTTATTCTCGCAGCTTGTACATCGAATAGGAGGTGCTACCAATGGATTATTCACATATGTGTCCCAAATACGAGGTTTCCATGGAATTTCTGGGTAAACGGTGGACGGGGTTAATTATTCGAGTGCTGCTGGGCGGACCTAGAAGATTTAAGGATATGAAGGAACAAATTCCCGAGATGAGTGACAAGATGTTAACAGATCGGCTGAAGGAAATGGAAGCTCAAGGAATAGTCAGTCGAACGGTGTATCCCGAAACGCCTGTACGTATTGAGTATGAGCTTACGGCCAAAGGGAAAGCGCTGGAAAATGTTATTGAATCTATACAGGACTGGGCTGAACAATGGGTATAACAAACAAATTAACAAATAAAAACCCGTAAACTGCATCCGAATTCGGATCGTCAGATTACGGGTTATTTATTGTAGTTGAGCAGTCGGATACAATTTAGTGACCGCTAGTAAATAACTTACTCATATCCTATTTGGGGAAATTACGTA
>JBBDIY010000086.1:0-11392 GCA_040880185.1 Paenibacillaceae bacterium
AAATTCTCGTGAATTCATTTTCATCACCTATATTCAAGTATTTAATTGAATAATAAAATAAGCTTAATGTTTTGTCAAATACTATTTCATCCTTCAGATTTTCTTCCAGGTTTGCGATTGTATTAATATTGGTTCAATATCTTGTGAATATCCACCTCAACTCGATTTTACGAAAAAAATACCCCTTGGGGTAAGTAATTGTAAACAGCTTATCCCTTCTCTTTTTTTCAAAAAAATAGGTATTATTTCGTATGTCGGATTCCAATAGAGAAATCGGATTATTGATGTTTGATATGCTGTAACGTTTGCATAAAAGTTTGTTCGATATGATTATCATCCAAAGAATAAAATACGGTTTTCCCGCTTTTCCTGCGTTTGACGATTCGAAGATTAAGTAGGTAGCGGAGTTGATGAGATACCGCAGATTGTTCCATCTCTAGAACCACAGTTAAGTCATGTACACATAATTCGTTTTGCAATAAGGCATATATGATTTTTACCCGTGTTGGGTCTCCAAGCGCTTTAAATAAGTCGGCCAGTTTGACTGCAGTATGTTGTGGTATCATATTATTTTTCAGGTTAATTGTGTCCACCGATTCTGTTCTTGAACAAGATTCATCACACATGTCCTGAACATTACGTACCATTACATCCACCACCTATAAATTTAGAATTTCATCCATACGATTATAACAAAGATCATGCAGTTAAAAAACTTTATTGAAAAAAACCAAAATCCCGTTGACGTTTACTCTTTACTTCGTCACTGAAAAAGAACAAATTATCGAACAATCGCCATTCTGCTTCCAATAATAGCCATCGTATGCCCAATGGAGACACTCAGGAGACTACAAACAATACGGACAATCTCCCTGTCTTCCTAGAAAATCAGCGTAAAGAAATTATACTGGTGTATCAACTTGCTGCCCGGAACACGGAACTATTACAATGGAGCCCTTGTTACTGTGGATGTGCAGATAGTGCGGGTCATAAGAGCAACCTCAACTGCTTTATTGCGCAAACAAAGAGCGATGGCACTATCATTTGGGACGATCACGGCACACGATGTGATGTCTGTTTGAAAATTGCTGCTCAATCCATTCAAATGAAAGAACAAGGGAAGACAACAAAAGAAATACGTGAATACATCGATACATTATATAAAAAAGGATATGCCCCTCCAACCTTAACGCCGATGCCTACGGCCTAAGTGGTAGGAATTCCAGTGTAATTACACGAAGCAGTGCGTTAACATAGCATAAATATAAAACCGGTTAATCCAATTGAGGATTAACCGGTTTTATATTTATGTGGATCAGAGTCTGTCTAACATATGAGTCTTTACTCATTAATAATATAGATAAGGGATCGTCTGTCTATTCAAAGAAATCAGAGAAATGGGGCTTTAAAATGTGGTATACAGGAATGATCGGTTTCACTATAAGCTTCCTTGGTCTTGCATTTGGTGGGTTAATAGCTACTCTTGTTGCACCAAAAAGGGAACCAGTCGCCACATGGTTTATTACTATAGCTACAGGTGTTCTATTGTCATTAATTACATTCGATTTATTCCCGGAGAGTGCACAATCCGGTGGCTGGATCGTTACAATTCTAGGTATTCTGTTGGGGATTTTTTTGTTTGATCGAATGGAACGCTTTTCCCATCGCATTGTCATAATACCATTCAATAATCTGCAACCTACCGGCTCAAGGACTGGAGTTTTGATTGCATTTGCCATTGCTATTCACAATGTTCCATCCGGCATTGCTTTAGGGAGCAGCATCGTTAATCATAATGACATGATAACTTCCTTGTATACAACTATGGCTGTGCACGCTTTACCGGAAGGTATGATATTGGCATTGCCATTTGTCACTGCACAAATTCGCCCCATAGCCATGATGGTTTGTGTAATGATTGCCTCCCTCCCAACCGGAGCCGGAGCGATGTTCGGTTATCTATTCGGTGCTCTGCCTGATGGGTTCATATCTTTCATTCTCGGAACTGCCATAGGCACAATTATTTACGTGGCTATTCAAGAAATGTTAATGCCCGTATTGAAAGAAAACGGAATAAAGCAAGTGGGCCCAATCTTATTATTAGGTATTCTTCTTGGTTATTTGATTATTATTAAGATTTGACAAGGCCAGAATATTGACATATCATATGAACATATATTCATATATTATATAATTCCACGAAATGAGGACTCCCATATGAATGAGTTTCGGATTAAAGGTCTTTCCTGCGGTAACTGTGCGCAAATGCTTGAATACCAAATTAAACAGCTGGAATACGGAGAAAGCGCGAAATTAAGCTACAATTCGGGCAAACTAACTTTAAACTCGAAAGTACAGTTATCAAAGGTGGAGCAAATTTTGAAATCAGACGGTGCGTATATTGAAAAAGAACACGACAAAGATGATCATAACCATGAGGATCAGGATCATGTGCATAGTAATACTAAACGTATGTTGAGCTATTTGATTTTTTCTACAATTCTCTTTATTGTAGCTATTCTATTGGACGGGCAGATTGCGAATACAACTGTCATTAGCATGTATCTGATCGCTACTGTCATTAGCGGACATACTACATTTATTCGTGGAATTAAGAATCTATTATCTCTTAAATTCAATATCGACACCTTAATGACGATTGCTCTAGTAGGTGCAGTCTCCATTGGTGAATGGAAAGAAGCGACCCTTGTTGCAATCCTCTTCGGCTTAAAAAACTTCTGGAAGGAATGGGCATGGAGAAAGCCCGTCGTTCGATGGAAACACTTCTGCAGGTAGCCCCAAAAGAGGCGACACGAATCGAGAATGGTAAGGAGATTATTGTCCCTATCGCTTCCCTGCAAGCCGGAGATATCGTTCGAGTTAAGCCTGGTGAGAAGATACCTTCCGACGGTACTGTGATCGAAGGGAAAAGTTCGGTCAATGAATCTGCCATTACAGGCGAATCCATGCCCATTGAGAAAGCCGCTAATGAACCTGTATTTGGGGGCAGCATCAATAACGAAGGTGTTCTTCAAATTAAAATTGACAAGGCATATAAAGACTCTTCACTAGCTAAGATTCTTCATCTAGTACAAGAAGCTCAGGATACTAAAACACCAACAGAGCTATTTATCAACAAATTTGCCCGTTATTATACACCTCTGATCATGGCCATAGCTGCTCTGGTCATGCTGGTTCCTCCGCTTTTATTGAACGGCGACTGGAAAACCTGGTTGTATCAAGGATTAGCGGTACTTATTGTAGGCTGTCCTTGCTCTCTGATCTTGTCTTCGCCCATTGCCATCGTTGCTGGTATTACTCGAAACGCTCGGAATGGCATCTTGATTAAAGGCGGAGTGTTTCTCGAACAGTTGGGCAGAATCGATACACTAGCTTTTGACAAGACGGGTACGTTAACCAAGGGAGAACCCCATGTCGAACAGGTTGTCGTTTATGACGAACAGTTACTTTACCCCGTTACCGCAGCAATTGAGAAAGCATCCTCTCATCCTTTGGTCAAAGCAATTATGAAGGAAATGGTGCAAAAAGGCGTCACCGCAGATGACCCGGACGAGATTCAGACTGTGTCAGGCCAAGGAATCGTTGCCATGTTCAAGGGAGTGAAATATTGGCTCGGCAATGAACGTAGCATGGAGCATATAGAGATCACAGATGAAATTCAAAGTCGAATCGATGAACTCAAGGAACATGGCTTAACGCTTGTGCTTGTTGCTAATGCACAACAAATTCTTGGTATGTATGGTATTGCCGATGAGATCAGAGAAGAAAGTAAAGAAGTCATTGCCGCGATTCACCGTAGCGGAATTCACCGTACCATAATGCTTACTGGGGATCACCAGAAAACAGCGGAAAAAGTAGCCACCGCAGTTGGGGTTACATCGTATTACGGGAATCTGCTTCCAGAAGATAAGGTTAATAAGATCAAAGAATTAAGCAAACAAGGTCATGTTGCCATGATCGGAGATGGTATTAATGATGCACCAGCCCTCGCATCAGCTCAGCTTGGGATTGCCATGGGTAAAGGCACCGATAGCGCCATTGAAACAGCAGACATTGTGCTTATGCAAGACCACTTAGGCAAATTGCCGGAAGCTATATCAATCGCAAAGCAAGTAAATCGTATCATCCGATTCAATATTATCTTTTCCATTGGCTTGAAACTGATTGCCTTACTACTAACCATTCCTGGACTCCTTACCTTATGGATAGCCATTCTCTCGGACATGGGAGCTACATTCTTTGTAACGTTAGTGAGTTTGACTATCTTAATTCAGAAGAAGTCCACCCTCTCACAATAATACAGAAAAGGGAGCCACCATCCACAAGGATGAATTGCTCCCTTTTTCCTCTTCAGAGGCTTCATATTAAAATCCAGTAAATCCCATTCGATTTGTCTTCGATACTAGAGCAGGACATTTGCGTCCAGGCTACTCAAAATTAATTAAATTAAACGATTCAATGGAATCAACCGGATCGCAAGTAAAGACCAAGGTGAATCTATTTAACTCCACATCGCCAATCTTTCCACTTATATGTCTCGCTCAACATCTTTCGTTTTTGCCTGTATTCCTCATCATCGATTTCGCCTTTAACAAAGCGTTCCTTCAAGATTCTCAACGGGTAATCATCAACCCTGATCTTTTTCATCAATGTTCGGATAACCAGATAGGTTGTAGCGCCGATGAGAACGATAATAAAAACGACACCGAAAAACATCATAACGCACATGGCCCACATCGCGGTCGTTATCGTCACTGGAATCACCTCAGAGCTTATGATTCCACAATCAGATAACCTCCATACATTCACATGCCGCATGCTTTCGAAAGACGAATGGTATCGACAATGCCCATCAAGTCCCCTCGCATCAAATTAACGAGGATACAGAAAAAGGGAGCCTCCATCCACAAGGATGAATTGCTCCCTTTTTCCTCTTCGGAGGCTTCATATTAAAATCCCGTAAATCCCCCATACAATCCAATCAACCATACTGTAATCTTTGTCATTTTATCCGTATAAAGCAGAATACCTGTTAAAATCATCATCCCTCCACCGATTTTCATCATTGCAGAAGAATATTTCAAAATCCATTTCATCTTAGAGATAAAAAAAGCCATTATAACCTGCATTCCCGAAATTTATAACGATGGAATTTTAACTTCCAAGGCATGATAGATATCGGCCTGTTTCTGGGTGACCTCCCCTAGGATACGACCATGCTCCGGCGCTTCAAACAGCTCAATCGTATCCAGTTCATCCAACAATCCTTGCATCGTCCACTTCTCAAATAGATGGGCATTTTGCATTTTGTTTTTAACATAGGACAGATAAATAAGAGCAATAAATTCCACGAAGATCTTTCCATTAAGCGACAATTCGGATGAAACTTGCATTCTTCTAAAATTCAACCTCTCTTTCAAGTTGCCAAATGCCTTCTCCACCACATCCTTGCTTCGATAAAGCGATAAAGCTTCGTAGGGGTCTTTCACATCATTTGAAAGCAATGCGAAATAGCCGTAATTCCTTGTTGCCTCGAGCATGGCATCTTCTTTTGGCATGATCTTGCGCCCTCGCTTGGGCGTTTCCGTGACTTCAAAAAACTTGCTGTAGTCCTTCGCGCAGTAATCACGACATTTATCTTCTCTAAGATCGTTGTACAGTCCCGTTAAATATTCATTCATGTCGGATTGATCCTTGGCGGCTTTTTCGGGATTGTAATACAACAACAGATAGGCCCGTCTCTTTTCTTTCAGGATATCGCCTTTGTAAGGACGCTCCTGCTCATAGTCCCATTCGATAGACCTACATATTCCATAAGTGCCGAACTGCGTTTGCAGGTTTGACCACAGCCTCAGGTTCTCTCTTTCTTCATCCAGAATAGCCTTCACATATTTAAGCCCTAGTTTTACACCAATCAAAAATTTTTGGTGGTTTTGATACAAGGCATGGATGTTGTTTTGGCTGTAAAATCCACGATCCAGGATGACCTTTACTTTCTTGTAACCCAGAATATCGAATTCTCTTACCAGCTGCTTCACTGTTGTCACATCCGAGATGTTTCCAGGAAGCTTACGATAGTAAAATGGAAGTCCAGATTGTTCGCCAAATAAAAGAGCCAAGTTGATTTGTGGTAGTCGATCATGTTCTTTGTTCTTTCCCTTTTTCACTTGGCTCAGCGTGTCTGAGTAACTCGAAATGGAAGTGATATCGAAAGCCCAGTATTCCTGTTCGATCCGACGTTTCCCTTGTTTTTCGAAAAAGGACATGCGGCTTTCTTCGTCGATAGACTGAAACAGTTCGCTGCTTCTTTGCGAAGGAATATCCTGATCGTAGGGATGAATATGTAGCTTCTGCCAGTGAGAAAACCGACTAAGCGAATTGTTCTCTTCAAGAATCAGAAAGTAAGCAACAGAAAGGAGTTGTCTATAGGTGTCAGGAAAACAGGCCTTGAGATCGTCAGCTATTCCCGTAACTTTGCCGATTTCATCGAATAGATAAGTTGCGCCGTAGAAACTTCTTTGCATCTTTGTAATGGGGAGTGGACCGGGTTTGGATGGCCCTGTGTTGGTGGACGATTCCTGCCTTTTGTAAGGTCGTGTAGGAACAATCTTACCAGTGGCAGGATCCACCTTTCCGATCAGTTGTCGCTTTGATCTGGACTGTTGTTTTTCCTTATCCCAATAGGCTTTATTTTCGTAAGCGTATGTAATCCCAGTCTGCTTGTTCGTATGATAGACAATCCCCATGTCATCCCACCTTTCATCGTTACATATATTATAATGTATAACGATGATAAAATCAATAAAAAAACGTCAAAAGTGTTGATCTTTCAACGTTTTTAGACTATTTTATCGTTATACATCTCGGGAATGCAGGTTATAAAAAAAGGAACGATAAATCCTAACGTATATGCGGAGATATAAGTAATGGCTTGCTCAGGATTTGTTACCCCAATTGCCAATATGGCAGATAAAATTGGTCCAATACAAGGTGTCCATCCAGCAGCGAATATGATGCCCACTAGCATTGAACCTAAATATCCGGTTGGTTTTTGCTTTAGTTCAAATCTTTTCTCCTTCATAAGTAACCGTGGTTGGAATATCCCAATCATTACTAGCCCCATTACAGCGACCAGAATACCTCCCAGTTTCTGTATGAGTTCTCGGTTCTCAGAAAACAATTCACCGATTAAGCTCGCAGACAAGCCTAAAGAAAAGAAAATAATAGAGAATCCAATAACAAAAAAAATGGTATGGAGAATGGCTCACTTCTGCATCATTCCTCGACCATCCTTTAAATCTTTCACAGAAATTCCCGTAATATAAGATAAATAAGAAGGATACAATGGAAGGCAGCACGGGGAGAGAAATGATAACAACCCAGCTCCCAATGCAATCCACAAGCTTATATCCGTGGCACCGTTCATACACAACCCTCCCCAACTTCATATTAATCTATGTTCTCTTTGATATACCTTTCTCTTTTATTCTATTAGATTGCTAATCCGAATGAGGATATCGGATTCTTTCATCCCACCTACAAACACATCCTTAATCGTCCCCTCTGAATCGATGTAAAAAGTTGTTGGATAAGCAGTTACCTTAAAGGTTTTTCTTACTTGATCATTGTCTAGTAATATGGGGAATGTAATTTGATGTTGTCTGATAAAACCTTTTACAGTTACTAGACTTTCGTTCAGATTTATACCTAGGATTACCACATTGGACGATTTCCATTGTTCATGCTGCCTTTGTAATGCTGGCATTTCCTCTACACATGGTGGGCAAAACGTACCCCAGAAATTAAGAACTACCGCTTTCCCTTTAAAATCTGACAACTTGTACTGCTGCCCATCGATACCCACCAAGGAAAAATCAGGAGCTTTGTATCCGGGTTTAACTGGGGTATCCGTTCCCCAAAGGGTAGTTCCAATGGTATAACCCCCAACCAGTAAAATTGCGCCCATAACAATGACTTGTATCCATCTTCTATTCTTCATCATAACCTACCCTTCTAAGCAAAATTACTATAACGTTTCAATAGCAGAGTTCATTTTTCTTAGATTAAAAACCCATAAAAATGCCATGAATAGCACTAATAGAATAGCTAGCGAACTTGACAAATAAATCATGCTATTGAATATTCCATGAAAAAAACGGGAAGGAGTAGGGACAAAAAGAGATATATCTTGCGCTTTTTTTTCTTCATTTTCCCCATATAATATCCCATAGTTACCCCAAATAACGCATGACCAGAAACTGGAAGTAAAGCCCTTAGCCATATCAGATTAAACAAATTCCCTTGGTTTAGAAATATATAAAACAGATTCTCCACAGTTGCAAACCCAACTGCAGTTGCAACCGCATATACAATTCCATCAAAATGCTCATCAAATTCAGAATGACTAAAAATCACAAAATATATCAAAAGCCATTTCGCAAACTCTTCTGTGAAGCCTGACACAATAAAAGATTGCATGAATACACCCGTGAAAATTCGATTCATGACCTCTTGTACGAATAGTAAGGGAAACACGATCAGACCACCACAAATAAATATCCTAAGTACAAGTCTCATAGGTTCTGGACTATATTTGTCTTTCAAATAAAAGTAGGTCAAAAGACTTAGACCAGGCGTGATTGCCGCAACAATTTTTACAATATAAATCAATTTCCCCACCACAATCTGACCATTTATTTTTTCATTACTTCTCCATAAATAGATTATCACATGAGTAAATACTCATACAATAAATATTCTTTGCAATATCGCACAAATTATCAACATATGTAAGAATGGAGATAATTCCCTATCATAATCAGGCACCCCTTCTTAAGATCGTTGAGTTCGGTCACATGATCAATGCTTCACGCCCGACATATCGCCACCACCGGTTGTTCCCTCACTTGAAAGTTCACTTTCTGTTACCCATTACATACAATGTGAGAATTCCGTTGTTTTTTAAATTAACTAGAAGTTCTGTTAACGCAGAAATTTACCTAATACTACATAACAACGAGACAGTACCCATAGATGCCGTCTCGTTGAGATTTACGGAAAGATAGAGCTTTGGATAAAATGAAGTATGATGCCGATCATCAACTTCGGAAGAAAACTATTTCCATTCCATCAAAGGTACTTAAAAAGCCAAAACCACCTGATTTAACACATTCTCCTGCTGGTAAGTAGATGACCGTAACCTGAAAATCCTTTCCCGTTCTTATTTAATGTTTTTTCTTCTTTCCATGAACGATTCAAACTTGTTCCTCAATATATAAACGTAGTCACATATGGCTAGTGCGAAGTCTAAAAGATCAGTAGCATCAACTCTACTAATATTCTCTTCCGAGGCATGCGCACCAAAATTACGGTGAATACGTAATGCTTCACCCCAATCATATATCCTTTTATCGATAATCTGTTGATCTAAAAGCTCTTTTAGTCCACCTGCGATATTCTGACTCTTGGTATTAAAGTCTTTGCAGATCCCCTCAATTGATCTGCCACACATTACAGCACATCCAATATAAGCTGTCCCTGTAAAGCACTTTTTCGCCTCATTTAACGAAACACTGACAATGTCGGGAAGTTCCCAAGAAAGGATTCTATCGGGCTCAGGCCAGAGTCTAACTGCGTTACTCCATTTATATTCTTCATTTCCAATTTGCCAATGTTCGGTTTCCGCTAATAACGAACAATGGCACACAGGGCACTCTAATAAGACTCTCTTGGAAGGGTTATCTTCGTGCTCACCATAGGTCTGGTGTTCACCTTTTTCAATACCATCAACTTTGGATTCACAATAAGGACAATCGATTATCATTATTTACCTCCACTTTGCGCAGCATGTTATACATCAATTTCTGCCAATTTGTTCAACTCAAGAAGAGCTATTCGAGTATTGCTTTCAATATATTCATCGATATTCACAACTTGGGCTTTATCCACCTCTGATGCTGTGATAAAAGGAATAGCTTTCCCTTCCCTTTCAGCAAGGAGTTGCTTATCACCAATCAACTTCCTATGATATTCTACTTTCCCATTATCATAAAGCAGTACACTATGATGAGAATATCCAGGATAGTAAGTTACGATATTACTGTACATGCTATTAATCTCAACAATGGTATTTGGATCTGCTAAAGCTATTCTCGCAGCCTCTAGATATAGGGATTTCCTTCCTCTTTGGTTTGCAACAAACCATGCTTTTATAAACCCACCATCAACGAACCTTTTATATAGCTCCTCAATAGAATCTGATAGCTCAAGGAAAACAATCGAATTTGATATCCTAGTCTTTATTTCTCCTATTAATGATTCGCTTAACATGAATGTTGAATATGATTTTGCACTATAGAGAGAGTAAAGAAAATCACCTTTATGTTTAGTAGTATTGTCTTCCAGATAATAGTACTCCCATGTCCATTGATTCCATTCCATGAACCCTTCTGTTAAGTACTTTCTTATTGGCTCTGGCAACCATTGGCTTTCAGATGAAAGTAACCATATTAGGTAATCAAATCTTTCATAGAAGAGAACCCCTGAACTCATTAGTGGTCCTTGCACAAAATTGCAAGTGATAAGAGAAGGCTCATATTTACCGAAGTTTGGATGACGTAAAGCTAGCTCCTCATCACACAAAGCTCCCTTTCCATCGATTGTTAACCCTTTAGCTTTTTCACTATTTTCCGTGTAGTTTTCTATAGAACGCTTATACCAACTCTCAATGACTTCCTCAAAATTACCTTCAAATCCTCTGATTGTTAGTTGAGGTGCATACAAAGCTAAATATTCGGGCCGTGAACGACACATTTCGGCTAATCCTGGAGAATTCTCAATAAACTCATGAACTCTCCTAGGGGGCGTAGTCTGGCAAATCTCTAGTTGCTCTGCTTCTCCTTGCCAAATCAATTGCATTGCTGCCCAAGCAATTCGCTCACCTCTAGAATAAGCTCTGTCACGAGGTGTTAATGTTGTTCCCCAGTGCTCCATATGATAATTTGTTCCCATGAACTCAAGAACATCTAACCACCAATCATCGGTGACAACTGGAGGATTTAATCCATAATCGATAAGAAAATCTCGTGCTTCAATTAATGTTGATCCTTCAGGTTTAATGACTCTCATTAGCTCTGTTACTACATGTTTGATTCCTTTTGAGCTTTGAATTGCAAAACGATCCACTAAGGATGGGGAGAAATTATAGACCTGAGTATAGTCAACGTTATGCCATATGGGAATAATACTGTTACTACTCTTACTACTGAACATTTTCTGTAAAAGTCCATCCAATTCCCACTGAGTCCATTCCTTTTTAAACTACGACAGCAAGATTAACTAGCAGGAATTCCCAATCTTTTGTCGAAGGTAT
>JBBDIY010000087.1:0-11240 GCA_040880185.1 Paenibacillaceae bacterium
ACCCGCTAAATTACGCAACCTATGCTCGGTCGCGACCGAAAGTTGAGTTATAAAGCTTGCTATCAGCAAAGAAAATTCAAAAAAATATTCTTTACTAGCAGGAGACTTATCTCCCCGCAAGGATGTTGCCACTGATCCTGAATATTACGATGCGCTTGGTACTGTGTTCAAAACTGCGAGTTCTTTCCTTGCTTTTACACATTACAGACCGGGTAATGCTGAATATCCTCAGGTATCCACCCAAATTCAAACCATTGTGGAAGGTGTAGCATCTGGAACCTTAACTTCTGAAAAGGCAATGGAGCAATATGCGCAAAGCGTAAAACGTGTCTTAGGGGATGCCAAAACCATCGAAAAATAAATGGTAGACAAGGGGTGATCGATGCCATTCTAGCGGTATCGATCCTCTACTCTACTGTATGGAGGAATCGATTTTGAAAACAGTCGGAGCAGGCAGACTATCCCCACAACGAATGAAATTAAGTAGTCGCTCCAGAGAGCATTTAAGAGCCGTTCTGTTTTTATTTCCCACATGGATTTTACTGTTAATCTTCTTTTTTGGACCTATTTTCTTAACCTTTTATTTTGCATTTACCAATATGACATTAACAGGAGCAGCTTCCAAGGACATTCATTTTATTGGGATCGATAATTTCTTGGGAATTATAGCGGATCCAAGTTTTTCTATAGTTTTATTGAACACTCTTGTGTTTCTTGTTTTTTCTGCAATTATAGGTCAACAAGCTCTGGGCTTGATCCTTGCACTGCTTATGAATAATAGAAACAAAAGCTTTCGAAGAGTAATAGGGACCATTGTTTTAATAGGCTGGGTAACTCCCGAAATAGTTGTTGCTTTTACATTTTTTGCTTTCTTAAACGATCAAGGAACCTTAAATACTATATTAGGAGTTATCGGCATCGAACCAATAAAGTGGTTGTACCAATACCCCATGACCTCGGTGATTATTGCAAACGTTTGGCATGGAACTGCTTTTTCCATGCTGGTATTTCAAGCCGCACTGAGTGGTGTTCCTCCGGAACTGGAAGAAGCCGCTATGATCGACGGAGCTAATGTATGGCAGCGTTTGTGGAGGATCACTTTACCTATCATAAAAGGTTCCATTGTGACTAACATGGTTTTAGTCAGCTTGCAAACTCTCGGTGTATTCACTTTGATTTATGCTTTAACGGGTGGTGGGCCGGGCATACAAACGGAAACATTACCTATCTTTATGTATCATCAAGCGTTTATTAATTTCCAATTGGGATACGGAACTGCCATTTCATTAGTTCTGCTTTTAATAGGCATGATAGTAAGTATCGGTTATATTCGTTTGTTAAAAGTTAAAATCTAGAGATATTAAGGGAGCAGCGATGAAAAAAAAATGGAATTACCATATGACGGGTAAAGTTGTTCCTTACCTTGTGCTAAGTTTAATCGGTATCGCATTTATTGTCCCATTATTATGGATGATTTTTGCTTCAATAGATCCCAATGCAAACCTGATGCTGAAAATACCAAAGCACATCACGCTCAATAATTTAAAAGATATTTTAACGAACACTGAGAATCAACGAGCATTTATCAATGGTATTTTTCTGTCTTTAGGGCAAGCTGTCCTTGTTGTTATTGTTGCAGGTCTTGCAGCCTATCCATTATCCAGATATTCGCTTCGTTATAAATCACCATTTATGTATTTGATTTTATTTTCAACTAGTCTTCCCATAACGGCTGTGATGGTGCCCGTTTATCAATTGTTTGTAACCCTCAAGCTCCAGGATTCCTTAATCGGTGTTATGATTTTTTTAACTGCTTCTTCCTTACCCTACGCCATTTGGATGATGAAGAACTTTATGGATTCTATTCCTTTAGAATTAGAGGAAGCGGCATGGGTAGACGGAAGCTCGATTTGGAAAGCACTTCGAGTTATTATTACACCTTTATTACTGCCTGGGATTTTTACAGTTGGTATATTTACCTTTTCAGGAAGCTGGGGTAACTTTTTCGTCCCTTTTATCTTAATTCAAACTCCGGAGAAAATGCCGGCATCGGTTAGTATATATCAATTTTTCGGTTCCCACGGTATGGTGGAATATGGGAAACTAGCCGCATTCTCGATTATCTATACGATCCCTACTGTTGTGCTTTATGTGTTGAGTCAACGTTTTATGTCCAAAGGATTCAGTTTTGGTGGAGCGACCAAAGGATAAAAGGGCGTGAGGATCAGGTTTATTATTATCCTTAAGAGTTGCTGGATTCTCAGTGCTCTTTTTTTCTGTGATTTTATCTCCTTGCAAGTACTAATCGTGAAATTCTTCGTAGAAATAGTATGGGCTTAAGCCAGCAAAGGGTTTCATCTGCACTATGCGGATATTCCCCCAATTATGAAAACCTATCGAATCAGCTCAATAAACCTGCTTGCTGTACTGGAAAGTGGCATATTGCTCATAATCATAATTCCGACGTGAGCGGGTGGTAGCCTTACGTCTAATTGAATCTCGAAGAGGGAGCCCTCTTCAAGCTCCTTCGAAACAAATTCTCTGGTCACGTAAGAGATTCCGAGTCCTTTCAGCGCAAACTCGATGAGAAGATCCACGCTTCCGACCTCGATTTCAGGTTTGAGTTTATAGCCGTAGCTTTGAAATAATTCCGTGACGGCCATTCGTGCCCGGCTATTGCGCGAGAATAGAATAACGGGGTACTGGAGCAGCATATCCAGCGATAGAACCACGTCCTTAAGCTCGGCATAACGGGCCCCCGCTACAAAGCAATCCTGAAGCTGGATACTCTCCCTTACTTCAAGCTGGGAATCAACGATTGGCATACGAACGACGCCCATATCAATTCTGCCTTCTTTTAAGAAAGCAATGATCTCCGGAGTAGTTCCATGATTCAGTTGAAGTCTGATGCCGGGATGCTTCAGATGAAAATCTTCCAAATACGGAAACAAATAATGCTTGAATAGTGAATCGCTTCCGCCGATCCGCAATTCGCCGCTGTCCAGATTTTTAAGCGCGGCCATTTTTTCTTCGGCCAGCGATATTAATATCTGAGACTTCTCAATATAGGAATACAGGATGGCTCCCTCTTGCGTCAGTGCAACGCCTTTGGAATTTCGGTAAAACAAAGTGATGCCAAAGCTGGTTTCCAGCTGTTTGATGGCGTGGCTGACGCTCGGCTGAGTGAGATACAAGGCCTTGGCAGCCTGAGTCAAGCTGCCTGTCTTAGCGGCCCAATAAAAAACTTTATATAATTCGTAATTATTGTTCATAGATGCGGTCTATAGCTCCTCTTAAATATATTGATTACTTGTATAGAAGATAATCGTATTATAATCAAAATACGAAATAGAAACCAGAGCTTAATGATTGGAAAGCGGTCATGTTACAATTGCAGCCGCTGTCGCCAATCTCGGACTCTGCTAGAAGGAGAAAGGAAAATGGAACCAACTACGTTTGTCTTGTTTGGAGCGACAGGGGATTTAGCAAAGAGAAAAATTTACCCTGCAATATACAATTTGTTCGTTGATCAAAAGCTACCTCGTGGATTCTCGTTAATAGGCCTTGGTAGAAGAGAGCTGTCTGATGAAGCATTTCAAATGCATGTCGAGCAATCTCTGCGTACCTTTTCTAGAAGAGCAGTAAACGATCCCGTTTCGTTAAGAGCTTTCTTAAGTGCTTTCCGTTATTGCGTCTTGGATGTTGGTCGTAAAGAGGATTACCAAAAGCTACTTCAGCTGGTACAGCAGCGAGAACAGGAATTAAAAATCCCGCAAAATCGCTTGTTCTACTTATCTGTTGGGCCGGAATTCTTTGAAACTATATCGTCCAGCATCAAAGAGAGCGGACTTGGTTCTACGAAAGGCTGGAAACGTCTAATTATCGAGAAGCCTTTTGGACATCATTTAGAATCGGCCCGAGGTTTAAATGAGAAGCTGAGCAAAGCTTTTGAAGAGCAAGAAATTTTCCGCATTGACCATTATCTTGGAAAGCCAATGGTGCAGAAGCTTGAGGTTTTACAGCAATCCAACCCTGTCCTTCAGGCATTATGGACAAATCATTACATTGCCAATGTGCAAATCACAGCTAATGAAACGGTCGGTGTTGAAGAAAGAGCGGGTTATTACGATCATGTAGGTGCCGTTCGAGACATGTTCCAGAATCATATGCTGCAATTACTCATGATGCTAGCCATTCACCTTCCGAAGGGCAGTACTTCCGAGGAAGTACGTTTAAAAAAGAAAAGGGTTATGGAATCTCTAGAGCCGCTGCAAAAAGAGGATGTTGCTGCCAATGTGGTTCGTGGGCAGTATACAGCCGGTACAATCCAAGGTAATGCTGTCGTCGGATATAAGGACGAACCTGGCATTGGTCATGCCTCGATGAATGATACCTTTATTGCGGCCAGATTGGAGATCGATGATGTTTTTTGGAGGGAGGTTCCCTTTTATATTCGGACTGGGAAAAGAATGAAGGAGAAATCAACACGAATTGTTATTGAGTTCAAAGAACCATTGAAGCAGCACTCATCTCCATATGAAGAAAAAACAAATCCCAATCTTTTGATCTTTGAAATCAGTCCGAACGAAGGCATTACCTTGCAATTGAATACAAAGGATCCTCAGCAAGAAGGCAAGTTTAAACCCATTCTAATTGACTTTCACACGAGTCGTAAGGATGTGCCTGAGGCTTATGAAAATTTAATTTATGATGCTCTGCGCGGGGATCCCACTTTCTTTGCTCATTGGGATGAAGTTGAATTGTCTTGGAAGTGGGTTCAACCCATCTTAAATGCATTTGAAGAAAATCTTGTTCCGCTTCATCCCTATTCAGCCGGTTCTTTTGGACCTGATGAGTCGGACCAGCTGCTAGCAAAAGACGGCTATCATTGGTGGTTCAATTCGAGTACTAATCAAAAAATAGATACCATAAAAGGAGATGAATATGCCTATCACACAAACAGTTGATCAATTAGCTATCGATACCATTCGAACCTTATCCATTGATGCAATCAACAGCGCTAATTCTGGACATCCAGGCCTTCCTATGGGAGCAGCCCCTATGGCGTATGCGCTTTGGTCTAAACATTTAAATCACAATCCGAGTCATGCAAAATGGTTTAATCGTGACCGGTTCGTTCTTTCAGCCGGACATGGCTCCGCTTTACTTTACAGCCTACTGCATTTGTCAGGATATAAAGTATCCGTTGAAGATCTACAACAATTTCGCAAGCTGAACAGCTTGACCCCAGGACACCCGGAATTTGGACATACGGATGGTGTCGATGCAACTACAGGCCCATTAGGGCAAGGCATAGCTATGGCTGTCGGTATGGCTATGGCCGAAGCGCATTTGGCCTCAAAGTTTAATCGAGAGGGCTATCCGATTATGGATCATTATACGTATTCGCTAGTTGGTGACGGATGTTTGATGGAAGGGATATCTTATGAAGCCATGTCGATGGCGGGTCATATGAAGCTTGGCAAATTAATTGTCTTGTATGATTCCAATGATATCTCTTTGGACGGCGACCTAAATCTTTCCTTTGGTGAAAATATGCAAAAAAGAGCGGAATCGGCTCATTGGCAATATTTAAGGGTTGAGGACGGCAACGATATTGAGCAAATTACGAAAGCTATCGAAGCAGCCAAACAAAATGAATCACAGCCAACTATCATTGAAATAAGAACCATTATTGGCTATGGAAGTCCGAAGGTAGCTGGGACTCACAAAGCTCACGGAAACCCACTGGGTAAGGAAGAAGCGAAGGCAACCAAAACGGCATATGGTTGGCAATATGAGGAAGAGTTCACCGTTCCTGAAGATGTCAAAGCTCACTTTGATCAGCTTAAACACAAGGGAGAAGCAAAAGAAAAAGAATGGAACCATCTATTAGAAGCCTATATAAAGAATTATCCCCTACTTGGCAAGGAGCTTGAGCAAGCCATTGATGGTACTGTTTTGTTTGAAGCTGCGGACATCCTTACGTTTGACACGTCCAAAACCGTTTCAACTCGTGTAGCAAGTGGAGAAGCGATCAACCATTTCGTTAAAAGAGTTCCTGCAATTTTCGGGGGAAGTGCAGATTTATCCCATTCGACAATGACGGATATCAACGGGGAGCAAAAATTTGCCGTAGAATCTTATTCGGGACGTAATATATACTTTGGCGTCCGTGAGCATGCAATGGGTGCAGCAGGTAATGGCCTGGCGCTGCATGGAGGTATTAAACCATTTGTCAGCACCTTCTTCGTATTCAGCGATTATTTGCGACCGGCTATTCGATTAGCTGCTCTACAAAAGTTACCCGTGATTTATGTGTTTACCCATGATTCCGTTGCCGTTGGCGAAGATGGACCCACTCATGAGCCAGTCGAGCATCTGGCTGCGCTTCGAACAATCCCTGGGCTTACGGTCATACGACCGAGTGATGCGAATGAAACGGCAAGTGCATGGGCCTATGCCTTGCAGCAAAAAGAAGGACCGGTAGCCCTTGTGCTAAGCCGTCAAAACCTGCCTATTTATGAAGCAACTAAGGCCAATATTGAAGGGCTGTCCAAAGGAGCTTACATCCTGATGGAAACCAACTCTCAACCGGATGTCATCCTCATTGGTACCGGATCAGAGGTTTCTCTGGCAGTGAGCGCCAAAGCGGAGCTTGAACGAGATAACCTCTCGGTACGCGTTGTTGCTATGCCGAGCAGAGAACTATTTGATCGTCAATCCGAAGCTTATAAGCAGTCGGTTCTGCCTGTTTCTGTAACAAAAAGGCTTGCCATTGAAGCGGGGATTTCATTAGGCTGGGAGCGTTATACAGGGCTATCTGGGAAAGTCTTGTCGATTGATACATTCGGGGCTTCGGGTTCCGGAAGTGAAGTTATGGAGTATTTTGGATTTTCGGTGAATAATGTGGTTCGGTTAACTAAAGAGTTACTTAGCAACTAAAAAAATGGAGGTATATGATTATGAAATTTTTTATTGATACAGCAAATTTGGTAGACATTAATAAAGCGTATAAAATTGGAGTCTTGTCTGGTGTTACAACGAATCCTTCCTTGGTTGCCAAGGAAGGTGTAAAATTCGAAGACCGTATTGCAGAAATTTTAAAAGCTGTGCCTGAAGTGGAATCCGTTTCTGCGGAAGTAACCCCTGATGCGCTTACGGCTGAAGATATGATCGCCCAAGCTAACGAACTAATTAAAATTAACAATAATGATAAGAACATTACGATAAAGCTTCCGATGACATTAGCCGGATTAGAGGCTTGCCGGTATTTAACTAAAAAAGGCGTGAAAACCAATGTAACGTTGATTTTCACTGTAAATCAAGCACTTTTGGCTGCTCGTGCAGGTGCCACTTATGTTTCTCCATTTTTAGGAAGATTGGATGATATATCGGAAGACGGTGTCCAATTAATAGTCAAAATCGCTGAACTATTCCGCATTCATAATCTGGATGCTCAAATCATTGCTGCTTCTGTTCGCCATCCTGATCATGTAACGCGTGTCGCTATGGCCGGGGCACATATTGCAACAATCCCATTTAGTGTCATTGAACAAATATCCAAGCATCCCTTAACGGATCAAGGAATGGAAAAATTCGCTGCTGATTGGAATAAAGCGCCAAAAAACTGAATGTTAGTTAATAAAAATGATCATTTAGAGGAGAAATCACCATGACTATATCATTTGATTATTCCAATGCGTTACCATTTATGCAGCAATATGAAGTCGATTATCTTGGAGACTTTGTAAAAGTAGCTCATCATATGCTTCACGAGCATGAAGGGCCAGGCTCCGATTATCATGGCTGGGTTAATTTGCCGCTTGAATATGATCAAGAAGAATTCGCGAGAATTAAAGATGCGGCTCAAAGAATTCGCAGCCACTCCGAAGCGCTGATTGTTATTGGTATTGGAGGTTCATATTTAGGTGCGAAATCAGCCATAGATGCACTCTCCCATACGTTTCATAACCAGATGGTTGGTAAAACCCAAGTGTATTTTGCCGGACAAAATATCAGCTCCACGTACATCACCCATCTATTAGAGCTTTTAGAAGGCAAGGAAATTTCGCTTAATGTCATTTCCAAGTCGGGAACAACGACGGAGCCTGCCCTAGCATTCCGTATTTTGCGAGAGTACATGGAGAAGAAATACGGGAAAGCGGGAGCCCAAAAACGTATTTTTGCTACGACGGATAAATCCAAAGGCGCATTAAAAGTGCTTGCGGATAAGGAAGGCTATGAAACCTTTGTTATTCCTGACGATGTAGGCGGGCGGTATTCGGTTCTTACGGCTGTAGGCCTTCTGCCTATTGCCGCTGCTGGAATCGACATCGATCAAATGATGGCGGGAGCCGCTGCTGCTGCGCAGAAATATAACAATGCTGATTTATCTACCAACGAAAGCTATCAATATGCGGCAGTTCGCAATGCGCTTTATCGCAAGGGGAAAACCATAGAATTGTTAGTTAACTATGAGCCAGCTTTGCATTATGTTTCTGAATGGTGGAAGCAGCTATTCGGCGAGAGCGAAGGAAAGGATCAAAAAGGTCTTTTTCCTGCAGCTGTCGATTTTACGACTGATTTGCACTCCATGGGTCAATATGTACAAGAAGGTCGTCGAGATCTGATTGAAACAGTGCTTAGCGTGAAAAAGCCTCAAATAGATCTGAGTATTCAAGAGGATGCCAGTAATCTTGATGGTTTGAATTTTATAGCAGGCATGACGATGGATGAGGTCAACAAAAAGGCAGCTCAAGGTACGCGGCTTGCCCATGTTGACGGAGGCGTTCCTAATTTAATTGTTGAGATGGATGAGTTAAATGCCTATACGTACGGAGAAATGGTTTGCTTTTTCGAGAAGGCATGTGGAATTAGCGGTCTCCTGCTTGGGGTGAATCCGTTTGATCAACCGGGTGTGGAAGCCTATAAGACCAATATGTTTGCCTTGTTAGGCAAGCCTGGCTTTGAAGCACAAAGAGATGAGCTCAACAAGCGTTTATCAATTTCCACAACGAAATAAACCCATAGCTTTTGAAAAGTAGAGAGGGTGTTTAATAGAATGGGAAAACAGCAAATTGGTGTAGTCGGTTTAGCCGTCATGGGTAAAAATTTGGCTTTGAATATCGAAAGCAGAGGATTCTCGGTATCTTTATATAATCGTTCTCCTGAGAAAACAAATGAGCTTTTGTCAGAAGCACCAGGTAAAAATGTAGTGGGTACCTTCAGTATCGAAGATTTCGTCCAATCCTTGGAAACGCCGCGTAAAATTTTAATTATGGTCAAAGCAGGGAAGCCAACAGATGATACAATTAATCAGCTTGTACCCTTCCTAAGTCAAGGGGATATCCTCATTGATGGCGGCAATGCCTTTTTCCCTGATACGCAGAGAAGGAATAAAGATTTGCAAGCCCAAGGCTTCCGCTTTATCGGTGCAGGTGTTTCGGGTGGTGAAGAAGGGGCGTTAAAGGGTCCTGCGATTATGCCAGGCGGGCAAAGAGATGCTTATGAGTTAATCGAGCCAATCTTGACTGCTATATCCGCTAAAGTAAATGGCGATCCATGCTCCACCTACATCGGACCTGATGGTGCGGGTCATTATGTTAAAATGGTGCACAACGGCATCGAGTACGGCGATATGCAGCTCATTGGCGAAGCGTATCAATTGTTAAAAGATGTATTGAATTTAGATACAAATCAGTTACATGACGTTTTCTCTGAATGGAATCGTGGCGAGCTGGATAGTTATTTAATTGAAATAACAGCTGATATTTTTGCAAAGACGGATCCGGACACGGGTAATCCAATGGTAGACGTTATTCTTGATTCCGCAGGTCAAAAAGGAACTGGAAAGTGGACAAGTCAAAGCGCTTTAGACCTTGGTGTTCCGTTGTCTATCATTACGGAATCCGTGTTTGCTCGGTTTATTTCGGCAATGAAAGAAGAGCGCGTTGCGGCTAGTAAACTATTAAACGGCCCTGCTATAATAAGCTATGACGGCGATCCAAAGGAATTTATTGAGCTGGTTCGCAAAGCCTTGTATGCCAGTAAAATAGCTTCCTATGCTCAAGGCTTTGCACAAATGAGAGCTGCTTCTGACGAGTATAACTGGGACTTGAATTATGGCAGTATTGCGATGATATTCCGCGGTGGATGTATTATTCGTGCCGCATTTTTACAGAATATTAAGGATGCCTATGATCGTGATGCAGATTTAAGAAATCTTTTGTTAGATGAATATTTTAGAAATGTGATAACTAATTACCAGGAAGCATGGAGAAATGTCATCTCTATCGCAGTAACTAAGGGGATTCCGGTTCCTTCCTTTGCTTCGGCTTTAGCTTATTACGACAGCTATCGCACAGAAAGATTGCCAGCAAACCTGCTGCAAGCACAAAGAGATTACTTTGGAGCCCACACTTTCGAACGTGTGGATAAAGAAGGCAGCTTTCATTTTCACTGGATGGAATAATATGAAAAAGAGCTCATTGTAGCATCGAAGCCCCTCATCAAGTAAGATGAAAGGGGCTTCGATGCTATCTTTTGAGGATTTAATTGACCAGACGACGAGCACCCCAATAATGTGAATCATTGTAGGGAGTACCCAAAAATGTGCTAATTTTTACATCTCTTGTTCCCATGGTACCTGCATGAAGAATTTTATTATCTCCAAGATAAATGGCAATATGAGAAACACCACTCTTATAAGTTCCTTGTAAAAAGACAAGGTCTCCTTTACGAAGATCGTTTTTATCTACGGCTACTCCCATTTGACTGATCAATGCTGCAGAGTGAAGCAGGTTAAAGCCGTTTTGATTAAATGCATATTGGACAAAACCTGAGCAATCAAAAGCCAAACCAGGTGTGTCTCCACCAAATACATAGGGTGTTCCTAGCTGCTTCATTCCGATTGCGATGATGGCATCCGCTTTAGAATTCCAGCTCTGTTTTTGTGATACGGGAATAGGAAGTTGGATTAAGGTGCCTTTGTAAATATTGTTGGGATCAACTTGCGGATTGGCCGATTGAAGAATAGATAGATTAATATTAAATTTTTGGGAAATGGTCCAGAACGTATCTAGATCTTTGTCTATGTATTGGTTTGAAGATGATGCTGATGCGATTCCACTAATAAAAAGGCTTGTCGCTAAAACAGTCGAAAGAATTATTTTTTTCATATATTACCTCCTCGTACTATAATAAATTTAGTATTAAAACAGGGCTTTAGCCCTTGATAC
>JBBDIY010000088.1:0-63790 GCA_040880185.1 Paenibacillaceae bacterium
GACTAATTCTACCGCCACAGCTATTTTCACACCGAGTTACTCGATTATTTCGACTTATTCTTCTGCCGCTTGGCTACTTTCCCGAACTTGGCCCACCTCGAAAACTTATACTTTCCGTTAAAAAATCCCCATACACCGAGTTCCGGTGCTGGGGATTCGAGAATTTAATTATTTTTTTGCAGCTTTGAACGCTTCCACATATTGAGTGGACTTTCTCGCGATGTGAGTGTAATCACCAGTTTTAACCGCTTCTGCTGTGAGGTCTGAGCCGATACCTACGGCTACTGCTCCGGCCTTCACCCATTCGCCGAGGTTGTCCAAGTTTACACCGCCGGTTGGCATGATGTTCGCTTGAGGCATAGGACCCTTGATCGCCTTGATCATAGCTGGGGAGTACAGGTTGCCTGGGAACAGCTTCACCACATCCACACCAAGCTCTAATGCCGCTTGGATTTCCGCGATCGTCATACAGCCCGGCATAATGGGCACGCGATATCGATTACACAGAACAACAGTCGCAGCATTCAACGACGGTCCAACCACGAACTCAGCCCCGCTCAGAATGGCCATTCTAGCGGTTTCTGGATCGAGCACGGTACCAACACCGATAATTGCATAAGTTGCTGGATCGCTAGATGAGCTAGAATACTTCGCCGCTAATTGTTCGATAGCACGCAATGCATAAGGTACGGTCATCGTAATCTCAATGACCTTAATTCCACCCGCAATGGCTTGTTCCGCCATTCGTACGACATCTTCTGCGGTATCTGCGCGAAGAACGGCGACAACACCTTCATTTGCAATTTGTTGGATCAGCTTTATTTTTCTCATAGTATGAAGTTCTTCCTCTCGTATATCTGATTATCGTTCCACATGAGCTTTGTTGCTAAGTGTCGCATCGACCTGCGCCCAGGTTGGGAGTGCTTCCCAATCGCCTTCGAGCTGAACGACCATGGAGCCGACTAGATTGCCGAGCTTCACTGCGCCTTTGTACGTGTAGCCCTTCAATAGTCCGACCAGGAATCCGGCACAGAAACCATCGCCAGCACCAACCGTATCAACGACTTTATCCACCTTGAAGATCGGAACCGAGCTAAGGGATCCTTGCTCCAAGATCATCGTCTCATCCTCGCCACCTTTAATAATAGATACGGCCTTGAGGCTCTTAAGCTTGTCTAATATAATATCCATGTCATCGGTAGCATATAATAACTTCAATTCATCTATTCCCGGGAGAAAATAATCCGCTTGCTCCGCAAGCTCCAAAACCACAGGTCTAGCTTCTCCAATCGTCCAAAGCTTTAGTCGAAGATTCGGATCGAAGCTCACTTTAACACCATGCTTGCGAGCTAATCTTACTGCTTCTCGCACGGTACGTACACAGTTCTCACTGAGTGCAGGAGTTATGCCGGTAATATGTAGGATTTGGGCCTGACTAATATATCCTTCATCCAAGTGCTCCGGCTGCATAAGGCTTGCCGCAGAATGCTTGCGATGGTAGTAAACGGATACCTTGCCTGCAACGTCTTGACGAGACATTAAACCGGTTCCTGCCTCATCTGTTAATACAGCAGCACTTATATCCACGCCCTCACCACGAATCGACTTGGCGATATATTGACCATAAGGATCATTCCCTAATCGACCGAACCAACCAGCCTGATGTCCTAATCTTGCAATACCGATAGCTAGATTACTCTCTGCACCACCGAACGATTTATTCAATCCACCACTATACTCCAGCCCTCTACTCCCCTGGGGAGTGAACAGCGCCATACTCTCACCGAACGTGATGATTTCAGGTGTCTTGCTACTCAATGTTAACAGCTCCTTTATGCTCATATTCGCTCATTATTATATCATACCTTCAGCTCATCCATAAGCTCCTGATGCACATGTCCATTCGTGGCTAATATGTTACGGGTTGCTAGTGTGAATGGTTGACCTTCAGTATCGGATACCGTACCTCCAGACTCACTAATTAGCAAAGCGCCTGCGGCAATGTCCCAAGAGTTTAAGCCTATTTCCCAGAAACCACTTAACCGCCCCGCAGCCACATAAGCCAGATGCAAGGCAGCTGAGCCGGCAATTCGCAGATTGCGAACCTTGGGAGCAACTGAGGCGATCCCAGCTATATTAATAGGGAGCGATTTAAGATGATCTGCCGGGAATCCCGTTGCAATCAGACTATCTGCGAGCCTCTCTTCGCAAGACACATGAATTCTCTTCCCTTTGAGATAAGCACCTTTCCCTTTCTCAGCAACGAATACCTCATCATGGATCGGGTCGTAGACCACACCTACTATAACTTCACCATTATGTGCAAGAGCGATAGAAACGCTGAAGAAAGGAAACCCATGTACAAAATTAGTCGTACCATCAATGGGATCGACAATCCACAGGAACTCCGCATTTACGGCTTCTGCAATCGCAGTTTTGGATGCGTCTGGACCTGGTCCAACACTCTCTTCCCCTAGAAAATGATGCTGTGGAAAATGGGTATTGATCAGCTTGCGAATTAACTGTTCCGCTCCTTTATCTACTTCGGTAACTAGATCATGGGCTGAATATTTGAGATTAACATCCTTTACTTCACCAAGCTTACTCTTAATAAATTCTCCTGCCATAGCTGCTGTATTCACCGCAACAGCCGTATAGTTCTTCCCACTAACAACATAATTTGACTTGTTAATTCCCATAATCTATCACAACTCTCTCTAAAATAATTACTATTAACAAATTCTATTAGATTATACGCATGTATTTGCACTGAGTTTCAAACCAAATATGAGCGTAGGAATGGTATCAAATCAGGGGAAGAGAGGAATTAATTTCGAGGAAATCCGATACACATGAATATCATGGGCGCTGGCGGACCTTATTCATACAAAATACATCTCTTTACCTAGGTTAGTTAATACTTTGACTTCTTCATCCGACAGCTTACGAACGAGGTCCATCTCGACCTTAGTCACTTCTTCACCACTGAAATTAATCTCAGTGATTGATGCTGTGATTTTCACAAGTGCAATAGCCACATTCTCCGGTGAGTAAGCAACTGCAAGCTGACCTGTGGGATACAGACGGAACCCAGCTTTTACCATGGCTGTCTTTCCATACTCCAGAAGATGATAGAGCTCGTTCTGATCTTTAAATTTACAAACCGAATTGAATTCTGATATGAAACCCATATGGATTCGCCCCCCGTTTTATTGAACATCCGCACCATAATTAATGTCCTGTTTTGCAGCATGACGCTCAAGCGCCAATCTTATTAGCTCATCTAGAAGCTCGCTATAAGATTTGCCCGATTCCTGCCATAACAGAGGATACATACTGAATGGCGTGAACCCCGGCATCGTATTAATCTCATTAATGAGTATGGATCCATCCGACTTCTGCAGGAAGAAATCGACACGTGATAAGCCTGTACCATCAATTGCCTTAAAAGCACGAACCGCCATGCTGCGAATAAGGTCTGATGTTGGATTCGGAATATCCGCCGGGATCACCATCGCTGATGTACCATCCACATACTTCGCATTGTAATCGTAGAAATCGCTCGATGATACAACTTCTCCGCAAACGGATGCTTTGGGATTATCATTGCCCAGAATACCAACTTCAATCTCGCGGGCATCCACGAATTCCTCCACGATCACCTTGCGATCATAACGGAACGCTTCTGTAACCGCTGCAAGTAATTCCGATTGATTATTCGCCTTAGATATTCCAACGCTCGAACCCAGGTTAGCTGGTTTGACGAAGCAAGGATACCCTAGTGTAACTTCGATTTCCATAATGTATTCAGCCTGATCCTTGTGCCACTCGGACTTTGTAAAGTGACGATACATACACTGCGGCAATCCCACTTGAGCAAAAATATACTTCATCATCACTTTATCCATACCCACCGCGGATGCCAGTACACCTGCTCCCACATAAGGAATATTGGCGATCTCGAGAAGACCCTGTATCGTGCCATCCTCACCGTTCGTGCCGTGCAGTAACGGGATAATCAGATCAATCTGACCCTGATCTTGTTCGAATAGTGGTGCTATGGCTGTCGACGATAAGCTACTGACTGATTGTTGGACGCTATCAGCTGTTGATGTAAATGTCTTCGTGACACCCAATGTCTGAAGCAACTCTTGTTCGACGGGTGCTGAGATCAGCGCTCCTGTTCCCCACTGCCCTTGTTGGGATATATAGAATGGAACGATATCATACTTATTGAAATCAAAAGCATTAATGACGGATAAGGCAGTCTGAATAGAGACGAGATGCTCTCCAGATTTACCACCGTATAGGATACCGATGCGAATTTTTGTACTCATGGAAACCTCCGTGGAATGATTGCTGGGGGCCTTATTATGGCTCCTACAAAATATCGGGTATATGTAAAAAAGTGTAGCGGGTACGTTCCGACCATGCATGAGAATCTCTATAGTCCCAATAACGGTTCCGACTATCGTTCGTATGAGCATTAACAAGCGGCTCTCCCGATGAATCAAAGCCAGTGACAATAGTTGAATGCTGGTATAGGGAATCACCATCCCAATCATAGGAGATAATATCCGCTAATGCTAGCTTATGAGCAGAATCCACGATCTCAGCACGGAGTCCGGTACGGCCTGATTGACAATATTGCTGTAGACTATTCGCCACGGTCCAGCTATAGCTCCAACGTTCGCGACCATGCTCATAGCCTTCGTACCACCAACCCGATTCTCTTTTACCAGTATAGTTCATAGGAGCGCCACCTGCAAAGAGGCATTGAGACACAAAATTCGTACAATCCACATCCATATGTTCATAATTCGGATTCGCCTTGTTCCACCATTCATTCGCATAATTCACTGCAAGCTGCCTATTATAATGAAAGGAACGGTTTCCGTCGTTACGGTTCGACAGTACGGCCCTGTTAATGTAGGGCTGCGACAGCTTAATCTGATCTTGTTCAACGGTTAATGCTAATCTCGGATTTTTCTCGGTGTGGAGTTGATCAATCTTCGCAATAATCCACTCTCCACGACGATATATGAATGTTAGTTGCTCGAACAAAACCCGTTCAGACTCTACTCCCGTATCGTACACTCTTCTCTTATTCATCCGGATATCTGCAATAATCTGACGCTCTTGCTCAGTAACCTTTATCAGGCGTGCCGTGGTTTCTGAACGCAACACTTGCTGATTCCTGTTCTTACCTTCGAGTGAGTGTTCAACCTCCATTCGATTGCCATCTTTAATGTAATTATTCAACACCGACTTCCAAGTTATCATTATTGCCTCCCGGTCACACACAAAGTTGTTTCAGTATATGACTAGGAGTTGGAATTAATGAGCACAACTTGCGAAAAAGTGCTTTACGATCCAACTCGAAGAGGGTATACTTTTAATAGAGAATTTATGAAATCACGTTTCACTTAGTGAAACCAAAGGAGCTTATGTTATGACAAAAAGAGATCACTTTGCGATCCGCACACCCTTAAAGGTCGGACCCAAAACGTATTATTACTACTCTCTACCCGAGTTAGCGAAGAACAACAAATTCGCCGATATTAGCAAGCTGCCCATCTCGATCAGGGTTTTACTTGAAGCGGCTGTACGTCAATTCGATGGTCGTGCGATCACCGAAGAGCATGTGCAACAAATTGCGAGCTGGGCTACGAATACGGATGCTAACAAGGAAATTCCGTTCATCCCTGCACGTATCGTCTTACAGGATTTCACCGGAGTTCCCGTTGTTGTCGATTTAGCAGCCATGCGTTCCACCATGCATCGCGCTGGTGGCGACCCGAACCGGATTAACCCACTTGTACCGGTAGATTTAGTTATTGACCATTCTGTTATGGTCGATGCATTCGGTGCTGATGACTCCCTTGCGATCAATATGGATTTGGAATTCAAACGTAATAATGAGCGTTATCGTTTCCTTCGTTGGGCTCAGACAGCATTCGATAATTTCCGTGCAGTTCCTCCGGCAACGGGTATTGTCCATCAGGTTAATCTGGAATATCTCGCTTCTGTTGCCGCTACGAAGGTTGTGAATGGTGAAACTGAAGTATATCCAGACTCCCTTGTGGGTACCGATTCTCATACGACGATGATCAATGGTCTAGGAATCGTTGGTTGGGGTGTTGGTGGGATTGAGGCGGAAGCTGGGATGTTGGGGCAACCGTTGTATTTTGTAACACCAGAAGTCGTTGGATTTAAGCTTACAGGTAGCCTTGCAGAAGGTGCGACTGCAACTGATCTTGCGCTTACGGTTACTCAAATTCTTCGTAAGAAGGGCGTTGTTGGCAAATTTGTTGAGTTCTACGGTCCTGGTCTTAGCAGTATTGGCCTTGCAGATCGTGCGACTGTGGCGAACATGGCACCAGAATATGGCGCTACAATCGGTTTCTTCCCTCTCGATGAAGAGTCACTCAACTACCTGCGTTCCACAGGACGTACAGAAGAACAGATTGCTCTAGTCGAAGCTTACTATAAAGCACAAGGCTTGTTCCGTACGGCTGACACCCCAGATCCTACCTTCTCAGAGACAATGACACTTGATCTTAGCACGGTTGTACCAAGTCTTGCTGGACCTAAGCGTCCGCAGGATCGTATCGAATTGACGGCGATGAAGGATTCCTTCCATTCGATCGCAACTACACCTGTTGATAATGGCGGATATGGTCTTACAGAAGAGAAGCTTGCCCAATCTATAGAGATTAAACACCGTAATGGTAAGAACTCGCACATCAGTGCAGGTGCTGTTGTACTAGCAGCGATAACAAGCTGTACGAATACATCTAACCCGAGTGTGATGATCGGTGCTGGCTTGTTAGCGAAGAAGGCTGTTGAGAAGGGCTTAACTAGACCTTCCTATGTGAAGACTAGCTTAACTCCGGGCTCGCTCGTTGTAACGGAATACCTAATCAAAGCTGGCGTTCTTGAATCTCTTGAGAAATTAGGCTTCTATGTTGCAGGTTATGGCTGTGCGACTTGTATCGGCAACAGCGGTCCACTCCTTGATGAAGTTAGCGAAGCGATCATCAATAACGATATGACGGTTGCAGGTGTATTAAGTGGTAACCGTAACTTTGAAGGTCGGATTCATGCTCATGTTAAGATGAATTATCTCGCATCGCCACCACTTGTTGTAGCTTATGCATTAGCTGGTACGGTGAATATTGATCTAGCGAACGATCCGATTGGCAGAGGTGCGGATGGACAGCCCGTTTACTTGAAGGATATATGGCCAACCTCACAAGAGATCAAAGACGCGATTAAGCTCGCAATGAATCCGAGCATGTTCAATGATAAGTACGACAATGTGTTCAAGCAGAATAAAACTTGGAACGACATTCCGATTCCAGAAGGCGTACTGTACGAGTGGGATAATAAGTCCACTTATATCCAAGAGCCTCCATTCTTCGAGGGCTTAAGCCCTGAGCCTGGTGACATTGCAGATATTCGTGGCGCCAAGACATTAGCATTGCTAGGTGATTCCGTTACAACGGATCACATCTCTCCAGCAGGTAACATCAGGAAGAAGAGCCCTGCAGGTGAATATCTGACCGTTAATGCTGTGGATGAAGAAGATTTTAACTCCTACGGCTCTCGTCGTGGTAATCATGAAGTGATGATGCGCGGTACATTCGCGAATATCCGTATTCGTAACCAAGTTGCACCTGGCACTGAGGGTGGTGTAACGAAGTTTCTTCCAACAGACGAAGTGATGTCGATCTACGATGCATCGATGAAGTATCAGGATCTTGGCACACCGCTAGTCGTTATTGCCGGTAAGGAATACGGTACGGGAAGCTCACGGGATTGGGCAGCCAAGGGTACATTCCTCCTCGGAGTGAAAGCTGTAATCGCTGAGAGCTTCGAGCGGATTCACCGTAGCAACCTGGTCGGTATGGGTGTTCTTCCGTTGCAGTTCCCAGTTGGAACTAGCTGGAGCACACTAGGTATCACAGGTCGCGAGGTATTCGACATCAACGGACTTTCCAACGATGTGCAACCTGGTCAGACCATAACTGTAACAGCTACACGTGAGGATGGAGCATCCTTCGACTTCGAAGCAATCGTTCGTCTAGACAGCCTCGTTGACGTGGACTACTACCGCAACGGCGGTATCCTGCAAACCAAGCTTCGCGAGCTTATGGCAGATAAGTAATTTTATTAACCGGTTCGCTTTTAAAGGCGCAAAAGTAAAATTGACATGGAAAATGGCGTACAAATTGGTTATCAATTTGTACGCCATTTTTATTGATACACCAAGGTAAACACTAAAATTTTGTGTTAACTTCGGCTGGAGAGATCCAAAAAAAATTAATCGCAATTCATAATGGGGAAAATCCAGTCAAAGGTGCATGATGATATTTTTATCTGGTTAGCAAGTTATTTTATCGAACTCAACTTTTCTATTTAAAGAAATTAAAATATCACTTGTATTCCCCTTGTTCCCAGACCTATACATACGAATACTAAAAAAATCCTCTGTGACAATCGAATTGGCAATAAACGAGGAAACCCACCGATTTGGAAAAAACCAGCCATCATTGAAGCTTGACTAAAGGAACGACAGACGCCCGCCAATTTGGCGGATGTGGTTGACGTCGGCCCATAGGATAAAATAATTGTAGAACATTTCCCCGATTTGGACAGGGCGGGGGTATCTCACGATGAGGGCGGCCTGTTTGTTCATCTCCGCTGGTTGGTCGACCGACGGAAAAATGAAGCAAGCCTCTCGGTTTTGTATCGTCATCATGACAATCCGAGGAGAAGAGCCGTAAGGCATCAATAGGTGAAAAGCTTCGGAGCTGCATATTTCCTCGACTTAAAAATCCTTTTCAACCCGTAGAGAAAACTTTCCTGTTCTTTTATTACTTTAGTCTCCCAGCCATCATAATCTCCATTATATTCTTCTGCCGCACTTACTAAATAATCGGTTACACCGCTGATGGAGTGCAGTTGAACAAAGTCATTTCTGGAAATTCTCAACGAGTACTTATTATCTTGAGTATCCTGATCTTCAATTTGAAATCCGTCTTTTTGAACTTTCTCTTTGAAAAGATTAAGTGATTCTGCGGAGCTGAAGTAGATCCAGTGATTCACTGTTCGTGATTTTTCCAAATTGTCTCCAAGTTCAATAAGTTTATCTACCAGATGTCTGTTAGCCATACGATGCCAATCAGATTTATTCGGATATAGAAACTCATGATAGAATTCCCTTGGCTTCTTTTCTTCAATGCAGTTGATGCTATATTTATAATTTTCAAGGAATTTTGCAGCGAGACTCTCTAATTTGCTTACATCCATAGAATCCGTATAGTAAAAAAAATCTCTCATGCCGTCGGTAGTTATCCTTCCGACAAACATATAATTACTATCTAAGGAATCATGGATCGAATCCTCAATTGCGTACAAAACTGCTGCTTCTTTATCGCAGGTAAGTCCATTTTCATTCGGTTCATTTAAGTTGATGCTGAGCTGATACAAATGGACAAACATTTCATTTGCACCATTTTTCCAAGGTTCCAAATCCAACAAGAATGAAGTTGGTTTATTATCGATGAAAGTAAAGTAAGTATCCCAATTGTCTGACATTTCTACACCGCCTTAATAAATATTCGCGTTAATCTGATTGTGCCAGTGGCCTCCGTCAAAGATACAGACTCACACATGAAATTATTTGACGAATATTCACTAATTTCCTCCCCGATTTTAATATAAGATAACTGCCCTTTAGTTAAACAGTAATCCAAAAACAACATTGACAAAAACGTAGTAACAGCGTGTAAAATAATTTTTACAATAAAGCTTACAATAGGTGAGAATTTCTTTGGATATATAGTGAATAGAACATGGCTAGACAGCACAAAAACAAACCACGTCCAATAAATCAATTGAGTATGTCCACTCCATAAATAAAGAAAAGCACTAAAATACGTAGTAAAGCAGTTCACAACAAACCCAAGAAAATTACTTATTTTCTTATAGTTCATCAATTTCCCCTCCATTCCAGTTCGTTCAACTAACTAAAGTCGTTTCAACATAAATCAAACACTCATAAAAGTATAGACGATATACTTCTACAAAGGTTGAATTTCTGGTTACTTTACCCAAAAATATTCTGTTGTTTAAATATATCTGTTCCGCTAAACTGCCCGTAAACTCAGCGAAGAGCGATGGATCGGCTCCATCGCTCTTCGCTGTACTAAAGTGTTTCGTTACTTGAATGGGCAAACAAGAAAACGCAATTAACCTGCTTGACGGTCTATAACATCTCCATCCTCAGACAACCCTCTCACAAAACGCTCATAACCAACTTGAAAGTAATATCTTTTAGCATCTTTCGAAATTATATCCGCTCCATTAATAACCTTGTTATCTTCACTAATTAACTCAATGGTAGCAATTTCTTGATTATTAATTTCACCAAAAACAGCGTATAATTGACTCCTCGTATTTCCTTGTCGATCATGGTCAGGTATACGTTTGATGTATACGGTCATATTTGCATTATCATAATGATCCCATCCACTTGGACCAATGTTTTCCCAACCATCATCATCATTACCTTCCAAGAACGCAGCTGCGAGTGCGTCGTAATCTGCAAATGGTAATTCCTCATGGTCGGGCTCAGTCGTATATATAACGACGGTAATACCATCTACGTTTTGAGTGTGGATAACATTTTTGACCTTGTAAGGAATACCTTTTTCAAGTACTTCTTCAAAGCTATCATATTTTCCAAATTCCAAGTCAGATAAAGCTATCCAAATAATTGCAACAATCGCAATTAGGGTAATGCTTATTAGTTTTCTCATACTGCCCCCCCAATTGGTGATTTTATAATTATCTGGAGTTTCATCATGACGCAAAAAGTCGATTAATTTGAACTGCCATACCATTACTTACGATGGATACAAGCCAAAAGTTTCTATTGAGCTTTTATTGAATATTTCTGCCAGTTTGTTGATCGGCGCCACGCAATAATAAAGCGATGGATCGGATCCATCGCTGCGCTCTTGTAATCCGTTAGTTCAATGGCTTCAGCTTACCCATTTTGTATTCAAACAGTTTAGTTGTGTTGGAGCCTACTTTATACTGCACATTAAACTTTTTATCATCCGTAAGATTAATTGATATCGCATTTAACGATTCATTCACATTAGATACAGAAAACTCTCCATCTTCCCATTCATAAATATATGTTGTCATGGGAGTGCCATGTGATGAAACAATCTCTACACTACCATCACCATCAAGGTCCAATTCCACAGTTTGACCTGTTTCTACTCTCAGAACAGGTGTTATTTTTTCGTCCTCAATTGAAAAATAATTTTGTACTGGCGCGTTAGCCCCAAAAGATCCGTTTATTCGGATTAATGATTTATTGAACAAATTTAATTCTATAATGGAGAGCGATTCATGGTATATTTGTGCACCGACTACACCTAAATCATACAGAGCATTAACTGTTTTAAATGCTCCATATATGTGTTCATTATCATCCTGTTTAGAAAATATGATTATTTTCCCAGCCAATAACTCTTGCTCTTTGACTATCTCTGCATCTTCAATTTGACTTACTTCCTGAATTTTCTGTTCGTTACTAACTGATTGAAAAGTAAGAGGTATATTTTCTTCATGATTTACATGAGAATCATTAGATGAATTTTCTTGGTTTTGTTCTTCCTGCTTAGGTTGATTTATATTATTTTGAGAGGAATTATCCCCATTAGAGTCTGCACAACCTGAAATAATAACTGTTGCTAAAATGGTTGAAAGAAAAAGTTTTTTCATGTTTGATTGGCTCCTTGTTGTATGTATTACTTGATTAGACGAAATGAGACTATTTTTAACTTCTCAATAAAAGCTTTTTCCAGAATAGGTTTTTTATTGTACTATCCTCCCTTATAGTTTAAAACGTAAGATAGGCATATTTTGTTACGCTATCCTGCCCGTTAGCGGAGCGAAGGGTTACCACCCGGAGACCATCTGGCATTTAACTATCGTACCCGTTAAACAAGATAGAGACACACGTCTTATGTCTTTATGGTGTGAGATTGCCACATTCGATATAGTCCAATAATTAAAAAACTAAAAGCAATAATCATTATTATAGTCTCTAATGATCTAGAAATTAGCAAAATCCAAGATACCATTTCACCAATAGTCATTCCCATTGGAGGGGAAGTAACATTTTGATGGAAGGAATCAATATATTTGCTAAAAATAGGAGGAATCAAATAAGAATACATCTTACCGATAATCAAAAAGAGAAAAAAATAAAAACCCGCAGCAAAGGAATGTTTCCTACATTGAACAAGTCCAAAAATCAATAGAACTAGAAATAAAACTGAAAGTGTAAAACTAAAGATGCTAAGTAGAATCAATATATCATCTCCTCAGTAATATTTATATTCCTGTCCGTTAGTTCAACAACAAGCCCCTCAGCTATCGTACCCGTTACTTTAAAAGAAAAGGTTAATATTAATCCTTAATTTCACTCACATTTAATATTTGAATACTTTTTGAAGGTGAATCATTATCACAATTTTCAAGAGTGTAATAAATGGAAACCTCTTCTTCTGTTACAATTTCATTGCATTTGGCTTTGATTTTAGATGAACCATTGCCTCTGTGCTTATCATTTGAATTATCAATCTGTAAGTTTATTGAATTACCATCATAATTCAAGTCATTAAATATGGGGTCTCCCTCAATTGTATAATTAACAATACGGATTTTATCTGGTTCCTTCTTAATTAACATTTTCTAAAAAAGTTTCAAAAACTACATAATTATATATTTGACCATGTACATTAACAACATCTCCTTGTTCAATTGATTTTTCTAAATCGTATGAACAAGCTGACAGCAACAATACTGTGAAAACCAAAGAGAAAAGTATACAACCTCTTAGGAATCGCTTCATTTCCATTCCCCCTTGATACAACGCCCATTTAGGGAGTTTCAATAATTGTTAATAAGGTTGTACTATCTTGCTTTGAAAGTTTTCCGTATTTAGACTGTCCTTCAATAATTATTTCCAATAAGTCTTTCATTGGTGTGAGCCAAACAGCATACGTCACTGGTTCGTATGAAACAGTTGGGTCTAAGTTAATGGTATTAATTTTATAGTCGGGTTCACGAGACATAGATACCTTTGCATTTTCCCATGACACATTTTGTAAAACATTCATTATAGTATTTACCGTTTCAATATCTTCAATTTTCTTATAAACCATGTAGTTCTGTCCTTCAGGTTTACTGATATGAAGAATTAAGTTCTGCTCATGCACTGTAATAACATCAACGTTTTTCTTAGCTTCATTAACCGAGTGCGAACTACAAGAAGTTAATAAAACCAAAATAGATGTATAGATGATGAATGCTCTCATCATTTCTCACCCCCTTCACACTCATAAACGAAACCAAGGCTAATAAGTTGCAGAAAATTCCATTTGTCTATACTGCCCGTTAGCTTAGTGCCACATCGATAGTCTAAAGTATTTTCTTCGAACACTACTAGCAAAATTGGTTGTTTTACCTTCAAAAATGCATTAATAGAAGCGATATGTCTTAATATTAGTCCAATTCCATCATATTTAGGGCATTTAACTTAACAATGTTATTTAAACTTCCGTAATAGGTACAAGTTCTTGTCGTTCGTTTGCGACAAGAACTTGTACCTATTAAAAATATACAGACACCCTTCATATTTTATTTGAGCGGATCTGTTTTGTTTAGCGACATGAATTGATCCTCATCCTCTGCAAGGGTAGCATCAAGGTCATCCGGATCGGATAGCAACATTACCTCATCCATGGATTCCACTAGCTCAAGTTGGTTCGTGGTTAGGAACACTTCGTATGTTTGATGCTTTGTTTTTTTGAAAACTAATTTTAAATCTTTAAGTTTTTCCTCAAATTTTTCTTCAGATGCATTGAAATCTAACGAAATTTCTACATTCATAAGTTCTGTTAAAGATGCTTTATTATATTTTTCTTTTAGCGTGCCTATTTTCTTCGAGTTCCGTTTTGATTGCTTAATTTTATCCAACTTGGGATCATTCCGTCTTGATTTTAAGACTTCAGTAAAGGTAGTATCAGTAGGAACAGCTTCCTTGTAAATAAAATCAAGTGATTTCTGATCCAATTCCTTTAAGCTATTGCCAGCTGCAGCTGAAAAGCTAGTAAATGTTAAAGCACTTTGATTTTTTGTGCTCCAGCAGTATGTGCCAAGCATTGTTTCGTAAATCTGATACTCAATTTGAACCATGGCATTCGGTGGATTTTTTCCGAACATGCCATTGTCTACTGGTTGCTCATTAACTGAGTTCGAATTACATGAAGTTAATAAAAACAAAATAGATAAGAACATAATGAATGCTTTCATCATCTCTTCCCCCTCAACTTATAAACGAAACCTAAGCTTATAAGTTGCAGAAAATTCCATTTAACTATTCTGCCCGTTAGCTTAGCGTAATGTAATTTGATTTTACCACAACAAAGAAAAATTAAGATTACGATTTTGCACCTCTAAAGTAACCCGTTGCCTTGCTTGTGCGGTCTCTTTTTATTTTCGGAATTAAGTATTATAATTAAATAGACATATAGACAAAATCGAAGGGCGTTGATCCTCATGTTCTCTAAAATCCTAGTAGCATTCGATGGCTCTGATCAATCTAAGAAAGCAATGGAGTATGCTATCCAGTTGTCCAAAACTTATTCAAGTCAACTAGAAGTTGTCCACGTAACCTATTACTCTGGATTCATACTGGGTGAGGCCCTTATTTCAGCACCAGCACACATATTGTTAGAGCAACAAGATTATTCAAGTCTGATTGTCGCAGAAGCCAATAAATCGATTGAATCCATACCTGGCGCCAAAGTGACACTGCTTCAAGGCTCTCCAGCAAAAGTCATAATTGACTTTGCTGAAGAAAATAACAGTGAACTTATTATCATTGGTAGTAGAGGACTGGGTGGGATAAGCGAATTCGTACTCGGTAGCGTAAGTCACAATGTGGTTCAGCATTCTAATATTCCAGTTCTCGTTGTGAAATAGGTCTAAACTCGAAGATATAAAACCTTGCAATAATAATCAGAGAGGCTGCCTTGGGCAGTCTCTTTTGATTATATGTGCCAACAATGGTTACCCCAGCTTCTCTCCAAAGCGGATTTTCCGCTCTACAACATTATCCAACGATTTGCATAAAATACAATAATAATATACAATAATTAAAGACAATAACTATCGAGGTGTATGAATGTCCAACAAACCGAAGAATGTTACATTCACCCTACCAGTCGAGCTTATCGAGAAGTATCGCATGTACGCCAAGAACAAGGATATTACTTCAGTAAATGCAGGTGTCAGAGAAGCATTGGAGTTATATTCCGTTAAGGTGGATAAGGAACGGTTGCGCAGTGAGATGAAGAGTGCCTCTGAAGACCCCCAATTCATGAATGATCTACAGAACAGTATGGAGGATTTTCAAGTTATCGATGATGAGGTTGGGCGGGATGAATAGCATGATGCAACAATACCAGTGGATGATTTATTGGGCGAGCTTGACCCCGAGCATCGGTTCGGAACAAGCAGGTCGTCGCCCAGTTCTTATTATCTCAGCTGAAGAAGCTAATGAGTTCTTGCCTGTAGTTACAATCATTTCTCTGACCTCGATGAAGCCTGGTAGAAAGTTATATCCGACCGAGGCTTTACTACCAAGCACGGACACCGGATTATCTCAAGACTCCATTGCGATGGCGCACCAAATCCGCTCCATCTCCAAAGAACGGTTAGATGGAACGTGTGGACGTATTGAATCTGAACAACTAAAGCTCGAAATTCGCAAAGCGATCACTACATATCTCGACCTAACGAATCAATCTACCCATTAACTTCGCTGACTCTATGATAATCTCAGCTTGCTCCTGCATCTTATCTGCGGTCAGGCGGTTCGCAGGTCCCGATACGGATAAAGCGGCAACCACTTCACCTGTACGATTGTAGATCGGCGCGGCAACTGCCGCTGCGCCAGGCTCACGTTCCTCGATACTTGTGGCATAGCCTACTTCTAGAATGTGCGCTAGCTGCTTCACGAATGCTTTCCGATTCATACCCTCGGGCCAAGATATCTCTTCAAGCAACTCATCCTGATTAGCCTTATCGGCATAGGCCACGAGGATCTTACTCGACGCTCCGACGACCAAGGGCAATCTTGCACCAACAGGTGCTACCCGGCGTACCGCTTGCCGACTCTGTACAGCTTGAATTCGTATCCGCTCATGTCCATCACGTACATAGAGGCTGATGGTCTCCCCTACAACATCTCTTAATCGCTCCATCTCTGGAAGCAGTGCAACAGACATGTCATCAGATTGCATGAGATTTGCGGATAGCTCCCACACTCGGTACCCCAGCTTATATTTCTCAGATGCAGGGTCGCGGATAATAAAACCTTTGCCTTCTAATGAGGCTAATAATCGATGTACTGTACTCTTATGTAAGCCCACGCGGGAAGCTAACTCTGTTAATCCCAAGTCAGATTCGTTCGTGAAGCATAGTAGGATATCTAGTGCTCTCTCTACAGCGCGAACAGTTAACTTCGCATCCTCCACAATCTTCACCATCCCTCAGTAGCTTATTCAATGTTTCACTTAGTGAAACTCAGTTACACCTAGTATACCTCAATCCTTCATTCCCTTCAAATACCATCTGACCAAAAAGAGGAGACCGGGCTCCCCGTTGGGAAATGTATAACAAGGATACTCACGATGGGATGTGACAGCATGAGAATGAATATTTCACCTTCACAGCTACCCTTGAATAAGAACGTTTACATAGAACCCTTCATCCCAAACCAAAACTCCCTTCCAATTCGAAAAATCATCACTCGTTGTGTGTGGGCGATTGGTTCCATTATTTTGTTACTGATGCTTGCATTGACTTATTATCTATACGATTACGCTTGGACATTCACGCACCCGACCATAGCTCCATTGACTTCCAATCCGATGGCCGCGGTTCAGCTGCCATATTCAGATGTTGAATTTCTCAGTATGGACGGCGACTCGCGGATGAATGGCTGGTATATTCCTGCTAACTCGAAGAAAACTGTGATTTTCTCTCATGGATATGCCGGAAATCAGGAGGAATTATGGGTGCCGCTCTACGACCTTGCTAAAGTGCTACACGTAAATGATTATAATGTTCTCATGTTCGATTATGGCTATGTGAATCGCGAACAGAATCCCAATAGAGTGATGACAGCAGGTGTCAGAGAAGCCGGGGAGTTGAACGGTGCTATTCGCTACGCCAAGCAACTAGGAGCTGAGCATGTATACATCTGGGGCTTCTCGATGGGTGCTGGAACCGCATTGCAAGCCGCGCTAGAGCCAATAGGAATTGATGGGATGATACTCGACAGCTCCTTCCTACTTCAACCGGCTGTTCTGGATCATCCAGTTCCTGCCCACTCCCTATTCTCTAGCACAATTCTCATGCACATGGTAGACTCCCTCCTCCCCCTCACTGGTGGTGTTAAGCTAAGTAATATCCCTTATCAGCAGGTAAATTCAACCGATTTCACTATACCTCTCTTCATGATCCACGGACTCAAAGACTCACAAGCACCCTATACGATCGCAACGCGGATATTCGAGCAGCAAACTCATCCTCTTTCTGAGCTTTGGCTTCCTGTGGGTCGAGGTCACGAGATGGCGTATCGATTCCAATCCGAAGAGTACGTGGAGCGAACTCTACATTATCTGAATACGATTTCTGTTGCACCTTGAACAGCCTAGTCTGAATACAATGGGGTGATATATGCTTCCGGAGTAGTGAATTCGGTAGCTCTGTCACAACCATTAACGACTTGCAGGAGGTAAAGATGATGTTTACGAGCACCTTAGAGGAAGTCCGAATACTGAAGCAACACGAGCTAGAGCATACCCGATACTTACGCCAAATCATTCCACACCTCGAGCCGCCTTACGTAAAATTGTTAGAGCAATGGGAAACCGCATTTGCCGAGACGGTGAAGGGGGCTGATGATGGCGTCATGGATCATGTAAGTACGGAAAATGGATTCTCAGCTAATCGAGCCACTAAAGATGGGAATACAGTTGACAGATATATTCATCTTGCCAACGAGCAATCCACTGAGTTTGTCGACCATCTTCGTCAGTTGCGAGCCGACTCTCCTACAATAGAAGCTAGTCAGGAAGCTTGTGAGGTCATTGATCAGATTACTCAAGGCTCCTGGTATGTTGATCACTTTGTTACGGCTGATAGGCATAATGCACCTCTTACAGGTGAAGGAACATGGAGCAATCCTCTGACAATGGATCAGATGAAACCCGTACCGATTGGTGAACATACACTTCCCCCTCTTCCATATCCATATAAAGCACTCGAGCCTCATATAGACGAACAGACGATGCGAATACACCACGATAAGCATCATCAGAGTTATGTGGATGGCTTGAACACAGCTGAGAAGAAGCTGCATGAAGCAAGAGAACAGAACAACTTCGATCTCGTTAAGCATTGGGAGCGAGAACTCGCCTTCAATGGTGCTGGTCATTACCTGCACACGATATTCTGGAACATCATGAGCCCCAAGGGTGGTGGTTTGCCAAGTGGACCGATTGCCGAGCAAATTCGTGATGATTTCGGGAGCTTTGATGCCTTCAAGCGACAATTCTCCGCTGCGGCTGAGAAAGTCGAAGGAGGCGGATGGGCTATACTCGTCTGGAGTCCACGGAGCCATCGTCTTGAAATTCTGCAGGCTGAGAAGCACCAGAATTTATCACAGTGGGATGTCGTTCCTCTTCTGGTATTGGATGTGTGGGAGCATGCCTATTACTTGAAATATCAGAATAAACGTGCCGACTATATTAAAGCTTGGTGGGAAGTAGTCAACTGGCAGCATGTCAATGATCGCTTCGAGCAAGCAAGAAACTTGAAGTGGGTGCCTTATTGATTGAATTACTCGTGACTGAAGTCACGAATTTGCGAAAACTGTGAATCAATAATTGGATCATGTGGAATGCTACTCAGCGTAATGCTCTCGAGGTAGCGCTTCCTCGATGGCCTGCTCAAAAATTTAAGGAGGAGAAACCACATGACCAACAATAAGTTAGACGACAGCGACTACGAAGGACGTGACCAACATGAGGTGGATATTGACCGAATGGTCAATGAAGGTCTCGGCGGTGGTCTAGTGACAGCTCATAATGGGTTGATTGAGGATACAACAACAGACACTTTGAACAAGGTAGCATCGATTATCGAGGATGAATCATGCGAAGACGCCAGATAGTGTAACATTGACCTAGCCGCAAATAATAAACCCGATTGACTACCCTCAAGCAAGGATAGAATCGGGTTTTAGTCTTACGTAAGAATATATTATTCCTTGATCAGCGACAGAAATTCGGAACGCAGTGCAGCATCCTTGCGGAATAAGCCGCGAACGGCTGATGTGACGGTACTGCTGCCAGGCTTCTTCACACCACGAGCACACATACACATGTGTTCCCCCGTAACAACAACCATAACTCCATGCGGCTTTAATTCACTCTCTAGTATATCTGCAATCTGTGACGTAATCCGTTCCTGAACCTGCAGCTTACGTGTAACCGCCTCGACTAATCGAGCGAATTTGCTTAAGCCTGCTATCTTACCGCTTGGAAGATAGCCAATATGCACCTTGCCGAAGAAGGTCGCCATATGATGCTCGCATTGACTGTAGTAGATAATATCTTTAATAATAACTAATTCTTCATGCTGTTCATCGAACGTGATGCCTAATACTTCAGGTGCATTCACCCCATACCCAGCAAAAATCTCCTCGTACATGCGAGTTACACGCGCCGGTGTCTCTAATAGACCTTCCCGATCTGGATCCTCGCCGATTAGACGTAGAATCTCTCTTAGATGTCCTTCGATTAAGTGTCTATTCTCCGCAACTTGTTCGTTCGAATAATCCTTAACTCCCGCCATAACTCACCTTCCAATCCGCACAGATATGATTTCAATGAATTGAATTTCATATATTCGATTATTTGAATTTCTTATTTTTCATCATTTGTTGTGCTTTACTTAGTTGCTTGTTATTCAGGTTGTAGCCCATTTGCTTAGCCATCTGTTGTAGCATCTCTGGGTTATTCTGCATCTTCTCCATCTGCATACGGAAATAATATATGCCAATAAAAAATCCACCGACCAGCCCTACTATTAATGCAACCACGGGAATTACAATATCCAACCACATGCTTCATTCACTCCTAATATTTATTCATTCCATGTCGTGCCCATATAATAGCATGTACAGATAGCAAGCACAATCATGCATTGAAAGGATACTTTTTGCTTTATAAGAGGAATTTGATACTAGGGGTCGGAAGATTACGTATAGTACGACAGGAAAAAGTACAACATTGAAGCAGCAAAAAGAATGAAGGTCATTTATGCACCTAATTATGTGGAGGAATCAAGTAATATAATTATTAGGTGCACGTATGCACCTAAATGAGCTGGTTGAACGGGAATCCAAGTTAAGAAGTGCATAAATGACCTTAGATCATTGTTAAAGCCTTTTCCACATCCAAGATCACTTGCTCATGCCATTCACTCTCACGTGCTTGTTCAAGTATATGCCGAGCCTCTTCCCCACCAATTCTGCCTAATGCCCATGCCGAGGTTGCACGGATTTCGAGACGAGGGTCCTCTAGTAATAGTTGGCTAAGCACTGGAATTGCCGTCTGGTCCTTGAAGTGCCCTAACGCAATAATCGCGTTGCGCTGAATGGGCTTCCTGCCCCTCCACGAAGAAGCTCCCGCACCGAATGTGTCCTTATATTCCTTATTACTCATCGTTAATATGGGCTTTAATAGCGGCTTGACCAGCTCCGCCTCCGGGATAAGCTCGGGATGATGTGTCCAGTTCTTCCCCTTGTTCTTCGGGCATACGACCTGGCATGTATCACAACCATATAGCCGATTCCCGATTTTCTCCTTGAATTTATCTTCAACGAACACTTTGGTCTGCGTGACGAACGATATACAGCTGCTCGCATGAATTTGTCCAGGTCCAACAAGTGCACCTGTGGGACAAGCATCTATGCACAATGTGCAATCACCACAGTCCTCGGTCACAGGGATGTCTGGAGGGAATGGGATATTCGTGATCATCTCTCCTAGATAGATCCAAGAGCCCCACTCGGGCGAGATCACGGCGCAATTCTTTCCTACCCAGCCGATACCAGCGCGCTCTGCTACTGCTCGATCAGACAGTGCTCCTGTATCCACCATGATCTCCGCACGCACATTGGGAACTCTGCTCTCTATATAAGCTTGTAGCTTTGCGAGACGATCCTTCAATACATGATGATAATCTTCCCCCCAAGCCGAACGTGAAATCATACCGCGGTAATCGCCTGGTTCGGATTTCAATGGATCAACCAGCTTAGAAGGATAAGCCACAGCGATCGCAATGATCGATTGAGGTGCAGCCAAACTGAGCTCTGGATAAACTCGCTTATTGATGTCCGGCTCTTCAAAGCCTGACTCACGACCAAGCTCACGATGGCGCAGCAGAATGTCCTTCAAAGCCAAAAAAGGGTCTGCAGATGCAAACCCAATCTGATCTATACCAAGTGATGGCGCGATGGTGATGAGGTCTTCTTTTAGCGTAGTCCAATATGTGCTAGATCTATTATTTATCGCTGTATTCAAGGCTATTCCTCCGGCAACGTTCCGTATAAACCACCTATCTTGTTCAATGGCCACATGACGAATTGCGCTTTGCCCTTGATCAGATTCTCAGGTACTGGACCAAATATTCGACTATCCGTGCTCTCATAATGATGACGGTTATCGCCCATTACGAAGTAGTCCCCTGCTGGCACAACAGTCGGTCCATAATTCCCGTCCTGTATCTCAACATCGATGTAAGGCTCCGTATACTCTTCTCCGTTAATATATAACTTCTCATTGCTCACCTCAATGGTGTCGCCAGCTAAGCCTACAATTCTCTTGACCAGAAACTCACGAAAGCCTAAGCCATTATTCGGATCCTTCAGGATCACAATATCTCCGCGCTCAGGACCACCGATAATATAGCCGATTTTATTTATGAACAACCATTCCCCATCGAGCAAGGTAGGCTGCATGGACTGACCTTTGACCGTCGATAAATTGAAAATAAAAAAATGGATGATCAGTACAATCACTAAAGCTGTTCCGATCGATTTGGTCCACTCCCAGATTTCAGAAGGCTTCTTCTTCTCTACAGGTTGTGCTTCATTCACAGCTTGAACGTCTATCTCATTCTCACTCCCAGACACCTGGCTCACCTTCTACACCTCTATTCGGGTTGTTGTGCGTTATCATTATAACATGAACAATCAAGAAAAAAAGAGCGCACCTGCAAGCCATTCGGCAACAGGATGCGCATAATGATATTAATTACCAACGACAATACTTAATTTCTTCACGGAATTCTGAAAATCTGTTGGACGATATCCTAATGACTCGTAAAACGGTTGGATATGCGCATTATGAACATCCATCGAAATCAGTACACGACTTACTTTTCTCTGTTCGAACTTCTTCTTCAATCCTTGGATGAGGGCTCGTCCAACGCCCTTACGCTGATGACTGCTCGTTACGGCGATTCGGTAGTAATAACCGTTGTTGTTATCAATTGTACCAATAATCATGCCAACAACTTGATGTTGAACTACTGCGACTAACACAAGCTCACTATCCCAAGACAGCTGGCGACCGAACGCCTCGAAAGTCTCTTCGTAGCAGGTGGTAGATAGTTCGTTCTGCAATAAGCTAGTAAGAGGTGCGTAGTCAGAAAGTTGAAAAGAACGTACAATCGTCATGCAAGTTTCATCCCCCGTAAGTCATCAATTATGTGATTTTAGATAAATTTCGTAGAAGTATTAAATACGACAAGAACAAGCGGATTCCTGCAATAAATCGAAAAAACTTTAGAAAACCTTTAGAATTTGACCGAATTTGGATGTAAACGCTTTAATTTAAGCGGTTACATCCAAATTTTTAAATATTATGGTATAATATTGAATTTGCAAGGGTACAAAGAATCATTTGCATGTGTTCGGATAGGAAATTGGGCCTAAGGGAATTGTATGTTCGAAGGTGTGACTTAAGTAACAATCACCCCAACAATTTTTCTTCACTGTATACAGCTAAATTGGAATATTGATTGCATAGACTTTACATACATACTAGTTGATTTATTATCTAAATTGGGGGATAATTATGGATGAGATCAAACTAAGCGTATGCATTCGAAGTATTACCTTCAATCGCTAGCGCGACCATCTAAATTACAGGAGGTTTTCTATTCATGGCACATCAACTACCAGCTCTACCTTACGCGAATAACGCATTGGAGCCACACATTGACGAACAAACAATGATGATTCACCACGATCGTCATCACAATGCTTATGTAACAAACCTGAATGTGGCTCTTGAATCACAACCTGATTTACAAGGCAAATCAATCAACGAACTTATCGGCAATTTAAGCAGTGTACCTGAGAGTATCCGTACTGCAGTTCGTAATAATGGCGGCGGACATGCTAACCACTCTTTCTTCTGGGAAACAATCGGACCTAACGCTGGTGGCGCTCCAACTGGCGCACTTGCAGCAGCAATTACTAACGAGCTAGGCGGCTTTGACAAGTTCAAAGAAGATTTCGCTAAAGCAGGTGCTACTCGTTTCGGCAGTGGCTGGGCATGGCTTGCAGTAGACAAGAACAAGAAATTGAAAGTATACAGCCTACCTAACCAAGACAGTCCAATCATGGAAGGCGAAACGCCGGTTCTTGGTTTGGATGTTTGGGAGCATGCTTACTACCTGAAATATCAGAACAAGCGTCCTGACTACATTGGCGCATTCTGGAACGTAGTGAATTGGTCCGAAGTTGGCAAGCGTTACGAAGCAGCAGTAAAGTAATATGAGATGAATGTTCGGTGAATACCGAACTACATAGAGGCTATTCCATTAGGTATATTACCTAGGGGAATAGCCTTCTTTTCACTGCATGCCCTACTCTCCCCAATACTCATCCATAATTCGGATGAAAACATTCGGAAACGCATAAGATCCACGCTCTCCTCCAGCCAGCCAGTTGTAATTCCCATGATCCGCAGAAGGTGATTCCATGTTCTCTTCCCTGCACCGATAAACCCGCATATGCCAATGAATGTGGCTGAATACATGATCAACGTCCATCGAAGACTCTAGTATCGCAAAAGAATTCAGTCCCTCCGCCGAGCATTGTTCGCGCACAAGTTCCACATTCAATTCGTCATGATCGACCATCCCTACAGGTAATAGGACATGAGGAAGCTCCCACATCTTCGCTAACAAACCAGTGTCCGGTCTCTGGCGGATTCGGATTTTTCCGCGATTGTCCCCCGTACCTTCGATAAGTAGAGCCACACGATATTCATCCCGAGGAGGCTTCGCCTTCTTCTTAATCGGTAGCTCCAATTCTTGACCCGCTATCCGTCCAGCACACTGCTCCATCACAGGACAGGTTAAGCAGACGGGGCTCTTCGGCGTACATACCAATGCACCTAATTCCATTAATGCCTGGTTGAAATCACTCGCCGCGCCTTCCGGAATTAATTGTCTGACCAGCAATTCCATAAGCTTCCTGGTCGCAGGCTTCATAATATCCTTTTCGATCAGGAAGAATCTGGACAGCACACGCATCACATTACCATCAACGGCGGGTTCGGGTTTATTGTACGCTATGCTTAAGATAGCCCCCGCAGTATATGGACCTACTCCGCGTAATGTTGCAATCTCTTCAGGCTGATCGGGCACAACTCCTCCGTATAGCTCCTTCACTTCCCTAACTGCGGACTGTAAATTCCGCGCTCGCGAATAGTACCCTAATCCTTCCCAAGCCTTCAACACGTCTTCCTCAGCTGCATCAGCTAGTGCATCAACCGATGGGAATTTCTCCATGAATCGATGATAATAAGGAATAACCGTGTCCACACGGGTTTGCTGCAGCATAATTTCTGATACCCAAATCCGATAAGGATCCTTACTCTCACGCCAAGGCAAGCTACGCTGATAACGAGCAAACCACTCCAATAAGTGACTACTGAACCATATTTGACGATCCCGATCGCTCTCCATAGCTCGTTCCCCGCAATTCTATAAATGTGTGACAAATGTCCGAATTTTGTTAAAAGTGTGATCTAGATCATAGTGATTAGTAATTGAAATTAGCATACTATATAATAGTAAGACTAGACACCCGCCTAATTACGAGGTAATGTCTGGCAAAATAATAGAAAAAGGGTGATTTTCTTGAAAAGCAAGCTACTCTTATTATCTGTGATTGTTACCATCTCCATTGTTCTCTCCGGTTGTGGTGCATCCGATAATAATGCGACGAACAATGAAACTTCAGGTAATGACAACGATGTGACCACAGCAGCGAACCCAGAGACATTATTCAAGCAGAACTGCACGAGCTGTCATGGTGATTCACTGAATCAGATGAAGAATGCAGACTTGACCACGGTTGGCTCCAGACTTTCTAAAGATGAAATTGCAACGAAAATCACCAAAGGTGGCAACGGTATGATCGCTTTCGAGAATAAGCTCGATACAGACGAAATTGATGCATTAGCCGTATGGTTAGAAACTAAGAAATAATACGATATAGATGCTCATCTTATTGGACGAATACGTCAGAGAAGAAGGTACATGAGCGATTATGCTGATGTACCTTTTCTTATGTAGCTTACTATTCTATATCTCAAGCTCCTCCCACACTACGAACGCACTAGCCATCTTGCTGCTATGCGTAATGCTTAGATGGAAGTTGGTATTGTCTCCACACTTAGCTAGGTTTCGTGATCGCTTGGATATCTTGCACAACGGCTTCCCCGCTGCATTAGGCAATATCTCGATATCTTGAAAACCTAACCTTTGCCCAATTCCACAGCCTAGCGCTTTGGAGACCGCTTCCTTGGCCGCGAATCTACCTGCAATATACTCATATAATCGACCTCCACGCTTATCTGCATGTGCGCGTTCGGCAGGAGTCAAAACCCGTGTAAGAAAACGATCTGCGGATTCATTCAACAGAATAAGTCGAATTCGATCTATCTCTACTATGTCCGTTCCAATTCCCCTGATCATGGTCGGCGATCCTCTCGTCTATGCTATATTTTAAATCCCCGGTATTGGCGTTCTTTTGTGCTCCGTGCGAAGGTATTGCTTCTCTAGTTTCTGCTGAATTGTCGGGTCAATCGTCTTGCCTTCAAGGTAATCACTGTTATCCTCATAGGTTATGCCTAATTCGGATTCATCAGTTTGCCCTGGCCATAATCCAGCCGTTGGTACTTTACTTACGATCTTGTCTGGCACACCTAGACGGGCTCCTAACTGACGGACCTGCCGTTTGTTTAGTGAGCTTAGTGGTGTAATATCTACTGCGCCGTCGCCCCATTTGGTGTAGAAGCCCGTTATTGCCTCAGAAGCGTGGTCCGTCCCAACTACGAGTAAATTAAGATCGAATGCAAGTGCATACTGGATGACCATCCGCATTCTAGCCTTCACATTCCCTTTACTTCCACGACTTAGATGGGCATGTACTCCAATGGATTTAAGTGCAAACTCAGACTCCAACGCGACCTCGTCCACGGCTTCCTCAATATTCGTCTCTGCTGTCTTCAGATCTAATGCTTTGGCAACCGCATAACTATCTGCGATATCCTCTTGCTGTCCATACGGCTGGAACACCCCAAGAGTTGTGAATTCCTTACCTTGCTCTGCGGTTAATTCATCCGTAGCTTTCTTGCATAGCGCCGCGGCTACAGCACTATCTATCCCACCACTCACTGCGATCAGTAATCCACGAGTATGCGATTGAAGTATGTATTGTTTTAGAAAATCAACTCTACTCCGAATTTCACCATCCACATCAATGTGCGGTTTTACACCAAGTAATGCTATGATATCCGACTGTAAGCTCATGATTTGTTGCCTCCATATTGCCGTTTTCTCTCTAGTATAGACTATGGAGCGAATAGTTCAAGTTGGAATTAACAATCAAAAGCCTTTAATCGAGAATTCTCGATTAAAGGCTTTCCTACGCCAATCAGCTATTGTTATTTGCAGTATTCATCGAATGCGTTTGTAAGCTCGCTTGCGATTTGTTCCGCTGTGCGGTCTTCAATTTGGTGACGTTGGATGAAGTGGACAAGCTCGCCATCCTTCATAATCGCGATCGAGGGGGAAGAAGGTGGGTACGGAGCTAAGTATTCACGAGCTTTAGCTGTTGCTTCCTTATCTTGACCCGCGAATACCGTATATAGATGCTGCGGGATATTCTCATGCTGGAGCGCCTTAGCCACTGCTGGACGAGCGTTACCTGCAGCACATCCACAAACGGAGTTAACTACAACTAATGAAGTACCCTTAGCATAGGGTATATGTTCTACGACTTCCTCGGGTGTGCGTAGCTCTGTAATCCCAAGATTCGTCAGCTCACTGCGCATAGGTTGAATGACATCATGCATGTACATTTCAAAAGACATCGACATATTAGAACCCTCCCAAAAGTTTTTCGATAATGTTATACATAGTATACATCTCAATGGGAGGATTGCAAAGTCAATCAACACGTGACCAATCAACAGTTATCAGCGATTAGACTACTCAGAGGCTACTCTTTAGGTATTAGAGTGTCATCGGAATGTTCATTCGCTAATTCGTCACCCTCCTTCTCCCTATGGGTCTCGTAAGCTACATCCTTATCGGGATGCATGAAGACGCCAGCCTGTGGCTCGATTCTCCGCTCGAAGTAATCCTTGTTCTCAGCTCTTTGAAAACCAATATCCTTGAATGGATGAACCCATTCGTCTCCTGACATCACAGCAGGGTCTATATCCTCACTCCAATTTTCCAGTGGTGATTGCTCCGATTCGTAATTATGGTCACCAATGACAACGCCATATTGATTAACGAACGGCTGGCGCGGACCTCGACCCTCTAAGAATTCTGGCAAGAAATTGATCTCAAAAGGATCTAACTCCACATCCATCTCAGGATCGCTATCCGCGATAATCTCCTTCTCATGATCCGGTTTGTGCTTCAAAGGTAAAGCCCCCTTGATGATTTGATGAAAGAGTGATCAGTCGATAATACTACTTCAGAAGCTCAACGATTAATCTGCTGGTCGATTCGGACCATCTAACTTCTTATCCACAATAACCTGATTATCATCACCATTGACCTTCTTATTCAACTGCTTATTGGCTTTTACTTGCTTTTGTTGTTCTTTAGAATCTCCATTGCTCATACACAGTGTCCCCTTTTCTAACCTAGCGATAGTATGCGCAATTCTTATGAGAATAATCGACCACATTTGGAGAGCGCTGAACAGATCCACAATTAGAGAAACAGACATTACACTAAATACAGCCTCGCCCAAATGTGAACAAATAATCAATCGTATGGTACACTAAATCCATTGGCAAGTATCCACCATCACCAACAAATCCAACTAACATTCAAGGAGCACCTATGATATATGATGTAATCGTAATTGGCGGGGGACCGTCAGGTCTCATGGCCGCAATCGCAGCAGCAGAAGCGACAGCAACTTCTGCAAACCAACGAGTCTCAGTCTTACTCATCGACAAAGGGGACAAGCTTGGGCGCAAGCTGGGAATATCCGGTGGCGGGCGTTGTAATGTGACGAATGCCAAGGAAATCGACGAGCTCATCCACAACATTCCAGGTAATGGGCGTTTTCTGTACAGCAGCCTAGCTCAATTCGGCAATACCGATATCATGGCTTTCTTCGAAGGGATGGGCATTCCGTTGAAGGAGGAAGACCGCGGACGAATGTTCCCTGTGTCGGACAAAGCGAAGACGGTCGTGGATGCGCTCATTAATCGGGTCAAGCAAGCAGGAGTTACGATTAAGATTAACACTCCAGTGAAGCGTGTGCTTTACAACAAAGAACAAACCACAGGTATCGAACTACCCAGCGGAGAAATCATACATAGCCGTTGTGTTATCTTAGCCGTAGGCGGTAAATCCGTCCCCCATACGGGGAGCACGGGCGATGGTTATGCTTGGGCCGAGCAAGCGGGGCATACGATTACCGAACTCTATCCCACTGAGGTTCCACTCACTTCGGATGAGCCTTATATCCGCAGCAAAGAGCTTCAAGGCTTATCCTTAAGAAACGTTACACTATCTGTGTGGAATCCCAAGGGGAAGCGACTTACCCAGCATGAAGGAGATATGATCTTTACGCATTTTGGCATATCTGGACCGATCGCACTTCGTTGTAGTCAATATGTCGTGAAAGCTCGTAAGCAATTCCATGTCCGAACTGTAAATTTAACCATAGATTTATTCCCGGATAAGAGTGCTGACGATGTTTACTCGGATACCTTACAGTTATCTATGAATGAGCCCAAGAAAGCGATCAAGAATGTACTGAAAGCTCTATTACCTGAGCGCATGATTCCTATAATTTTAAGCCGCGTCCAGATGAATGAAGCAACGACATATGACAATATCCCCAAACAACCTTGGTCGGACATGACCAAGCTACTGAAGGCTTTTCCTATTGAGGTGAATGGCACTTTATCAATTGAAGAGGCGTTCGTAACAGGTGGTGGTGTACATCTAAAGGAGATTGATCCGAAGACAATGGAGTCTACACTAATGAGTGGATTATTCTTCTGTGGAGAAATTCTCGACGTTCATGGCTACACGGGGGGATATAACATTACTGCTGCGTTCTCAACCGGACACACAGCAGGTACACATGCTGCAACCGTGGCACAATATCCACAGGCAGCGGAAGGAGCACATGATTGAGCAATCCCATGTTGCTATTCCTCAGTCAATTCTTCTTCCTCTTCAACCTCAGCGGGCTTACCCTTGCCAGAAGATTTGGGTTTTTCTTTCTTACTACTATGATTAAGTGATGTGAATGTGAACTGCTCAGAGAATCGGTTAATGCCCTGCATCAACTCAGCATTCTCCTCAATCTTACTCTGTACCTGCTCCTTCAAATCCCCATTCTTCGCTTCTAATCTACGAACCCTCTCTTGTAGTGCATCTTGATCCTTCGTCGCATTCGCACGATAATCTTTAAATTCCTGCACCAATTGCGAGTATTTATGCTGTTCAATCTCGATTTCACTCTTGAGTTCATTAATTTCCGAGGAAGTGATCGCTTGAAGCTTCTTATATTCCTCAACAAGTTGGTCATAGATCAGGTGCTTCTGGGTCAATGATTCCTCAATTGCCTTGATTTCTTCTTCCTTATCGAGGAATTGGTATATGTACTTGTCCTTCTCCGCAGCAAGCAGAGCGACTCGTTGTTCGAAATGGTCTAATTGACCTTTCATCTCCATATTCGTCAATTGCAGAACTTCTCGATCCTTAATAAAACGTTCAACCTCTGATAGTAAATCCTGTGACGGTCGATCATTCGTTACAATGCTTCTAGATACCCCAGACTCATTAACTAGAACAATCTGATCATTAAGATTTCTTTCATTCTTATTCGATTTGATTAAGAAATCTCTTACTTTTTCGGGTATATTGTCAATCAAATTCTTGCTACTCTTAAAAAAATTCAACTTTATTCCCCCTGTTTTCCATAGAGTAACAATCTTCTTGTCAATTGCCCATATTATAAGCGAAATTCGGAAAATGATAAAGCATTATTCCAATGATCCGTGTTCAACGATAATCGCCCCATTCATACAACTAACTTCACAATAACATTTTCACGAAACCAAGTAGCTCACATCACGTATTAGAAGTAGTAACCACGCAACACAAAACTTAGCTTATACTTAGGAAGCAGAATAATTAGACTAAATTTGCTTCATAAGCCACTTTAGGAGGATGCTCATATGTCATTGTTTAAACGACTGCGCGATTTGACTTTATCTAATGTTTACTCGGTTATCGAGAAAGCTGAGGACCCGGTAAAGATGACTGATCAGTACATTCGCGACATGGTGGAAGACCTGCAGGATGCTGAGAAAGCGGTCGCTTCACAGATCGCATTGGAGAAGAAATTTAAGGCTCTGTATGAAGAACAAGAGGCATTGCTGAAGAAGCGTACAGAACAAGCTCATCTCGCAGCGCAAGCCCAGAATATCGAACTTGCTCGCAGAGCACTAGAAGCCAAACAAGCGGTCGAGATTAAGCTAATCGAGTACAAAGAGGCATTCGTCGATAATCAGTTAATTGCGAATAATCTACGTAACAAGCTCGAAGAGATGCGTAAACAGTTGAATGATATGAGAGACAAACGTGATACATTAGTCGCTCGTTATCAAGCAGCTCAAACACAAACGGCGATCAACAAGGCGATGTCCGGCTTTGGAACAGATTCGGCAGCTTCTGGTATGAAACGAATGGAAGACAAGATGTTACATGCTGAAGCTTTGGCCGAAGCAAGCAATGATCTTGCAGCCTCGAAGGGTAAATCACTCGACGAAGAATTTGCAAGCCTGAATAAGAATCAGGCAGTAGAAGATGAATTGGCTGAGCTGTTGAAGCAGTACGAGAAGAAGTAGGCCGACGATGAGTATATTCAAACGTATTCGTCAAATTCTCAGTAAACCAGAAGCACCAATAGTGGAACGAAGCATACTAACCATCGGACCAGGTGATATATGTGAAGTATCCTTAGTCACCTATGAGGTGACCGGGCGCACACAGAATCAACGACGATCAACAGTTGTTCTTACGCTACAGGATGGAGCCAATCTGCGATATCTCGTCATCGAGGACCGGGAGAGAACATACTATTCGCTCTATTACCCAATCGATGGACGCTTGGATTCGATCGAAGAAGTTCCGATGACCATTGAACTCGAAGGTCATACGTATCATATGGAAGAGCAGTACACGGGTTATATCGTAACAACCGGCAAAACACCTTTCATGCAAGGCGGAGAGCAATCGGTATGGCAATACCAATCCGATGATATGAAGCTGTTGCGTGTCGAATGGCTCGAGGGTCGATTCATGCTGTACGAGGGCGAAGATGTCCTAGCAGCCGATGTACACGTCATACGTGGCAGTTGATTCAGGGAAGATTGCAAGGTACAATTGACTTGAAGGGTCGCTGACGATAGCAATCAAATAGGTCGCCGCTTGAGTTCCCTCGAGCGGTGACCTATATTTATGATGGAATACGTATGTGTAGCTAATATTAGTGTGTATTTACAACTCCCTCTGGTTTAAATTTTTACCCCAAGCTTAGATGATCAAGCTACTAACAGCGAAGGCGGTTCCGACATACACCATGCTGAGCAAGATACCGACGGCGACGTTACCCTTCTGGAGTTGTTCACTAATCTTAAATCCGGGTGTCACCCATTCGAAAACCCAATAAGCAGCCACCAAGCATACATAGCCGACGGCGAACCAGAGCATCATAAACCAGATCGATGTGTTCGTATATGCCGCGACCCCAAGGACAATGGCAGTCGCCATGAATTTCCCACCTAGTGCTAAACCTACGGCCACGTTGCCTTTCTTCAATTCATCCATGTCTCGATATGGTGTCATCCAATTGAAGACGACCATACCAAGAAGCTGTAACAGGATGATGACTATAACACTTACGAATATATTAAACAGCTCCGTCAATTCGCCCACCCCCGAAATTTCGCATAAGCCGAATCGTAATCGGCAAAATCATGTACTTCCTCCAAAACAACTGTAACAGTTTTCTTCTTCTCTATAGCTGAATAGCGTGAATCATCGATCGGCTGTTTAATGCGATTACCTGAAGGAAGCTCAAGTACAGCAAAGTTCCTTGTTATACCCTTGAATTCCGTCTTGTACACGCCGATGAGGTCAATGTCTGTAGTAACAGATATCTTTAGATTAGCCATATCCGCCATCGCCGTTGCTTCGTCAGCATAGGATTTGATTGTGCTCCAAGCCGATAATCGTATATCGTTGCGCTCATCTGCGTTTGTCGTTATCTCCGCATCCATGAACTGCATGGTCCAGATCGAATCCCCCGTTGCGTAGTTCCCATCATTAGGGAGTAACTCGTTATTCGGCAGTACCGTCATATCGCTTCCGATTAAGTCACCAACTGTGCTGGCGACAATTCGGTAATCCCATGGTACACGTGACACATTGGATGAAGCATCAGGCTCAGTATCGAATATGGATGATTGGCCCATCGAACATGCGCTGAGTAGAAATGTAAACATTAGCACTACAATAAGCTTTAACTTCATAGTTCATCTCACTCCTAACGCAATAAAATGGCTAGCATTATCAGTAATCGGTCCGCCTGCGCGACCTAATAGCCCACACGGTTTTCCGTTAATGACGAACATACCTGTCAATAGATGAAGCTCTCCCATCGACGTAAGGATTCGAGGCAACTCCACTCTTTTCTGGTAGACCGAAGGGAACATCACACTGGTATCAAAGCCATTCTGATCCTCAATTTCCAGCTTGCCCTCTTCATCGAACAGGCGAACTGATCCGCCTTCTCGCCCGAACATCGATTTGGACACAAAATCCCCGGCGAAAACTGGTTTATTATAAGTAGGAAGCATGTAATTGGCAATCGCCTCACGCTCATCCTCGTTGAATAAGAGACCTAATTCGTATAGTCCCCATACAGCGGCAAGTAGACCCTTCGATTGAAGTAATATGCTAAGTGGCGGGTTGAACAGCTGAAGATGACCGGCTTCAATCGCATAAGCCAATGCTTCTCCACCATCGTCCACAGCCATCCATTCCTTCGGATACAAGGCGAACATTCGATGAATGATGCGATCTTCTCCATCCTTCAATATCCCCTCGTCTACCGACAAATCTAGGACGTCTACACATTGAACATCAAGTCCGCTATGTCGAACCAATGCTTCAATTGTTCCCGAATCTTCCTTGTGTGAACCATAGGCGATGCATGCGACCGTATCTGGTTGCTCCACTGCCCATGCTGCTGCAACAAGCACCTGCATCTGCATATTCTGCGATGTGATACCCGCTTGTTCACACAGCCATGGTGTGGCGATGGATGCTTCTACATAGCCGGTTGGCGTATCCGCATTCAGCTCCAAGAGCTTGATCTTGCCATCGTTGGTCACCGCGTAATCGAATCTCGCGTACCTGCTAATGAGTCCTTCCGCTGGAAGCGGGCTTTCATCAAGCATAGTCCATAGGACAGGAGGGATACCAAGTAAGCTATACAAATCATGATTTCGGTGAATATAGTGGACTGCTCGATCCAGGATATGCCACAGCTTGGAAGAGGCTTGTTCGAGCTCGTCATAGATTTCACGATCCATCGTAACGATCTGGTCAATCCAATACGGCTCATCATCCCAATCTGCCCAAGTAAAACCAAGATCATGTAGCTGCTGCACCCGCTCCGCTCTGTCCACCGCAGATGGTGCTTCCACTTGAAATACTCTATCGGTGGCTTCGAATGTTGCTTCTTTGGACTCTTCAATTGTTGCTTCTTTTACTGATCCGTCTGTAGTTTTCTTGGTCATATCATCGTCACTCGTCATCCTCCGAAACCACTTCTGGATTTCGATGAGCCAATTCCACCGGACCTGCCACCGATGCTTCCTTTGCCGGCAGAAGGTGAACGCCTAGTAATCGACCCCGTCGTCGATGACGTCTTGGGACGTACCGTTGAACCGCTAACCTGCTTGTTCTGGAATGTATCACTCGAATAATTTCGAGGTTTATAGGTAGTATTCGTCCCTGTATAAGTTCCGCGGCGATCATTGTACCAGCCTTGAGATGAATATGCAGAGCCTCTGCTCATCAGCAAACCATATAAGAGCATGCTTTCCCAGCCGAAGCCTGAGTTATGAACGATCGTCGTTCCACCCGAATCTCCATTCTGCCCTTCTGCCTCATCATTAGCTGTGAATTCAGTATTCGGGATGCTCCAATCGACATTACCATTATAATAAGCTTTAACGTCATCATTAGACCACGCTATTAACTTAGGTTCGTTGTTGGCAAATTCGCCTTCTGCAAATGCAGTCTTAGTCTGGACACCAGTAGCCATTACAGCATTCGCAAGCAACATAAGACCAAGCGACGTAGACAATACACGAATTGGCTTACCATCCAGGGTGAACAGACTCGAGACTGCTTGCTCTTTGGGCTTTTCCTTGAAGACAGCTTGCTTGAAAACTGCTTGCTCTTTGGGCTTTTCCTTCACGACAGATTTCTCCTTTCCAAATTTTAATATTTCGTTCAACTCACCACCATATCGGTCCAAATTTATTCGTTACGTAGCGGAACAAGCAGAAGCTCTAACTTCCCCTCGTCCACGTTCAGTCTACCTTCAACTGTCTCATATTCTTGCTCACCTACGATAATATAATTCACATGCGCGAGAGAAGCAATCATATTCATTTGCCAAATACGTTCTTCAATGTGTCTTAATGTGCCGTCCGGCATTTTCTCCAGAAGTTTTACACTGATACCGTTATCCAATTTGCTCTCATCCTCTCTTAGTAACCACTTATCATTGTAATACATATGTGTGTAATACGTATGTTACTCGTGTATCGTTTCAGTCATTATTTAGTTAGCTTGTTGTTGCTTGTTCACTAATTCAAATTTAGGTTCGATTTCCCAAACTAAATGACCCTTGTTGACCAATATATCCATATTAGTTTCATTCCTTTAAACTAAATGACGGTAATCATATTGTTGTACTTTCTAACCCCGCATTTAATTTCACATATCCGAACTAAATCATGGACAATCACCGCTTCGATAAAATTTAGTTCGGCAAATTCAAACTAATCCATCGGGTTTCCTCGAGAATTTATAAACTCTGGCATGTGAACAAAAAAAATCACCTTCGGAGGAAAATGATTTCGCATGAAATTTCCCTTCTTTTCTATTCTTTCATTCATATTGTATCGGAGGTGACATCTTCCCGACACATTACTCCACTATTCTATACCAATGACCGTTTAGATGAGGTCTCCAACTACCACAGTTGCTCTAAAATTTGGCCCGTTGAACCGGCAAGCCCTTGACGTTAAGCTTAACTCGGAACAGTCCACCCGCAAGCGGCTGTTTGCTCATGTCATTACCATCATTGCTAGTTACAGTTGTCGTAATATATAGCTCGTCCAGCTGTTCTCCACCGAATACACAAGAGGTCACATTGTTGACCGGTAACTCTACGGTAGCAAGCATCGCACCAGTACGTGGATTCCAACAGCTTACTTGCCAGCCACCCCAATGTCCGATCCAGAGATTGCCCTCGGAATCAATGCTCATTCCATCAGGGCCGCCCTTCTGCTCATCCGTAAATGTGATGGCAACACGTTGATTCGAGATGTCGCCAGTTACTGCATCGTAATCGAACGCATAGACGATCCGCTCGTACGAATCTATGTAATACATCGTTGTCGCTTCGCTATTCCAAGCAAGTCCGTTGGAACACACAACACCGGGTAATCGCACTGTAATCTTATTATTAGCTTCTAATGTATAGAGATTAGCATTGCGCTGCCATTTGGAGCTCATGGTTCCTGCCCATACACGACCGGTCGGATCACATTTGCCATCATTCAGACGGTTATTCAGAACAGAATCCGGTGTGTTGACGATTAGAGAGGACGAACCGTTCTCTGGATCGAACCGGTAAAAGCCATCTTCGAGGGCAATTATCCATGAACCATCCTCAGATGGAAGAGCACAACCTATTTTCTGTTCAAAGCTATATTCAGTAGTCTTGCCATCACTTGGTCTGTAACGTTTCAATTTGCGACCTTCGATATCTACCCAGAACAATTCGCCTAACTTCTCATCCCATACAGGTCCTTCACCAAGCAAGTCTTTCCCCTCAAATACACATTCCGCTTGTAATGTAATCAATCTCAGTAACCTCCAGATTCATATAAAAGATACATACTGCTCACTAAGAGTAACAAACTTTATGGAATAAATAAACAACCTGACTTCATCACCTACTTTGCATAACCGTACTTTCATATTCGCAGATAAAAAGCCTAGCGGAATTATTATCCACTAGGCTCTTATTATTAATCGTATTAGTCGCTAATCTCATCTACTCGCATTCAGCTAATCACGTTTCATATGTTCTTTATCTTTATGTTTATGTTTGTCACAGCTCGGAATGAATCCGTTCTGTTCAAGCTTCTTATAATGCTCTTCCATGCGAGATTTCATCTTCATTCCTTTGTCTTCTGATATTACTCCATACTCTACATACTTGGTAATTAACTGTTCCTTCTTTGCCAGTAGATCCTTGTGTAAATTAGCTAATTCATTCTTCTGTTGCTCGGTTAACTGAACTTTAGTAGCGGATTGAGTTATTGGCTCCTCAGCAGCAGCCAAAGACACGCTCATCCCCAATAAACATGTAACCACGAGCATCGTGCCTATCAAGCTTAAGCGTAATTTGTTCAATTTTATTCCACTCCTTCTACAATTTTTTCCAACCCTATTCTGTGTAAGTGTGGTCATGATTATTCGTATTTGTTGCAAAAATATTTTTAGTATATTCAATTCTACCAAGATAATGAAGAGGATTACAAATGACAGCAAACAGTTCATTAAGCAATGTCACAACAAACATTGGGGAACGCGAATTTGAGCTAGAGCGTATATTCGACGCACCTCGCGAGCTTGTGTTCAAAATGTTCACAGAACCCGAGCATCTTGCACGGTGGTGGGCACCGATTCCCTATACGATTCCGGTGTGCAAGATCGATCTTCGTCCGGGCGGCATTTGGCACTACTGCATGCGATCTCCTGAAGGTCATAATCATTGGGCTATGAGCACTTACCGTGAAATTGTCGAACCTGAGCGGATTGTCTATAACAGCACCTTCGCCAGATAAGGATGTCAATCCCACAGATGAAATTCCGGAACAACTGGGGACGATAACATTCACAGAGAACAATGGTAAGACGAAGGTGACGGTCAACTACCAATTCACATCAGCTGACGACCTCAAGGTGACAATTAAGATGGGTATGATCGAAGGACTTACGATGACACTTGGTAATCTGGCTAATCTTTTGAATGAGATTCAGAACTGAGTCTAATCTGGCTTCTAATTGTGAAGCTAATAAAAAATAGATTAGAGGGTGGGATGAGGTCATGAATGCAACGACTTTCGGTGCGCTTGCCGAGCCCTACCGCTTAGATATTGTCGAGCTTCTGCGTGACGGTCCCAGTCCCTCAAAGAAATGGACACCTGGTTGGAATCATTCCGACGCATCTGGGACGAGAGACTTGATAACTTAGACGAATATCTGCGCGAGCTGCAAGGAAAGGGAAAGAATTCCGATAGCAACATTAAAGAATAGTCTTTATCCAACTTTTGAGGAGGAAATTAAAATGACTGAGAACAATGCAACGAATAGCACAACGACTTCTGACCCGTCATCCCGGAAGTGCAACTTGGCCACTAGAAGTATTGAATACCATGACGTTTGTCGAGCAAGATGGCAAGACAACACTTACATTACGTGGGGCCCCTCTAAATGCTACAGAAGAGGAATATAACACCTTCAAGGCAGCACATGATGGAGTTAAGCAAGGATTTGCCGGAACGTTCGCACAACTCGAGGAATACTTAGCAAAAATTTAAAGTCATGTATGTTCGACTCGCCACCATGCACCGTCGCCTGAATGTGTCTCAGTCAAATCAGCTTAAGAGATACGGTATAATTAGATGTAGGTTATGCAGTTAATTACGCGAAAAGGTTACAAATCCACTATTAACTGTACATTTTACATTTAGGTGGAGCTACTGAAGCTCGGACTAGAACTAGCACGATGCTACTTCGGACGATCGCATTAAGCCTAATATCTTCTGCGCGATCAATCTACACATTTGCCACACAGCGAAACCCCATATTCCCCGTAGAACTGTCAGGTGTATTGGAGGTTCTAGCAGCAATTCGGTAGCGATTGCAATATGACTGATGACAAAGATAAGAGCCTCCCCGTGTAACCTTGGCAGTACCCTTTGGTGGTCCTATTGGATTCTCCCTAGGTCCGTTGATATGGAAAGTTGGACTAAACCAATCCCCGCACCACTCCCAAACATTCCCGGATACATTATATAAACCATAGCCGTTTGGCTTATACGATTTCACTGGAGCAGTTCCGATGTAGCCATCGCTAGCATTATTCTTAACCGGAAACTTCCCCTGCCATATGTTACATCGATGTTCCTGATCAGGTTTGAGTAAATCTCCCCATGAATATCGTTTCTTCTCTAACCCTCCACGTGCAGCATATTCCCATTCAGCTTCAGTCGGCAATCTTGTGCCCGCCCATTTGCAATAAGCCATGGCATCATTCCACGAAACATGTACAACCGGATGATCCATTCGATCATTGATATGAGAATCAGGCCCTTCTGGCTGTTTCCAGTAAGCACCTTCGACATTTAACCACCATGGAGAGCCGTGAACAATTTGAGTTACTTTGGCTTCAACCTCTTCTGATGCAAGTAAATGGAACACGAACGACCAGCCGAACTTCTCCGCTTCCGTCTTATAACCAGTTGCTTGTACGAATTCAGAGAACGCTTCATTCGTTACCGTATACGGATCTATGTAGAAAGGCGCTAGCGTCACCTTACGAACGGGACCTTCTCCATCTGAGGGAAATCCTTCCTCGTCATCTGTTCCCATGAAGAATTCTCCACCCTTCAGATAAATCATGTTATCTATGACTGGACGGGCAGGATTGCTGTTTAACGTATTTGTCTGGTCTTCATGAGCTTTTGACGAGGTAGATGGCATTCTGCCTGCTGAACAACATGAGCCGGTTGGGTGATCCGTCATTTCACTTCACTCCTTGGTATGGTTTAATATCAAATCAACTTAACTATAAATAGCAATTCCAACTAGACCCGACAGTAGAATAATGGTTAGGGGATGCATATGATAACGAAGCATTCCAACGAAGGAAGCCAGAATCATCAAACCCATGATCATCATATCCCATGAAAACTCGCGAAGTACGGGATTAGTTATGGCTAAACGAAATGCAGCAAACAGGATAAGGGCCACGATAATAGGCCGCAGTCCATAGAATGCGGATTTGACCTGTTTATGTTCATGCAGTTTGTAGAAGAAGGCGCTTATGAGCACAATAACGATCACGGATGGCAGGATAATGCCCAGTGTCGCAAACACACTGCCGGTGATGCCAGCGGTATAATAACCTACATAGACGGCACTATTCGTAGCAATGGGACCTGGAGACATGCCGGCCAGCGCCACGCCTTCCGCGTATTGCGCTTCCGTCATCCATTGATGAGCAAGAACTTCCTGCTCGATGACGGGAATCATCGCATAACCGCCTCCGAAAGAGATAAAGCCAATTTTAAAGAAAGACCAGAATAATTCCCATAGCACAATAGCTCACCTCCTCATGCTCCCCAAACCTATGCTTATATACCCTCTCCAAAATAAAAATTAGGGTAATCGTGTTCACCTTCTGAGTTTATATTTCGCTTCTTAAATCGTACTGCAAGCCCAAACCTTTCTTTCAATTTCACAATAACAATACCCATAACGATGCCCAAGGGAATTAATAGAATGGGATGAATGCCTGCGAATAACAATAATGTTAACCCCGCAAGCAATACAACTGCAGTCATCTTATCCATGATGGCCGAACGAGCCATACTAACTCCTGCATAAGCAATCAGGGCAATGACAGCCATCTGAATGCCTTGCAATGCACCCATAACCTTCGGATTATCTCGCATATTGCTGAAGAATATACCTAAACCTAAGACAATGATAAATGTCGGAAGCATGATTCCTGCAACTGCAGCAACAAGTCCACGCCATCCCATGACCTTATATCCGATGAATGATGCCGCATTGACACCAATTCCACCGGGTGTCGCACCCGATATCGATATCACTTCTGACATCTCTTCTGATGTTACCCATCCTCGATATGTCATCACCTCGCGTTCGATAACAGGAAGCATGGCATAGCCTCCTCCGAACGACATAGGGCTAATTTTGATAAATGACCAGAACAGCTGCCACAGTAGCTTTAGACCGGTTTGATGCAGTGGTCGATGCATATACAGGCTTCCTTTCTTACGATCTATTAATATATCTACATTATAAACCACTTTATTCTATTTTGGAATAAACTTTTGACTATTTAACTAATTTATAAGCTTTTATCCCCAATTAACTCAGCAAAATTCAAATCTTTATACTGAAAATAATTTAAGTAGACAATTCCTATCGCTTTAGTTGATATAATCAATCGGCATATATGGTGAATCAAGTTTGTCTAGTGTATAATTTCCTGTATCCATTCATACATCCAAGGATAAACGGCTTTGCCGTCCCGCAAGTTTTCGTAAGAAAACTCTCTTCGGAAGCATAAGCTTTATGGACGAGCAAGTTTACCGTTGACGACTTAAAGAATGTATAGTGAAACTTATACTTTCTTATTCGTTCAATAAATCCCAAGCTTACGGGGGGCAATAATAAACAATGATTCCATTAAACGAACGAATTCCCGGACATAATAGCAAGCATACTTTCGAGTTAATCCGCAGGCAGCATACCGTATCGAAAATTGAATTATTAGAGCAGACCAAATTATCCGTAAGCACCTTGACTCGCATTCTTGAAGATCTCCGTGGTCAAGGGCTAATAATAGAAGCAGGATTCGGGGAATCAACCGGTGGCAGACGACCGATATTATATCAGATGAGCGCGAGCTATGGTTATGTATACGGGTTGGAAATTTCCCGTACCCATTCCATGCTGGCTTTATTCGATATGCAGATGAACAAGCTGGAATCTAGAAGGTGGGCAATGAACGAAGGAATGACACCTGAAGCTCTGGTAGAGGAAATTGTATATGCGGCACGCAATATACTGGCGGTACATGGAATTCCACTCTCTTCCATGCTTGGTATGGGAGTTGGGGCTGTTGGTCCTTTAGATCGCAACTCCGGAATGATTCTGGAACCCTACTATTTCTCAGCTAATGGATGGAAGAACGTCCCCATATGTGATTTACTGAGTGAGGGACTTGGTATCCCTGTATTCCTGGATAACGGGGCGAATATGGCCATTCTCGGGGAGTACTGGGCATCCCGTGACCAAGCTATCCAACATCTACTCTACATTCACTTGGGTGTAGGCATCCGATCATCTATGATGGTCGGTGGTAAAGTTGTCTACGGCGCTATGGATATGGAAGGTGCAATTGGCCAGATGATTATCCAATCAGATGGTCCAAGACTCCGAGATACCGGCAACTTCGGAAGTCTTGAGAATTATACGTCCATCTTTGCCCTTGAACAGCAAGCACAAGTCAGATTGAAGCAAGGGAGAGAAAGTATTCTGCGGGAAATTGGCGGTTTGTTGAAAAGCTCAGACCCCATAAATTTTCTCCACCTTACACAGGCGTACAAAGAAAAAGATCCGATGGTTGTTGAATTGTTCACGCAGGCTGCAACTTACTTCGGTATCGGATTAGCGAACTTACTCAATATTCTTCATCCCGAGAAAGTGATTCTGGGAGGTCCATTAATCAACTTCGACCCGATGTTCTTCGAACTGGCTAAGCAGGTTGCCATGCACAAAACGTATTATCATCCGACGTATCAAGTCATATTCAGTCAGGGTAATTTAGGTGAAGATGCCCAAGTCGTCGGCGCTGGAGTGATGGTCGTTAACCAAATGACGGATTAAATGCCACAATCGCAGCATCGATCTCCTCATCCAATTCGCCTGAATATGCTTGTAGTTGCGCATCATTCCAACTCAGCTTCTGTGACATATATTCGATTACGGGTATGCGCCACTCCTGAACGAATGGCATGTCGAAGTACAAAGCCCCTGTTCGCCGAACAAAGAAATCAACAGGGCTCACAGCCATCTCGTGTTCGATTGAATAGACAATCGACAATACAAGATGTAAAGGCAACCCATATTGTTCAGCTTCTTGACGATACATATCGACACCTGCGAAAAGCTGATCAATGTTCGAGCCATATCGGAGCACAAGTAACCTAGCATCGACCTCTGATAGCCCCAAACGTTGGCCCTCTATAACTCGTTCCTCCACATATTGGTTATACTGCTCAGAGCCTCCAACATCACCACCGGAGATGGGCAAATGCTTGGTCCCACTGGCGGGATACGGTCTATGACCATTCTCCGACAATTGTTTCGCAACGTGATTGACAATCGTCTCCGCCATTAACCGATACCCTGTTAATTTCCCGCCTGCAATCGATATGAGTCCTGAAGCCGAATGGAATATCTCATCTTTTCGTGAAATTTGTGATGGATCTTTACCTTCTTGATGAATTAATGGACGCAATCCCGTCCAGCTTGACTCCACATCTCCTGCAACTAGATTAAATTGTGGGAACATACTATTCACGGCTTGCAGCAGGTAATCTTGATCCTCCTCGGTCATTCGTGGGTGTGCGATATCACCTTTATAATTGGTATCCGTTGTTCCGATATATGTCTTACCATTGCGCGGAATCGCGAATATCATGCGTCCGTCCGTCGTATCGAAGTAAACAGAATGCTGCAATGGAAAACGTCCGCCATCCAAGACGAGATGTATGCCTTTGGTTAAATGTAATGTCTTGCCTTCCTTCGATTGGTCCTTCTCACGTAAGGTATCGACCCAAGGCCCCGTCGCATTGATCACTTTCTTAGCATAGATGGCATACACTCCTCCCGTTATCTGATCCACGGCTTCAACACCAATAATCCGATTATCGCGATATATAAATTTGTCTGCCTTCACGTAATTAACAGCTTTCGCACCAAGATGGACTGCTTGTTTCATGACCTCAAGCGTTAATCTCGCATCATCCGTGCGATATTCCACATAATATCCGGCACCCTTTAATCCATCCGTCTTCAGTGTCGGCAGCTTAGATAACGTTTCCTGCACGTTCAACATTCTTCTTCGCTCTTGCTTCTTCACACCTGCTAGAAAGTCATAAACGCGTAAACCGATGGAAGTCGTAAACTTGCCGAATGTACCCCCTACATAGATCGGAAGAATCATCCATTCCGGTGTCGTCACATGAGGTCCGTTCTCATATACAATAGCACGTTCTTTGCCAACTTCTGCAACCATGGCCACCTCAAATTGCTTGAGATAGCGTAACCCGCCATGCACCAATTTCGTCGAACGACTGGATGTGCCTGCAGCAAAATCTTGCATCTCGATTAACGCCGTTTGGAGCCCTCTGCTCTGTGCATCGAGCGCAATACCCGCTCCTGTAATCCCACCACCAATGACCAGAAGATCATATTGAACCTGCTCCATATCTTGCAAATGCTTGCTGCGATCTAATGCTGAGAATGTATGTTTCATGCTTCTTCCTCCTTCTGGAAATAAAACTGTCGTGCCTAACTCTGGAAATAAAACTGTCGTGCCTAACAAGGGAGTTTAATTGGAAGTCGATCCGTATCGAGTAACAAGGGAGTTTAATTGGAAGTCGATCCGTATCGAGTAACCTGTAAAACAATAAAAAAACCATCAACACACCTATATGTTCTTATAAAAGAACATGCAGGGTCGTTGTGGTTTCTCCGATTCTCCAAACCATTATTAACTTATCCTTAGCATAGCACAGTACACCCTTATTTAAAAGCCTGTGCGGCGCGAACCGCTTTGTTCCAACCGTCATATCGTTCTGTTCTGAGGCTGACTTCCATACTACTGTTAAACGTTCGATCCACTTTCCACTGTGAGGCTATCTCAGCCTGATCTTTCCAGAATCCCACAGCAAGACCTGCCAAATAGGCAGCACCTAATGCGGTAGTCTCATGAACGACAGGACGTTCAACGGAAACGCCTAACATGTCGCTAAGAAACTGCATCAGAAACTCGTTATTCACGGCACCCCCATCTACACGCAGGGTTCTGAGCGGAATACCCGAATCTTCCTCCATCGCAAGAATAACATCTTTGGTCTGATAAGCTAACGATTCTAACGTCGCTCGGATGAAGTGCGCTTTACTCGTTCCTCTCGTTATCCCGAATACAGCACCCCTGACATCACTGTCCCAATAGGGTGTACCCAAGCCAACAAAAGCTGGCACCACGTATACCCCTTCTGTTGACTCAACCTGCTCTGCATAAGCTTCACTTTCTTCAGCTGAATCAATCATATGCAGCCCATCTCTAAGCCATTGCACGGCGGAGCCCGCGACGAATATACTGCCCTCTAAGGCATAATAAACCTTGCCGTCTATACCCCAAGCTATCGTTGTTAATAACCCGTGATCGGAAACAATCGCCTGTTCCCCCGTGTTCTTCAGCATGAAGCAGCCCGTGCCATACGTATTCTTAGCCATGCCGGATTCAAAGCAAGCTTGCCCGAATAGTGCTGCCTGTTGATCGCCCGCCGCCCCTGCAATTGGGATAGAACGACCGAGAATGTCACTTGTCGTATACCCATAAATCTCAGAGGATGAGCGGACCTCAGGGAGCATCGATGCTGGAATACTTAATATATCTAATAAAGCTTCATCCCAGCGCAGTTCGCGAATGTTGTAGATAAGTGTTCGTGAAGCGTTAGAAACGTCCGTAACATGTGCCTGTCCGCCCGTCAATTTCCATATTAGCCAGCTATCCATCGTGCCGAATAATAACTGCCCTTGTTCCGCCTTCTCCCTCGCACCGTCAACATGATCTAGCATCCACTTCACCTTCGTACCAGAGAAATAGGGATCAATCAGTAAGCCGGTTTTGTCGCGGAACAGTTGCTCATGACCCTGAGCCTTTAACTGCTCGCAGATATCCGCCGTTTGACGTGACTGCCATACAATAGCGTGGTAAATCGGCTCACCCGTGTGCTTATCCCAGACCACAGCTGTTTCCCGCTGGTTCGTAATCCCAATCGCCGAAATTTGCTCTGGCTGAATATCATAAACGTCACAGATACTTGTCATGACCTTGACGATCGAAGCCCATATCTCATTAGCATCATGCTCAACCCAACCTGGATAGGGAAAATATTGCTTGAACTCGAGCTGTGCAGTATGGACCGGCTCACCCTGTTGGTTAATTAATATCGCCCGCGAGCTAGTTGTACCTTGATCTAATGATAGAATGAATAACTGTTTCATAACTTGCACCTTCCTTAATTAGGCAGAATAATGCTTCCATAATTCCGTTCTTGATGTTGTTACCGCAGTGGCTCCTGCTGCAAGAGCATTCTCTACATCATCGACAGAGCGGATTAATCCACCTGCAAAGATGGGAATTCCCACCTTCTGATGAACCTCTTTTATCATATCCGGCATGATCCCCGGTAGCACTTCGATATAATCAGGCTGGGTTCGCTCTAATATGGAATAGCTTTTCTCCAGCGCATTCGAATCTAACAGAAATAACCTTTGAATCGCTAACATCTTGTTCTGCTTCGCTTTTAAGATGACGCCCGCACGTGTCGAGATCAGCCCCGCAGGTCTGATGTTCTGACATAAGAATTCAGCCGCATATTCATCATTCTTCAAGCCTTCGATCAGATCAGCATGTAGGAATAATTTCTTACCATGAGAGCTAGCCAAATCCACTAGATTCTTAAGTTCACCAACATGACTATCTAACAGCACAATATATTCGAAGGATGTTTGCAGCAATTTCTCCAAATCCTTGATCTTGCGTGCAGCTGGAAAAATTTTCTGGTTATGAAAAGACATGACGGTTAAATACCTCCAAATCATCGGATAAACAAAAAGAACACATCATTGCCTAACAACGCATTATAAAAGCGTTTGCAAAGCAAATTATGTGAGTCTCCATTTCTCCATCACGATTATTAACTTGGTTTTATTCTAAGCAATGCTTTTTTCTATGTCAACCTTCATCTTTACAATTGCTACGGATTGCACATTTTTTGTGCGAGTTAGACTATAAGTGACTTTCCGCTTGATGCTCGTCAAAAACGATAAGCTTGATGCTGTTCAAGCGATAAGCGGATTAGCCGCATGTAGAATCTGTGTTCCTCGACAAACCCCTTCCGCTTTGAAGGTTGCGAACATGTAATATTCACCGTGATACATATGAACCTCTGGAGCCCAATAGTTCCTATCCGACCAGAAACCGGGTTCAGGGCGAAAAGCTGGGAACGGCCCCTCCCACTGAACTAAATCCGCACTTCGATAAACATCGAATCCAGTCGCTTGGGTTTTCCATATGTTCGTGTCCGTAGAGCCATATAAGTAATAACAATTATGAGCATCATCTCTTAAGACATATGGGTCTCTTAATTGAATTTGATCCCTCTTCAGCATGTCTCGCAAGCCCCTCCCTCGTCAATAAGTTACATTGTAAATCAGTACAGATGGTTGTAACTGCGTGTAATCAGTTATAGATCAGTAGAATTGGTTGTAACTGAGTGTAATTTATTCGTAACTAGGTACAATCACTCCTGGATTCGAAATCGAGCGGAATATGCCTTCATCGAATAACAATGTCTCGTTACCGGCTACACGAACTGAATAATTTACTCCTCTATATACCAAATTACCTTCTACTAATCGCACACTCATGCCCACGACAGCTTTTAGAGAACCTTTGCGATCCGTTATGATTCTAAGTCCCGAAGGGAAGCGGCATATGCTCTGACCTACCTGACCTCCTTGAACCTCACTATAGATCTCAGCATATTGCTCCGTGTTCACAAATTCGAATACTTGACCATCAACAGTCCGACATAGGCAGTTTGACTTGCTAAATCTTGCCCATGATCCATAGGATAAGGCAACAGTCCGGTAAACCATAATTCTCCTTCGGGAGTAGGAAGAATACCACATAATCGTTCTATGAAATCCAGTGCACAGAGAATAGCAGGAGAATACGATTCCGTATATCCTTCCTCGCCTGTCCAAGGACTTAGACATTGGCCAAATCGGGTTAAGCGAGATATGGCCGAGATAATGGGCTGTAAGATCCAGGTTAATTCCACATACCGATGATGGTATTCAAAGGCATGTGCAGTTCGGATAATGCTTAAGAAATTCGTAGCACCCGACCAGCTATTATAATTCGAATGAGGATCGAAGCGTGGATCATCCATCGCGATGGATGTGAATGGATATTTAGCGAAAAACTTACGTGTGTTCAATAGATATTGCTGCAAGGCAGTCGCGAAAAATTCATCGTCCCCTACCTCGCACGCCAGTACACGAAGAAGGACATCGGATTGAACTCGAACAAATCTTCCATTGCGATCTACATCATAGAAAAAGTTATCTTGAATATCGTAACAGTGTGTCATTAAACTTTGCAGTGACATGTTAGCTTTCTCGGACCAATTGCTAGCTGTTTCTTTAGTTTCACCCACCTGCTCCGCCATCAGCCCATAGTACTTGCGGGAGCAATACACATTCGCGGTCAGATCTGGTGCTAGATAAGGGAGAAGTGGTGAATTCGGATCGTACTGCTTCGGGTCGTTCAAATGTGGAGTGTCCGGTATATGCCAGAATCGCGCAGACAGATCGTGTCCAGTATCGAACGTACAGAATGCCTCGACACAGTTAGTAGCCCTAGTATTCCGATACGTGTCCAACCATTGATCGAAGCTGATCAGGGCTAGGTACATTTTGTGTAGGAATGTGTCGTCCTTGCCGTTCAACTGATAGTGATTCCAGACGCTTCTTGCTAGTGGAGTTACGAGTTGGATTTGTTTGATAATAGGGCCGTCTGCTGTGATTTTGTAAGGCATCAAGCCGTCCTCACGTTGCCCATCTGCGAATTGCTCGAATGTTGCTTGAGCTACTGAGGGAATGAACCGAGATAGGAGCTCGGCATTGATCGTGCCTGTGCTTTCCAGCCAGCAGCCATGATACACGCCGCCTTCCTGAAGCACCGCAACACCAGCTTGATTCAACTTAATACAGTCTAATAACTTATAGACCGCATCGTAGTATACATTCTCAAGTTGTACCGATGATGACTGCGTTGACACAACAAACTTCACGCCAGATTGCTCTAATTCCGCGATCAGTGCGTGATCCACTTCCTTCTTCATTGGACCCATTCGACGCTTTACATCGGTCGCGCGTAGCTTGCTCAATATGGACTCCACGCTAACACCACTCCTCTTGGAAAGTACAAATTCGCTAAATAACCACCATAGTGACTACGAGTCACTCGATTCTTTCGACTAACTCTTGTTCCGCGCTGCCACTTTTCTCGCCGAGTTACTCGATTTTCGCAGCTGCTTTCACCCAAATTAATGGATAAACTCCGATGGGCTATACCCGGTAATGGATTTGAACACTTGGCTGAAGTAGGTCGAATTCTGGAAACCGACCATCTCACTAATCTCGTACACCATATATTTGCCGGTCATGATCTGTTCCTTGGCTTTCTCAATGCGATACTTGTTCAGGTAGGTGACGAACGGCTCCCCGGTAATTCGCTTGAATAATTGACTTAAGTAATTGCGATTTACATGGAGTGTTAGAGCGATCTCTTCTAAAGAGATACTGCGGTGGTAGCATTTCTCGATATAGTCGTTGATGACACGGTCGACTAATGCATGACTTTTCTTACCTTGAAAAGCTTCTGTCATCTGTGAGATTAATCGAGATACATGATCATCCATCCATTCCGTTAATTGCCCTACCGAGCGACATTGGCTAAGGGAGAGCAGTAATTCTTCTAGGCCTGACTCCGATTCCTCGGGCGGTAGGGTAGCGAACCACGCTGTCCATAAGGAGCTGATCACTCCCGCATAAACCCCACGCAGCACAGGTAGAGGTATTGCTCCAACCGGGATTTCACCCTTTAACACAATCCATAGATCACGGGTTTGTAGCAGATGCTTCTGGAATATCGCATCATGTAGCTTGCGTAAGGACTCTAATGGCATATTCAAATTTTGCTCGGCGGCGGTTGCCCCTGCTTCTGTTCTCAACTCCATCTCCTCGTATACATAGATCCGATTCAACTCATTCATCTCGGCAATCTCAATGGCAGCATGACTTTCCAAGAAGGAATCAATAATGTGTTCATAGCCTGAGTAGGTAGTGCCGAGACCGCAGAGTAGCGATATTCTCATGAATTTAAGCACATTGTCAACGATTTCGGCAGATACTTCCTTAATGAAAGGCTGATTCTTATCCACTGAGGCTGCTTGCGCTCGATGCTGGTCTTGTTCTTGATGCAAGAAAATAATATCGAATTCCTTATCCGAGTATGAGATAACCTGTGCAGTAATATGATGTTCAGCTAAACGTTTATCCAGTGTCTCTCGGATGATGTTGCCGGTACCAAACCGAAGTAACTGCCAATCTCGTTCTTGCTTCATGTTGGTTACCCCTGAATGAACCAGAACCAAGCTAAGCACTTGAACCGTGGCATGCTCAGGTAATCCCATGAACACGATGCGCTGCTTAGGTAGCTCCTCAGCTCGATAACGCGTAGATAATAAATTGCGTAGGAATACGTCCCGCATCGAACGCTGCAGAACATCTTGCTGTTGAATATAGCTAGCAAGCAGCTCGTCACGCTCTTGGGTTTGATTTAACTGTTCTACTACCTCACGTACGACGAACACAATTTCCGATATACTCGGGGGCTTCATTAGGAAATGTTGAATACCGGATTTGACAGCCTTCCGCGCATTCGCATAGTCATCGTAACCACTTAATATGACAACAGGGAACGAAGCATCCACCTCATGAATCGCTTCTGTTAATTGAAAACCGTCCATCTCTGGCATATATACGTCCGTAATAAGAATATCCGGGTGCAATTCGTGGAATTTGGCCAATGCTTCAACGCCATTACTAGCTGTACCAATAACCGTTACGCCCATATCGTTCCATGGCACATGCTTCAGCAATCCATCGAGTACATATTGGTCGTCATCCACCAAGAGAATCGTATTCATGATGTGATAGGCTCCTTCGTAAACGTTCGATTTCTTCTTCATCTCTAATGAGCGGCAGCCGAATTCTAACCTCAGTTCCACCTTCGGCTCTTGGATGGATGTCCACACCATAACGCAATCCACAATACAGCTGAATCCGATCTATGACATTATGAATTCCGATACCTTTACTCGATCTGATGTCGAATCCCTCTGGCAGACCACATCCATTATCCGTGATGGTTAGCCACAATTGCTGCTCATCTAATACCAACTTCGATTCAACCTTAACCTGAATGGTCGTCTTATCCTTATGATCACGGAAGCCATGTACGACAGCATTCTCCAAGAACGGCTGTAGCACAATCTTAGGAATCAGACAGTCGAATAGATCGTTATCAATGTGCTCTGAATACGTAATGCCGAAGTTATACCGATATTGCTGAATCGTGATATAACAGTTAGCATGCATCAATTCATCCTTGAGCGACACATACCACTTGTCATTACTGAGCCCAATACGGAAAAGCTTCGACAGCTGGTGAACCATCTGACTAATATCATGTGCCTCATAATCGAGTGCACGCCAATGAATAAGATCCAAGGTATTGTATAGAAAATGGGGCTTGATCTGCGCCTGCAGCAGATGCATCTCAGCTTCACGCCGATCACTGTTCTCTTTATTCAGTTGCCAGATTAACTCTCTCAATCTATTAACCATGCGGTTGAAGTGGGTTGAGAGATACTGATATTCATGAATATTGGAGCTCTTCAATCTAACATTAAAGTCGCCCTTCTCCAAACTGTTCATCCCTGTAACAATCTCACGTATTGGTGACGTTAGTTTCTTAGATATCCAGACGATAATCGGGATTGAGATAACGATCAGTACACCGAGCAAACCGATTGTAAGTAACTGAATCTCTCTGCGGCTCTCAAGGAATACATCCGTTGGTATGAGCTGTATGAGCTTCCAGTGTGGAGAGCTCGAATTCGAATGAATAGCATTATAAATTCTGCCCGAAATAACACCATCTTCTAGACGATTCGGATGTTCACGGAAAATTTGTGCGAATTGATCCCCATTAACAATTTCATATGAACCAAAATTAGAAGTAAGACCCGTAGGGAGCGTCGAAGCAATGTACTGGCCAACAGAGTCCATCAATACATAATAGTCATCGCTACCGCTTACTGGATATTGCTTAGACACTATGCGGAATAATTCTTGATCAGGAATGTTAATTTTTATAATACCAAGGGTGTTCCCACGATTCCCAATGATACGATGTACATAACTAACCATCTCTAACGTACCCGTTGTTGCTCCGTCATAGGGATGTGAGGTTATCCAGAATCCATCAGCGATAGCTAGATGCTCATACCACCCTTGTTGATCTGCATCCTTTAACGAATAGAGAAACTGATCTTGAACGGGTACATATCCTCGATATCGATCCGTATAGAGCTCAATAGAATGAACGCCGATTTTTACAGACAACATTTTCTGGAAGTGCTCGTAGATATCCTTAGATTTGGATCGGAAATCGAAAAAGTTCTCAGGTTCCGAAGACAAATTGTCTCTGATCATTTCGTTCGTGACCAAGAATAAGGCCGTATCCTCTATCCCGGTTACATAATTAGATAACTTCTCTGAAGTGGCGTCTAATAGATCAATCTTGGTTTCTTTAATTTCCCTGTAAGCTAAATCCGTATATGTTGAATAGAACAAGATACCGGAAGCTAAGAGGAGGAACACATTAAATCCAAAAAAACATAACACAATTAATGTGAATAGCTTGGTTGGATACTTAAGAATCGATCTCATCTGTGGTTGCCTTCTCCCTTGTGCTTCTTAGCAATATTCTACCCTTTTAGACCTGTTGTCGAAATACCTTCTACGAAGTATTTTTGCCCGGCGAAGAATACGAGAAGACTTGGGACGATAGATAAGACGGACATGGCGAATACCGCACCCCAATTGGATTCCCCTGATGAATCGAGAAACAGTCGCAATCCAAGTGGAACCGTAAACTTATTGATGTCACTTAAGTAAATCAATTGGCCGAAGAAGTCATCCCATGTTCCCATGAATGTGAAGATTGCTGTAGTAATTAGGGCAGGGACACATAATGGCATAATGATTCGTAGATACAATGTAACGGGACCACAGCCATCGATCTTGGCACTCTCATCCAGTTCTTTGGGAATACCACGAATGAATTGAACAATCAAGAATACGTAGAAGGCCTCTGCTACAAACTTGGGAACCGTTAACGGTAGGAATGTATCTACCCATCCAATTTGATGAAAGATAATATATTGTGGAATCAAGGTTACATGTCCGGGAAGCATAATCGTACCTAGCATAATACCAAACCAAAGGCGCTTAAGTGGAAACTCAACCCTAGCGAATGCGAAAGCCGCCATGGAGGAGCTTATCACATTACCTACAATGGCAAAGAAGCAAATAATTAATGAATTAATAAAGAACCGACTGAATTGAATGTTTCTTAAACCGAACCATCCATTCGAATAATGCTCCAATGTAGTTCTCGACGGCCACAGCCCTTGTTCGTTAAATATGAGCATGGTGGGCTTGAATGAACTGCTGATCAACCAAAGTACAGGATATAACATCAATATTCCGAAACCTAAGATGAATATATGAAGCACGATATATTTAATCGAAGTGATCTCCTTCATACTCACTGCCCCCCATCGGAATAATAAACCCAATAACGAGACGATAGGAATAACAATCCCGTGAATATGGCGATGATGAAGAGTAGTATCCAAGCCATGGCTGATGCGTACCCCATCTCTAGGAAGGAGAAGCCTTTAATATACAAATATAAGGAATACAATAAGGTTGAATTAATTGGACCTCCATTACCATTACTAATAATGAATGCTTTCGTAAACGTTTGGAACGATTGTATTAATGTGATGACTAAATTAAAGAAAATGACAGGTGTTAATAGAGGTAAGGTGATCTTCATGAATTTACGAATTGCACCTGCTCCATCCACTGTCGCCGCCTCATACAGTTCTCCTGGGATTTGCTTCAAACCCGCTAGGAATATAATCATAACAGCACCAAATTGCCATACCGAGAGTCCGACAAGTGAATAAATTGCGTAAGATGGATCAGAGATCCAAGATGGACCATCAATGCCGATCAAAGACAAACCTTGATTGAATATACCCGATTGATCAAAAACTTGTTTCCACAGAATGGAGATTGCTACACTACCTCCAAGCAGGGAGGGGATGTAATAGATTGTACGATATAAACCCAAGAACCGCAGGTTTTGATTCAACAGTATAGCTAGGAATAAGGCAAAAGCTAATCTCGTTGGCACAGAGAAGAAAACGTATTTAAAGGTAACTAAAATTGAATCCTTCAGTCGATAGTCTTGAGTAAACATATTGACATAATTATCAGCACCTACCCATTCAGGTGAATTGAATAAGTCATAATTCGTAAAGGAAAGGTAGAAGGACGCTAAAATTGGACCCAAATATAATCCGAATAACCCGATTAACCAAGGCAATAGAAAGCCGTATCCGACCAAATATGTTTTGTATTTCTGCTTCATGTTGTGTCACCACCTTTTCTATTGAAAGGGGAGCCGCATGGTTCATGGCCCCCCGGTGTTCCGTATTCCGATATGAAATAAGTGTCTATTGTGTCTTTTTGATTATTTTTTCTTAATTATTTTATCTGCTTCGGTCATAAATTGATCAACCGCAGCTTCAATGGACAATTGACCAAAACCGATTTGTTCACTTGTTAATTGAAGAAGCTTCGTAAATTCATTGTCGAATGGAACGATTTCGTAATCGAAATTGCTAGCAACCTCAGTGGACAAGCTAATAAAATCATATAGCACTTTATCGACTGGAGTTGATGTTTGCGCTAGAGCATCACGCATATCAGATGACGGTGGAACACCTCTGTCATTACCTAATATCGCTGCTGCATCTGGATCATTGACCATAAAGTCGATGTACATAGCTGCTTCTTCTGGATGCGCCGACTTCGCATATACGGTCATGAATTGACCGGAAACAGGCGGGATCATCCCCGTACCTTTTGAGCGTTTCGGACTAGTGAATAGACCCAATTTATCTTCTGTTAATGATTGATATCCAAAAATCTGGGATGCAGATGCATACTGCATGGCGACTTGCCCTTTGGCTACAAGAGATTTGTCCGCAGCTGTCGGGTCATTGGCTACTTGCACTTCAGCAGGTACGATTCCTCCCGATTTACGTAGCTCACTCCACATGTTGAACCATTCGATCATATGTTCTTTAGTGAATCCAAGTTCACCATTCGTGTAGATGTTCATACCTTCGCTAGCTAGGTAATCGCCAAGCGATGATTTATTACCGGACAGATCATAAGAACCATAAAATCCTTTACCTAATTTCTCGGAAATTTGGTTGGAAATTGATTTAAGATCTTCATAACTCCAATCTACAGATGGCAGAGGCACACCCGCTTTCTCAAACATCGAAGTATTAACTAACAATCCAAAGCCACTAACTCCAATGGTAACTCCGTAATACTTGTTATCGAAGGTAGCTTCCTTCACTACGGAATCACTAAACTTGTCAACATGAAGCGTAGTTCCAACATACGGATCCAATGCAAGCAGCGCATTCCTATCTACATATTCCTTAATGTTCCCGCCCATTTGAATTAAGTCCGGCGCATTGCCAGCAGCGATCTGTGTACTTAATTTGTCGAAGTAACCATCAAAACCGGAATATTCTGCGATGATCTTGATATTCGGATTCTTCTGCTCGAACAGTTCAATCGCTTGCAATGTCCGATCATGACGAACTTGTGATCCCCACCAAGCCATCCGGAGTTCAACATCTTCCTTCACTTCAGGCTCTGGCGTTGCTGCTGGTTCGACCACTTTCTCTGGTTCTTTCTCAGGTGGAGCGTTACTCGCCTTATTATTGTTATTCGACGAACAAGCGGATAACACGAGCACAATCATGACGATCCATATCAACAAACTATTCTTTCTTAACATGTGGATTAACCCCCTTTATTATTGCTTACTACTCTATCCTAAGTGATCCGCATGTACGTGGAAATAAACAAAAGTAAGGGCTTCCATAACAAAACTCAGTTATTATGGCTGCCAATTCAGCCGCTGGTAGCCCCATATCGTTATGAAATAGAACAGGCTCCATTCCATTGTACGAGGGAAAGCGTCCTATCAAAATCTCTCCATTCTTTCAATTCTAAACGGAGTTTATATGTTAAATATGAACTCAATATAAACGGATTCCATTACTATACTAAGTTTGAGATGATGTTTATACTATTGTTTATACTAATACAAAAGAAAAACTTCGGGGGTAATAAATGGAACACAATTTCGTTTGTTCTACTACTTGAAATGTGAGAACATTCGACCTCGGAGGTTAACGGGGTGCATGTTAATCAAGATATCTATAATTAGATAGACAAATTCACCAATCCGTTCACTACACCAACAACATTCTTTATATCATGGCTTCACAACTTACAATTAGATAAACGTGGTTTCATTAAATGCTAACAGTCCCTGCGCCAACTCACATTAGTGAAATGGGGTTTCGTTAAAGCTTCAATCCATGCTCCAGTGAGGCCAAAGTTACTTATTTAATGAATCCTCATTATCCTAATTCATCTCAATATCGAGGTGAAAGACAATTAGACAAACGCCATTTCACTAATGATGTGTTTGCTATAGAAGCCTTGAGCTTTAGTTAGCATGATTCTAACAGAATCGCTATATCTCAATTTTCGCTCTCTATATTATCCTTCAATGGAAGTGAGACATTCACTTCAGCTATCTAGTTAACTTTTATTTGGAAAATACAGCGAAAAACCGCTCTAGCTCGAGCGGTCCATAAAAGCATGCATTAATTCGAATAGGTTGAGCTTCTAGTGAATTTTTTCTCTCATCAAGAGATTTAAGTTTGTAATGTCTGAATCTCCTCAACCGACAAATCTGTTACTTCCGCAATCTCAGTCACTTTCAAACCTTTATCAAGAAGGCGCTTTGCTACTTTTAATTCACCTTCTTTGATGCCTTCTTTGATGCCTTCTTTGATGCCTTCTTTGATGCCTTCTTTGATGCCTTCTCTGAAACCCTCATGTTTAATACGTGGATCATACAATGTCTTTACCATGTGATGAACCTCCTCTTTAATCGTCTGGTACTCGCCATATCGTTTATATAAATATTCGTTAATGTTCTGGATTACTCTTAATATTCTTTCTAGATCACCAGTATGAATTTCTTGCTGATTATGCAATTCCCCCAGAATATCAACCGTACGTTGGATCGTTTCTTTAAGTAGGGTGAATTCTGCGGTAATAAGACGACTTTTCTCTACTACGCTTTTTCGACTTTTATAAATCATTTGTATTTTCTTCCTTGACTTAAAAGCTTGTAACGGAAGCAATGCATACATTTTTTGTTCTTTGAGATCCTCGGCTGTATACCTCCAGTATTTCATAACCGGAACAGCATAGGGGATCACTTCACCGCTTGGTAAACGAAGTTCGATCATCAAAGAATCATCTATCTTTTCATTTTCTTCTAGGAAGATGACCAGTTGTCGAGGAAATTCAAGGATGATGGGCTGATCTGCTTCTATGGAACCTGCCAGTTCGACGGCTTTCTCGAATCCATACCGAAACATGCGGATCACCATGGACGAATCATTCATGGTTTGAAATTCGATATGGTAGCGACAAATTTGCCTGTAATCCCTAATCGTGATGAACATATCAGCAGTTATTCGACCATAATCATCTTGAATAAATTCGGAATTCTCATATTGAATATCTACTTCTTCACATATAAAGTTCTCATCAAACAAACGATTTATTATGTTCACAGTGATCTTCTTAGATAGTTTGAACAGTACTCTCATGATCTGATCGAGTTTTAACTTATGCTTATTACGGGGAGTAGGAGGTGGTGTCTTAGTCCCGTATTCCGAGCTAACATTCTCCTCACGGATAAGACCATTATACCATGAACTTTTATAAATCGGAGCAACTATTGGCATAACATACCTCCGAACATGTGTTTGATTTTAGTTTAACAAATGTATGGGGAGCATGTCAACATATTTGTGAATATATGTTTGCAATTGCAACTTATGTGATCGATTATCGGAACACGGGGAGGTTCACTTTGATCCGAATGATAAAATCACAAGACAAGAGGCGGCTGGAAATGCTCCTTATATAAGTTGTTATACATTTAAGCCCATCTTCTACCCTCGACGTTCCAATCTGCTATCACCGTGTACCCTGGGCGTACAGCATCAACTTTCCAGTATGATGATATGTCATGGAGTAGCCATCTGCTGCAAAACCATCGAATCGGACCACCATGAGTGACAACAATAACAGTCTCGTCAATAAGCAGCTCATCCATCGTCTGTTCCAGCCATTCATCCACACGCTGACCTAGTTGGGTCAGCGTTTCCCCATCAGGGGGAGCGATATCGAAGGGATCTTCATACCATCGTTCCAATAATTCCTGATCCAAGCTCATGACCTCATCATAGGTGTGCCCTTCCCATTGTCCGAAATTCAATTCTCGCAGACGAGAATTCGGGGTAATCTCTAATCCGAGTTTGCTAGCTATGATACTGGCTGTTTCTACACATCTACCCAGATCACTTGTGTATAAGCGTGTAGCTCCTTGGCTTAGCATCTGCTCCGCTACAATCTCAGCCTGTTCATATCCTAGAAGGGTTAATTCAGAATCGAGATGGCCCAAGTAACAGCCTCTTACATTCGCCTCTGTTTCCCCATGCCTTACCCAAATCCACCTCACATCTCGATACCCATAACAGCTGAAATACCTTCCTCGTAATAATGCTTCAGCGGATTCATCTCTGTAACTAAATCGGCAATTTCAATGATTTCCGGTTGAGCATCTCGTCCAGTGAGCAGCAGATGCATACCCTGTGGACGATTACGAATCATATCCAGCACTTCACCCAGCGGTAGAACATCATCAATTGGGAACGTGCTAATAGCTAGTGCGTTATTAATCTCATCGAGAATAACCAACTGATGATTCCCTTCCATAATGCGTTTCTTAGCATAAGCCCATGCTGCACTCAGAGACTCGCGGTGCTCCTCTGGTGTCTTCAGCCAGGTAAAGCCAATACCCATCTGGTAAATTTCAATGCCAAGCTTATCGAAAATAATCTTCTCCCCATAGGTGCGCTGTGGCGATTTAATAAATTGAATAACTAGCACCTTGAAGCCGCGACCTACAGCTCGAACGGCTAAGCCCAGCGCTGCGGTTGTCTTGCCTTTGCCATTGCCTGTGTACACTAACGTCAAGCCCCGCTCTTTACTCGGTTGCATCTCGTTCGACATCTTCTTCGTCCGCCTCTCTATGAATCTATGATTTGGTAGAGCAATTCCATATTCACATGCTCTCTAAAGTGGTCTGCCAATCGGTCGAAGGAACGCTCTCTAAGTGAGTTGTAGTAAACCCTATTCTCCGAAGTCGGCAAGCCCTTCCCTCGTCGTACCTCATTCAACCACCCATGCCGCAAAATATCATTATGAAGCACACCATGAATATAGGTGCCCCATACCAACCCATCTGGACTCATCACACCATCGGAATGATAAGATTCCGACGTATCAGCTAGCTGACTAAGACGAATGTGGAAGGGATGTATAACCTTTTCGAGGAAAATAGTGCGTCCCATGTGGATCTCGTATCCGTCCACCGTCATTCCATTCTCCCCGAAGCCCGCGAGAACATGGCCGGTAATCTGTTCAGTTCGCTTCTCTGAAGCGAATGTGGTTTCTATCGGAAGAATGCCAAGTCCCGGCAATTCTGGAACATTAGATTCAACAAGCTCAGGATCGCGGAGCATATGCCCCATCATCTGATACCCTGCGCATATCCCTGTTAATCTCCCACCGCTCGCAACGTGTTCAAGCAGCATCTGCTCGAAGCCGGATTCTCTTAAGTGGAGTAAATCCTCCACCGTATTCTTGCTACCGGGCAAGATAACGATATCCGGGCTACCCCATTCCTTCGTCGAGCTGATGAAGCGAACACGAACATTCGGCTCCACGAGCAAGGGGTCAAAATCTGTGAAATTCGAGATGCGCGGTAAACGAATAACTACGATATCAAGTTGCGATTCGGAGGAGGTCTCAAAGGTACTCGTGCTTCTCCTATCGAGCGATGCAGAATCCTCGTCCTCTATCGACAGATGATCGAGAAAGGGAATGACACCCAGCACGGGCTTATGAATGCGTGCCTCTAACCACTCTAACCCCGATGTTAACAAGGATACGTCACCACGGAATTTATTAATGATGATTCCCTTCACACGATCACGTTCCTCCGGTTCGAGAATTTCCATCGTTCCGACGATAGCCGCGAACACACCACCTCGATCAATATCGGCGACTAGAATAACCGGCGCATCAGCCCAAGCAGCAAGTCGCATATTGACGATATCCCGATCCTTCAGATTGATCTCCGCTGGACTACCCGCTCCCTCGATTACAACGACATCGTAAGCCTCTCTAAGATTAGCTAAAGCGTCCTTCACAACTAATTCCGCGTGGGGGAGATATTGCTCCCGATATTCCCTCGCACCCAGATCACCGAACGGTTTGCCATGAACAATGACCTGAGCGATCATATCCTTCTTCGGCTTCAGCAATATCGGATTCATATCCGTTGTTGCCACAATCCCACAAGCATCCGCCTGCATTCCCTGCGCTCTTCCGATTTCCTTGCCATCCACAGTGACATAGGAATTAAGCGACATGTTCTGTGATTTGAACGGAGCAACCTGACGTCCATCCTGCTTCAGAATGCGGCATAGCGCTGCAGTGAGCAGGCTCTTGCCAACATCGGAAGCCGTTCCCTGAATCATGATCGTTACTGCTGTCATCGTAGACACTCCTTTAGTTCCTTCAGCAGACGCTCGTTGTCTGGGCGAAGACGAATAGCAATGCGGAAGTAGGACGTATCCAACCCTTCGAACCGTGAAGCATCGCGAATTAGGATACCTCGTACAGCCATCGCACTCTGTAACAATCGTACGTTCAACTCGGTGTGTACAGGTAGAGAAATCAGTAGAAAATTCACATCACTTGGGTAAACATTAAGTCCGAGTGCATGTAACTCTGTTGTTAACCATGTGCGTTCTTCTGCGAGCCAAGCTCTTGTTTGCGCAGCATAGTCATGTTCATCCAGCACTGCTTCGCCAATGAGCTGTGCCAGAAAATTAACACTCCATTTTGTTTGCATCGCCGTCAGCTGGCGAATCAACTGAGGATGGGCGACCAGAAATCCTAGTCGTATCCCAGGAATCGCATAGAATTTCGTCATCGAGCGGATGACGACTATACGCTCCGATTCGGAAGCTCTACGGATATAAGAGAAGTACTTCTCATCAGGGAGAAAATCCATGAACGCTTCATCTAGAATCAAACCCATTCGCGATTCTCGCAATTCATCTAGTATAGGCATAGGTACTAGTCGACCCGTCGGGTTATTCGGATGCCCTAGAAATACATAACGGGAACTCTCCGTCGTGCAGCTGCCGTTGCTGCCATCGCCACTACCGTCTACTAAATTCCGCACATCCCGCAGCTCGAATTGCTGGTCTGCAAGTAGAGGGAAATTCCGAATCCTCCCTCCTACCTTGTGCACGGCCTCTTCGTATTCGGAGAAGGAAGGACGGGCAAGCACCGTTTCTTCTGGATGGAGCACACGCACAACAAGATCAATCAGCTCTGCTGCTCCATTCCCCACAATGATGCTGTCCATTGGAATCTGATAAACTTCAGACAGCTTGCTGCGTAAACCCCGTACCGCCGGATCGGGATAACGTGAGATATCACGCCAATGCTCCTTCATGATGTGCGAGACAACATCCGGAGGTCCCCACGGATTCATGTTCGAGCTATAATCGAGCCAACCATCTGCGGGCTGACCATAAGCTTCCGTAGCCGACCACAAGTCTCCGCCATGACCATATTGTTCAAGTGTCATCGTACCTAACCTCCCAATCTAGCCCCAATTGTAAACATACCCAACTAGTATTAATAGTAAGCCAAGCTCTATCAGCTCATTCAGTGCACCATATACATCACCGGTGAGCCCACCCAGCAATCGTGAGACATAAGTAGCGACTACCGCCCCAATGCCATAAGTAACGATCAGTATAGACAGAATCACCAAACCCGACTCGATCCAAGCTCCCTCACCGAATAAGAGCAGACTCACAGCCGATAGAACAATCGCACTAACCATTGCAATCGCAGCTTGCTTCTTGCCTACTGAGCGGAACAATGATCCTAAGCCTTGCTCCTGCCTCGCATATGGCCATCCTGCCATCGCTGTGACCATGAAGGTCCGACTCCAGATGGGAATGAGCATCAGCATGATCCATCTATCCTCGCTCATCGTGTCTAGTAGAAAGATGATTAGGGCTATTTTGAGTATAAGATAGAACACACACACCATAACCCCCATGGCTCCCACGCGACTGTCCTTCATAATCTCAAGCATCCGCTCACGTGAACGATGGCTCATGATCCCGTCAGCCGTGTCCATTAATCCATCCAGGTGAAGTCCACCCGAGATCAAGGTCCACAGGATGACGAGCAGAATACCGCTTATCAACGTAGGTAGGAACGAATTCAGCAGGACCCCTGCACCACTAATTACAATCCCGATAACAAGCCCAACCCATGGATAGAAAATAACGCTATTGCGATACAAGTTAACCTGATAAGGAAGAGTAACGGTTATCGGGAAGCGAGTTAGAAACTGAAAGGCCGCGATACATGCCTGCAGCCAGTCTATAATAACCATCCACATATGCCGCACAGTAATCCCCCCACGATGATATAACTGACTCCGTATAACAATTGAATCGTATGAATAATGTCATCTTGTTTGATTGTTCGATGGGGCCATCCGAGACGTGCTCTCTCGCTTATGACTCCGCCATAACGGTTCGTTCCGCCAAGCTCAATGCCCAGACTTCCTGCCACAGCAGCTTCAGGAATACCACTATTCGGGCTCGGATGCTTATGGGCGAAGGTGAGGATGGACCTATAGGAGCTAATAGCTGAAGTATGACGATAGAACAAGGACGCCAGTATGAGCATGAGTCCAGTCAATCGCGCTGGAATCCAGTTCAGCACATCGTCGAAGCGGGCTGATGCCCAGCCGAACCGCAGATATCGCTCATTGCGATAGCCAACCATCGAATCGAGCGTGTTCGTCGCACGGTATAGCATGGCTAGCGGGGCAGCGCCTAGAAGCGCGAAGAATAATGGTGATACTACTGCATCCACTGTATTCTCCGCGACAGTTTCCACTACAGCCCGAGATATCTCCTGCTCATCTAATTCAGCAGTATCGCGACCGACGATGTACCCTGTATATTTGCGACCTTCGTCGATATCCCCTTTGCTCAGGCGGGAATATACGAGCATGGCTGCATCCTTCAAGCCTTTGATCGCAATTGTCGTCGAGATCAACCATGTATTCAGTGCATAACCAAGCCAGGGGTGAATCCAATGAGCTACAGCAACTAATCCCCATACGATGAAGAAGGTGGATAAGGTAATGATGAGCATCAAGACTATACCATTACGGCGTTGATGTTGATGTTGATGCTGATGCTGATGCTGATGATTCTGTTGCTGTGAATGTTGCTGTTGCTGTTGCTGATGATGCTGTTGCTGTTGCTGTTGA
>JBBDIY010000089.1:0-30292 GCA_040880185.1 Paenibacillaceae bacterium
AGCGACTTTCAGTCGCAATCCCAACCTACCTACTTTAGTAGGTAGTCGTTGAGTTACCCAGTTGACCAGCCACTCAGGCATTGAACTTTTAATCCAAAACTGATCTAAATCTGCAACGTTCCAAATGCTGTTGCGTACCGGATCAAAAATAGATTGTAGTACAAAAGATTGACCCATAAAGAATGCAAGTGCATTAAACGCAGTTTTTATATATACAAGTGGGAATGCGGGATCTTTTAAATCTCCTAGATTGTGACTGTAATTATAGGTGGCCGCTGAACTTAGAAGAAATGGGTGTAATTCAGGTAGAGGGCGTAATAGTATAAGATCGGCGAAATTATTCATGCGAAATGGCTGTATAGAGGAGCATACAAAGTACTTTTCATCATAGTATCCAATACTAACAAATTTGATAGATGTCGAAATAGGTGTGTCTATAAAAATCCATTTGCGATGATTATTTTTAAAAAAGGGCGCTAACAGTGTGCGAAATTGTGACAAAGATTCTTCAGGATTCTTCGAAAAATTATCAGCAACATATAGTGGACGTTTCATATTCCACATTTCATCAAATCGAATATATATCTGCGGCAATATTTGTACGATTCCCGAAAATAAGAAACCTAATCGGAACGGAATGAGCAAAGTGTCCAGTTCCTTTTCAGGAGACACTGCTTCAAAGATGCGGATCATTGGTTCACGAATACTCTGTACATTCAAAGAACCTCTTCGACCTGGTCCGTTGTTGTCTCGATTAACTGATAAAAACGAATTTCTCAAGGCGCGTAATTCATATGGTGAAAAAAATTTATTAGCCTCATCAGATACATATCCATGAGGCAGTTTTGTTATACCACCCAATCCCGCAGGAATAACATGTTCTTGATTTGAATATTTTAAATTTTCTGCTTTACCCATATAAATACAATGGAACATGTTTTTTTCCTTTACTAAGAAAATTGTATTTATCAATATATCTCTACTAAGAATGTATTTGCACTCAGTTTCTAGATCTGAACACAACCTCTTCGACATTACTTCCTTACTTTCTGGCTAAGTCCGTTGAAATATCATCATGATATCTCTGCTTCCCTGCGCAATTGCGTATAGTTCATATATTCATGAACAAATGAATTATACGTATAACATGATTATACCAATAAGTGGATTTCATTTGTGGATTTTGTTGATCCTTCGAAGCATAACAAACAAAGAAAAAGGAAAGGGGGGGAATTCAAAACAAGGGTTGTGCCGGAGGCACAAATTAAAAGATTTATGGTAGGTTCGTGTAGCGAACAACCGATGCCCTTCACCGAACGCCCGGAAGGATAGACGTCTTGACCGCTGTTGATGCTGACCGCAGGGCGGCTGGCCCCTTCAACCAATATAACCGGATGCAACGGTCAAATGAGGTTGAAGGGGCCAGCCACATCCTGCGGGGCATCAACTTGTGGGCAAGGTGTTTATCCGCCCTGTAGGGCGATATGGATGTGAATGACGACGGTGGCGCGTCATTCAATGTGGGCAGCGTTTGCTGTAGGGCAAACGACCCCGATCAGAGCCGTGCGAATGATCATATTCCGGCAACGTCTCCCCACATGCCGGAGTGTGACTATGGGCAACCGCGCTCCGGACATCAGGCGGTTGTTGCTGGGAGGCGCAGGCGTTGATCATTTCACCAGTTTACTTTTCAACCTGATCTACTGCATAAAAAACAGCCGGAATCACGCTGTACAGGCGTTTTCCGGCATTAAGATGCTCTATCTTTGCTTGAAATAGGTCATTCCAGGCTATAATTTTTCTAATTCTAATTTCCAAGCTACAACCTCAACTATGATGTCCTGAAAAGGTAGTACATAGTGATGGGCTTTGTCTAGAAAATCAGCAGTTACATCTTTCTTCTTAAGGGCTTCTTTTAAATCATCCAACCAATTCGACTGGAAGATTTCAAGAATATGAAGTGGCCGCTTACCATCAATCAGGAAAGGCTTGATGTCCACACAGTCTATGGTCGTAACCTTAAAAGCCTGATACGGACTAATCTTGATCCTCCATCGCTTTTCGTCTGAATCGTCAAGCTCAATGGAGATATCCGTTGGATTCATTTTAATTTTCTCTAGCGGCGTCACATGGATTTCTAGTTCTTTATGGAAGACTTCAACCAACATTCTCTCTCCTATCTGACCTTTATTGTGGTTCCATCGTTTTTAGTAGTAAATTTCCATGCTTCATTTGCAATTTCTTCTGGAGTAGCCATCCTATAGTTCACTTGAACCCCTGCTTCTTGTGCAGTAAAGAGGCGACGGTTGTCAAGCGTATAAAGCTTACCATCTTTCTCAAAAATCCTTATTGCCGATATATCATCTGGTTTTATGCTCCCATTTTTCAATCCGGCAATCGTTTCGTCTAGGTTTGTTCCGTCTTTAAAGTTACGTGCAATACTATCTTGGCTGAACCTTACATTGTTAGAGTCTATTAAGCCGTTATTGGCAAGTTTCCCCGCACCCTTATCAAGAGAATGATTCTTCAATTTGCACGTTCCGAAGATTTGGACGACATTGCCGAATGCTTAACGTTGAATGATCTTGATCTATTCCGTAGTAAGGATCTGGAGTTTTCGAAGTGGAACCGAGTCCCTCTGGAATCACTTGGACTTAAACAAGGTAAATTCAAGGAATTGGGAAACACCGCCGATATCATACGTCTAAAAGATATCAGAGTGTTGGGTTGTCGAAGTCTGGAACGGTTTACAGGGGATAACAGCCGAATCACTTGGATGTTGATCGATAATTGTAAAAAACTTGATTTGCAAACCATTCAAACTTTTCAAAGCATTGAAACATTAATCGTGAATGGCAATCCGAGCGAAATTGGACTAACCGAAATTGGAGAGCTCAGCAATTGAAAAGTCTTTCGTTGATCAATTGTAATGTCCAAGTTGATACTTCAAATCTGAAACGTCATTTTCCGAGATTGGAAAAACTTCATATCTCCAATATGAAGAAGGAGCAAGCGATCGAACTTAGTCAGTCTAATCCGGATATTAAGTTCTCAGGAAGGTCAATCCGGGATTGACTTATACTGGGAGGATGTTGCTCCAAGAGCCGACTTTATAACAAAATTATCAAATGGCGGATATGTGGCAAAAACATTCGGGAATATTATTGAAATATCACCAACAGGATCTATTAGCGTATTTTCAAGAAATGCAGACAAATCACGTGGTACACTTACTTTTTACAAAGCAGGAGGTAATTGAGTTGATGACAGAAGATACAAGTTACACCTAAAGATGGGGTAGGAATTTCGGTTGTAGAGAACCTGTTGTAGCTTCCGATTATGGTCATGATGCAGCATTTGGCAGTCTAAGTGAGGCGTTAGATCATAAGGATGAAATAGTTAATAAAAAGTAAAAAGGATAATAATACAATTTGCCACGATGCGACTAACCCTTCATTGTGGTTTCTTTTTGCTCACCAACACAACACATCTTAGATTGATTTACTAGAGGTCGGATACAACTGAGTGAAATACTTCCGATACTGATTCGATGGATATGAATGGCATATGACAAGCTAAAAACCGAGGTTGGGCAACATATTCAAGTGTATAATAATAGGGATATAGTCCAGAACCGCAGGGCGAATTGCACCTTTCCGCAGAGCTTGAATCAGTATGTTTATGTTCAGAATAATCCTTTGAGTTGTAAATCCCCCTACTTTAAACTGAGCTTATAAAGGTCTAATGGAATCACTCGCGAGTCCAATTTCTATAACAAATGCTTAAAGGCACTATAGTCAATATTTTCTCTCTCTAGGAAAGTAACGAGACTTTTATAATCACGCGGCGGAGTCGCTAGAATGTAGCCCTCGATGCAGTGGTCACGTGTGACCTCGGAGGCATTCGCCTCCAGTGCAACCTGACCGATCCTTGCAGATATCGTATGCTTCGCGATGTCACGGAATGGTGTGGGTACGGGAGCTACCAATTGATTGAGGAATGCCTTAGAGTCGTCCGTCCAGAGATGGCGGCTCGTATCTACATAATGATTTTGCCAGTCGAGCCTGGATTTGCCGTCAGCCTTGGGCAGCACCTTCAGAAACTTGCGGAACATGAAGAAACCGCCGATGAACATAAAGGCGACCAAGAGAAACACCCAGAAGAAGATGAAATAACCGAAAAAATTGTCCATGAACTTGTTCACCCCACGTCATTATACAGTATTCCTAGATTTATTTCGACTTTAACGATAAAATAGGAGGCAATGAAAGGGGAGGTTTCCATTGAAAATTGGTTCACATGTCTCATTCTCTGAAACGGGCTTGCGAAGAGCGGCAGAGGAAGCCGCAGACTATGGCTCATCTAGCTTTATGATTTATACAGGAGCCCCGCAGAATACGAAGCGCAAGCCAATTGAGGAGCAATTCATCGAAGAGGGCAAGGCCATTATGGCCGCCAATGGGGTAGATGAGATTGTTGTGCATGCGCCTTACATTATTAATCTAGGCTCATACAAACGTAACACGTTCGAGCTTGCCGTAGATTTCTTACAACAAGAGATGCATCGTACATCATATATTGGTGTGAATAATATTGTATTACATCCAGGCGCATATACAGATAAGGATGCCGAATATGGGATTGAGCGGATTGCCGAGGGCTTGAATGAGGTGCTAGCTGGCACTAAGGATACGAATGTGAATATCGCGCTTGAGACGATGGCTGGTAAGGGTACAGAAATTGGTCGGAGCTTTGAAGAGATTGCTGCTATTATGGACAAGGTTGAAGATAACAGCAGATTAACGGTGTGCCTCGATACCTGTCACATTCATGATGCTGGGTATGATATTGTGAATGATTTGGACGGGGTTTTACAGGAATTTGACCGGATTGTGGGACTTAAGAAGCTAGCTGTGATCCATATGAACGATAGTAAGAATCCGCGTGGAGCGGGCAAAGATCGCCATGCTCCATTAGGCTCTGGTTGGATTGGCTTCCAAACGTTCGAGAACATCGTCGGGCATCATGACCTTAAGCATCTTCCTTTCATTCTAGAGACACCATGGATTGGCAAGGATGATAAGACGGAACGCCCGATGTATGAGGTAGAAATTGCGCTGTTACGTAATGGACTTGCCTCACGCTTCGGTGATGGTTTTATGGAAGACGTGGAGCGTGTTGGTCATTTTATGAAGAAACAAGATATCGAACGCCGTGAATTTATTCTGCAAGCTTGGGAAGCCTTCAAGGGTGGAGATGCTAAATCGAGAAAAGCGGATCCGCGTGAACCGATGGAGCGACTGTATGACATGTTGATTGAACACCGAGTTGTGCCTAGTGAAGTGACGGAAGAACAAATCAACCAGCGGCTTCTAGCTTGGTTGGCCGGCAATTAATTTCAGGGGGCTATTATGAACGAACACGATCAGAATCGAGCGCGAATGCTCATATCTTGTCCGGACCAACCTGGTATTGTAGCTACGGTTTCTCGATTCCTATTCGAGCACGGTGCCAACATTGTCCAGTCAGATCAGTACACAATGGACCCTGAGGGTGGGATGTTCTTCATCCGAATTGAGTTTGATTTAGACGATTTGGAGCAACGCCAGGAAGCCTTGTTGCAGGATTTCCAAGCGATAACCGAAAGTTTCCGAATGGAATGCATAGTTCATAGCGCTCGTGTTAAGAAGAAACTAGCGGTCTTAGTCTCGAAGGAGGATCATTGCCTACGGGAATTGCTGTGGCAATGGCAAGCGGGTGATTTAACGGCTGATATTGCGATGATCATTAGTAATCACGATGATTTACGGGAGTTAACGGAGTCGTTCGGCATTCCTTATCATCACATACCGGTTACGGTGGAGACGAAGAAAGAAGCCGAGCGAAAGCAGATCGAGCTGATGTTAGGTCATGTGGATGCTGTCATACTTGCGCGATATATGCAGATCATCTCACCAGAGCTTCTTGAACGCTTTCCGAATAGCATCATTAACATTCACCATTCCTTCCTCCCCGCCTTTGTCGGGGGTAAGCCATATGCTCAAGCGTATAATCGAGGTGTTAAGATTATCGGAGCAACCGCTCACTTCGTCACGGAGGAGTTAGATGGAGGTCCGATCATCGAGCAGGACGTCCAGCGAGTAAGCCATCGCGATAACGTCGATGATCTGAAGCGAATAGGTCGCCACATCGAACGAACGGTATTGGCTAGGGCCGTGAACTGGTACGTTGAGGATCGTATCCTGGTGCACCAGAATAAGACAGTTGTGTTTAACTAATAGCTAAGAATAGGCAGTCCCTCACTTGCTGACAGAACAGTTGGGACATTTGTTAAAGGAGCTCGCTTCGAAGTCTAAGGACTTTGAAGCGAGCTCCTTTTTTGCGCCAAAATTTATGTATGTGAGAGCGAGAGGTTCATCTTCCTTATTACAGGGGGAATTGAGAGGAATGAGGAGCAGTGGCTGGTGGCTAGCGGAAGAAACTTCCGCTACTGGATGGAAATCAGGTTACTTATGAGGAATAGCGGAAGTTTTTTCCGTTAGAATGGGGATTTGAGAGGAATGAGGAGCAGTAGTTGGTGGCTAGCGGAAGAAACTTCCGCTACTGGATGGAAATCAGGTTACTTATAAGGAATAGCGGAGGTTTTTTCCGTTAGAGTGGGGATTTGAGAGGAATGAGGAGCAGTGGCTGGTGGCTAGCAACTCTAAGGTAATCTCGAAAAAACGAACATTGATGTTAGTTTTCATGATTTTCGTTCGTGTATTTTAAGATATTTTTTAATTAATGTGAATGTTTCTGACATAAAACTATTGAAATAACCGAAAATTTCGGATATAGTAAGAAAATAATAATTTATATGTAATGTTATATAACATCATCATTGATCTATTTAATAAAACCTAACATGGTGATGTTGTTACAAAACTTTCGGGAGGAAATCAATATGAAGAAGAAGTTAGTATTGATCGGTAACGGGATGGCAGGAGTTCGTTGTATCGAGCAGGTGATTAAGCTTAATCCGAATAAATTTGAAATTATCATCTTTGGTAGCGAACCACACCCGAACTATAATCGTATCATGCTCTCCTCCGTGTTAGCTGGAGATGCAGAGATGAAGGATATCGTGATCAACGATTGGGATTGGTATAAGGAGAACAACATCTCGTTCTATCCAGGCGAGACGGTAGTCTCCATAGATACATCGAAACAAACGATCAGCTCCGACAAGAATCGGACTATAGGTTACGATGAAGTAATTATCGCGACAGGCTCTCTTCCTTTCATGCTTCCTATTCCCGGAGCTGACAAAGAAGGTGTTATCGCTTTCCGAGATATCAAGGATTGTGAATCGATGGTGGATGCATCGAAGAAATATAAGAAAGCGATCGTCATCGGTGGTGGATTGCTCGGACTCGAAGCGGCGCGTGGACTATTAAATCTGAAGATGGATGTCACCGTTGTTCACATTGCCAGTTATCTGATGGAGCGTCAGCTTGATGAGACAGCAGCCCGCATGCTGCAACGGGAGCTCGAAGGGCAAGGGATGCGGTTTCTGCTTGAGAAAAATTCCGATTCCGTAATCGGACGCAAGCGCGTATCCGCTCTTCGTTTCAAGGATGGTTCGGAAGAACCGGCTGACTTGATCGTCATGGCGGTTGGGATCAAACCTAATATTGAAGTAGCTAAGCTGGCAGGAGTCGGAATTAATCGTGGTATCGTCGTTAACGATATGCTGGAGACGGACATCCCGCATGTATATGCCGTAGGAGAATGTGCAGAGCATCGTGGTGTTGCATATGGTTTAGTAGCTCCACTATATGATCAGGGAGCCGTTCTTGCTCGGAATTTATGTGGTATTGAAGGAGAAACCTACCAAGGCTCTATTCTCTCAACGAAGCTGAAGATATCTGGTGTTGATGTGTTCTCTGCTGGACAATTCACAGATGATGCTAGTACACGCTCGGTTCGTGTACAAGATGACTTTACAGGTATATATAAGAAGGTACTGATCCGAGAAGGCAAGATTGTTGGCGCTGTATTGTTCGGAGATAATACGGATAGCTCCTATCTATTCAAGCTCATCCGAACAGGCGAGGATGTCACGGGTCGGGAGAAGACGATTGTTCTTGGAGAATCCGGCGGCACAAAAGCAGGCGGGACGTCTGTAGCAGAGATGCCGGATGATGAGCAAATTTGTGGTTGTAACGGCGTATCCAAGGGCACGATTGTGCGGGCCATCAAGGAACGTGGCTTGAACAGTGTAGAAGGGGTGCGAGCATGTACGAAAGCATCCGGTGGTTGCGGAACCTGTAAGCCAGTTGTTGCAGAAATATTGAAGTATGTGCTTGGAGATGAAGCTGCAGAGGAAAAGTCAGGTATCTGTACGTGTACGGAATTAGGTCGAGATGAGATTGTAGCAGCCATACGTAGTATGGAGCTTAGCACTAGTAAGGAAGTAAGGAACGTCCTAGACTGGAAAAATCCGGAGGGCTGCTCCAAGTGCCGACCTGCATTGAACTATTATCTGGGCATGGCTCGGCCGGAAGAGCATACAGACGAGCGGGAATCACGTTTTGTGAATGAACGGAATCATGCGAATATTCAGAAGGATGGAACCTATTCAGTGGTGCCGCGGATTTATGGTGGTGTTACGAGTCCGAAGGAGTTAAAACGGATTGCCGAGGTAGCGGAAAAATATGATGTTCCACTCGTGAAGATTACGGGTGGTCAGCGTCTAGATTTATTCGGGGTCAAGAAAGAGGATTTGCCTAGTATGTGGGAGGATCTTGATATGCCATCCGGATATGCATATGGCAAAGCTCTACGAACTGTAAAAACCTGTGTGGGCTCAACATTCTGCCGATTTGGGACACAGGATGCGATGGGGATGGGCATCCAGCTGGAGAAGAAATTCGAGCGGTTGAATACACCTGCTAAGGTTAAGATGGCCGTCTCGGGCTGTCCGCGTAACTGTGCAGAAGCAACGATCAAGGACGTAGGTGTTGTAGCGGTAGACAATGGCTGGGAGATATACGTTGCTGGTAACGGTGGAGCTAAGGTTCGTGAGTCCGACTTGTTAGTGAAGGTAAAGACGGATGAAGAAGTGATGGAATATTCAGCAGCATACCTACAGTATTACAGAGAGAATGCCAATTACAATGAACGGACAGCACCGTGGGTAGAGCGAGTTGGGCTAGACACGATCAAATCGGCATTGGAGACACCTGAGCAGCGGAAAGCACTCGTTGAACGGATCGATCACGCACTAAGCTTGCTAGTAGACCCTTGGAAGGAAGCTGTTGAAGAGAAAACGGTACGATCCTTGTATGAAGCTATACCTGTACCTGTGTCCGTTCAAAGCTAACAAAAAGACATTATAAATAATACTAAAACATATCGGAGAGGTGTGGAGTGAGCATGGAGCGAATCATAGTGGCTAGAGTAGACGACATACCGATGCTAAGAGGTCGTAGTGTTATGGCGGGCGGTATAGAGATTGCATTATTCCGTTTATCGAATGGAGATATTAAAGCTATTGAGAATAGTTGTCCTCATAAGCAAGGGAAGCTTTCGGAGGGTATTGTGTGTGACAACCATGTATTCTGTCCATTGCATGATTGGAAGATCAATGTGAGTGATGGTATGGTACAATCACCAGATGAGGGTTGTGTTCATACCTTTGATGTAGAGGTGGATTCTACAACAGGAGAAATCGCGATACTCTTGGAGGATAGATTAAGAGAAATAGGAGCATAAATCAGAAACGTATGATAGGAAAAAATCGGGCAATATGAAGTGCAGATTTGCACCTCATATTGCCCGATTAAATTCAACGAATAGAATCGTTCTATTCTATCGTCACTGTAGCTGCTTGTGTTTCTTGGCTCCACTCAATCTTAGCGCCAAGAGCATCTGTAACAAATCGGAGTGGAATATAGGTTTGACCCTTATCGATGAATGTGGCAACAGGCATGGTCTGATCTGTTCCGTTAACAGTAGCTTTGTTACTATCTACCTTGAACGCAACAATTGTTCCATCGAATGGACTTGTCAGCGTTAATTCACGAGTAACACCATTCCAGTCTAGTTGCAGGCCTAGATTATCTGCTAAACTTCTTGCTGGAACGGTCATGATACCGTTCTTGAAGATGGCTAGCTCATAAGACATATAGTCGCCATAGTCTTCGTCTGCGTAGAATACTGCGGTTTTACGTGTAGCATGCAGGTCTTCTTTCACCAGCTTGTATAGTACGGATTGCTTATCCAGAATCGATATCAGTTCGTCACCTGCTGACGATGTTAAGTCTACATAAAGCGGCTCTTTATCCCCATAAGTGAGTGTGTCGGCGGTTACTGCTCGATTATGATTCCAGAATTGACTGTGGCTTTCAATCTGAATAGCGGAAATTCCTGTAGGGTCTGCATTTTCTAATTCAGGTTTAACGGAAAGCTCGAAATCGGCTTTGCGAACATTTAATGAGGAATCGACATACAGATCGCTGCGCAGATAAGTGTCATCCGTCAGGATAGGTTGGATTTCTGACATTGTGGATTCGTCTTCAAGCGTCATGATGACAATCAATAAGCCTTGTTTGATGGAAGTATGGAGAAACTCAATTTCTAGTTCGCGGTCCGCAGAGCTGAACCCTAAACCTAGACCAAGAAGATTATCGTCCTCTTCTGTTGCATTGGCTTCTAGTACATCATATAACTGGGTTATGAATAGCTTCAATCCTTGATCATCCATAACTAGACTGCGTAGAGACTTCTTCAACAAGGTGAAGATCTCAGGTCCCTTAATTTCTGAATGAATCTTGTATAAGGATAATGACTCCCCATGAACGGTTTCGGTTACATTCTGTAAGGAAATATCTTCAGGATTCGCTAGGTGTTTAATAACTAAGGATACCAATGATTGCGTGATCGACTTTTCCTGTAAGGAATTTGTCGTCAATTCATTGGTTGCACTCATGCCTCCTGTAATGTTAGATAGCGGGTTTGAAGCTGAGTCCAACGGAATGATAATGGGTACGTCGGCTCCTTCAATTTGCATTACCATAACTGTTCTGCTGAGTGAAAGTTGGAAAGGAATTTCACCGCGAGTGATGACTAGCTTGCCTTTGGCCGACATGGTATTCCAATCTTGCTGTTTGAAGCTTTCCACAACAACTTGCATACCATTGATCGCTTTGATCATCTCCATCGTTTCTGGGTCAGTCTCAGAAGACTGTTCGGATACAAGATGAAGTGTTACATTCATACTCCCTTCCATGGAATCAGAGATGATCTGATTGACTAGTATCTTATTCAGATCTAATCCACCAATGGATTGACAGCCTGTAGCGATGATAAGTACGGATAATAGTACTAGTGGTATCACCTTTCTCATTATAAAACTTTTCACTATCACTCACTCCCTGATCTCTATTAAGTACACTCATATGTATTCAACAGAAGTACATAATATCCTCTCGATTATGGAATATTCTGCGAACCATATCGAGAAGCATTTAAATGAAATTAAAAGTATATAAAAAGCACATTATCCTCATATGGAATTGCACTTGCTCTAGTGGTACAATAAGACAATTACACAAAACTTATAGGAGGTTTCACATGAACGTCAAACAGAAATCAATTGAGCAACTGTCGATAGATTCAATTCGCACACTTGCCATTGATGCGATTGAGAAAGCAAATTCCGGTCACCCAGGTATGCCGCTTGGTGCTGCACCTATGGCCTATGAGCTATGGTCTAATTTCATGAAACATAACCCAGCTAATCCGAAGTGGATTAACCGTGATCGATTTGTACTATCCGCAGGTCATGGTTCTATGCTGTTGTACAGCATGCTGCATTTGTTCGGATATAAGGATTTGACCATTGATGAGATTAAGAATTTTCGTCAATGGGGCAGTAAGACGCCAGGACATCCAGAATTCGGTCACACCAGTGGTGTGGACGCAACGACTGGACCACTAGGCCAAGGAATTGGTATGGCTGTAGGTATGGCGCTAGCTGAAACTCATCTAGCTGCTACATACAATCAAGCAAGCTTTCCTGTTATTGATCATTTCACATATGCGATTTGTGGCGATGGCGATTTGATGGAAGGCTTGTCCAGCGAATCAGCCTCGCTAGCAGGTCACCTGAAGCTCGGTAAGTTGATTGTGCTGTATGATTCTAATGATATTTCTCTGGATGGGGAATTAAATTTATCGTTCTCTGAGAATGTTCAGACACGATTCCAAGGGTATGGCTGGCAAACCTTATATGTTGAAGACGGCAATGACCTACTTGCCATACATAAGGCAATTGCTGAGGCGAAGAGCGACTTAAATCGCCCAACGCTGATCGAGGTTAAGACTGTTATTGGCTATGGTAGCCCGAATAAGCAGGGTAAAGGTGGACATCTAGGTCCGCATGGCTCCCCATTAGGTAAGGAAGAGGCACTTTTAACTAAGCAGTATTATGAATGGACACACGAGGCATTCGAGGTTCCTGATGAAGTATACGCCCATTTCGCACAGTTGAGTGAACAAGGCGCCAAGCAAGAGCAACAATGGGTGAGTTTGTTCGATAGTTATCGTAAAGCTTATCCACAGTTAGCAGAGCAGTTCACTGCAGCTTCCCAAGATTCACTCCCTGAGGGTTGGGATTCGGCGCTGCCTTGGTATACGCCTGAAGACAAGGGTATGGCTACTCGAGCTGCATCGGGAAGTGCGCTTAATGCAATTGCCCAAGCTGTTCCATATCTACTAGGTGGATCCGCTGATTTAGAATCTTCCACAACGACACATCTGAAAGGCTTGTCCATATACAATGCTCAGAATTATGTTGGCCGTAACGTGTACTTCGGTGTTCGTGAGTTCGGAATGGCAGCAGCAGCTAATGGAATGATGCTACATGGTGGTGTTCGTCCTTATGTAGGCACATTCTTCGTATTCTCCGATTACTTGCGTCCTGCTGTTCGTCTTGCTTCCATTATGAGCTTACCTGTTATCTATGTATTCACACATGATAGTATCGGCGTTGGCGAAGATGGCCCAACTCATGAACCTATAGAGCAATTAGCTGCTTTACGCATTATTCCAGGCGTCACCGTCATCCGTCCAGCAGATGGTAATGAAACAACTTCCGCATGGAGATACGCGATGGCTAACAAGCAAGGTCCAGTTGCATTGATTTTGACACGACAAGCTTTACCGATTCTTGAAGGTACTAGAGAGAAATCACTTGATAACTTACCGCAGGGAGCATATGTACTATCAGAAGCAGCGAATAACCGACCACAAGCGATTCTGATCGCTACGGGCTCTGAAGTACAGCTAGCTGTACGATCGCAGAAAGCACTGGCCGAGCAAGGCATTCACGTGAGAGTCGTTAGTATGCCAAGCTGGGAATTATTCGAGAAACAATCGCAAGCATACAAGGAATCCGTATTGCCGCCAGCGATAACAGCTCGTCTAGCTATTGAGATGGCTTATCCTCTCGGTTGGGAACGTTATGTTGGCGATAAGGGTGCTATTCTGGGGATTAGCACGTTCGGAGCTTCTGCACCGGGAGACAAGATAATTGAAGAATATGGATTTACTGTAGATAACGTGGTAGCTAAGACGAAAGCTTTGCTGTAAACAACAAGAAGACCCGAGCTTATTAGAGCGTCGGGTCTATCTATATTGCATCATTATACGAAAAAGGGGTTTGAACAATGAGTCAATTCGAGCAAGTAACAATCGTGAAGAAGGCAAACGTATATTTTGATGGAAAAGTTACAAGTCGTACCGTGGTGTTCGCAGATGGCACTAAGAAAACATTAGGAATTATGCTGCCAGGACAGTACGAGTTTGGAACTGATACTGTAGAAATCATGGAAATCCTTGCAGGTGATCTCAGTGTTCAGCTACCAGGCTCCGAACAGTGGATAGTCATTGCAGGGTCAGGTGAATTCACAGTGCCAGCTAACGTGAAATTCAAGTTAGATGTTCGTACAGTTACTGATTATTGCTGTTCATATCTCTAAAGTTTTGATGATCACACTAGCTAAGCCTGATCGATCTTGCCCTGAATGTAAGCATCCAGCCTTTTCTTAGTCGGAGGAGCCATACCAGATATTATACATCCGTAGTTAAAAATAGTGTCTTTGCGTTCGATCCGAATGATTTTGCCTGTTAGTGGCGGTAGCCCAGCTTCCTCCGGGAAGTGAATGACAATGAACATCTCTTTAGCTAGAGGTGTAGTACATGTGATTTGCAAGCCGGAATCCGATAAATCATAGAGGGAAGCTTCCGTCGTTTGTCCGGAGAAGGAGCCTTCATTCTCCCACTGATAGATTGAAATTTGTAATTTGATATTTAGTGGTACACGGACACTCCTACGACGGTTATTTGCTGCAGGGGTGTCTTTCACTTCAATCTTCTTACGTGAGACTTGATGATGCATCCAGTCCTCATAAGCATGGATGAGAGCAGAGTTATCCAAATCGCCCAAGCCCTTGCTATAGGCTATCCTGTATAAGTTCTCGACCGTTTGTAACAATGGTGTTGGGAGCTGGAGAGAAGTAGCTTGGTTTCCCGCAAGCTGTAAATCCTTAAGCATATGCTTCAAGGGGAAATTCGGACTGAAGTCGTGGTCAAGTAGCTTGTCCTTCTTCATGTCAGCAACCTTACTAGCTGCACCACCGGATTGTACAAGCTCGACGAAGGCTTCCAAATCAATACCACTCTTGGATGCGATAGCAAGACCTTCAATAAATCCGGCAATGTTGATACCGACAATGGTATTCAATGCTAGTTTTGTTCGAGTGCCTGTACCTGAGCCGCCCATCGAGTAGACTGACTTACCCATGTCAAGTAGGATGCTTTTGTGCTCTTCTAGAAGCTGTTCATTACCGCCAACCATAAACACCAATGATCCTTCAATCGCACTGGCCTTGCTGCCTGTAACTGGTGCATCGAAGAAATCCACGTAATGATCAGCAAGCTCCGTATGTAATCGAATGCTCAGATCGGGTGATACAGTACTACAATTGAAGATGACTAAACCAGGTCGGACGCCACTCATAATACCTTCATCGTCGTAGAATATGTCCTCAATGGCTTGATTGTCACTCACCATAGTGAATAGAACATCAACGCTTCGGGCAACATCCGCAGGTGTAGAGACAATATCGGCACCTAATCTTTGGAACTCATCTGTTCTAGTACTTGTTCGGTTATAAACGGTGACAGAATAACCTTTTTTTAACAGGTTGGACGCCATTGGCGCACCCATAATGCCTAATCCAATAAATCCGATGGATTTCATCTTAGCCTCACCTCTTGAAGCTATTGTAGCATGTTACATTAGTATGGTAAATTTTAAGTTAGATAAAGATTAAACAGATGGAGGAGATTAACCATGACTGAACATTTGAAATTTGATTACAGCAAGGCCATTCCGTTCTTGGGTGAACATGAAGTGGATTATTTGACCGCGCAAATTCGCACCGCACATGAACAGCTTCATCAGCATTCGGGAGCAGGATCTGAGTATCTAGGCTGGATCGACTTACCGACTGCGTATGATCGGGAGGAATTCGCTCGAATTCAACAATCCGCTAATAAAATCAAGGCAGATTCTGATGTGCTCGTAGTCATTGGTATTGGTGGATCCTATCTAGGTGCACGAGCGGCAATTGAGATGCTGTCTCATTCCTTCTATAATATGCTTCCGAAAGCGAAACGTGGAACACCGGAAATCTACTTCGCTGGTAATCATATAAGCTCGACATACCTAACTCATCTTCTTGAACTATTGGATGGTAGAGACTTCTCAGTGAATGTCATCTCCAAATCAGGGACAACTACTGAGCCAGCTATTGCCTTCCGTGTCCTACGCGAAGCACTAGAGAGCAAATATGGCAAAGAGGAAGCACGCAAGAGAATTTATGCAACAACCGATAAATCCAAAGGTGCCCTGAAGAAGTTAGCAACTGAAGAAGGCTACGAAACCTTCGTCATTCCCGATGATGTAGGCGGACGATATTCGGTGCTCACCGCGGTAGGATTACTGCCAATTGCTGTGGCTGGGGTTGATATTGAAACGATTATGCAAGGTGCTGCCGATGCATCTAAGGAATATGCCAACCCAGACTTGAAGGGAAATGCCAGCTATCAATATGCTGCGGCACGTAATGCACTTTATCGTAAAGGCAAAGTGACGGAAATTCTCGTGAATTATGAGCCAAGCCTGCACTTTGTCTCTGAATGGTGGAAGCAACTTTTTGGTGAAAGTGAAGGCAAGGACAATAAAGGGATTTTCCCAGCTGCGGTTGATTTCTCTACCGACCTACATTCGATGGGCCAGTTCATCCAAGAAGGTAACCGTAATATTTTCGAAACTGTCATACAGGTTGGCAAGGCCAAGGAGCAGGTTGTTATCGGTACAGACCCAGCAGATCTGGATGGCTTGAATTTCTTAACAGGCAAGACGATGGATTTCGTGAACAAGAAAGCTTTCCAAGGTACACTGCTCGCACATACCGATGGTGGTGTTCCGAATCTCGTCGTTACCATTCCAGAAATTAGCCCTTATTGGTTCGGTTATCTCGTTTACTTCTTCGAGAAAGCATGTGGTATTAGTGGCTACTTACTCGGTGTGAATCCATTCGATCAACCTGGAGTAGAAGCCTATAAGAAGAATATGTTTGCTTTACTTGGCAAGCCTGGATTCGAGAAAGAAAAGGCCGAGCTCGAACGACGATTGTAGAATGTTGTAACATGAAGCGGTTCACTTAAGGGTGGACTGTTTTTTTTAACGAATAAGAAAGTATAAGTTTTCACTTCACTTTCTTTAAGTCGTCAACGGTAAACTTGCTCGTCCATTTGAGGACGGCAAAGCCGTTTATCCTTGCATGATCAATTAATTATCAAAAGAACATGACTTAACGTTATACGAAGTGGTCTAATATAAAGAATTGGGTAGGAAATGTTGATTAGCCACTTTTGGGGTGGTTAATTGAATGGTTATCACATAGCGGAGAGAAAATGAAATGATTAGCCACTCCAGATGCGGTTATTCTCCTTTGGAATGATTACACGAGCAATTAGCCACTCGAAAAGTGGTTATTAACGGTCATACTGGATGTATAGACTATTGGTCAACCTCCACAAGACTCATTCCTATAGGGTTTTTATTTACTATAAGAGGTTAGGATGTGAGCTTAAGTGCTACAAAGTTATATCACGGTTCAACAAGCGAATAAAGCGGAAATCGTAATTAAGCGTTCTCGGTTTATCGGACATGCAAAGCCGGTTGATTCAGAGGAGGAAGCCATTTCCTTCGTTGAAGAAATCCGCAAACAATATAGCGATGCAACCCACAACTGTTATGCATATATGGTAGGCGAGAGGGATCAATATCAGAAACAGTCTGATGCAGGGGAGCCAAGTGGTACAGCGGGCAAACCTATTCTGGAAGTGATTAAAAACCGTCACATGAAGAATGTTGTGGTCGTAGTAACACGTTACTTCGGTGGTGTAATGTTAGGTGCAGGAGGGTTGGTCAGAGCGTATACCGATGGGGCTGTGGCGGGTATTGATGCAGCGGTCCCCGTGTGGAAGAAACTACACCAAGAGGTACGAATCGAAGCCGACTATACGTGGCATGGGAAGATAGAGCATGAACTCAGGACTTCTAACACACTTATCAAGGAAACACTATTCACCGATCAGGTAGTCGTCATATGCTTGCCCTTGCAATCGGAATTGGAGCAATTCGTTGCCAGGATTACAGATCTTACACAAGGCCAATGTCCAATCAAGCTAGGTGAGCTCGAATATCGGACACATCAGTTGGAATAGTCACAAAAACTTTGGTTTATTAGTATCTGCTGTGTTCAATACACACATATACCGTACATATTCTACGAGTGGGGCTAGGAATAGGTCTGGCTTATGACATTAGTATTCATCACGACGACCACGGTTTTCGGTTATACTGAGATTGTTATAATGAATCTTTTCTATCAAGAATTCGTAGTAAGCTGTAGCATTCATAAATTCATAACATGGGAGGGATGCTTTATATGTCAGCATGGATGATTTGGATGATTATTGGTATTGTACTAATCATTGCTGAGATGACTACATTCACATTCTATTTATTATGGCTTGGAATTGGTGCAATTGTCGCTTCTGTCGTGGCTATGGTATTCCCTGATAGCTGGTTGCTGCAGATACTAGCCTTGAGTATCGTTGCAATAGGGTTAACGTATCTGACTAGACCATTAACAAAGCGCATGATTGGCAAGAAAGGTTTTGTTGACGCGATTGATGACTTGGTTGGCAAACCAGCTGAGGTTGTGGAAGCGATTGAATTTGGTGCAACGGGTGTTGTTCGCATTGGGTCGGAGATTTGGAGCGCTACCGCAGATGTAGCTATTGATGTTGGAGAGAAAGTGATTGTCGAGCGTCGGGGAACAACGATTGTACATGTAAGAATCTGGAGAGGAGAATAGTCAATGGGAATTGGATTCGTTATGTTGCTTGTCGTCATCGGTTTGGTTGTTGTCATTGTAGCCTTGTCTGTCAAGATTATTCCGCAACAAGAAATTGGTGTTATGGAACGGTTAGGTAAGTTTCATAAGTTGCTCACACCGGGTCTTAACATTGTTATTCCGATTGTAGATCAGGTTAGAAGGTATCATGATTTGCGTATACAACAGGCGAATGTGCCGCCGCAAACGGTCATTACCAAGGATAATGTTCAAGTTCAGATTGATACCATTATATTCTATCAGGTGAATAATGCTGAGCAAGCAACGTATGGTATCTTCGATTATGTGATGGGTGTTCGTAATATTACGACGGCAACCTTACGGCAGGTCATTGGTAAGCTGGAGCTGGATGAAACTTTATCGGGTCGGGAGAAAATATCGGCGGATATCCGAGTGGCACTTGATGAGGCAACAGAGAAGTGGGGCGTACGCATTGAGCGGGTAGAGGTCGTAGACATCAAACCGCCTATGGATATTCAAGAATCCATGGATAAGCAGATGAAGGCGGAACGTAGTCGTCGTGCCATTATCCTCGAAGCTGAAGCCGCGAAGCAGGATATGATCCTAAGAGCGGAAGGTCAGCGCCAGAGTGCTATTCTCAAAGCAGAGGGTGACAAAGAAGCGCGTATTCGTGAAGCCGAAGGCTTCCGTCAAGCACAGGAGCTCGAGGCTGCAGGTCAAGCAAAAGCCATTCATCTTGTTGCAGAGGCGGAACGAAACCGGATTGAACAATTGAAGGCTGCTGGCCTTGATGAGAATTTCCTTGCATACAAATCGTTAGAGTCGTTGAAGGATATCGCGAATGGTCCTGCTAACAAGGTATTCATCCCGTCGAGTGCACTGGAGACACTAGGTAGCCTAGGCGCCATGGCCGAGATCATGAAAGCGAAGGACGGTAAGTAAAGAATGGATAATGAGATGATCATAGCTGAAGCAGAGCAGTTTGTTCGTAACAAGCTTGCCCACGATTTCAGTGGTCATGATTGGTGGCATATCGATCGGGTCAGGAATAATGCGGTTTCACTAGCTCATAAAGAGCATGCGGATGTATTCCTCTGTGAACTGACAGCACTGCTGCATGATCTAACAGATGAGAAGCTGTGTGATGATGAATTACAGGCAGAACAGCAATTGAAGGAATGGTTGGTTATTCAGAAGCTTCCCAATACGTTCATTGATAAGGTGCTTGAAATCATATCGACGATGTCGTTCAAGGGTGGGTCACGTCCACCGATGAAGACATTAGAAGGTAAGATCGTACAGGATGCAGATCGACTTGATGCGATCGGAGCCGTCGGGATTTCTCGTGTATTCGCCTACTCTGGAGCCAAAGGGCGTCCAATCCATGATCCTACGGTGAAGCCCAGGGAAGCGATGACGAAAGAAGAGTACCGTAGTGGTCACGATACAGCGATCAATCATTTCTATGAGAAGCTACTCAAACTCAAGTCATTAATGAATACCGAGCATGGTAAGCAAATGGCAGAACATCGACATACCTTCATGGAACAATATTTGCAACAGTTTTATGGAGAATGGGATGGATTGAGATAGATTTTAATAAGCTCTAACAACAGAAAATCAAGCCAACTCCGTCGTGGTGGCTTGATTTTCCGCTGTAATGCACTATTAGAATTAAATTAGATGATGATTGCACGAGAAATGATAACAAGTAATATAAAGAGGACAAGAATTGACCCTGTTGAAGTGAACGCTCCGCCTGCTATTGCTCCCATTGTGTATGACCTCCCTTCACATCGGGATTTTGACTGTACCCTTGCAAATATAGTGTACGCGAATTGTGTGGGGGTGCTTGGGTTATGGTCTAGTGCGGAGAAAATGGGCTTAATAAGGGTATGAAAGATGCATCTAATTCACTAAAGTGGTACACTACTGAATACCTACGCCACTGAGGCTTCAGGCTGATGTTAATCAAGAGCAACTATTATTATACGAGGAGGAGAATCATGAACGAGGGACAGGAGTTGCCAGCCAAGACATGTTCGGTTGATCGACTTGTTACAATACCAGAAGATGTCGAACGTGTTATCAGAGGCGAGAAGACGGCTACAAGGCGTAACGGACGATATGCAGATGTAGGTGAAACGATGACATTGAATGGTCATCGCTATGAAGTGCATAGCGTGTATCAGCAATCTTTAGGAGAGCTGACCGACGAGCATGCGAGGGCGGAAGGATTCGAGCATGTCGAAGCCTACAAGCAGAATATTCTTGGGATGCATCCAGGAATGCCTTGGTTACCACAGATGAAAGTATGGGTCCATGAATACCGATTAATTCAGCAGTAATTCCACTGCGCTGATATAAAGAAGAGGAGTAGGATAACCGAGTAATTATACGGTTATCTTACTTCTTTTTACGTGCGAATAAACAAGGGTCTATTGTTCAATGACTGAATTGCCGATATATTGAATATACTGGTTTTTACGAGAGGAGCCGTTTCTTATGGGAATCCCGGTGATTTTTGTTTTTACTGGAACAAGTGGTTCAGGTCGTAAGTCGATTGCTCATCGTATAGGACACGAATATGAGTGGACACATGTGGTATCCTGTACGACTCGACCGGCTCGGGAGAGGGAACTGGGCGGATCGGATTATCATCATCTAACAAGAGAACAATTCAATGAAGCTGAGCGTAATGGAGAGTTTGTTCAGCTCGTTGATATCGATCAAGATAGGTACGGAGTTCGCAAAAGCGACCTAGAAGCCGCACTATCCATTGGGCGGAATGTATATTTAATTCTGAATCGTGAGGGAGCTTCAGCGATTAAACACCTTTACGGGGAACAGGTCATCCGCATTTTCTTATATGTGGATAAACAGACTGTGCGCGAGCGTATGGAAGTTAAGGGTACGCCGTTCTATATCGTCGAACAATACCTTGACCATTACACAGATGAAGTCATGTATCGCAAAAATTGCGAGCATGTCTTCCAGAATATAGAGATGAATAAGACATTGGAGTTAATTCGTCCAATTGTTCAACAGTATCAATAGAGGAAGAAAGTGAGGTTATTCATGAAGGCGATAGCTAGCCAGTCGACGCAAATTAGAACCGGGGAAATCATCATTGATGTCCAAGGACTCGTTAAGAAATATGGCGCATATACAGCCGTCAATGGGATTCATTTTCAAGTGATGAAGGGTGAGGTATTCGGATTGCTAGGACCTAATGGTGCTGGCAAGACGACTACCATGGAGATGATTGAAGGATTGCGGCAACCTGACGGAGGTCAAGCCAAGGTGGCGGGGTATGATACAAAGACGGATTTGCGTAAGGTCAAAGAGGTCATTGGCGTACAACTGCAATCAACTTCATTATTCGATCTGCTGAAGGTCAAGGAGATTCTGGCGATGTACGCAAGCTTCTATGCGTATTCTGTTCCTGTCGAGCCATTGCTGAAGAGTGTGTTACTCGAGGAGAAGATGAATGATCGTGTGAAGCATCTGTCAGGTGGTCAGAAGCAGAGGCTTGCGATTGCCATGGCGCTTGTGAATGACCCACAGGTCGTATTCCTCGATGAGCCTACAACAGGATTAGACCCTCAGGCACGGCGAACGCTATGGGATATTATTCTGGCTTTGAAGGAACAGGGTAAAACGGTTGTGCTGAGTACGCATTATATGGACGAAGCGCATATTCTGTGTGACCGGATATGCTTGATGGATCAAGGAGAGGTTATCGCACTCGATACGCCACGAAATCTAGTCAAGAGTCTTCAGTCGGACAGTGCGATTGAATTCAGATTACCTGAGCTAGAGTCATTAACTGATTCGCAGAAGGCTAATATGTTAACAATGCTACAAACGGTAGAAGGTGTGAAGTCTGTTGATGAGCGAAAGGATACTTTTATTCTCTATACCGATCTATTACAGCCATCATTAATTGATCTGATCCGTAAAGCCGCTGAGCATGGGATCGACTTCACAGATTTGGCGACGCGGACTGCCACATTGGAGGATGTATTCATCCATATGACAGGAAGGAGCCTGAGAGAGCAATGATGAAAGCATACATACAGCTTACCGTAAGTCAGCTCCGTGTGTTCGGCCGGAATCGTCAGGTTCTATTCTGGACTTTAATGTTTCCTGTATTCCTTATGATCATGCTGGGTTCATTTGCTGGTGGTGGTGGCGCAGTTAGCTATTCGGGTGCTTTGATTAATCTGGATAAGAGTTCGCAATCGATAGAGCTTTCTGAAGCTTTATTAAAGTTGGAGACTGTCAAATTCGATTCAGCTAGGACGGAAGAAGAGGCGCTGGAAGCGTTGAAGAATGGCGATCTTGAGCTGGTTGTTATTATACTCAAAGGGTATGGAGATTCACTTGTGGCTGGTACCTCACCTGCGGAAATTAAGGCTGTATATGATCAGACGAAGTCAATGCAGTCGGAGGTTGCGCTATTGGCCTTATCTCAGACAATTGATGGTTTAAGTAAAGCTATCGTGCAATATGAGCCCGTTGTCGTTGTGAAATCAGAGGGTGTACAATCACTTCACCTTGAATATATCGACTTCCTTGTTCCTGGTATTGTGGCTATGATGATTATGTCTAACAACCTGAATGGCGTGGCTGGACAGATTGCATCTTGGCGTGAACGTGGTATTCTTCGTCGAATGCAGAGCACTCCGTTGCAAGCCTCGACCTTCATAGCCGGGCAGATTACGGCGAGATTGGTGTTGAACGGCTTACAGGCTACGGTTGTTCTCTTGATCGCAAGCTTAATATTTGGTACACAAGTGAATGGCTCATGGGCACTTCTTATGTTGTTCGTCATTCTCGGTACGTTAACCTTCATGGCGATTGGGTTTATCGTCGCTGGCGTTGCTAAATCCCCAGAAAGTGCTGGGCCGATAGCGGGATTCATCTCGTTTCCTCTGTTGTTCCTGGGTGGCGTATTCTTCCCAATCAGCAATATGCCCGAGGTCATCCAGCCTTATGTGAAGCTGCTGCCGATCTCACACCTATCGACTGCTTTACGGCAGGTTATGAATGTTGGTGCTGATTTATCTGTTCTGTGGCTAGATGCATTGTTACTATCAGGCTGGATGATTGTTGCTTTCATCGTTGCGAGCTTTACGTTTAAGTGGGAGTAACGTATTCTCGAGAATATAAACAACAAACAGGCCGAATAAAACAAACATATTTCTGAATCGCTGAAGAGATATAGCCCATCTGGTTACCATGGCGACATAAATTATTGTATATTTTGTGCCGTATTAGGCAAAGATTTTACAATAGTCTAATATTCCGTTAATCATTAACTAATGTTCAATAGGTATACTGCCTTTAGAGTTAGCAGAAAGGGTGAAGGCTACGTGATTTTATATCAGGTTGCAATGAGGATGGAAGAGCGTGATCGCCTGAAGCAATCCATTCGTGAGAATGACGGGGATGTCAGCTGTCTGATTGACGATAAGGTCGAGATTGAGCAATACATGTTAACGCAAGCGTCCAAATGGATGGAAGAGGAACAGACCTACATGTGGAGTGGTGTTGAATAAATGAATGTTGTAATAATTGATCAAAGTGATGGAGAACCCCCCAGTTACAGCTAATATGCTGTTGAATTGGGGGGTTCTAAATTTTCACTTACTAAGAACGTGAGCGAATTTCTTGACGCATGAACAGGCGGTAAGAGATTCCGAAGCAGATTGCTGTCGCAGCAATGAGACAGGTTACTTGCGGCCAGACGAGCAATAAGCTTTGACCTAATGGTAAAGGTGTATTCGGAATTGAGAAATAAAGCTGTTCCGTTGTTAAGGGTCCAAGGGATCTGACAGATGGAACAAGTAAGGTTGTGGTCGCTTCGTTGAACAAGTAGTTGGGCGATAATCGTTCAAGGAATAGCATCAGATGCTGATATCCGATTTGTTCACTTACCGCAGCCGTTTCGCCTGGATAGAACGCTGATCCAAGCATGTTGGAAATCATTCCGTAGAAGATCGTGAAGAAAATCCAGATGGCGATACCTGATAATGCAGAGGTGGCGGCCTGCTTCATGCGAACCGAGAAGAGAATCGATAAATTGAGCCAGAATGCCACATACACAATACTTAGGAGCAAGAATAGTACCATCCTGAGAAATTCTTCAGGTGAAGGTGGGATGCCGATGGACCATAGTCCCATTCCCATGACTACAAATCCTAATGACAGAAACATCACAGCGATTATCATTAATGCAGCAAGGAATTTGGAACTGATCACATAGTCACGATGGATCGGTTGCGACATGAGTCGACTTAAGGTTCCTTTATTGCGTTCTGTATTGATCGCATCAAAGCCCAGCCCCAATCCAATGAGCGGACCGAGGAATCCAACGAAGGTAATGAAAGAAGGCAGCGTACCGTCAGATAAGGTGAATAATCTTAAGAATACAAAGGACTTCAGTTCATCTGATGTAGGATCCACGGACTGAATCGTTTGTATGGCTGTGTACAGTGATCCGAAGCAAGTTAATGTCATGAGTGCCAGTAGAATGATGGACCGCCAGCTACGGACTAAGTCGGAAGCCTCCTTCTCGACCATAACCCAGAAAGGGTGGAGTATCGTCTGATCGCGACCTTCAGCTACATCGTCTCCGACATCCTTCCTGGATTTACGTATTGGCCATAGCCTTCTCAGCTTGACGATCACCTGCATGAGTTTCCCCTCCTTCAAAGTAACGGTGATAAATTTCATCAAGTCCAAATTGTCTTCGATTCAAGTGGGTGAGAATGGCACCAGAATTGATAACAGCATGTGACAAATCATTGGTTAAATCTCTGCTGCAACCGATAACATAATATTCACCGCTTTGTTCGACACGAATCACATCTGGGAAAGCCCGAATCTGTTCCAATATGGACTCCGGGTTGTCGGTTTCCATCCCAAGCTCTATCGTGATCTGTTCCTGAATGAACAGTCGTGCCGCTAATGTTGCCAAGTCACCCTCTGCTAATAACTTACCACGCACGAACAGGCCAACCCGATCACAAATTTGCTGCATTTGATGAAGGTGATGTGAGGAGATGAGGACTGTAATTCCTTCCTCACGACTCAGTCGATGAATAAGCTCCAGCAGCTCTCGCACACCTTCAGGGTCAATTCCGAGAGTCGGTTCGTCTAGAATAATAACTTCAGGCTGTTTGATCAATACATCAGCTAATCCGAGTCGCTGGCGCATACCCCGGGAGTAAGTACCAGTCTTCTTGTGACCAACTTCCTTCAGTCCGACACGCTCGAGAAGTTCCCATGCCCTCCTATGTGCTTCAGTAACAGGTATGCGATTCAGTCTCGCGGTGTAGACCAGATTATCAAGACCACTGCGGTCCTCGTAGAAACCAACATCATCCGGAAGATAACCAACCCTTTTCTTTACCTCCATAGGGTACCGTGTTGAATCTAATCCGCATGCAACCGCCTTGCCTGAAGTAGGCTCTGTCAGTCCGAGTATCATCAATATCGTTGTCGATTTTCCGGCGCCATTCGGACCTAGTAGTCCGAACACCTCTCCACGCTGAATTTGTAAATCTAATCGATCCACCGCAGTGTGTTCCCCGTACTTCTTCGTCAATTGTGTTAGCTTGATGATGGGCTCACTCATGTCTATCTCCTCCCATATTTGCGGAATAGGAAGTAGATAGCTCCGAATACAGCAGCAATGATCAGAATACCTAACCAACCCCATAATACGGATGTCTTCACAGCGACCCGAAATTCAGATGAGGATGAAGCTTCAGGAGCACTAGCATTCATTGACACGACATAATCCCCTGCAATGGCTTTACCACTCGCTTTTATTGTCGCTGTAATTGTTTTGGATTCACCGGCTTTCAATTCAGCTATCTCCTTATTGTCGAAGGTAACCACCCAATCGACCGGTGTTGCAGCAGTTAAAGCAATATCAGTCAAATCGGAAGTGCCCAGATTTTTTAATAATAGTTCAACCTTCTTCTCATCACCAGCTGTGATATCTGTACTGATAAGACCTGTTGGTGTTGTCAGCTCTAATTTATAGGATCCTTTAATTGCCGCTTCAAGCTCCAATTGTGCTTTTGTCGAACCGCTGACTGCTTCAATCGGAATCTTGAATGTGTCCGCCGTAACCGTAGTTGCTGGAGTCACACTTACAGTAATAGACTCAGATGCACCAGGTTCTATAACGACGGAACTCACATTGCTGCCACCAGCCTTAAATTGAACGTCCCATCCTCGTGGAGCAGCACTATTAAGCGCATAGGTTTGCTTCTCAGCGGTTTTATTCTTTAGTTGCGTTGTGTAGGTAAAGCTAGCGTCAGTGGCACCTTCTAGATTCGGTTGATCGGTCGTGAATTCTGTCTTAAATGTCCCTTGCTCGGTTACATTAAGAGTAATAGGTAAAGTTTGACCTTTGTCACTCACTAATCGAAATTGATAAGTACCCTTATCCACAGCCAATGGTACTTCTAACGAAATTGAGGCACTCCCTGATTCATTTGCCTTGATGGATAGCTCATGTATGCTCCAACTGCCCGATTTCAATTCGTATGTCCAATCACTTGGTAACCCCTGCACCTCTAATCCAACTTTCTGGATTTGATCCGTGTTGTTCATAATCTCCACAGAATAATTAACCGACTGCCCTGGTGTTACTGACAAGTTTGTGAATGGTGTGTACAGTTCAATCGGTTCGGCGGCAGCGAATGCGGAAGTTCCTCCAAGCATTAACACCCCCAGAATTAGCGTGAACATAATTCTCCATCTCATCTTATTACCTTGCATGTTGAACACTCCCTCTTAATAATGGCTTATTATGGAACAGTATAAGGATAAATCGAGTTGCTTAAAGGAATATAAATTAAACCTTAAAATTAAATAAAAAATGATTAATCAAGGATTCCAAGGCATTGAGGAAATTAATTTGGTATAATGCAAGCGGAGGCGAGCTTACGTGAAGGTTATTGTGGCCACATTAAATGCAAAGTACATCCATACATGTCTAGCGTTAAGGTACCTGAAGGCTTATAGTCAGGCAGACTTTGCTATGGACATTGCTGAATATACAATTAAAGATCCAATTATGAATATCGTGGCCGATTTATTCCAACGTAAGCCAGATATCATCGGATTTTCCTGTTATATATGGAACATCGAAGAGACGCTGCAGGTCATTCGGCTATTGAGGAAGATTATGCCGGAGATAACGATTGTACTCGGTGGTCCAGAGGTATCTTATGATACGGAACAATGGTTAGAGGGTGAACCTGAGGTTGATTTTATTGTGAGAGGTGAAGGGGAATCTACCTTTCATCACTTGCTGCAGGAGCTACACGGAGAACGCAAATTTCATTTCGTCTTCGGGCTCTCATACCGCTTGGAAGGGCAAGTGGTTAGTAACCCGCCGCGTCCTAAATTGGAGCTAGGCGACATTCCTTCACCTTACCGCTTCGCCGAGGATATGCCGGATCTGGCTAAGCGGGTTGTTTACTTTGAGACGAGTCGTGGTTGTCCGTTCAGCTGCCAGTTCTGTCTATCTAGCATCGAGGTAGGCGTTCGATATTTCATGATGGAGCGTACGAAGGCAGATTTGCTCTATCTGATTGAGAACGGTGCAAAGCTCATTAAATTCGTGGACCGTACCTTTAATATTAAGCGTGATTATGCGATGGAAGTGTTCCAGTTCCTCATCGACAATCATCGTGGCTGCACTTTCCAATTCGAGATTACGGCCGATATTATGCGCCCTGAGGTGCTTGATTTCCTATCCGAGCATGCCCCCGCAGGTGTATTCCGTTTTGAAATCGGTGTGCAATCAACGAATGATAAAACCAATGAGTTGGTTGAACGCAGGCAGAATTTCAGTAAGCTCTTACGCACCGTGAATATCATCAAGAACAGTGGCAATATCGATCAGCATCTTGACCTCATAGCCGGTTTACCTGAAGAGGATTATGCTTCATTCCGCCGCACCTTCAATGATGTGTTCGCCCTGCGAGCAGAGGAATTACAGCTAGGTTTTCTGAAAATGTTACGGGGTACAGTTTTGCGACGGGATGCGAGTAAGTACGGCTATGTGTATATGGACCGAGCTCCATATGAAATTCTTGGCAATGATATCCTTCCCTTCTCGGATTTAGTCAGGATCAAGCGGGTTGAGGATGTACTCGAGAAATATTGGAATGATCATCGAATGGATAAGACCATTGAATTTCTTATTCGAACTGAATTTGATACTCCGTTCGATTTCTTCCAGCAATTCGGTGATTACTGGGAAGAGCAGGGCTGGCAGAAAATTGGCCATCAGCTAGAGGATTTATTCTTAAGATTGCAGCAATTTCTGGAGTATAGAGGAGTGCAGCGGCCAGAGGTAGTACTGGGATTGATGAAGCTAGATTACTTCTTGAATCATCGATATAAGCCACGTAAGAATTGGTGGCCTACGGAGCTTAATAAGTCCGAGTTTAACCAAACAATGCATTATTTTGCAGAGCACGCTGACGAGGTTTCGGCAGACTTTGCCGCCTTGAAGCTTGATGAGCGTGACTTGCATAAGCATACGGTTGTACAGGTGCTGCCATTTGATTTATATGGTCTGCTTGAACGGAATGAAGTGGATACGGATGTAGACACCGCATTGATCGTTTATTACACACCGGATTTGAGCGGACCTCCTCAGTGGTTTGGAAGCAAAGGATTGATTCTACATGCGTAAGGATCGTGATATGAGAAGCACGGGCACTGTACTTGGTAAGCGTGCTCTTAATCGTGCGCTTCTAGCAAGACAATTTCTTATGGAGCGGGTTAAGTTATCTGTCTCAGATGTCCTTGAGCAATTGGTAGGCTTGCAATCTCAAGCACCAAACCCACCTTATATAGGTTTATGGACGCGAATAGAAGGCTTCGAGCATGATTCATTATCTCAGCTGTTATTGAATCGTGAAGCTGTTCGTATCGCGCTCATGCGGTCCACGATCTTCCTAGTTTACTAGCCGAGATTGTTTAGCGCTTCGTCCATTAATGCAGCCCGCATTAGATCGTGGTTTGATGGGCAATCGTGGGCGAAATTTAACGAGTGTAGACTTTCAAGAGCTCGCCATAATCAGCAGAGAACTCGTCGAAGAGCAACCACGAACATGGGGAATATGGGGCACTAGCGGTCAAGCGATACACACATCTGCGGAGAATTGGCTCGGTCAAACGCTCGACACGGAATATGAACTGAATACGCTAATATTTCGCTATCTGAGAGCTTTCGGTCCAGCTACCGTTGCAGATGTACAGGTTTGGTCGGGTCTTACGCGAATTCGCGAAGTGATTGAGCGACTCCGACCTCGACTTCGCACCTTCCTTGACAAACATGGCAATGAGTTGTTCGATGTTCCAGATGCAGAGCTACCGGATGCCGATACACCTGTACCTGTTCGATTCTTAGCGGAATATGACAACATGCTACTATCTTACAAAGATCGCACCCGAATTATTGCTGAAGAATACCGTAAACGAACCTTCACCGTGAATGGAATTATCAAATCTACAATTCTCGTCGATGGCTTCGTGCAAGGTGTTTGGGATCGAGCGTCAGAGAAGCTCAGCAACCCTTGTTATCGAAACTTTTATACAATTGTCGCAGCACGAAAAAGACGCACTAATGCGAAGTTGCTTGAATTTGCTGCAGCAGATACTAGCGTTAGAAATATTCAATTTTTATAATCAGGACTTACCAACTTACAGTACGGAGTTACTCGAAATAATCGATTAATTCCTCTGTAGAA
>JBBDIY010000089.1:30392-57535 GCA_040880185.1 Paenibacillaceae bacterium
GGCTCGGCAGCACGAAGTTACTCGAAATAATCGATTAATTCCTCTGTAGAAGGCTTGGCAGCACGGAGTTACTCGAAATAATCGACTAATTCCTCTGTAGAAGGCTCGGCAGCACGAAGTTACTCGAAATAATCGATTAATTCCTCTGTAGAAGGCTCGGCAGCACAGAGTTACTCGAAATAATCGACTAATTCCTCTGTAGAAGGCTTGGCAGCACAGAGTTACTCGAAATAATCGACTAATTCCTCTGTAAAAGGCTCGGCAGCACGGAGTTACCCGAAATAATCGACTAATTCCTAAATATGGACATGCACTAACTTGATTTGGGTGGGTTAGGCTTGCCTCCAGTGGGAGGTGTTGCCTATGAAATTTTCGTTAACAGAAGTAATCATGCTCGGAATACTCTTCCTCGCACTACTTACAACGAAAATAACCCGCCCAAGTTTGCGCGAGGGATAACGGGTTATTTCTGGCATCATTCGGGGGTTGCCCATCCAATAAGTTGTGCAGGGACGGTGTAGCGCACCGTCCTTTTGTTATCTTTATAATATCATGGTTACTATATACTTGCGATTGCAATAAGGACAAGGTTGCTCTATATTAAATTGTCTGAGTCTACTTTTAAATATGTGCGTATTCGGATCCATGTTCGGGAATACCCTTATCACGTATTTCCTGAAGTTCGATCTCATGGATACGTTCAAGCCATCCTGTAGGTGTATATCCAATCCGTTGAGCTTGGACAAGGCGTTCGGCATATTCTTCACAGTTATCATAGTTACCCAATTTACGGATTACCTCAATATAATGGACAACTAACTCACGAGCAGAATCAGGACTGTAATTATGGGTCTGAACCAATGAGGTGACAATACCACGCTCATACAGATTCAACCGTACGTGAGTTTTCATAATACATCCACCTGCTTCCCGCATAAATATAGTACCCGATCAATCGAAGCGAAGATTCCCATCGTTCAGATGAGAAGACTACCTGATTACCAAGTCTTAATGCGTCCAACCGTCTTCCCTTTAAGTTCCGTGTAATTTTATCATAAAACCAACGTTCGTCTTTCTTTAATGATACAGCATCCTGAACGATTTTTCCAGTGTCGTTGTCTGCCATAGGGCCAATTATTAACTCGGCATGCATCTCGCAGGGATCCTCATTTTTCTTTTTTACCCTTCGATGTGCAAAAATATACGTTCCCCAAGAAGCCGATATACCCAGAAAAACTTGAGGGACAATATGTTCAGGAACACCTATTAATTCGATTTCCAATACACAAGCTCTCGATTGCGGGACCGCACCTTTCTCGGCTTTGCGTGCCCATTTACGTGCCTGCAAAATTGATGTTGTGGTGTAGAACCCCTCACCGAAATCTCTACCTGGATGCCAGTAGCTATTGTCCAATAGCTTAGTTCGAAAAGAGTTAAGGCAAAATTCCGTAGTTCCATGATACAAGATCTGCGGTGTACTGATTACATCCATAATTCCCCTCCTGTCAGATTTTTCATATGTATGTATTCCACTTGTACCTGCAAAATCCTGTTATTTTGCCGGCTTTGCCATCAACAGCCACACAGCGCATACGAAGTAAAGGTAAACAGATACAGCTGCAACAGAGAATATACTCACAGCTGCAACCAGTAAAACCCCAAGCGGCAACGCCCATAGAAAAGCAACAAACATCCATAGTGCGGATTTGCGCCAAACCGCGAACAAGGCTAAGCACGCGGGCATGAACATCAATGAGATAGTCAGAAGAAGTTCACTAAGATTCACTTTATCGCTATACGGATTAAAGAAAACGATGTTTATCGACAGAATGACCGCTACGATAGCAGCTAATCTCCCAGTCCACTGTGCCAATCGGATAATAACATCCTTAGCTTTTAGGAAATAGCCTAGTCCCAACAAAATAATGGATGCGCAAACAGCCGCTATAGTTAAAAGTATTGCTTCCGGCATTACCCATATTCGCATGAGACGTTGTATATGAAAAGCCACTGTATCCACCCAAGTCTGCTCTAACTCTGATCGAAGGTCAACCGTCTCCGTCGGCAGCAAGCCTGTCCCTAATTTAGCTAAATCGTCACTAGCAGATTCTATGGACTGCGTCCTCGAGCATAACGAGGTATGGAGTTCATTCTCATGCATGGTGCTCCCATACACCAAATACTGCTGCCCCATGGTAAAATCATACCCACATGACGATTCTCCATAGCCTGCATATACGATGATTTGTGAGGGTAGCGCATGCTTATATGATCGTTCCACCTCGAACAATACCGCATTCCGGCGACCGATCGTTCCAGGTGCTTCATGAGGATCCAACGTTTCTTCTGTGGCGGCCGCTGTACCTAGGAACACCTCTGAAGCGCGTTCTAACGCCGATTCATAATCCGTTGCTGCACAACTGCATGCATACGCGGGCTCTGGTACGAGCCATCCGGCTGTACCGATCATCACCATGAGAATGACAGCAACCCATATTTTCCTCAATATCATTAAACTCGCCCCCACTTCCTACTCCACAATTACGGCAAAATAATACTCTACCAACTCCAGTTATAGCTAAAAATTCTCTTGTTACTTCACCTAATGCTCATATATAATGATCCCTTATCAACATTATAAGGGGATTTTATCATGTTATCACGATTTCTTACTTATTATCGCCCGCACTGGAAGCTGTTCGCCATCGATTTTGGCTGCGCGCTCATATTAGCTCTCCTAGAGCTTGCTTTTCCACTGGCAGCCAAGTGGATCGTCGATTCACTTATCCCTGAAGGCAGATGGATACAATCATTTGGGCTTGTCTTAGTGTCCTTGCATTCTACTTATTAAGCTCATTGCTTCAGTTCGTCGTAACCTATTGGGGACATAAGCTGGGAATTAATATTGAGACGGATATGCGGCAGCAATTGTTTAAGCATGTACAGAAGCTGAGCTTCCGCTTTTTCGATAACACGAAGACGGGTCATATTATGTCACGATTGACGAATGATCTATTCGAGATCGATGAGCTTGCCCACCACGGGCCTGAGGATTTATTCATAGCGGTCATGACGCTTGTTGGAGCTTTTATCATCATGGCGACGATCAATGTGAAGCTAGCGCTCATCACCTTAATAACGATTCCTCTTCTGATCTGGTAATCTCGGTGTGCAGTATTAAAGTCGAGAAAGCAGCCTCACAGATGTTCGCGAATATCGCAGATGTGAACGCACAGGTTGAAGATAGTGTGTCAGGTATACGTGTCGTGCAATCATTTACGAATGAGCAGCACGAAATTCATAAATTCACAATCAGTAATAATCAATTTCGATTAGCCAAGCTTCGTTCCTACCTTGTTATCGCCTACAGCTCTACAGGCATGTTCTTCCTGATGCGAATCATGTCCTTGATCGTTCTAATGAGCGGTGCGTGGTTCGTTGTTAGGGGTGAGATGTCGATTGGTGATCTAGTTGCCTTCCTATTATTCGTTAACGTATTCATTAAGCCGATAGAGAAAATCAATGCATTACTAGAATCGTATCCCAAAGTGATGGCAGGCTTCAGAAGATATCTCGAGATACTGAATGTAGAATCAGACGTAGCTGATGCACAAGATGCCGTAGAGGTATCTAGCTTCAAGGGTGATATCACTTTCCGTGATGTAACTTTCGGATACGAGCAGCACGCCCGAGTATTGCAAAATATTGATCTTCACGTCAAAAGAAAAATTGCTGTTTAATGAGGTAAAAATATGGTGAATTCTGAACCTTTATCGACCTCGCTATTCACAGAAATAAATCCTTGATGGGCTTCGACGAATTCCTTGGCAATTGCAAGACCCAGCCCCATGCCGCCGGTATGCCGGGAACGGGCTTCTTCAACCCGATGAAATCGGTTAAATACAAAAGGAAGTTGTTCAGCTGGAATTCCGACTCCGGCATCCCTTATAGTAATGACGGCAACGGGTGTTCCGTCTTCGAACCGGTCTTCCGATATGCATACGACGACGCTTCCGCCAGGCAGCGAATAACGTATGGCATTGCTCAATACATTATAAAAAACTTGCATCATCCGGTGCGGATCGATGTCCGCGATCGCATGCCGTGAAAGAACTTCAATCAAGACGCTAATCTGTCGTTCATCCGCCTCCGGTTTTAATAATCGGTGTGCTGCTTCATAAGTGGCAAATGACCTGCCTCGGCTAGTGAGAGTTGATGAAGGTCATCCACAAGCTTGGATAGTCGCATGACTTCATCCTGCATGGGCAATAATGTTTCCGGCGGCACCTCTTGTCCACCTTCTTGGATATACTCCAACCTGCTCTGAATAATGGCTAGCGGCGTTCTTAGCTCGTGAGCGACATCGGCTACCAACCGTTTACGAATTTCCTCGGCATGCAACAACTGCTGAGTCATGTGGTTAAATGCTTTCGTGAGCTTGCCGAACTCATCTTTCGTAGTGATGGGAATTTGAAAATGAAAGTCGTTATTCGCTACTTTCTCGACGGCTGGAATAAGACGTTGCAATGGTGACGTGAATTTCCGAACCAACCAATAACCAATGAGAAACGCTACGACACCTGCAAAAATAGCGCCTCCTGTAGAGCCGACCACCATCCAGTATAGGACATATTTTTTCAATTGGAGCGCTTCCGTTGACTCCCAGCGATCGACATAAAGGATACCAATGAGCGAACCGCCCGCTTTCAGCTTCTTTTTGTGCTTGCTCTTCATTATGGTTTCAGGTTCGACTAGTCCTTTATGGAACAAAAACCCGCCATTCGGCGACACAAGCACAATTCCTCCATGATTTGAATCGACCGTCTCAACGCCATCGGGAATGCTCGCGCGTTCAATGCCTTTCCAAGAGTTTCCGTTGTTTTCGTAATAGGTTGAAAACCATTTCCCCAATTTGTCTGCCGAATAATACTCAAAACGCCCCGCTAAAAATTCAAGCGACACTTGAATGAACACTGAACTGATCAAAATGACCATAACTGCCATAGCGACAAACATTTTTCCCCTCACGCTCATAGGCGGTCACCGAAACGATATCCGAACCCATAAACGGTTTGTATATACCCTGGGGCATTTGGGTTGTTTTCGATTTTTTTGCGAAGATTGCTCATATGGGAATCCACGGTTCGTTCGTCAATGAAAAATTCCTCATCCACCGTAGCCTTTAGGAGTTGTAATCGACTGAACACAATCCCCGGCTTCTTCGACAAAGTGATCAGTATCTTAAATTCGATTGGGGTTAATTTGATTTCCTTATCGTTCTTCCACACTCGGCAGCCCGTTTCGAAAATTGTTAAATTCCCGCGGTGCATCATTTGTTTCTCGTCTGCATGTCCTTGCATACGCCTTAGAACGGAACGGATTCTTGCCGATAATTCCCGCAAGCTGAACGGTTTCGTCATGTAGTCGTCCGCTCCGATCTCAAGCCCGATGATCTTGTCTGTTTCGTCTGTTTTTGCCGTCAACATGATGATGCCGTAGGAGCCCGTCATACGCAGTTCCCGGCAAACATCTATTCCGCTCATCTCCGGTAGCATCCAGTCCAATACGACAAGGAGTGGATTCTCCGCCTTCGCGATAGATAAGGCCTGTTTGCCGGTCGTCGCAGTGACGACCCGATAACCTTCCTGGCGTAAATAAGGTGCCATGATCTCCAGCATTTTCAGTTCGTCGTCAACGAGTAGCAATGTCTTTTCCATTAAGCATCACTTCTTTCATTCCACGTTATTACCCCATTATAACTTGATTTCTACCTCATTTGATCATCTCCAATGAAATAGGATACCGTCTCCACAAGTTCTGGATATTCACTTGTTACACTGATTGCAAGAGGTGATTGAACATGTTTGAAGTGTATTATGGGATTGACAACTCCATTGCGATCCTCACTTTCATTTTCTGGTGGATGGTCGCATCCCGGACGACCAATTTGGCTTTCCAAGCGAACGGGTACAAGATGTGCCGCAATATGCGGGGTAATTTGCGATTGACCTACATCGGAATAGCATTGGCAATCGGCAGGCTTGTCTGGCAACTGCCCTTGGGATTGTTGTTTGGTTGGCCGTTTGTACAGGAAAAATTACTGTTGGCAATTCCGCTCATCATGATACCAATCAGTTTTGTCATGCTGTATTCCATTCCACGGCTTAAGCGGATCGTCAAGGAACTCTCTAGTGACGTGACCCTTGTAAACCTGAGAGGTGCAGCGTCTCCGGCGCTCGTTGTTCCGATGCAAACCACATTTTACGGGGCGGCAGCCGGTCTGTATGTGCTTTTATTCCCGCAAGCCCCACCTTATGTCAGCATCGGTATATGGCTTTCGGTATTGGTGGCGGCAGCCGTGCCGATTTTATGGCTTTGGCAACATAGGCGAGAGGGCAAGCTGGGCGTAAAAGAGACGTACGTTTTTCAGTTGTTAGCTCGGCGAGAGGGGCAAGGAAAGCTACAGCGTTTGTTATCATTGTTATCGGCATAGGCGCATTGATTTTGTATGCAAAGGAACAAAGCAAGCTGCCGGAACAGATGAGCATGATGAATCATCATGCCGTCGATTTCGGTGGAGGCTCTGCTTTGTTACACGGTGGGCAAGGTCATCACCAGTACAATATTACAGGTGAGTCCGTAACGACAGTGAGCGTCGCTGAATTAAAGGGACCTCAAGACGAGGAGCCGGATAAGAAATTCACGCTAACCGCTGAGAAGAAGGCCGTACGGCTCAGTTCAGGCAAGACGATCCAGGCTTGGACATATAACGGGCAAATACCGGGACCGGAACTGCGAATCACAGAAGGAGATCTTGTGGAGGTCACGTTGTTGAACAAGGACATTCAAGATGGGGTGACGATCCATTGGCATGGCTTGGATGTGCCAAATGGTGAGGACGGGGTCGCTGGATTGACGCAGGATGCGGTCATGCCGGGCGAGAGCTATACGTATCGGTTTCGGGTGAACGAGCTCGGAACGCACTGGTATCATTCACATCAAGCCTCGTCGGAGCAGGTCAAGAAAGGGCTGTTCGGTCCACTGGTCATCATGCCGAAAAAGGATTCGACGGACGTTTATAACACTGCAAAATCACAAGCTCCGAGTAGCGGGATGATCGAAGACATTGTGCTGATCAGCCATACGTGGCAGCTTTCGAAGGGTCATATTACATCCATTGGATTGACAGATAATTTGGAACGCCGACGGATCGAGTCTGGAACATCGGTGAGGCTTAGGTTGGTGAACACGGGCAGTGAGCCCGAATTATTCGAACTGTCCGGAACGCCATTTCAGGTCGCAGCAATCGACGGAGCGGAAGTGAACGAACCTGAAGAGTTGGTAAATGTGTTGCTCCAGGTGGCTGCCGGAGGTCGCAACGATATTATTTTTACGATGCCAGAATCGCCTATTGCGCTTCGTAGCGCAAGTAATCGTGAAGCGGTTGTACTCATAAGCCCTGATGGCAGCGGAGAGACGCCTCTCGGAAAAAAGGTGAAGACAGTATTCAATCCTGCTGCCTATGGAAGCCCGTTGCCGACAACGATCAGTCTGTATAGCGAATTTGACAGGGAATTCAACATGTTAATTGATGTACAAAACTTCGCCTTCTATAATGGCAAGTTTGCCACCCAGGTGTTTCGAATAAACGGCAAGCTGTTTCCGGAGACGCCGATGCTAATGGTACGTGAAGGAGAACTAATCAAGCTCACTTTCGTGAATCGTAGTTACGAAGATCATCCGCTCCATCCACATGGGCATCATATGCAGGTGATTAGTCGGAACGGAAAACCGGTAACCGGCAGCCCGTGGATCGTCGATACGCTAAATGTCGGACCCGGGGAAACTTACGAAGTAGCGATCCATGCGGACAACCCAGGGATTTGGATGAATCATTGTCATAATCTCGAGCATGCGGCTGTCGGCATGATCCTTCACCTTGCCTATGAAGGTGTAACGTCTCCATTTCTTGTCGGAGAAGGAACCCGGAACTTGCCGGAATAGGGACTGGAATCCTAGAAAATCCCTACAGTGTTTTAGTTCTTGAGACTGCAGGAATTATATTGTACTTAATCATATCGGAGAGTTAGAATTGATGCTAGATATCAATATATTCACAACTGCGGCAATCAAACGAAAGATAGTTGGATCAGCCGTATTTTTTTACGATTTGGCGATGAGTTTTCGGAGATTGTGCTGTCTATATAGATAGAAATCGTAAAGAGAGGGGGATGCGCATGAATGAGTCTGCGGAGGAATTTATATGAATCAAGTGAGACAATCCACCTGCGAGCATCAACTGCTTGATTCGGCACGCAGTGGCGACGCAAGCGCCTATCAGCAGCTTGTGGAGCCCTACCGCCGAGAATTGCTCGCACATTGTTACCGGATGCTCGGGTCCGGTGAAGACGCGGAAGACGCACTGCAGGACACCTTGCTACGGGCTTGGCGCGGACTGCCGGGGTTCGAAGGGAGAAGCGCGATCCGCACATGGTTATACAAGATCACGACCAATATTTGCCTTAACCTGCTCGCGAAACGGCCTAAGCGGCTGCTGGCGGTTGATTACGGCCCGGTCGCCATACCCGAAAATTCTCTAAGCATACCTCTCCCCGAATCGGTCTGGATCGAGCCATACTCCGACGAGTTGCTGGGACTGAAGGATGATTGGGCTTCGCCTGAAGTCCGATACGAGCAGCGCGAGAGCGTTGAGTTGGCCTTCATCGCTGCATTTCAACTCTTACCTCCGTACCAGCGGGCTACGCTCATCCTTCGCCAGGTACTCGGCTTCTCGGCCCAGGAGGTCGCAGATTCGCTAGGCACGACGGTCGCCTCCATCAACAGCGCACTCCAGCGCGCTCGCATCACGCTTGAGCAACGTCGCCCCAAGCTAAGCCAGCAGGCGGCCTTACTTACGCTTGGTGACAATCAGTTGCAGACCATTGTCAAGAACTACATGGATGCGATGGAGAGCGCCGACATCGAAGCGATCTTGGTTATGCTCACCGAAGACGCAACTTGGTCAATGCCGCCGAGGCCGAGCTGGTTTTGCGGTCGTGAAGCCATCTCGCGCTTTCTTTCGATACACGTCTTCAGCGTTCGTTGGCGCCACCTTCCGACGCGCGCAAACGGCCAGTTAGCGGTCGGCTGCTACATGTGGAACCCACAGACAAATACGTATACTGCTGCCTGTCTCGATGTGCTCACCTTGCGCGGCGCACGAATCGCGGCCGTCACAGGCTTCATGAATGACAAGTTCTTTCGACTTTTCAATCTGCCGGAGGAACTCTAATCTACTGTCGGATGGTCGACTAAACAAAATACTGGAGGTTTAAAGATGCTACTTAAGAACAAAATCGCAGTGATCTACGGAGCGGGAGGTGCAGTCGGCAGCGCGGTTGCTCGTGCCTTTGCACGGGAAGGGGCAAGTGTTTTCCTTGCAGGCCGCACCCTTGAAACGCTCAAAGCGGTGGCCGATGAGATATCCAGTATGGGTGGATCGGCTTATGTCGCGCTAGTTGATGCTCTCGACGCACAAGCAGTAGAATCTCACCTTGAAGAAGTAGCAGGAATAGCCGGCAGCATCGACGTCTCCTTCAATTTAATCGGACTGGGCGATACCCAAGGAATGCCTCTTATCAAGATGACGCAACAGCGGTTCACATTGCCGATCGAAACGGCCATGCGAACACATTTTATAACTGCGACCGCAGCTGCTCGTCATATGGTGAATAATGGGTCTGGCGTCATTTTGGCTCTTACCGCACAGGTCACTCGTAAGCCGGCCCCTGATTCCGGCGGCTTTGCGGTGGCCGGCGCGGCGATCGAGGGCTTATGTCGGCAGTTGGCAGTCGAGGTGGGCCCACAGGGAATCCGTGTCGTCTGCCTGCGATCGTCAGGTTCTCCGGACACCCCTGGGGTAGCCGAGGCCATCCGTCTCCACGCGAAGAATGCAGGCATTTCACCAGAGGCATTTGAGGCTATTAACGCAGATAAAACTTTGCTGAAACGGCTTCCAAAACTTGCCGAAGTAGCAGATGTGGCGTTACTGATGGCGTCGGATCACGCAAACGTTATAACTGGTGCGGTTGTCAATGTGACTTGCGGCGAAATCGTCGACTAGATTTATGTAAACGTCAAAACGTTCGATAGAATAACCGAGCGATTCCTCAATGAGAGAAACACGAAATTCTGGGAATCATAGAAAGGAACTCTATGGAATATTATACGGTGGACGAACGTTACACACCTCTTTATAAGCATCTGATGACATGTGCGAAAGTGGAGATCTTTGATCAATCGGTGATCCCTGATCGTTACCGGTTAATATTGATCCGCGAAGGAAGCGGCATTATTCGGATTGGCAATCGATCTTATCCGATTATTGCACCTGCAATCTATTGCTTGAATGAGAAGGAGGAGGTTTCCCTTCCATCAAGAGCTAAATGTGTTGCCAGTACTGTATACTTTCATCCGAGTGTAATTAACAATAAATTCACTGACCTGCAGCAGTTATTCCAGCATTCATACGAATTAACAGCTACGGAAAGTCAGGATCGCTGGCTCATATACCCTTTCGCTGATCGGAACAGCAGTTATTATGGTTGTGTACCTATAGATCCGAGCTCTGCCAAGCAGATAGCACTTATGATCAATGAAGCTTCTGATTTGTTAACAGAGCTCGCTCACCCACAATGGCCATGCCTAAGTAGGTCTTTATTAGTAGAAATTCTTTTCTCGATCCGTCGATTATTCGCAACCTCAAGAGCTGACGATGTGAAACAAGTGCCTGTAGTTGATTCAGAGGCAATTGAGGAAATTATCCAATATCTATACACTCACTACAGAGCGAAAATAACACTTGATGACATTGCCAAACAATTCGCGACGAATAAGACGACGTTGAATCAACAATTTAAAGCTGCGACAGGTGTTTCAATCATCGCGTATCTGAACATCGTGAGGATGCAACTGGCAAGTTCTTTGCTTCGTAACACGAAGCTCCCCACCAACGATATTATGGATTCGATTGGCTTCCAGGACAGCTCACACTTTATTCGAGCATTCAAAAAGCATGCGGGGCATTCACCTTCCCATTATCCATACTCGCTCTGCTGATGGATGTATATGATGAATGTATCACAGAATGGAAAAGGGGGAGTATGCAGATGAATAAGAGAAAGATAGCCGTGGCTCTACTAACCATCTTCATGTTGTTAGTCGTAAGCTGTTCCAATGATTCAACTGAATCGGATGGAAGCATGGCAACGGTTGTAGAGGAAGCTTCAGATCAAGATACAGCACAAGCACAAGAAGTAGAAGAGGAAGCTGTTGAGGAAGTAAAAGAGGAATTGCCTCCGATCAAGCTGGATACCGAAACATTAAAGAATGATTCAGGCAAAATCATGCTTAGAAGTATGACTAATGACAAAAGCGGGTTTTACCATGCGACTGTTGCCATTGTATCCCCGACGGGTACAGTGGTGTTCGCTGATCCGTATATGATACCTCAGGACAACGGATTAATTAAAGCAGATATAGTCACGGTTAGTCATGGACATGGCGACCATATGGATATTGACTACTTGCAGCCTTACTTTGATGGATTGGTGGAAGGTACCACTTCGTTGATCAAAGCCGAGCAATTCACGGTCAAGGATGTTCAGGTTACCGGTGTTGCCGCATCTCACGTAGCCGTTCTCGATTTAGCCAATCCGACTGATATTATTTATGTGTTCGAGATTGATGGTGTGCGTATCGTGCATCTTGCTGATCTTGGTCAAGAGGAATTAACAGAGGATCAATTGAAACAGATTGGGCGAGTCGATATCCTGTTCTCGAATTTCTCGAACGTTACTGGTTACGGATTTGGTACGCAAAAAACAATTAATATTGTTAAGCAGTTGAAACCAACTATTGTTCTTCCGCTTCATTATCAGGAGGATGTTATTCCCGAGATACAGCAAGCATTGGGGATCAAGGATATATCTGAGGAGGAAACGCTCCTGATCGATAAGGATGATCTTGCCGAGATTACTGAGCTGAAGTATATTTTCTTAAAATAATCATTTAATCGAATAGAAATATGGAGACCGTCAGATTTCTCTGACGGTCTCTCTTTGATTTCCGCCTAAACGGAAACCACCTCGTAAATTGGAATTATAGCAATCATCCTCCTTTCGTTAGACTTGTCGGCCCGACACCTCTATTAACGCATAATTATGGAATAGGTTGAAGAGAAAGAATGACTATAAGTGATTTATTCCCATCACCATCTGCTTACCTCTAGGTAACCTGATAACAAGATTGTGACTTTGTTACTTCTTTTTGCGTTCTTTTGTTATTGTATGATTTGATCTATGATAGGGGGAGGATCAGAATAAACGCGCTCCAAAAAATAGGGGGAGGTAATTCAAGTGAAATACAATTATTTAGGTCGTTCGGGTTTGAAGGTAAGCAAGCTTTGCTTGGGAACTATGAACTTCGGTGTCGATACAGATGAGAAAGAGGCTTTCCGAATCATGGATGCTGCCATGGATGCGGGAGTTAATTTTTTTGATACAGCTAATGTGTATGGTGGAGCAGGCACGCGTGGTAAGACGGAAGAAATTATTGGTCGCTGGTTTGCTCAAGGTGGCAGCCGAAGAGAGAAGACTGTGCTTGCAACCAAAGTATATAACGGGATGGATGATGATGTGGATGGTCCTAACCAAGAACGTGGATTGTCCGCTTATAAAATCCGACGTCATTTAGAGGATTCACTGCGTAGATTGCAAACGGATTATGTTGAGTTGTACCAGATGCATCATGTGGATCGCAATGTATCTTGGGATGAGATATGGGAGGCTTTCCAGGTTGTCATAACTCAAGGTAAAACGAGCTATATTGGCGCAAGTAACTTTGCTGGTCGTGACCTCGTTAAAGCTCAATATGAAGCGAAGAATAGACATATGTTAGGACTGGTATCTGAACAACACAAATATAGCTTGCTATGTCGTCTGCCTGAGTTAGAAGTTCTTCCAGCTGCCGAAGAGCATGGTATTGGCGTGATTCCTTGGAGTCCATTGAATGGTGGCTTGTTAGGCGGGAATGCACTGAATCCTGCAGTAGGCTCTAGATCAGCCAAAAGTCTGGGCGGAATCGAGAAGCATCGTAGTCAGCTTATGGACTTCTCCACTTTGTGTAAGGATCTTGGAGAGTCAGAAGCTACGATTGCACTTGCTTGGACGTTGGCGCATCCAGCGGTCACAGCACCGATTATTGGTCCACGAACATTGGAGCAATTCCAAAACTCATTGCGAGTTGTCGAAGTTGAGTTAGATGCAGCAACAATGACACGCTTGGATGAGATATTCCCTGGTCCAGGTGGAAGTGCGCCAGAAGCGTACGCTTGGTAGGATGGTAATGCAGAAGTGTAGTTGAAAATAACAAAGGAGCGATATTTTGTGTGATTATGCACTTGATATCGCTCTTTCGGATTCAGTTCTCATCTAGTACAAAATGAGTTATGATTCTACCTTGCTGTTGCAAGGTATTTTTAGATTTCAAATGAAGGCAATGCCTAAAACCAATACTATTAGATATCATCCATGGATTGTAAAGATGAAAGGGTACGATATTGTAAATAACTAGGAGGTTTCTGTGGAATCCTTTAGTGTGATTTCGTTAATAGGGTCGACAGAGTTTAAAAAGAGAAAGTTAAAATTGGTATGGGAATATAATATAATAATTAACATTTGAAATGTATAGCGAAACGGAGATAAAGCGCGATTGCGCAGTGTGAGGGAATAGATCGGGAAATAAGCAATAGAGATTTTAATAAAGAAAAGTACACGCTCATAAATCTTTGACCGGTTTGTCAATAAAGGATAATTTGTAAAGGACAAGTTCAATTGCCCAGTAGCAAAAAGATTCACATTTCATTGTCTGAAGCTAGAGTATTACTTAGGATGATGGACAGCGTCGATTTTAATTCCAAAAAATGTATTTACAAATTATGATAAAGATGTTAGCATACGTATATACAATCATTCTACATCTTACTTGAAATATTAATGTTGAATCTTGCAGCATGATGTTAGCTATCCTCGTATGAAACCACTATTGTATGAAACCACTATCGTGTTAACACCATCCATGAAGGGCCAGACTCTCAAATTGATTAAAAAAAAATCTTGAAAGTTGAGGATTATATTGTAAATTTTAAATGTACTATTTAAAAGCATGTGATATTGTGCGTTCACTGATTCATTGCAATTTATTCATAAATATTAGGAATCGACCGAAGTAGTTTTCCACTTGGTTAGATTTATAGATTGATAAGCCGGAAATATTAAATATAAAAATTGGAAATTAGGAGGGAGTCTAGGTATAGGATACGGATAATGTGTATTTAATAGATTGAAATTTCAAAAAAATACTTTTTCTTAATGAAGTAAGCTAGATCCTAGTTGGAATTAAATACAAATTGTGGGTGTGATGATATGTATGATCTGTATTTTATTTTATTACTATTCTTCACGTTATCTTTATCTTCACTGACGAAATTAGCTAATCTTAATGAATTCAAACAGACTTTGGTAAACATTGATGTATCCCGGAAATATATTCAATATCTCGTGTACCTTATACCATTAATTGAGTTATTACTAGCTATATTTCTACTGATAGATAAAACAAGGTTGATATCTGTATGCGGAGTAATGTCTTTGTTTATAGTATTCGCGATAAAATTGAGTGGTTACACAAAAAAATCGATCAGGTGTAATTGTTTTGGAAAGTTATTCTCAGAACAGATCGATAGGATCACAATATCTCGACTAATTGTACTGACATTGATAGGTCTCTATCTTGGTATATCGGATGCTAAAATCTCTGGATATGGCTTTAATGAATATATACTTACATGTTGGTTATCTGTTGGTACTTTTATGATATATGCATTAATTTCCGCTCTTTATAGCCTAGTAAAAATGAAGGAGGGAGAATGAATGTCATATTATTTAAACGAAACAATTCAATGGATCTCGATTATTACTCTTATTTTCTTTTGTTTAATCATGATCAAAAGACCCCAATTTGTAGGGGGGGATAAAACGCAACAATTAATGGACCACGGTTATCCTTTAGGATCAAAATTCCCACTTTCTGAGATCACGTCAGTAGAGGGTGAAATTTTATGCATTCAAAAATCGGGAAATTCTGCACAAAAGACTCTATTAATTATTACAACAAGTGGTTGTAGTGTTTGTGAAAATTTATATCCATTATTGAATAAATTAAAACATACTTTACTTAATACGAAAGTTGTTTGGTGTGCTGTAGGTGATATGGATTATGTGAAGACTACAATACAAAAAAACAAACTTGATTTGTTTGTATATCATATGGAAGATATACCAGGGAAAATATTAGGAACTAATAGAGTGCCATTCGCATATTATTTAAATTCTGAAGGAGTTATTCAGTCAAGAAATGTAGTTAATTCGTATGAACATATTATTAACTTAATAGGTGGTAGTTCTAACTAATGTGTAGCAGGGTAGTTTACCTTGACTATAAATTTAATGATAAAGGAGGTGTTGACAATGTGTGCACAAGTATATGAATTTTGTGACAGAGGCTATTATTGCTGCGATTCAAGTGGATGTTGGTATGGAGCAATTAGAAGAGTTTACAATGATGAATGTCCGACTTCCACAACAATTTCTTGTAATGATCGTTGTTAGACGAGTAGCAGTCAAAGTAGCAAAGCACTTATTGTTGCTGACAGGAATTCTCAGAATCGTCCTATCTATGACCCCAATTGCTCAATTGTTTATAACTACGAAATTGATCCAATCGTTACAGATTGTCGTTCAATCGGGTAACGCAGAGGCTCTAAATACTATAAAATTTTTGGTGCTTCAAGGTGTATTGCTACTGTTTCATTTAGCAGCAAATACATTATTAAACCAAATAAATTTCCTGACTAATGCCAAACTAAAGTTCTATTATGATTCGAAGATTATGGAGAAGGCTGGTAAAATCCCACTGGAATATATCGAATCGTCCCTATATTACGACCAGTATTATCGTTCTTTATCTGGGGATAAGGCATTTCAGATAATCAATTTGATGTTTGTGATTACACAGAATCTTCTTTCTATTATTTTTGTGATAATAGCTTTAATAAGTTTCCACTGGTCCATTCCATTTGGATTGTTATTATTGGTATTACCAAATATCTTTATATCATTAAGAACAGGGAAATTAAAATTTCAACAAATGTATAATCAAACACCATATCTTCGCAAACAAAACTACTTGATGACAGTTTTATCAGGAATGGAAACAGCGAAGGAATTAAGAATGTTCCAATACTCGAATTACATAATAGAAAAATGGGAAAAGGTTTTTCATAAAAATACGGGTGCGCAATATAAAGTGAACCGGAAAGTGGATTCAATATTGTTCTTCAACTACGGGTTAAGCATTTTCTTTGAGTATAGTATGTATATTATATTAATCATGTTATGTGGCCTGGGATTATTAAGTTTAGCGGAATATGTTGCATTAACTCAAGCGATTAGTAATGTGCTTAAATTAACAAAAGAAGCAGTAGCTAACTCTACTATTATCTTCGAAAACAGTTTAAATATTATTGAGATGAATAAATTCTTGTGTCTTCCGGAAGAGACTAACTTAACAGAACTATTTCCAATACCATTCAAAACATTGGTAATCCGAAATCTTCATTTTCAATATGTTACAAGAGATGACTTTATTCTTAAAAACATTAATTTCAGTATTCAGGCTGGAGAAAAGATTGCTATTGTCGGCGAGAATGGATCGGGTAAAACGACATTAATAAAATGCATTATCGGATTGTACACTCCTTCCAAAGGGAATATTTTGGTAAATGACAAAGATATATTAAACATCAGAAAAGATAGTCTTCGTTCAAATATAAGTTCAATATTTCAAGATTATGTACATTATGAAATGACTTTAAAAGAAAACTTGTCCATTAGTGATATTAAACAGATTAATAATGAAACTCTATTAAAAGAGGTGATGTATAGTGTGGGAGGAGGTGACATCTTGGATTCTACACCAAACGGACTCAACTCCCAACTTGGATTTATGTTTGAGAAAGGTTACGAGCTATCAATGGGGCAATGGCAAAAGATTGCATTAGGGAGGCTATTGGTAAAGGAAGCAGAAATATATATTTTGGATGAGCCAACTGCTTCTCTGGATCCCGTGATAGAATCAGAGATATTCGAAAAAATTTCTGAACTCACTCGAAATAAGACAACAATATTTATTTCGCATAGACTTGCAAGCTGTAGAATAGCTGATCGAATATTGGTATTGAAAAACGGCTCTATTGCCGAGGAAGGCTCGCATGACGAACTCATCCATACCAAGGGAATTTATTACGAAATGTTTAATAAGCAATCAAAATGGTATCAATAATTTTGAAGGGGTGAGTAGGGTTGGAAATTGGAATTATCAAAGAACTTATAGACCAGATTAAAAGTAACGTCCAGAAGGTTATGGTAGGAAAAGAACGGGTAGTCGAATACTTGTTAACTGCTCTGTTAGCTAATGGTCATGTGTTGATGGATGATGTGCCTGGAACTGGGAAAACGATGTTGGCCAAAACATTCGCCAAGTCATTGCATTGTGATATGAAACGCGTTCAATTCACGCCTGATCTATTACCGTCCGATATTACGGGAATCAACTTTTTTAATCAAAGCACATCGGAGTTCGAATTGCGGGAGGGTCCTGTTTTCACTAATATTCTACTCGCAGACGAAATTAATCGCGCAACCCCCCGAACTCAGTCCAGTTTATTGGAAGCCATGGAAGAAAGACAAGTGACAATTGACGGAGTGACCATACCGCTTTCCAAGCCGTATTTGGTTATAGCTACACAGAATCCATTAGATCAGCAAGGGACGTTTCCTTTGCCTGAAGCCCAGATGGATCGCTTCTTATTAAAAATTGGTCTAGGATACCCTACATGGGAAGAAGAATCCGTTATATTATCACGGTTTTCCGAAAGCAATCCATTGGAAACCCTTACACATGTTATCGAACCTAATCAGATTATAATACTTCAGCAAAAGTTGAAACATGTCTTCGTAAGTCAAGATGTAAAGAATTATTTATTATCGATTGTGTTGAGGACGAGACAGCACCCTGATCTGCTTTTTGGGGCCAGTCCTCGTGGAAGCCTTCAGTTTTATCAAGCCTGCAAGGCCAATGCATTGCTTCAAGGTAGACAATTTGTCATCCCGGAGGATGTTAAGAGAATGGCTGGGCCCGTGTTGAACCATCGCCTCATTACCAGAGCGGGTTATTCTGAAACATCCATTGTCGATGCCTGCATGGAAGATATTCTAAGACAAGTTAAGGCACCTACCGAAATCTTCGAACCGGCAAGTGGGTGATCAGATGATTTTTGTATGGTCATTGATTGTGATCATGTTGCTCCTCGCTTTGCAACATTATGTTTACCGTTGTATCGGGTTTAGAAAGATACATTATCAACGCACACTCAATCGGTCTCGTATTCATGTTGGAGAAACTGTGATATTGACAGAAGTAATAGCTAATCGAAATCGATTTCCAATCGCATATCTATTGGTCGAATCCGTCATTCCTGCTTCATTCAAAATAGGAAGGAACAGTGATGATTTGTATCAAAGCCAAGGTGAATATCAGATCAATCATCGTAGTTTCTTCTCGTTACCCTCCCAAACGGAATTCACGCGTCATTACAATGTGATATGTAAGGAAAGAGGGCGCTTCGATCTTAGTACGGCTAGGTTGTCATTAGGAGATATACTCGGGTTTCATATATCTAGTACAACTAGCAGAACAGATACTACCATCTTCGTATACCCGTCTCTTTTTCGAATATCGGATCTTCCTGTGCCTGCCAGAGGATGGTTAGAAACTGTGTTCAGCCGGGACTCGGCGATAGGGGAAAATCACTTCCAATACGCCGGAACGAGGCCTTACCAATCCGGGGATCGTATTCGGATGATATCTTGGAAAGCTACAGCCAAATCTAATCAACTCATGGTTCACAAGAGAGAGACCATCTTAGATGACCAATGTTGGATATTCCTGAACATTCAAGATCGTGACGATGGTTGGGATACACCGGCAAATCGTGAACGACTCGAATTGGGCATTCGGTATACGGCTTCACTTGTATCAGCGGCATTGAAGCAAGGCTGCAAGATTGGATTCGCATGTAATGAGTCACTATCTGCCGACCCGAACAATCTAATTCGAGTACAACAGGGTAGTGGTAATTTACAGATGCATCATATACTAGAAAAGCTTTCCTTGCTTCAACTGAAACCCTGCAAGCAATTCGGTGCCTTCTTGTCCGAGCAAACGTTCAATATGCGTAAACAGAATATATTCGTCATCACTGCAATTTATGATACGGAATTGTCTCAATGCATCCGTTCCATTCAGACAAAGGGGAATTTTGTCGAGTATGTATTGCTAAAGTGAAGGAGTGCTCCGGGTGAAAAGATGGATAACGATTCATACTCCAATTCATATCGGAATGATGGAGACTCTTGCATGGGTACCTTTCATCCCATTAGCGGGATTCCCTTTATTAAACATCGAAGCTCTTGTCTATATAATGGGCTTATGGATTGCTTATGGTTTAGGGACCGTGTTTCGCTTCATTCCAGTTTATTTTCGTTGGGTATTTGTGATAGGTGCTTGTGTTTTTTTGTTTTTTCAATTGCATCAACTGCATATAATCGCTGTCGGTATCGGTGTTTTTGTTTTCTTTCGCGGTAGTCAATCAGATTCGAAGTTGCATTCGAATGTTTTTTTTGTTGGATTTGCAACTCATTTACTAGCTTTTTTCATATATCCGATTTCTCCAAAATATGTGTCATCGGTTGATTTCTTATATTTGACCGCAGCAATCAATATCATGCTATTCTTAGTATTGCTTCAACGGGAACAGTTATTACAAGCTGCCTATCATCCTAAGTTATTACTCAAAGTGTTCATTGTGAGAACGGGTGGTTACCTCTTAGTAGTGTTACTAGTATGTACGATTGTAATATCTATGACGTGGGGTAATCTGGGGAAGAAGGTAATAAGTCCAATCGAAGGTTCTGTACATTCCTTCATCAAGGAGACGATGGATCGAATGGGTGCTCCATTGGATTTCGGCCGCGGCAGTATCCTTATGCAGGAGTTAGAGGGCGGAGATTGGGATCAATCGTCGAATTTATTCAGATTACATATACCGTCTTTCCTTTCTTATGACCACTGGGGCAATATAATCCTTACATGTATGATTGGTGTATTATTGTTTAGGTTCTTAGGTAAGCCATCTTGGTGGAGGAAAGTAATTAGTTTATTGAAATTAAGAAAGGCTGTAAAATCCCAAGCTGACTTAATGCCGTATTTAGAGGAAAAGAGATCGCTCCGTTCAAATGACAAGAATTTGTCATCGCGTATTTGGAAAACAAGTAAGTTAAAGAAGAAAGGTGTAGATTGGCAGGAATGGAACCGATTTGACCTTGCACAGAAGATCAGACGTCTTCTCCAACAAACCGTTCAAACCTATATAGACCGTGGATCATCTATACCCTCTTCAGATACATGGGAGGACATGCGTGATCGTTTATTACAATGGTGCCGTGAGAATGACAATCGCCCAATAACAGAACACCCAATTTTCGACAAGTCTGATTTGATGACGGGATACTATCAAGCTCGTTATTCAAATGAAGAGATAAATAATCTCCAACATGACGAACTGGATCGTTTATTTTGGAATTTAAGGAAGTTGTAAGTTTTACTTTCCATCTACGGCAAGTAACTCCGCAGCACCGTAATCCCACCTTCGAGCTTATATTCCCCTAAGGTAGCTGGTAGCAGGAAGCAATCTCCACTCTTGAGTGTGATGACTTTATCGCCCCAGTGTAAGGCTCCACTTCCAGCGGCAACGATCAGGACAGTGAAGCTTTCCGATGATGTGGACTGGCTCCATTGACCCTCTACTACTGCTTTTTCTGTTGCGAAATAAGCAGATTCTACTAAGGTAAGCCAGTTGTTCGGCGAGGATACCGCAGTGGTCATGCGACTTGCTCCAACGTTATCATAATTGATCACATTCAAAGAATCCTCGATATGTAATTCACGCGGTTTACCATCTAATCCAGGACGGTTATAATCGTATAGTCGATACGTCGTATCAGAATTCTGTTGAATTTCAGCAACAAGTACTCCCGCACATAGTGCATGTACAGTTCCAGCAGGAATATAGAAGCAGTCACCAACCTCTACCGCTACCTCTTGCATACTATCCATGATCCGATTTTCAGCAATAGCAGCCTCCAACGTCTCACGAGACCAATCCGATTTCAGCCCATAGATGATTTTCGCTCCAGGTTTGGCATCAAGCACATACCACATCTCAGTTTTGCCGAGCTCACCATCGGGTAGTCGGCTATAATCGTCCTTCGGATGCACCTGTACGGACAGATCATCATTACAATCAAGCAACTTAATAAGTAGAGGAAATCTTCCGCTCTTCTGAGCGTTAAATTTGCTGCCGAACCATTCAGTACCGTATTGCTGTCTGATCACATCTAATCCTTTCCCTGCTAAATCTCCATTCATAATCGTCGAAGTTCCATTCGGATGATCTGCGATCGTCCATGCTTCACCGATAGGACCATCTGGCAGTTTGAAACCGAATTGGGATAACGCTCTGCCGCCCCAAACTCGCTCCTTCATCTCTGGTTTGAATTGTAATGGATAAACGTTCATATGATCTCTCCTCGTATATTTAGATAAAATTTATTCATAGTTTAACGTTATCTGGAGTGGCTAATCACTCTGCTTTTATCGACTAGTATATAATAAGCACTTCTTGAGTGGCTAATTGGGGGTATTCCCCTTGTGAGAGCTTCAAAGGTCTGATTAACCACTCCAAAAGTGGTTACAACGATAAAAGTAATCATGTTGTAAAGTTTAACCGCTTCAAAAGTGGCTAATTCCACTTGAATGGTGGGTATTCATTTGATTTAATGTAACGGTTGCGGAGCGATATTCAAAGTTATATTTTGTACACGGCAATTAGATAGGGTGGTTCAGTAGAAGCGTTGAGAAATTGATAGGATGTGACCTGATAGGAACTTATCTGTAACTGTACAGCCCAGCATTGAATCGCAACAGATTCTTCATCGCCACCGGGGTGACCTGGATAAATAACAATCGTTAAGATACCTCCAGAACGAAGTAATCGTAAAGCAGCGTCCAAGGCCCCGAGTGTTGTATCCGTCATCGTTATCAAGCTACGCTCGCCACCAGGCAAGTAACCTAGGTTGAACATAATCGCTGCAACTTGTCCATGCATAGACGTTGGAATTATTCCCTCCATATGCTCATGGCTCTCGACGTTAAGAACGATCTGCTCCACAGCAACGCGCTCACGCAACAATCGTTCACGTGTATGCTCCAACGCCTCTTCCTGAATATCGAAGCCATATACATAACCAGTAGGACCCACACAACGCGTTAGAAAAAGAGTATCGTTCCCATTGCCCATCGTAGCATCAATGACACAGTCACCTGCAGACAATCTTTCTCCAACTAACCTGTGAGCCTCGTTCAAGACAGACAGTAATCGGATGTTACTCATCGCAGCTTCCCCTGCCAAGTATTCCTGCGAATCAGTTCATTATCAATGGCATTCAATACTTCCCACTTCTTCAGACTCCATAATGGTCCAATGAGTAAGTCGCGTGGAGCATCTCCCGTTAATCGGTGGATGATCATCTCTGCAGGCAGAAGCTCGAGCGAGTCCACGATTAAGCTTACATATTCATCCTTCTCCAGAAAGCGCAGAAGTCCCGCTTCATATTGCTTAACCATCGGGGTTTTGTGCATGAGGTGAAGAAGGTGGATCTTGATCCCTTGCACGTCCATGTTACCCACAGCTTGAACGGTATCGAGCATCATGGCGTGGGTTTCCTGCGGTAGTCCATGGATAATATGTGCGCATACTCGAATACCTCGGGCGCGAAGCTTCTGGACAGCTTCCTCATAGCACTTCGTATCGTGGGCGCGATTAATGAGCCGTGACGTTTCCTCATGGACAGTCTGCAAGCCCATCTCTACCCACAGATAGGTTCGATTATTCAATTCGGCTAGATAGTCCAACACATCATCGGGCAGACAATCCGGTCTTGTTGCAATCGACAACCCAACCACACCTGGCTGCTGAAGGATCAATTCGTAATATTCTCTGAGCTCCTCTACAGGAGCATACGTATTCGTATAAGCTTGGAAATAACCGATATATTGGGCCTCAGGCCACTTCAGATGCTGGAGTTCACGTATCTTATTAAACTGCGTGACCAGGTCATCTCGCCTACTACCGGCGAAATCGCCTGACCCACGTGCGCTACAAAACGTACAGCCGCCTGTTGCGATGGATCCATCCCGATTCGGGCATGTAAAGCCAGCATCGAGCATGACCTTGAATACCTTCGTACCGAATTGTTCGCGCATTTCGTAATTCCATGTATGAAATCGTTTGTCCCCCCACAACAATGCCTGTGGTAGAACTTCAGTCTTATTCATTATGAGAGCAGCTCCGATCAGGATTATATCGTATATTATTTTACTCGAAAAAATCAAAGAAAGAAACTGGGATGGTCGAATGAACAATATGGGCAAAAGTGGAGTCTCTTTATTTATAAACGAGCAAGCCGGCATTAAGCCAGAGGATATCAATAAAATACTTATGACATGAGTAAGGTATCTAAAACGGTAAATAATACATTAAAGACAATCCAATTACCAGCAGGTGTGACCTATTCATTAGGAGGGATTACCGAGCAAGTTAGGGGAGGGGTTTGGCATCAGTTTCTTTATTAACTTATTAGAACAATACGGTTATTGGGTTCTCTTCTTATCCTTATTGCTTGAATTGATCGCTCTACCTCTCCCCGGAGAATTTATTATGATTTATGCTGGATTGATTGTCTTCCAAGGGGATCTAAATTGGCTTCTGAGTATTATTGTGGCTGGAACAGGGGCTTGCCTGGGCGTGACGATTTCTTACTGGATTGGTCATCGTCTAGGCTCTGGAGCTTTCATTTGGGTATCGATTTTCATTTCAATCGGAGAGGTGATTGGCCCCAATTGGGAGAGGTATCATCATTCTGTAAATCGGTATATGATGTTATTGGGTGTAATAACAGCCATTATTTAATGCTAGGAACTTACTACGTTTTTGTACCGTTGATTATATTCACATGTATATGGATCTGGTTCAAAGGAAAGGATCGTTTGCTTGAGCTAACTTTTTTGGCAATCGTTATTATTATGGGTGAGGTACTGAATGAAAGCCTACAAGTGCTGTTTCATCGAACTGGGCCCACAGGTATCAGATTCGGCTTCACTTTTCCCAGCGAACAAACATTACTTTCGATAACGGTTTGTGGTTTTGCGGCTTTTTTACTCGTACGTCACTCTGGGAATTTAAAGATCCATGCATTAGTAAGCAGCTTGGTAATTATATTATGCTTGCTAGTTGGGATGAGTCGTATATTTTCTAATGTTCAATATGCAAGCGATGTGGTTGCTGGTTATGTGTTTGGCGGAGTGTGGATTACTTTGAATGTGATCTTATTAGAAGTCTTTCGCATAGCAAGACTTTATAAAGTTTCAAGAATTATAGCTGCCGGTTCTAATAGGAGTTGATCATACGTGGACGAGGAATTATTCGATTATATTCATCGTGCCAAGCAAGGTGACCGGGACGCTTTTACCAAACTCGTGGAACGATATAAAGATCAGGTATTCAGACATGCGGTAGGGATGTTAGGTGATAGGATGGAAGCGGAAGATGTTTCGCAAGAAGCTTTCATTAAGGCATTCTACTCGATATCGAATTTGGAACACAAATATGCATTCACTTCGTGGATGATCCGCATCGTATCCAATCTGTGCAAAGATCGATTGAAACAGCGCGGGAAGATCGTATATGCTGATGAATCAATAATTAGAGGGGAGCAACTGGGATATGTCGAATCACATGAGAATCTCACTATTGAGGAAGCCATGAATCGGCTCACGATCGAACAAAGGGAAGTCGTTCTGCTCCATGACGTGCAAGGATTCCGATACGAAGAAATTTCTGAAATGGTGGGAGTACCCCTGGGAACGGTTAAATCCCGATTGTTCTCTGCAAGACTTGCCCTACGTAAAGAATTGAGAAAGGGGGATATGTGATGACAAACCATCCCGAACTACAAATATCGGCTTATATCGATAACGAATTGAGCGAACAAGACAGGCAAGAGGTTGAAAACCACATCGAATCTTGTACATCTTGTCAGAGGTTGCTTGAAGAGATGCTCGTTATGCAAACGGATGTATCGCAAATGTATAGTAGGCTCCAAGCACCGAAAGGAATGGATGATCGAATCCTACAGGCAATCCGGGATGAATCAGCAATGAAGGTGAATGGATTGGGGTGGTTCTCCATCCCCGTTGTTGCGTTATTGGTACTGGGCATTCTATGGTTGATGACAGGAGCTGTTCTCCTCAAACTATTGAGTGGTCTTATGAAATTTACGGTTGTAATGGTTTATATGGTTTCCCATTTCATATCCACCTTACCTATTCTAGCAGGATTGACGTTAGTGCTTTCCTTAATTATCCTTTCTATATCAAGCTATTCACTCAAGCGACTGCTTCAAACAACAACAGGTTAAGGGGGATGAAGGTTTTGAAGAAAATGATTGTTCCGCTAAGCATAATGCTACTTTTTATACTCCTTATCCCTGGTATTGCATCAGCTAAAAGTATATTTGAACATAATAGTACGACTGTTCCTGCAGGGGAAACGATCGATGATCTGTACGTAGTTGGTGGAGACGCTTCTGTATATGGCCATGTGACAGGTGCTGTTGTTGTCATTAATGGAAATTTGCTTCTCTCTAACACAGCTGATGTAGATGGGATTGTCCTCGTTTTCGGTGGTGAAGTGAAACAGGAATCAGGCGCGAAAATAGGAGACGATGTTTATAACATTTCTTTGGATAACGAAACACAGAATAGCCTCCTTATCGGAGGCGGGTTAATATTGGGTCTGTGGGTGTTGAAGCTGGCAGTAAGCTTGCTATGCGTTCTGATCCCAGTGCTCATTCGGATTATTGGCAAACGGAAAGCGGCTTCATTTATTGATAAGTACCAGCAGGAATCGGCTGGCCGACTGCTATATACCGGCTTATTAACTAGCATGATCCTTATGGCGATAAGTATATTGCTGATCGTTACGATTATTGGCATACCGTTGCTCATCATCGTGCTGATTATAATCATTGTAGCATTCGCACTTGGAAGTGCAGTCGTGAGTTATCGAGTAGGAGAACTCTTTAAGGGAACACTACAGAAATCGGAATGGATCAAGGTTTTAATCGGAGCATCTGTGATCGTTGCTTTTGCCAATATACCGATTATCGGTTGGATTGTGATTGGACTTGTCATGCTGATCTCATTTGGAATATGTACTCAATGGATTGCAGGAAAGCTTAGAAGAAAAAAAACCTCGTAAAAAGCGAACAATTCATGTTTACATAATGTTAATTGTTCGTATTAAATATTGCGTGATTTCCCTTGTTTTTATCACTTTCTCCACTTGCAATACCTTACATGATCTGTTATATTTATAAGTGAAAAGAGTCATAGTAAAAGCAAAGAGGTGATGATCGATGAACTCCAATGTTATGATCCCGCATGGTGAAGAGAAGATCACGATTGAGTTGTCAGTGAAAGAGGCGCTCGCATTAAGTGGTGTTAAATTCGCGCATAATCATGAGTTGGCTTTGGATGCACGTAAGAAAGTGCAGCAATCCATAGAGAATAAGTTAAAAACCACACTTCCACATTAATATACCTAATCCTAACTTAGGAAGTTTATGAATTGTCTCCATTCCAGGAACCCTGTAGTGGGGATTTTTTTGTGCACGAATAAAAAAGTATAAGTTTTCGAGGTGGCCGAAGTGGTCACTTTTCCTTATAGGAAAAGGTGAAATGGAGTTATGCGAGCCAATATTCTAGAACAGATAGGGTTGGATCAG
>JBBDIY010000090.1:0-56567 GCA_040880185.1 Paenibacillaceae bacterium
CTTTAATTGTAATCAAACTGCCTCTAAGTGGCTCATTTCTATATTAGCAAATACACATATTTGTCCAGTTTGCTTATCAGGCCATTTGTTTTCAAATGAAACAGCAGAAGCTCCACACATTTCTCTGGGATCGTAACAATACGGCCTTTATTCCCTTTCCCAACAAGCTTGATGGATGTTTTCCCATCAAAACGTATATCACCTACGGTTATATCGCACAATTCCTGTGCCCTTGCACCGCTTGCATAAAGTACACTCAGTAATACACGGTCTCTGGCGGATGCTTTTGTGGCTCCATCCGGAAGCTTGAGTAGTACGGTGACTTCCCTCCGGGTAAAGTAAACGGGAGTTCGTTCAGGCTTTCTCTTTTGTGGAACAGCGGAAACCTCCGTATAAAACCTTAGTGCCGAAGAAGGGCATTTATTTATAGCAAAACTTGCAAAGGATGAAAGTGCCGAAAGTCTTTGGTTTCGAGAACTTATGCTGCAGCCGCGTTTTTCTTCCAGCCATGCAAGGAATTCTTTGGTAACGGTCCCTTCAAGATTTTTAAAATATACTTTTTCAGCGCATGTCTGTTTTTCAGTTGCCAAGAATTCAAACATAAGTTGAAACGCATATTGATAAGAGCGGATCGAATTCGGACTGAGCCCCTTTACGAGCGGGAGGTATTCCGTGAAGTATTCAGATAAAATAGAAAGGAGCTCATTTCTGTGTTTTCTCATGACCACACCCCAGGAAAAATCCCCTCTGTGTAGTCACAAATCGACTTATGGGCTTCTGTATACAATTCATAGGAAAATCTCAGGTATCTGTCCGTTTCCATTATATTTACATGTCCCAAATAAGTGGAAAGTATCGGCACAAGTTCATTTAATGAATCGACCATCTTCTTTGACTGTCTGAATGATTGGAATACAAAGGTATGTCTTAAACAGTGTAGACATGGACCGCGTTCGTGCCTTGTTTTCCTGTAATAGTGGGTTCCTGCTTTATTCAGAATTGCAGAGAACCATCTTTGGGCCCAACTGTCACTATAAGCTTTGCCGTTGTTGGAAAATACAAAGGCTTCTGCTGTTGGCATGATTCCAATACGCGCACAATAAGCGGACAGCGTTTCTGTCATGGATGGTTTCATGGGAACAAACCTTTGGCGGTTTCTTTTGGCTTTATTGATGATAAGGACTCCCTCTTCAAAATCAATATCACTTACCCGGATGTTTAGTGCTTCATTCAAACGCAGACCACAGGTATACAGCAGCCTGACGAGAACAGGAAACCCAATCGGCGTGTCGGATCCTAAGTGATTTAATGAATAGATCAGGTTGTCACTTTCATTGATAATCCGCAGCCATTCGTCATCGCTGAATATATACGGTGTATATGCCGTCCCGCGGTTACGTGAAAATGATGGAAGTGTACAATGGATTCCTAATGACTGTAGATAAACCGAGAAGCCTTTTAAGACCGAAAAATATTTCTTTTTAGTTGCATGGGCAACCTGAAGCGTGGATATCCATCCCGTGATGTCTGCCTCCTTCAGGCTTTTTTCAGATTTGCCTGAAGCAACAAGATATTTATCCAGCCCGGCACAAGTTCTTTCAATGTGAGAAATATACCTGCCCGCATTTTTCTGAAGGGCAATGTATGAAGCCATCTCGTATTTCAATGGATTCACGAAAGTTCTCATTTCCATGCACCTCCTGAAAGATATATAGCAAACTGACCGGATGGCTTTGGACACTCAAGCGCACACGACCTTAACCTATAAAAATCAATGGATGCATAACGCTTGGTGGCATTGGGATCCTGATGTCCCAGTATCTTCTGCACTATATAGTAAGGAACATCATTATTGACAAGGTGTGTGGCCAGACTTGCACGTATTGCATGTGAGCCACGTTTTCTTGAACCAATATTTATGCCGCTTTTCATCAGATATGTACAGACTATTGACCAGATAGAGCTGCGTGAAAGCTTTCTGTAGGGTGCTGAACTACGAATAAAGATATATTCGCAGTCTGAATCAGGCCTTCCATTCTGGATATAATCCCGCAGTGCCTCCGATACCTTGTCCAGCAAATCCGCCTGATACATGACGGATGTTTTTGACTGCATGAATGCCAGCTGCCCATTACTGATTTCTGAAAACTTCAAAGATGAGATATCATTCGCACGAAGGCCATAAGAAACAGACAGTGCCATGATGGCATAATCACGTTTCCTGATCCCGGAAGTTCTTTCGATGCTATTCAGCAACTGGATAAGTTCTACTTCCGTATATATGGAAGGCAGTTTTTCCGCTGAGGAATACCGTGGAACTGCTTTTGAAAAATCCATTTCAGTCATGCCTGTCTGATACAGGTATTTAAGGAATGGAGGCAGTTTTTCGCAGAACCCCTGCTTCGAGTTAATGTTTGAAAATGCAGTGCCTATGTGTATAAAACTCATTGATTTAAAATCGGTGACTGATTGTTTCTCCAAAGACCCGAGAAACTGTCCAGCATATATACATCTGGCTTCAACAGTAGAAGGACTGTAACCCTTTTCTTTCATATATGCCATATACGAATCAATGACAGGAACAAAAACATCCGGACAAACTGCCAGTCGTTTGATGTGAGTTGTTTCAAATGGTTTGTCTTGTATGTAACCATCCAACCGTCTGATGGCCGTTTTTATGTATTTACACCAACGCTCGGATAATCCCGTTTTCGTCAGTTGTTCTTCAAGAAAAAGCTGACCGACTGCATGGGAATACTCGGTAACACCATGATATTTCATAAATGTGGCAACTTTTTTTAAAGCACACTGATATGCCGATATAGTTGAACAGCGGTATCCAAGAGCGGTCATCCACCTCATCATTTGTTCAATGGTTGAACTTAGCTGTTCTGTGGGTATTGAATTACTCATAAAGAACCATCTCCTTTTATACAATGTCAGTCCGGTAAGCGGCTGCATAAGGATTATAAAACAAGATGATTTTCTTTTTTTGATTATCCGAGAAAAAAGTAATAAAGGATTATTAATAGGGCTTTTTATAGAACTCCTTGGATAATCATATTTCTCGGATAATTCAGATTATCTTAGAACTCAGATAATCTGAAGGAAGTCGGCGGCAAATCTCCGGTCTGAGGAACATGAATCACATATAAGGCTAGCGTTCGTTGGATGAGGCTGCATGACAAGTCGAAGTCCTTACTGCCAAAGGCGAGCGAGAGTAAATGTGGCAGATAGATGGAGAGGAAGATAGCGTTCTTACCTGGGGAGATCTGTGCGGTACGCGGAGTAACTCCGTAACTCTGCTTGTGAAAGTAGACTGAACGTACAGAAGTCAGCAGAAGTCATAGTACGCGGGTGTTGCAATACCTGCGGAAGGGCTGAACATGGAATAGGCATTTGTACATCAAGGCGTTCAAGATGAGTGATGAAAGCAGAAAATCCGAAAGGATCTGACTGAAGGAGGAAGCGGTGAATTCCGCGCGAGGACTTCGGCAGGGCAGAATTCATCCTTGGCACAAGAAGAAGGTACAGATCACGTAAGGAGAGGTAGATATGTTGTAGCAACTGCTATCGCGGGAAAATCTTCTGAAAGCATTAAAGCGTGTAGAAGCAAATAAAGGAAGCCATGGCGTGGATGGAATGTCCGTAAAATCTTTACGGGAACACGTCCAACAAAACTGGCAGACCATACGCCAAGCGATAGAAGAAGGAACCTATCAGCCAAGTCCCGTTCGTCGGGTAGAAATTCCGAAACAGAATGGCGGAGGCGTGAGGATGTTAGGTATACCTACCGTGACAGATCGAATGATTCAACAAGCAATCGCCCAAGTACTAACACCACTGTTTGATCCAATGTTTTCCGAACACAGTTATGGATTTCGCCCCAAGCGGCGGGGACACGACGCAGTGAAGAAAGCCAGAGAATTCATGAAAGAAGGATACCGATTCGTAGTCGACCTAGATCTCGAGAAATTCTTCGACCGCGTCAATCATGACCGTCTAATGATGAAGATAGCGATTAAAGTGAAGGACAAGAAGGTTCTTCTGCTTATCCGCAAATACCTTCAATCGGGCGTGATGGAAGACGGTTTGGTCAAGCCGACATCTGAAGGAGCGCCGCAAGGCGGCCCATTAAGTCCGCTATTGTCCAATATCGTACTGGACGAACTGGACCAAGAACTTGAAAAGCGTGGACACCACTTCGTCCGTTATGCGGACGATTGTAACATCTACGTGAAGACGCACAGAGCAGGTGAACGAGTCAAGGCTTCTATAACCAAATTCATTGAAATGAAGCTAAAATTAAAGGTGAACCAAGCAAAAAGCGCGGTAGACCGTCCATGGAAGCGAAAGTTTCTGGGATTTAGGCTGAGTCCGGAGAAATATCCTAAAGTGAGAATTGCAAAGCAATCCTTGCAGAAAGCAGAGGCAAAGATTCGAGCAATTACCTCTCGGAAGAAGTCGATGAAGATGGAAGAGCGAATCAAGGAACTGAACCAATACCTAATAGGGTGGTGCGGATACTTCTCGCTCGCAGACACGCCAAGTATCTTTCAAAGATTGGACGAATGGATTCGAAGAAGGCTTAGAATGTGCCTTTGGAAGCAATGGAAGAACCCGAGAACCAAGGTGAAAAGGCTTGTATCCTTAGGAATCCCTGAGGATAAAGCCTTTGAATGGGGAAATTCCCGAAAAGGGTATTGGCGTATTGCTGGCAGTCCGATTCTACAACGCACATCGGATAACCAATACTGGAAATCCATTGGTTATAGAAGCCTAATGGACAGATACAACTCACTGCGGAATATTTCATGAACCGCCGTATACCGAACGGTACGTACGGTGGTGGAGGACGGGAGTTTATCGCTCCCTCCTACTCGATTGTAAACCGGAATGTCATAATGAAATTTCACTTTGTGCCCACTGCAGTAGTACACCCTGTTGATGGATGGATTTCTACCCGAAAAAGGAAACGAGACTCTATATGTCGTTCAAAGTTACAGATTGCCCAATCCGCCACGTGGATTAAAGTACAGATTCTCAGTTTTAGTTATGCTAGAAGTATTACTGATTGTACAATTAATACTGTATAAAGTCTAAAACCCAGTACTATTTGTCTAAAATTGCAGGATAAACAGAAGGAGTACCCATAACGCTGAGACCAGAAATAGCACTTGTATTTCCAAACCCACATGGGTTCATGGGTTCGTGGCTTGGGATCAAGGCTTATATGGAGGGCTACAAGGTAAGGATTACAAGCGTCCTGGCTTGCCGGAGAGACCCTGACGAAAAAAAACGATTATTCAGGTAGCTCGGGGGTGGAATAGTCAGTCAAGATGACTACTTTCAATCACGGACCACCCGTTCAACGGGTGGTTTGATATCGCCCCTATAAGGGGCATGTTGCCGGCAACGCCTAAAGGCGTGGTTTCGCCAGCCATTTCTCGGGCTACCCCTTAAGGGGTTTATTGTGTTGCCTTGTCCTCGATAATGTCCGCTTCTTCTTGCTTCTGGATGTACTCTCGGATGACATCCTTATTTATTCCAATCGTACTTACATAATATCCTCGTGCCCACAAATGTCTGCCGCTCTTCTGCTTCATCTGAGGAAACCGATCGAATACCATTAGCGCACTTTTCCCTTTGAGATATCCCATAAATTCAGACACGCTCAATTTCGGTGGTATTTTCACATACATATGTACATGATCGGCACTGATGCTTCCTTTTACCAACTCTACATTCTTGTACTCACATAATGTCCTCAATATTTCTCCTACTTCTTTTCGAACTTCTTTGAAGAAGACCTTTCGGCGAAATTTCGGAATGAATATGATATGATAACTGCAATCCCAGCGGGTGTGGGATAGACTGCTCGCACCCATGGGTACCGTCCTCCTTTGCTTGAGAATTTGGCTGGCGAAACCAATTCTCATTATAGCAAAGGAGGACTTTCTCCCATCATTCCTCACGGCACTTCCTGTTCAGTTCTCCCATGCATAGCATGGGGCTTAATATTTGAGTTAGCCGTTTTCAGTTGTTGAAATGCATACAGCATATCTAGTAGGTAATTCCTGGTTGAGTAATTGTTCCAACTCACAATAGGTCTTAATCCCTATTAAGGAAGAAAAAACCTTTTTTTATATTGCGCTTCAATACGTTACGTTGTACAATTATATCTACTAAACCATTCCAACCATAGAAAGGGGAAGAATAATGAAGCTTTTGGATTACAATCGAATAAATGAAGAAATACTAGACGGTCTACCATTACAAGCATTAAAGGAGCATATTTCACATATTGTGGGCTCTGAATTCAATGAACATCTACGGATATATTATAAAACGTTTGCTTGCACCGGTCTTCTATGTCTGTTATTGATTGTTCATGATGTGGTCGAGCCTTTTACGGATTGTCACCTGTTCTATATGGATTCTATTGATCGGGAATACAACAATTATGAGTACCATTCATTGCCATCTTCCGTGATTCGAGAAATGGTACAAACTGTGCAATATCCACTTGGTGTTTGGGATTAATCGTATTTCTTCTTTTGTTGTTCTGTGACCCGCAAATACTCTTCCTCGATGATATTGGATAACATTTCAGTAGCGGTTATTCTTGATTTTTTAGCCATATCAACCAATTGGTTTTTGATGTATACAGGGATGTCATAATGAAACTTTACCTTGTTGCCGTATGCCATGAATAAAACCCTCCCGATAAAATTTGGTTTAACTAAGCGTTGATCATAGAGTGATACTTGGATTCGATAATTCTGATTAACAGTTGAGTGGCCGATGTGCCCTGCATTGCAGCACTCTGAACCAGTTTTTCTTTGATCTCGGGGGTGACTTCATAAGGTAGTTTAATTGTGGGTTCGCTCATCCGACCACCCATGCTATTCTCAGCTTCAATCGCACGTTGGATCAACCGATTAATTGATTGGGTATCCTCCTTAGTCAAATCTGTATACTTTGGTAATACTCGTTGAAGATACGTTTTAAAGCGATGAAGCTCATCCTCGGCGAAATTGATTGCCAGGTGGTGATTGTCAGCATCAATGGTTCCATCTAACGGAAATCCGAATAAATTTACAGTGTATTTCATGGAAGTATCTCTCCTATCAATAGTTTGATCATTATTTAATATAATATACTGCGCTATGTAACGCAATATATTTTAAAAAAATGATTATTTTAAAAAAGTTGCGATATTAGCATCACCCGTTAAACTACTTAATAGGAAGGCCAGTCTTGACTTTAGATGTGTAGCATATTACAATTATTGATGTTGCAAATGCATTCCAAGAGCTTGTTCTATAAGTTACAGCAGATACAAGCTCTACAAGTTGATTCCTTGATGGGAAATAGTAATTGGGCCCCACAGCCACAGAGAAGGAAGCCAATAGGCTGCAAGCTTCCCGCTGATGACCGTAATGAAAGACCTCCCTGAGAACATACGGATGAACCCATGCTGCTTCACAGCAACATGATAATTAGTCCTATGCGTGTTGCGGCGTTAACCGCTATAGAGCAGGATGTTCTTATCCTGAATGTGGGTGGTACCACGGGTGATTGAATCATACAATCTCTCGTCCCTGGCAATAAGCCAGGGATGGGGGATTTTTTTATTGAGTAAGAAAGTATAAGTTTTCACAATACTTTCGTGATGAGGAGAGGACGGATTGGATTATGGCCTATCAGAAACCGACTGGGACGCAAGATGTACTCCCAGGCACAGTCGAGAAATGGCAATTCATTGAGGAGAAGGCACGTGACCTATGCCGCAGGTACAATTATAGTGAGATTCGTACACCAATCTTTGAAAGTACGGACCTATTCAAACGCGGTGTAGGTGAGACAACAGATATTGTTGAGAAGGAAATGTATACATTCGAGGATAAGGGTAAGCGCAGTATGACGTTACGGCCTGAAGGTACTGCAGGAGTCGTCAGAGCATTCGTTGAGAACAAGCTATTCGGTGAGCCTGATATCAATAAGCTGTTCTATATTGGTCCCATGTTCAGATATGAACGACCGCAGGCAGGAAGATATCGTCAACTCCATCAATTCGGCGTCGAGGTATTCGGTTCTGAGGATCCTTCAATCGATGCTGAGGTCATTGGACTTGGTTACTCCTTTTACAGTGAGTTAGGTATCAAGGATGTCAGTGTTGAGGTGAATTCTGTAGGAAATCCGGAAAGTCGGCTTGCTTATCGCGAGAAGCTACTCGCTTTCTTGAATCCGCTTAGAGATACGCTGTGCAAGGACTGTCAAGCGCGGATTGATAGGAATCCCTTACGAGTGTTGGATTGTAAAGAAGATCAAGCTTACTTTGCTGAAGCCCCTTCGATATTGGATAGTTTGGATGAAGCGTGTACGTTACATTTTCAGGCAGTTTGTGGTTACTTGGATGACATGGGAATTCCTTATCAGATCAACCCGCGAATGGTTAGGGGTTTGGATTATTACACGCATACGGCTTTTGAATATAAAGCTCAAGGGATTGGGGCAATTGATACCATCGGTGGCGGCGGTCGTTATAATGGTCTCGTATCGCAGATCGGCGGCCCAGAGCAACCCGGAATTGGACTCGGACTTGGTCTTGAGCGTACGCTGCTCATCCTTGAATCTCAGCAGGTTGAGATACCTACTACACCACCACTCGATGTATACTTGGTCGCCTTAGGTGAGGCAGCGGAGAAAGAGCTGGTCAAGCTGTTATATGAGCTGCGCGTTGCGGGATTACGTGCAGATAAGGACTATCAGGGTCGAAAGATGAAAGCCCAGATGAAGTCAGCTGATCGATTGCAAGCGAAGTATGCAGCCATATTAGGCGATGATGAATTAGCCCGTGGTGAGATTGGCTTGAAAAATTTGTCGAATTGGGAGCAAGAAACGGTTAAGCTTGTAGATTTGAAGAATGTAATATTACATAAACTTCAATAGTATTGCTTAAGAAGTAGTTTTGCTACACAAACTTTTAGGAGGATCGTATAACATGTTATTAAAAACACACCATTGTGGGAAGCTGAGTAAGACGGATATTGGAAGTACGATTATATTGAACGGTTGGGTCCAAAGAAGAAGAGATCTTGGCGGTGTATTATTCATAGATCTACGTGATCGAAGTGGATTAGTGCAGATCGTCTTCAATCCAGATTTCTCTGGGTCTGCTATGGAATTTGCTGATAAAGCAAGAAATGAGTTTGTACTCGCTATTCGTGGAACTGTCGTAGAACGAGCAGCAGAAACGGTAAATACTAACTTGGGTACAGGAGAAATAGAAGTACGCGTAACAGAGCTCGAAATTCTGAATGCAGCGAAAAACCCACCATTCTTTATTGAAGATGGCGTAGATTCAGATGAATCATTGCGATTGAAATATCGTTATCTTGATTTAAGACGTCCAGAGATGCAGAAGACATTAATGCTTCGTTCAAAGGCATCGAAGATATTCCGTGACTTCCTCGATGAGAATGAATTTATCGATGTGGAAACACCAATTCTAACCAAGAGCTCGCCAGAAGGCGCACGTGATTATTTGGTTCCAAGTCGAGTGCATCCAGGCGAATTTTTCGCTTTACCCCAATCCCCTCAAATTTATAAACAGCTTTTGATGGTCAGTGGCTTGGAGCGTTATTATCAGATTGCTCGCTGCTTCCGTGATGAGGATTTACGTGCGGATCGTCAACCCGAATTCACCCAAGTGGACATAGAGACATCATTCATGTCTCGCGATCAACTGTTGGATTTAATGGAGCAACTTATGGTTCGATTGTTCAAAGCTACTGCGAATGTTGAACTAGCAACACCTTTCCAGAGACTTAGCTATGCGGATGCGATTGGTAAGTATGGTTCAGATAAACCTGATCTTCGATTCGGCCTTGAGCTTGTAGATGTATCTGATATTGCTGCAGGCAGTGGTGTGCAAGTGTTCAGTCAGGTTGTCTCCAAGGGTGGACAAGTAAAAGCACTAAACGCTAAGGGTTGTGGCGTATGGAGCCGTAAGGAGATCGATGAGCTAGGATCATATGCTTCCCGTTATGGAGCCAAAGGCCTTGCCTGGATTCAGATGAAGGATGGCGAGATGAAAGGTCCAATCGTGAAATTCTTCAAAGAAGAGGAATTGTTTGCATTGAAGGATTTACTCGGAGCTGAAGAGGGAGATTTATTGTTATTCTCCGCTGACAAATCTAAGGTTGTTGCTGATGTATTGGGCGCACTGCGATTGAAAATCGGCCGCGATTTGGGCTTGATCAATGATAAAGAATTTAAATTTGCATGGGTTATTGACTTTCCATTGCTTGGATATGATGAGGAAGCGAAGCGTTACGTTGCAGAACATCATCCCTTCACTCGTCCACATGACGATGATATTGCTTTATTCGATACAGATCCAGGTAAGATTCGTGCACAAGCGTATGATCTTGTATTGAATGGTTATGAGGTTGGCGGTGGATCCATGCGTATATACAAGCGTGAGGTTCAAGAGCAAATGTTCAAGGCATTGGGCTTCTCTATGGAAGAGGCAAATGAGCAGTTCGGTTTCTTACTGGAAGCATTCGAGTATGGCACACCTCCACATGGTGGATTTGCTTATGGCTTCGACCGGCTTGTGATGCTGATTGCTGGCAGAACCAATCTGCGTGAAACGATTGCTTTCCCTAAGACAGCAAGTGCAACAGACCTATTGATGAATGCTCCATCGGGAGTAAGCGATAAACAGTTAGAGGATTTGTCGGTTCGTGTTGCAATTAAGCAAGCGCAGCCTCAAGTATAGAGTAGAAGGAGTCATAGCTACGGTCTTAGGCTCCTCCCTAGATTTGTTTAATCATGATTGAGAGGTGCATCGATGCTTCACCAATTTTCCAGGAATGAATTAGCCATAGGCACAGAAGGTTTGGATGTGATGAAGCGGAGTACAGTAGCTATATTAGGTATAGGTGGTGTAGGTTCATTCGCTGCTGAATCATTGGCCCGTTCTGGCATCGGGCGTATCATTCTGATTGACAAGGATGTTGTTGATATCACGAATATTAACCGCCAACTCATTGCATTGCTAACGACTGTGGGACAGTCTAAAGCTGAATTGATGCGTGAGCGTATTGGATTAATTAATACGGAATGCGAAGCGATTGCCTTGAAGATGTTCTATACAGAAGAAACCTATGAGCAGCTATTTGCTTATCCGATTGACTATGTAGTGGATGCATCTGATACGGTGACTTACAAAATTCATTTGATGAAACAATGCCTAGAACGAGGTATACCGATTATCTCGAGTATGGGTGCAGCGAACAAGATAGACCCGACCAAATTTCAGGTTGCCGATATTTCTAAAACCTCAGTCGACCCTCTCGCCAGAGTCATCCGGCAGAAGCTTCGCAAAGATGGTATCAAGAAGGGTGTGAAGGTGGTATTCTCCACAGAGACACCTGTTAAACCTCACGATGATGTTACACAGCGGATTGTGCCAGAGACAGCACCGGATATTCGTAAAGCCCAGATGCCTCCGGCTAGTAATGCGTTCGTACCTTCTGTAGCTGGGTTGATCATGGGAAGTGTTGTGGTTAGAGATTTGTTAGCGATGAATCAGGTTGTAGTGCCAACTGTGAATCGTTAGAGTAAATGAACAGGTGGTGGATATAAGATGGATCTGTTCTCGTTTGCTAATTCAGATGATAGACCAGTCCCTCTTGCTGATCGCATGAGGCCAAGAACAATGGACGAATTTATTGGTCAAGAGCATATTGTCGGGCAAGGTAAGCTGTTACGACGTATGATCGAGGCCGATAAAGTCAGCTCTATTCTGTTATATGGCCCTCCTGGTACCGGTAAGACGACTTTAGCTCACATTATCTCGCAACAAACACAAGCCCAATTTTTCCGATTGAATGCGGTAGAAGCCTCTGTCAAAGATGTAAGAGATGTCATTGAACAAGCTCGCTCGAATATGGACTTATATAATAAGAAGACGATTCTGTTCCTAGACGAAGTGCATCGTTTTAATTCAGCGCGGCAGGATTCCTTGCTTCCAGCAGTAGAGCAAGGATTAATCATCTTCATTGGAGCTACGACGGAGAATCCATTCCATTATGTGAATGGGGCTTTAATGTCGCGTTCAACTCTATTCCAACTCGAGCACCTGAACGAAGAACATTCACTCATTGCTATACATAATGCTTTAGAGAACAAGGATCGAGGTCTTGGTTTTCTCAAGCTAGAATATGATGAGGATGCATTGCAACATATCGCGTCTATGGCGGGAGGGGATATTCGCAGAGCTTTGAATGCGTTAGAGCTTGCTGCACTGACAACACCACCTGATGTCGATGGTATGGTTCGTCTCTCATTGGCAGCTGCCGAGGAATCCATTCGACGCCCCACTATCAAAGCAGATGAGTCCACACAATATGACATATTATCGGCTTTTCACAAGAGCATTCGCGGTTCGAGCGATGCGGCTTTATTCTGGTTTTTATATGCGGTCGAGCAGCTTGGGATGGATCCAAGAGTGTTCATTCGTAGGCTGACTGTTGCATGCAGTGAGGATATTGGGTTAGCGAATCCACAAGCTATGGTACAAGCAGTTGCAGCAATGGAAGCTCACCAGAATATTGGCTGGCCTGAAGCCAAATATAACATCTCACAGGCAATCCTGTTCGCGGTGGAGAGTCCTAAGTCAAATGCCGTAGCTATCGCAATTGATAATTGTATGGATGCAATGGAGCAATTGAAGCGGGCGGAGGTCCCTATCCATCTGCGTGACGCCCACTACGCCGGTGCGAAGCAACTAGGTCATGTTGGCTACAAATATCCCCATGATTACCCGGGACATTATGTCGTACAGCAATACTTGCCCAACGAGCTACAGCAAACAACGTTCTACCACGCTACCGAGCAAGGAATGGAAGAGAAAATTCGCCACAACCAGCAACGGAGGATAGAACAGAAGTAGCAACTCACAATTTCCGGCCAACTTATCCAATTCACTCATTCCACCAACTTTACCCACAACTAATTGCTACGATCGTCATTTCACGATCGGGTGAGGTCTTAGCACTTCATCGATCGTTCCACCACCCAAGCACACGTCACCCGAATATAGGACAACAGCTTGACCTGGAGTAATCGCCCGTTGAGGCTGATCGAAGGTAATATGGCAGCTTCCGTCTTCATCCTGAACCAATCTTACTCCTTGATCAGGTTGTCTGTAACGGAATTTGGCCGTGCATACCAATTCGCCAATAGGTGCAACACCACTTATCCAATTCATCCCACGGGCGATCAAGCCGGTAGACATGAGTGCGGGATGAAGGTCCCCTTGCACGACATAGAGGATATTCCGTTCTAAATCCTTATCCACAACAAACCAAGGCTCGCCTGAGCCTGTACCAGATCCTCCAATGCCAAGACCTTGACGTTGTCCTAATGTATAATACATCAATCCATGATGGGTGCCCTGCCGGGTTCCATCAGGCGTACGCATCTCACCAGAGCGAGCGGGCAAGTATTGACTAAGGAATTCCTTGAAGTTTCGTTCGCCAATAAAACAAATACCAGTGCTATCCTTCTTCTTCGCAGTAGCAAGACCTGCCTCTAATGCGATGGCTCGCACTTGAGGTTTTGGAAGATGTCCGATCGGGAACATCGCCTTTGAAAGCTGCCCTTGATGAAGTGCATTCAAGAAATAGCTTTGGTCCTTATTTGAATCCACTCCACGAAGGAGTCTAAACTTGCCATCTACCTTATCCAAACGTGCATAATGACCGGTAGCTAAGTAGTCACCGTCCAAATCAATGACTTTATTCAGAAATTCACCGAATTTAATTTCCCGATTACACATCACATCAGGATTTGGAGTTCGGCCTTTACGGTACTCATCTAGGAAGTATTCGAAAACTTTCTCGCGATATTCTTGCTCAAAGTTAACTGTATAATAAGGGATTCCGATCTGAGCACATACGCGAGCTACATCCTCGGCATCGTCCTCCGCCGTACAATGACCGAATTCATCGGTGTCATCCCAATTTTTCATGAATATACCTATTACATCGTAACCTTGCTGCTTCAGGAGTAATGCTGTTACAGAGGAGTCGACTCCCCCAGACATACCTACAATCACTCGAGTTGAGGATATAGATTTATTAGTTAAACGGGTCATACTCAGTCATCCTTTTTATATAAACTATTTTCATAATTATGCCATGATTTTTCTACCATAACAAGAATTGATGTGATAACATATACATGATATAGAGATAATGAGTATGAATATAGACAACTCAAGGCGAGAATGTATATGGATACAAGGAATTAATACCAATAAATGAGGTGCGAATTTGAAGATTTCAACAAAGGGACGGTACGGTCTTACCATCATGATGGAGCTTGCATTCAAATTTGGCCAAGGACCGATTTCTTTAAAGAGTATTGCGGAGAAGCATACACTTTCGGAGCATTATCTAGAGCAACTTGTTGCTCCTCTTCGTAATGCAGGTTTAGTTAAGAGCATCCGAGGGGCATATGGCGGTTATATACTCAATAGTGAACCGGAAACCATTACAGCAGGTCAAGTTATTCGAGTTCTGGAAGGGCCTATCAGTGTAGTGGATTTTACAGAAGAAGACGACCCCGCTAAGCGTGATTTATGGGTACGTATTCGTGATAGTATAGCATCGGTACTGGACTCAACCACTCTAGCTAATTTAATTAGCTTTAGGGACGATGGCCTGCACGATAACTATATGTTCTATATATAATAGGTGATGTTATGAATGAACACTATCTGGATCATGCCGCCACTACACCCTTGCATCCAGCTGTACTAGAAGCGATGCTTCCTTTCTTCGGATTAAACTTTGGTAACCCCTCTAGTTTACATTCTTATGGACGTAAAGCTCGGCAAGCCATTACCGAAGCACGAGATCAGATTGCGGAGTTACTACATTGTTCTCCTAAGCAGCTCATATTTACAAGTGGTGGGACCGAGAGCGACAACCTTGCTATATTAGGCGCTGTTGAAGCGATGGAGCCGTTCAGTAGAACACATATCATCACGACCCAGATTGAACACCATGCTGTATTACATGCTTGCGAACAATTGGAGAAGCTAGGCTATGAGATCACTTATCTTCCCGTAGATCAATATGGGATGGTGCTGATTAGCGACTTGAAAGCCGCGATTCGTCCTTCAACTGGATTTGTAAGTGTTATGTATGGGAATAATGAAGTAGGTACGATGCAACCCATTGAAGAGATAGGGACCTTATGTCGTGAACACCATATTATTCTTCATGTGGATGCGGTTCAGGCTTTAGGGATAGTTCCTATCGATCTGTTCTCCATGCCTGTTGATTTAGTTAGCTTCTCTGCTCACAAAATCAATGGACCTAAAGGGTGCGGTTTGTTATATTACGCCTCAGGAGTATGTCTTGACCCTCAGATGTATGGGGGTAACCAAGAACGAAGAATGAGACCGGGGACTGAGAATGTTGCATCGATCATTGGCTTTGCTAAAGCCGTTCAACTAGCTACACGTATGCAAGTGGAGAAGCAACATCATATGAATGTGTTGCGTCAAATATTCATAGAAGCATTGATTCAGGTAATAGGTAAGGATGGATTCGTTATTAATGGACATCCCGTGCAGCACTTACCACACATTCTTAATCTTAGCTTTCCTGGAATAGATAAGGCGACAATGTTGATGAAGCTTGATCTTATTGGAATTGCAGCATCCGGTGGTTCTGCCTGTACATCAGGTTCGTTGGAAGATTCCCATGTGCTTATAGCAATGAAGCTTCCCACCGAAATCATGAAGACTTCCATTCGCTTCAGCTTCGGTTATGAAACAACAGAACTAGATATTGAGGATGTCGTACAGAAAATTGGAACTATTATTAATCGACTACGTAAATCTTAATAAGCTTACTCACGTTTAATTTCAGCCCTTTATGGGTAAAAAGAAAACATATATTAATCTAAAGAGAGAATTGGGTGATTTATCATGTGTCGTTGTCCGAATTGCGAATCCAAAGATATTGGAAAAATCGGTTCGCACCAGTTTTATTGCTGGAGCTGCTTTATAGAGTGGAGTATTAATGGTGAGAAGGTATCCGTTTTCCAAGTCGAAGAAGATGGAACTTTAAGCTCGTTGGATGATTTATTCTTTGAAGACGAAATGCCGCAAATCCAGATGAGTTAGTATGAGCGGAATATTGGATTAAGGCACCGATCTAACCCTGTACAACTAGGGGGGTTCGGTTTTTTTGTTATGATCGTTGGGTTATTTCCTAAGCTTGTACATATACTAGACCAAGTTATATTCATGTTTATGTAAGCTAAGGAGTGAGTAGCAATGAAATGGTTAATGGGGAATCGAGTGTTGATGGTACTCGTATATAGCTTAATTACGCTTGCATTACTCTACATGTTATTGCTCATTCAACCGCTGCTCGGATATGTGTTTACTTTCCTGAAGGCGGTACTTGGTCCTTTTCTGATAGCTATGATCATTTCTTATGTGCTAAATCCAATTGTCAGTTTATTGAATCATCGCAAGGTTCCGCGCACGGCTGCTGTGTTATTAATTTATGCAGTATTCATTACAACGATGACGGTTGTAGTTATGAATATCATTCCGATGTTTATGAAGCAGCTACGTGAATTGAATGACCACATGCCGGAGTTATCAATGAAAGCACAGAGCTTAGTTTCTGGCATGAATAATAGCAGCTGGGTACCAGATAGTGTGCAAGAAGGCATTAATCATGCCTTACATGAGCTAGAGGATGGGATAGCACGGGGTGTTAGCAATTTTGTGAATGGAATTGGAGCAACGATCAATATTCTTTTTATTGCTTTCATTATACCTTTTCTCGTTTTTTACATGCTGAAGGATTTTCGATTAATGGAGGAAACTGCGTTGACCTTCATTCCGAACAAGCACCGCACTCATATTATTAAGCTGCTCAAGGATATAGATTCAGCTCTTGGCAATTATGTTCGCGGTCAATTTATTGTTTGTGTAGTTGTCGGGGTGCTTGCTTATATCGGCTATTGGATCATTGATATGCCCTACCCGCTCCTACTTGCAAGCATGGTAACAGTATTCAATATCATCCCCTATTTAGGGCCGTTCTTTGGTGCTGCACCTGCAATTATTATGGCCTCCACCATATCAATGAAGATGATGCTCTTGGTCTCGGGGATCAATTTATGCGTACAAGTCCTTGAGGGTAACGTCATATCCCCACAGGTCGTCGGTCGGACACTGCATATGCATCCTTTGTTAATCATATTTGTGCTGCTTGTAGGAGGTGAATTGGCCGGTATTGTTGGCTTGATCCTGGCGGTTCCCTTCTTTGCCGTGCTTAAGGTCATCTTCCAGCACATGTGGGTATATTATAACAATCGAAAAGCTGCGGAAATAGACACAACCTAATTGATCATGTGAGCACTATATGACAATTCTATGGGTTTGACAGTGTCCATCGCGGAGGGTATAATTTTTACAACAATTAGATGTATAGATCGCTAATTCTTTGATATAGCTACAGTAAGCCATAGACCGTTAATTGCAGTATAAATCGTCAATCAGACGATAGTTAATCTGCTTCAGAGAATAGACTCCTTGAAGGAAGTTACCGCTATAATGGCGTATCCTGATTGGCTGGAAGAGTCTTATTGCGAAGAATGGAAGAACGCTGGCTATGGAGATGTGAATGAACTTCACCGGGAAGTCCCGTTACAGGCTTTAACGAGAAGATTAGGGTTCTGAGAATAGAACGCTTAATAATCAGGGTGGTACCGCGGAAATTTCCGTCCCTGTTTATTGAGCGTTTTTGTGTGTTTTTATTTAAAAATAGTGGGGGTATATGTATGAAAGCAAGTGAGATTAGGAAGAAATGGTTAGAATTTTTCGCATCCAAAGGTCATAAGATTGAGACCAGTGCATCTCTCGTTCCATATAATGATGCTTCACTACTGTGGATTAATGCTGGAATGGCACCACTTAAAGCTTATTTCGATGGAACTGAGAAACCGGAGAATCTGAGAATCGCTAATTCGCAGAAGTGCATTCGTACGAACGACATTGAGAACGTTGGGAAAACTCGACGCCATCATACCTTCTTCGAAATGCTAGGTAATTTCTCGATCGGTGATTATTTCAAGGAAGAAGCCATTACCTGGGCTTGGGAGTTTCTGACCGACAAGCGTTGGATCGGATTTGATCCTGAGAGACTATCGATGACCATTCACCCCGAAGATGAGGAAGCCTATCAATTCTGGAATGAGAAAATTGGCATTCCTGCAGAGCGGATTATTAAGCTCGAAGATAACTTCTGGGATATTGGTGAAGGCCCTTGTGGACCTTGTACGGAAATTTTCTACGATCGTGGTCCTGCATATGGTGATTTATCGGATCCGGACTGTACTGTGGGTGGTGAGAATGAGCGTTTCTTGGAGGTATGGAACCTTGTGTTCTCTCAATTTAATCATAATAAGGATGGCTCCTATACACCTCTGCCTAACAAGAATATTGATACAGGTGCGGGATTAGAGCGTTTTGCTTCGATATTACAAGATGTGGATTCTAATTTCGATACAGATTTATTCCAGCCTCTTATTCAAGCAACGTGTGCCAAAGCTGGGGTCGTTTATAAAGAAAATGAAGATGTGGATATAGCACTCAAGGTCATTGCTGACCATATTCGTACGGTAGCTTTTGCTGTAGGCGATGGTGTGCTCCCAACGAATGAGGGTAGAGGTTATGTCATACGACGTTTATTACGTCGTGCAGTGCGTTATGGCAAAGTGATCGGATTGGACCGACCGTTTCTTTATGAACTCACACCTATTGTTGGTGAAGTTATGGGCGTTTATTATCCAGAGGTCACGGAGAAACAAGCTTATATCGAGAAAGTCATTCGTACGGAAGAAGAACGTTTCCACGAAACCTTATCCGATGGCTTGAACATTCTATCCCAGATGATTGAAGATGCTAAGCGTGAGGGTAAACAAGAAATTTCAGGAACAGACGCGTTCAAGCTTTATGATACATTCGGCTTCCCGTTGGACTTGACTGAGGACTATGCCATGGAGAACGGAATGTCTGTGGATAATAAAGGCTTTGAAGCGGCCATGCAACAACAACGTAAGCGAGCACGCTCGGCAAGACAAGAAAGTGAGAGTATGAAAGTACAAGGCGGACCATTAGGTGAATTTACGATTAAAAGTGAATTTGTTGGTTATACTGACTTGGTAACTTCTACAAATATTACGGGAATTGTATTGGGTGATGCATTCGTTCAAACCGTCAGTGCTGGAAATCACATTCAGCTTATTCTAGCTCGCAATCCCTTCTATGCTGAGAGTGGTGGACAAGTAAGTGACCAAGGGACTGTTACGAAGCCTGGGGCAGAAGCCGTAGTTGAAGGAGTATTCAAAGCGCCAAACGGTCAATTTGTATTGATGGCTAAGGTAATTGAAGGTGACTTTCAGGTTGGGGATGAAGTCCAAGCGACTGTGAGCCGTACCAAACGTGAGGATACGATTAAGAACCATACTGCAACACATCTCATGCATAAAGCGTTGAAAGAAGTGTTAGGTGATCATGTGAATCAAGCGGGATCACTTGTTGAACCTGAACGGCTACGTTTTGACTTTTCACATTTTGGTTCAATAAGTCAAGATGAGCTATCTGATGTAGAGCATCGGGTTAATGCACAAATTTGGAACAACACGGAGCTGCATATCGAGCTTAAATCTCTAGATGAAGCGAAAGCAATGGGTGCTATGGCGTTATTCGGGGAAAAGTATGGAGAGATTGTAAGAGTGGTTCAGGTTGGGGATTATAGCTTGGAGCTATGTGGTGGATGTCACGTACAGAACACGGCTCAAATTGGGCTATTCAAGATTATGAGTGAGAGTGGTATTGGTTCAGGTGTCAGAAGAATAGAAGCCGTTACAGGACGTTATGCATATGAGTATTTAGATGATCAAATTTCCTTATTGAAGGAAGCATCGTCGGTATTAAAGACAAATCCAGCAGAACTTCCTAAACGGATTATTGGAATGCTAGATCAGGTTCGGGAAGTAACGAGAGAGAATGAATCGTTACAGGGTAAAATTAATCGAATTGAAGCGGGCTCATTGCTGGATCAAGTTAAGCAAGTTGGTGACGTATCCGTATTGATCGCTCAAGTGCAGGCACCTTCTATGGAGGCTCTTAGAACGATCGTGGATCAAACGAAGGAGAAGCTGTCATCCGTTGTTATCATCCTTGGATCGGTTAGTAATGATAAGGTGAATTTGATTACAGCGGTAACTCCAGATTTGATCAAGCAAGGCTTCCATGCCGGCAATCTGATCAAACAAATTGCTGCTGTCTGTGGTGGTAGCGGAGGTGGACGACCTGATATGGCACAAGCAGGAGGCAAGGAGCCTGGTAAACTAGCAGAGGCGTTAGCGTTTGGTGAGCGGTTGGTTAGTGAGAAACTGTAATAATGGGTCGGACTTCACATTCTAGGATACACTAGCATTACCCATACTTACTCCGACACAGGTCGGCCTTCACATTCTAGGATACTACCTGCATTACCATCTTTACTCCGACACAGGTCGGCCTCAACTAAACCCCCTTGTTTGTCACGCGGGTTTTGTTGAGGGATAGATAAATTTAACACTTTGTTGTAAGATGAGTTTATAACTATGAAAATGCGTTTAATCGGGAGGTGTTGGTGGTGGACCCTATGGACCATACAATGAAATTTAATGTTAAGGCTGAAGGTGTAGAAACATCACCAAAGGAAATCATCCTTACCGTATACGACGCCCTTCATGAGAAAGGCTATAATCCGATTAATCAGATTGTAGGCTATTTGCTATCTGGTGACCCGGCTTATATTCCGCGTCATAATAACGCAAGAAGTCTTATACGTAAGAGAGAACGAGATGAATTGATCGAGGAACTCGTAAAAGCATACTTGCAAATACACAGCAAAGGATAGGTAAGAGAAAAGTTTCTCTTCGTGGCTAAGTATGAGATGGTTGGGTCTGGATTATGGGGATAGGAAAATTGGCGTAGCATTAAGTGACGAGTTTGGCTGGACAGCACAGGGATTGGAAGTGATCTCTAACAAGGATGCGGCTACGGTGTTAGCTCAAATTACTCGGATTATAGAGCAATATGAGGTGAAAGGAATTGTAGTTGGTCTTCCGAAGAACATGAATGGTTCGGTAGGACCAAGAGCTGAGATCTGCATCACTTTCGCGGTGTCACTTCGAGAAGCCTTCAAGCTGCCTGTTCACTTATGGGATGAACGCTTGACTACAGTCTCCGCAGAACGAACACTTATCGAAGCAGACGTAAGTAGAAAGAAGCGTAAGCTAGTTATTGATAAATTAGCAGCTTCACTTATCCTTCAAGGCTATTTAAATTCTATTTCAACGAAATGAGGTGCCTCCGACATGGCGAATGAAGAGAATAACGATTACGAGCCAGAAATTATCTATATTCCAGACGAAGAAGGCAATGAAGAAGAATTCGAAGTGGTTATGAAGTTCGAAATGGATGACACTGAAAAAAAATATATGATGGTTGTTCCAATGGATAGCGAAGATGAGGAAGAGGATGAAGTTTTTGCTTTTCGATATGAGGAAGATGGCGATGATTTGAAGCTCTTCACGATCGAAGACGAAGAAGAATGGAAACTGGTAGAGGAAACCTTCAACACTTTGCTTGAAGAAGAGGAAGTTGAATAAATGTTCTTCGAAGCGAAGGATACGCTAGAATCTAACCTACTTCAACGCACCTTCGGGGATGAAGTTATCCTCTTTGACGAGGGTAAGGAGAGTATCGTTTATAAGGTTCTTCGGGAATTTCGTCTTGGAGAACAAATATATGCCGTGCTTCGTTCATCCAAGATATCCAAAGATGTAGAATATGACTTATTCCGTGTAGTGAGTAATGATCTTAGTGAAGTGAACCTTGAGACCATCGAAGATGATGAGGAATGGGAAGCAATCGCCGAGGTTTATGATGAAATGACATTTGCGATGTGAATTAGGACGACGATTCGTCGTCCTTTTGTTGGGGGGAGAAACGTGAATACGGATCAAGAGAATAATTCGGAGCATGAAATTCAAAATGAAACAGTAATGGACATGCCCCATCAACCTCTAATACGGCCTTCGACAAAGCTAACAAAGAAGAACAAACGAATGATGGCATTCTGGACCTTCCTCATATTGATCTGCCTCATGGCGGGGACAGCAGGGGGTATTTTGCTATATCTAGGGAATGCACTTTCACCTATGGAAGCATCGGATATCGAGAAGCGGTTTGTCGTTCCGAGTGGAATCAGCTCTGCGCGTATCGCTAGCATTCTTGAGGATCAAGGTTTGATCCAGAGTGGAACCGTCTTTAGTTATTATTTGAAGTACAAAAAAGAAGGCGCTGGTTTTAAAGCAGGCGAATACGCGATGAGTCCTGGCATAACGAAAGAACGAATTATTGAGATGATGAATAACGGTGAAATTATCATCCCAGAAACTTTCACATTCACGATACCAGAAGGACTAACAATAACCGAAATTGCTGATGTGATTGGGAACTCAGGCCATGTTGATCGCGCTAAGTTTCTAGAATTGGTGAATAACCCGACATTGCTGAAGCCTGCTGATGGAATGGTAATACCACCTTTCGTAGAACAAATTCCAGAGGAGGATGGGATGAAGTTTCAATTAGAAGGTTACTTATTCCCTGAAACCTATGAGATGCTAACGGAGAGTAGTACGGATGATGTCGTAATCAAGCTTTTGCAGCAATTATCCAAGAAATTAAGTGCGCTCCCTGAGGACTGGACTGATCAATTAGAGAAGAACGGTGTAAGCTTTCATGAGTTAATGACAATTGCTTCATTGGTCGAACGAGAGGTTATACTCGATGAGGAACGTGCCGTGGTTGCAGGAATCATCTATAATCGACTTGATAAGAAGATGGCTTTACAGATCGATGCAACTGTACAGTATGCGTTGGATAAACATAAAGAGCGACTTCTCATTGAAGATACGAAGAAAGAAAGTCCTTATAATACGTATTTGAATGTAGGTCTTCCTCCAGGTCCGATCGCAAGTCCGAGCATCAATGCAATTAAAGCTGCACTCTATCCTGAAGAAACCAAATTTCTATATTATGTAACGAAGAAAGACGGTACCAGTGGACATTTGTTCGCAGAAACCTATAAGAAGCATCAGAATAACATTGCTATAAGCAATAAGACAGCTAAGAAAGTCAACCAGTAGTATAGAGGTGATGAGAATGAACAAACCAGAGCTAGTCACAACAGCAAGCTCTCTAGAGGAGCTACAACGAGTCATAGAAGCAGGTGCAGATGCCGTTATCATCGGGGAACAGCGATATGGAATGAGGCTGTCTGGCGAATTCCAGCTCGACATGATTGAGCAGGCCGTACATTTGGCTCACGATAAAGCAGCCAAAGTGTATGTATCCGTAGACAACATCATGAATAATGAGACAATAAAGTGTCTACCTGATTATTTGCGTGCACTTTCAAGATACCATGTGGACGCAATCATATTCGGTGATGCTTCGGTACTCATGGTTCATAAGCAGCTCCATTCGAGTTTAGGTCTCCATTGGAGTACGGAAATGACAGCAACCAATTATTCAACGGCCAACTTCTGGGCAGATCGTGGTGCGATTCGTGTAGTTCTTCCTAGGGAGCTTAACATGGAGCAGGTTATGGAGTATCAACGAAATTGCAAGATCGAGGTGCAGGTTCAAGTGCATGGGTTAACGAACATCTACCATTCACTCCGCCATCTGGTAGGTAGCTACTTAGAGCGCCAATCGATTCCTTACGAAAGCTCAGCTTACGGAATGGATAAAGGTCTCTACCTGATTGAAGAAGAACGCCAGGATTTAACTCATCCCGTGTATGAGGATCAGAACGGAACCCATATTATGAGTGCTGATGATATCTGTATGCTGGAAAACCTACCAGAGCTCATTGATAGTGGTGTTCATTGCCTCAAAATTGAGGGTTTGCTTAAAACTACGGATTATCAGGTTACGGTAGTACAAGCTTATCGCTCTGCAGTGGATCAATATATGAGTGATCCATCAGGGTACCAAGAAAATCCCGATTGGTTATTATCTATTCAGCAATTGCAGGATCCAAGACGGGAATTGACCTATGGCTTCTTCTACAAAGAGCAAGTATATTAATATATAAAAACAGAATGAAACTCGATAAGGATCGACTTTCAATTAAACTCCCTTGTTAGTCACGACAGTTTAATTTCCAGAGGCACGACAGTTTAATTACAGAAGGAAGAATGAGTATGCCTGAATCTAGCGTGATCGAGCAACAGGAGAATTTAGGACGGAAGCTAGTGTTACCAGAATTACTCGCGCCAGCTGGTAGCTTGGAAAAATTGAAGTTCGCTATACATTACGGGGCTGACGCTGTGTACATTGGTGGACAGCATTATGGCTTGCGATCCAATGCGGATAATTTTTCTTTTGAAGAGATGGAACAAGGAGTAGCATTTGCCAGGGAATATGGTGCGAAAGTATTCGTCGCGACGAACATCTATGCTCACAATGAGGACTTGGCTGGAATTGCTGACTACCTTATACAATTAGAGCGTGTGGGAATCTCAGCGATCATCGCTGCTGACCCTGCAATTATTACGATTGCCCAGCAAGTTGCCCCGAAGCTGGAGGTTCATTTGAGCACGCAACAATCTACAATGAACTGGATGACCGTGGAATTCTGGAAGGAAGAAGGCCTTCCTCGTGTTGTGCTCGCTCGCGAAGTGAGTATGGAAGATATAAAGGAAATCAAACAGAATGTCGACATCGAGATCGAGGCATTCATTCATGGAGCGATGTGCTCCTCCTATTCTGGTCGCTGTGTATTGTCTAACCACTTTACAGATCGAGATTCCAATCGTGGTGGTTGTTCGCAATCATGTCGTTGGAAGTATGATCTATATGGTCGAGAGCATCAGAAGATTCACCCGATGGATTTAGAGGAAGAGCAATTTACGATGGGTTCGAAGGATTTAGGCATGATTGAACATATTCCAGAGCTCATTGAGGCAGGTATTGACAGCTTCAAGATTGAAGGACGGATGAAAAGCATACATTATGTCGCAACTGTCGTACATGCTTATCGGCAAGCTATGAATCGCTATCAGCAGAATCCGACAGAGTACATGACGGAGAAAGTGTGGATAACAGAAATATTGAAGGCTGCTAATCGACCATTGACTACGGGTTTTTATTATTCCACTCCTGATCACGATGATCACATCTACAGTTCAGAAGACCGGTTGATGGAGGTGGAATTCGCGGGTATCGTATTAGGATATGAATCGGAAACAGGAATCGCCATAATCGAGCAACGCAATTACTTTAAACTAGGGCAGATCATAGAATTCTTCGGTCCTGAGGGTGTTAAGTTTCAGCAGAAAATCATCGAGATGATGGATGAATATGGTGCACCTATTACAGTGGCTAGGCATCCTCTACAGATCATTCGTCTGAAGGTAGACAGTGAGGTAAGTGTGATGGACATCATGCGCAAATGGATTTAAATCCAAGTTGAAATATGATCCTGCCAAAAAATAATGTAATCGCCTTATTCGTGTCAAAGGATTATGATAGATAATGTCGAAATAAGTAAGGTAAGAAATTACAATAAAATAATTATAGAATACAAAGATTTATAAACTACATAGGACGGTGAAACGCATGAAAACAAACCGTTTAGAAAAGCTGAAACAAAGCGGCGGTTCCATGTTAGGTAAAATGAAGGATGTCACAGGTCAAGCGAGTAAGGTGCGGATGCAGAATCCCATTAAATCAGTGGGTCTAAAATTGTTCCTGATCATCTTCCTCAGCATTGTTGTCTTCGTGCTAGTAGTAGGTCTGCTTGGATACAATACTTCCAAGAATATCATTAAGGATAAAGTGGCAGAGAGTTCGCTAGAGACGATTAAACAAGCAAATGGTAAATTGGATTTATTATTGAGAGCATATGATCAAATCAGCCTTCAATTTATGATTGATAAGGACTTGAATGCGTTATATTCCTCTATTATCAAGAAAGAGGGAGACGAATATAATCAACTGACGGTTACGAGAACATTAACAGAAACTCTTAATAATTATCTATTTACTGACTCCAATATTATCTCCATACAATTATATTTTGAGGGTGGCAAGGTAGTTTCCACAGGTGGAAATATGGTAACTCTAGAACAAGCTAAAGCGGTTCCTTGGTACATAAAGACGCAGGAGAATAGTGGCAAGGTAACATGGTTGCCGACTACTAAAGAAGGTTACTCTAAAGCTCGTCCTTCCTTCGCTCTGGCACGTAAGCTAGTTAATCCGACTACCTCTGAGGATGTTGGTATTGTGCTTATTGAGCTCAAAACAGAGACAATTAGTGATCAGTTTAATGGACTTACTGGCAATGGGAATCATCTATACATGATTGATGATTCTGAGAAGATGGCTTTTGCCGATGAAGCAAAGAATATTACCCTTCCATTCAAGGTCAAACTTCCAACGGATATTGACATTCATTATTATGAATCCAAGGGTCAGAATGACGAAGACGCACTCATAGCTTTTGATCAATCTGCGGTGACAGGATGGAATCTAGTAGGAACTTATCCTACTAATACATTGGTTGAAGACGCGAAAGCGATCTTGAACCAGACCTTTATTATTGCAATGCTCGCTGCACTCGTTGCTGTTGCAATTGGATTCGGTGTAGCTCGAATGATTGGACGCCCGCTTGTTCAGTTACGTAATCTGATGAAAGAAGGAGAACAAGGAAACCTTCAAGTCAGAACGAACATACGCAGTAAAGATGAGATTGGTCAATTAGGTCAAAGCTTCAATGAGATGATGGAGCGAATTACCGTCTTGGTTAAGCAGACGAATCAATCTGCCCAACAAGTATTAGTCAATGCCGAAGAGCTCTTGGATTCATCGAAGCGAACGGCTCTCTCTGCGAAGGAAATATCAGTCGCTACAGAAGAAATTGCAAGTGGAGCATCGACTCTGGCTGTTGAAGCTGAAAGAGGAAATGACTTAACGAATCATATTGGTGGCCAGATGCTACAAGTTGTTGAAGCGAATCTTCAGATGGGAAATTCAGCCTCTGAAGTACGAAGAGTCAGTGAACAAGGAATCGAATACATGTCACAATTAATTTTAAAGACCAGCTCTACGGAGAAGATGACACGCTCTATGGTTGAGAAAGTTGACAAGCTGAAGGAAAGCACTAATTCGATTCGTAAGATACTTGATGTATTAAGTAGCGTATCTAAGCAAACGAATATCCTATCGTTGAATGCTACAATCGAAGCAGCTAGAGCGGGGGCAGCTGGTAAGGGTTTCATGGTGGTTGCTGATGAAATTCGTAAATTAGCGGATCAATCTAGACAATCGATTGGGATCGTAGGACAAATTACAGAGACAATTCAGCAAGAAATCGATGAAACTGTGGAAGTGTTGTCAGAAGCATACCCATTATTCCAAGAGCAGATTGCTTCTGTGAAGGAAGCGGACTTGATCTTTAAGAATGTTCAGAATAATATGGGAGGGTTTATCGATCAATTGGATGGTGTAACTGATTCCATTCAGCAACTTGAACAATCTCAACAAACATTATCCGAAGCGATGAGCAATGTAAGTGCTGTATCACAGCAGTCTTCAGCAACATCGGAAGAAGTAGCATCTCTAAGCACAGAGCAGTTGAATGTAAGTGAAGGACTAGTTCAATTGGCAGAGAAACTAGAAGCTTTATCGAATGACTTGAAGAAATCGTTAAGCAGCTTTACTGTTTAACTGCCTAAACGAATATTTATGTGGATGACGTACCTGTTTCGCTAATTTAGCGAAACAGGTATTTTTACATGTCGTTGGACAATACTGATACCAATCTTCTGTTCGAGGTGATGGGATTGGTTGAACGTCGAGGATTTATGATATTACTCTTGTATGTAAGTGTATTCGGTATCATCCTTATTCGATTATTATGGCTGCAGACGCTTACTATGGTGGGGTATGGTAAGTTAACAGGCGATCTAGCTCAAGGGTCCGTAGAGCAACGTCGCGAGAGTGTTGTGTTAGATCAAGGTCGAGGACGTATATTGGATCGTAACGGCGTCATCTTAGCTGGAGAACAAGTCAGCGCATTATTAATTGTTCCGAGAATGCCTGAGTGGCATGACACTGATCTCATGCGGCAAGTCTCAGCTATTATGGGTGTAGAGCAGGAAGTGTTAGATTCACAAACCCGATTATTAGATAAGCCTTACCTAGCTTATACCGAAACGCAGAAGATGCCGGTCATTCTAACGGAGAACCAAGTTGAACAATTAGCTCGAATACAGAGCCCAGCATTCAAGGTAGTTCCCTATATTCGAAGATACCAAGAACATCCAATAGCAGCTCATGTTATTGGATATTTAGGTCAGAACCCACAACAATTGAAGCTGTGGTATTCGAAGCAATTGGAACAAGGGAAGCTGCAACACGATGAATTAATAGGGGCCTCAGGGATTGAAAGAACATTTGATCGATTGTTACAAGGGATTGGACCCTCACTATACACTCACTTCGTGGATGGTCAATCAGAGGCTCTAGCAGGACTGCAGGATCGCTTGATCACCTCGAGTAATCCATTCTATCCTCTTCATCTAAGGACTACGCTGGATAGCAAGCTACAGGCTTCAACTGAAGCAATAATGGATAACCTTCATATGAAGGAGGGAGCAGTCGTTGTGCTTGATGCTGAGAATTCAGACGTTGTCGTGATGGCCAGCCGCCCCAATTATGATCCCTATTCAGTATTACCCCAGCTAGGAAATTGGAGGAATCGAGCGATATCTGCTGAGATACCAGGATCCATCTTCAAGACGGCTGTGCTCGCGGCTGCTCTGGAAGATGGAATTGTTAAACCAGGTCAGAAATTTTATTGTTCAGGACAATGGGATCGCTACCACTTGCGATGCTGGGTTAGAGAAGGACATGGAGTGCTCACGCTTGAGCAAGCCTATGCCCAGTCTTGTAATGTCATCATTGCCCAAATTGCTGCCAAGCTCCAACCAGGTCGATTAGAAGAAGTTGCCGAGTCAATGGGACTGCTTCATCGTATTGGATGGTCTACCGATCGTTTAACTTACTCTTCAGGCAGTATCACATCCTTTCGACAATTTGATGGTGAACAAGCGGGGCAACTATTCGATCAGGGGACACCTCAAACTGATCTAGGTGTGATGGCTCAGACGGGTATCGGACAGAGAGATGTCCGGTTATCTCCTTTGCAGGCTGCGAATATGGTCGTTACCTTGCTTAACGCAGGACAGTTAAGGGAACCGAGAATTGTAACGGAAATCAGGAATCAGAATAATCGATTGATGGTTCAATTCCCCCAACATGTGATCACCAAACCTCTGTACAAAGGAGGTAAAGGGATTTCTGCTTCTACGGCACAATGGTTAACTGAAGCGATGAAGCTTACTGTACATTCAGGTACAGCCAGTTCTTTATTGAAAGTCCCTGTTGAAGTTGCAGGAAAGACGGGCACCGCAGAGATAGGGCAGCCTAATGAGGGGAAAGTTAATCAGTGGTTCATTGGTTATACGCCAACTGAGCAGCCTAAATATGCTTTCGCGGTACTTGTAAGTAATAGCGACGAAGAAGAGCGGCAACAGGCACTGGCAATTACAGATCAACTCATACGCCTTCTGGACGAATAGTATGTTAAAATAGACATATTCGAACAAATTCGGGTGGGGGAAACAAACATGTTAGCTATTAATCGACATGAGAAGATTGTTGAATGGTTAGGTCAGAACCGATCTGTAAAGGTATCTGATTTAAGTAAACGATTCAATGTTACTGAGAAAACAGTTCGAGAGGACTTGGAGAAACTAGAGATTAAAGGGTTGTTGAAACGAATACATGGTGGGGCTGTCTTAGCTGGAGAGGGAAATTCGATATTACTCCCGGTTTCAGGAAACGATACGCGGAATGAAAGCTGGAAGAGAGCGATTGCAAAATTCGCTATTCAGTTTATTGAACAGAGGGATATTATTGCACTTGATGGTGGAAGCACGACACTTGAAATTGCAAGATTGTTAGAGGATATGCCGCTTACTGTTATTACCAATGACTTGTTTATCATAAGTGAGCTTGTGAAGAAGGTGAACATCCAACTTGTTGTTCCTGGAGGTTATCGTAATCGTAATTATTTAATTAGTACCGAAGCGATAAGCTTTATGGAGAAATTGAATATTAAGAAGGTTTTCTTATCGGCAACAGCCGTTGATCTCGCGTATGGTCTATCTGTATTCACAAGCGCTCAGATCGAGCAGAAGCAGGCGATGATTCGGTGCGCGTCAGAGGTATATGCAGTTGTAGATCATAGCAAATTTGATAAGTGTGCACTCATGACGATAGCACCATTATCTGTATTGAAGCTAATCATAACAGACGGTGGAATAAATCCAGATATCATACAAAAATATAAGGAGAACGGAACTCTAATTGTCACCGAAAAGGACTGGAATGATAGCGTATGATCAGCTATACTGAAATTAGTACATTTTCGAACAAAATTGAACATTTCAGAATAGAAGGGATATGTGATTACCATTCATATGTTTGATCTCACAGGTAAGAATGCTCTTGTTACAGGGGGGGCAAGCGGCTTAGGACAAGCTTCAGCTATTGGACTTGCAGAAGCCGGCGCCAATATTATCATCGTAATTAATCGGAACAAGGGTGAAGAAACTCAAACAGCAATCAGAGCTCTTGGACGGAAGGTTATTGCAATTTCTGCAGATTTAAGTAATGAACAGGAACTGCCCGATTTGATCCAACAAGCTAACACGCAGCTCGGTGAAATCGATATCCTCGTTAATAATGCTGGAATTATCCGACGCAAGCCAGCTGCAGAGCATTCTGCTCAAGATTGGCATGATGTCATTCAGGTCAATATAAATTCGGTATTCTTCTTGTCACAATTAGTTGGACGTGGAATGCTAGAGCGAGGGTCCGGGAAGATCATCAATATTGCTTCCATGCTTACATTCCAAGGTGGAATTAATGTGCCTGGCTATACAACAAGTAAGCATGCTGTTGCTGGTATTACAAAGGCTCTGGCCAGTGAATGGGCCGGTAAGGGGCTTAACGTGAATGCAATTGCTCCTGGTTATATGGCAACTGCGAATACGAAGCCCTTACGTGAGGATCCTGCACGCAGCAAACAAATCCTTGATCGAATTCCTGCAGGTCGATGGGGAATGCTCGAGGATTTGAAGGGGCCTGTTGTATTCTTAGCTTCGGAAGCTTCCAATTATATGAATGGGCATATTATGTGTGTCGATGGAGGTTGGATGGTTAGATAGGCTTATAAACTTAAAGAGGCTATCCCCATGAATAATTCATAGGGATACCTCTTTGATTAACGAAGATCTTTCATATCCACGATATCCATATCATTGAACGTTTGATTCTCGCCAGCCATTCCCCATATAAACGTATAATTGTTAGTACCAACCCCTGTGTGAACCGACCAGCTAGGTGAGATCGTAGCTTGTTCATTACGAACTACAAGATGTCTTGTTTCCTGTGGCTCACCCATGAAGTGGAATACAACGGCATCCTCTGGCATATCAAAGTACAAGTATACCTCGGATCGTCGGTTATGAGTATGACAAGGCATGGTATTCCACATATTATTCGGCTTCAGCAAGGTCATACCCATCACAAGCTGACAACTTTTAACGCCATCCGCATGAATGAATTTATATATCGTTCTTTCATTGGATGAGGATGAACTGCCTAGATGGGCAGGCTCAGCACCTGCAATATCGACCTTCTGATTCGGATAGGCCTGATGTGCGGGTGTAGAATTAATATAGAATTTCGCTGGAGTTGAATGGTCATTACTACTCATAATGACTTCTCTATTGCCTAAGCCGATATATAGACAATCCCTCGCGTTCATGGTATATGAGTGACCATCCACTTCAATCACACCAGGTCCGCCAATATTGATGATTCCAACTTCTCTACGTTCTAGAAAATATTCGGACCCCATATCATGCTTCGAGGCTTCCAATTTTACTGAATTATTAGTGGGTACGGCACTACCGGTGATATAACGATCGACATGACTATAAACAAGTACTAGTTTGTCAGGAATAAATAAATTATCGATCAAATATTCATCTCTCAAACGCTGTGTATCGTATTTTTTCGTGTCTGCGGGAGTAGCGGCATATCTAATTTCCATTGGATATTTCAATCCTTCCTATAATTTGATTGTAGAATATGAATATAACTTTAGGATAACATAAATGTTCGTTTATTTCCATTTTTGTTCGAATTGGATTATGTAAAAGATTAGCTTTCATTCTTGACCGAAGTGGGGCTGTAGCCTTATAACGTGGAGACATCGCAAGCGGCTACTATGCTCGCTGATTTCTCGGCCTCACAGCCTATGAATACTGACATTCCCATCCCCGCCTCACTTCTGATTAGCCAATCTTTAGAGATAATTCCTAATTAAACGCATATATATGAGACAAGTCTAGGAGGCGATTTCCTCTTGTCGTTGTATATGCGTAAAATCAACATCCTCGTTGCGGGTAGTCTACTTATTGCGATTGGAGTTGATTTCTTCTTAATTCCCTTCAAGGTGCTTGATGGAGGCATTATTGGTCTTGCATTGATTCTGAAGTATACATGGGGTATGCAGGTTGGATTCTCAATGTTTATTTGTAGTGCTCCGATTTTTGTCCTGGCTTGGTTCCAATATCGTCCACTATTCTTGAATAGCATATATGGACTTATGTTATCATCTTTCTTTATCAGTTATTTGGATCCACTGCAGTATCACTTTCTTTATTATGTAGAGCTTTCAGCGATTACAAGTGCAATTGTAGGTGGTGCTGGCATAGGTGCTGGAATTGGTATCATGCTGAGGTTCGAAACAAGTACAGGAGGCACGGATTTACTAGCACAGTACTTATCTAAACTCACATTCTTGAATGTGGGTTTAATTATCATGCTGATGGACCTTATGATCATCGCAATTGGAGGACTTCTCATATCGATGGAAACCTTTCTGTTATCACTTATTACGATCACAGTAGGAGGGATTGTAACAGGATTCATTGCTATGAAATAAACTTAACGATTAGGTAATAAATATGTGTTGTAAGCTTCTGTCGATGTTGTGTATAGTAATAGTAACTACATTATTATATAAGCAAGGAGATTATGACCCGATGAAACGGCAGGCTGTACAGATGAGATCTGAGATGTATCAGGAATTGAATCGCATACTCGACTTTTGGAAAAGAGAGACTATCGACGAAGAACACGGTGGATTTTACGGAGAGATTAGCTCTTCAATGAAAATTCAATCAAAGGCTGAGAAAGGGCTTGTGCTCAATGCAAGGATCCTCTGGACATATGCGATTGCCTTTCGGTTTTTCGGACAACAATCGGATCTTATCATGGCAGAGCGTGCTTATACATACTTGCTAGAGTATTTCTGGGATGAAGAACATGGTGGACTGTACTGGATGGTTAATTATCAGGGTGTACCCGTGAATCGGAGAAAGCAGATTTATGGACAGGCTTTCGCGATCTATGCATTCTCTGAATATTATAGGGCTACAGGTAAGCAAGAAGCTCTGAATTATGCTGTGAAGCTGTTCCAACTTATTGAAGATAAGAGCTACGATCCAATAAATCAAGGTTACTATGAAGCATGCTCAGAAGACTGGGGTCCCACTGACGAATATAGTCTAAGTAATATTGACTTGAATGAGAAGAAATCAATGAACACTCATCTGCACATCTTGGAAGCGTATACGAATCTGTATCGAGTCTGGAAATCCGATGAATTAAAGGTAAAGTTTACTGAATTGATCGAAGTGACGATGAAGCATATTGTGAATCCGGCTACATTCCATCTTCACCTGTTCTTTGATGAAGAGTGGCATGTGAAGTCTGATATCATATCTTTCGGGCACGATATTGAAGGAAGTTGGTTATTGGTTGAAGCAGCGGAAGTATTAGGAGATTATGAATTAACGGAACGCATCAAAGAAGTAGCTATTCAAATGGCGCAAGCTGTTTATGATAAGGGCTTAGATACAGACGGCGGTTTATTCAATGAATTGGATGACAATGGGCACCTTGATGCTAACAAGATCTGGTGGCCGCAAGCTGAAGCGATCGTTGGATTCCTGAATGCGTATGAATTGACGGGCAAGACTTACTTCTTCGAAGCTGCTCAACATTCATGGGAGTTTACGGATTCGTATATATGTGACAAGGTCAATGGTGAATGGCACTGGCAAGTATCTCGTGATCGGATAGCGAATGTGAAATTTGCAAAGGTGAATGCATGGAAGTGTCCTTACCATAATAGTCGTTCTTGCTTCGAGGTTATGGAACGCTTGGATCGTCTGGAGTTGCAATAAATCATTCATTCATGTACTTTAAATATAGCTTGAGTAACGTTGGGACAACCGCAATTATTTATTCGGTTGTTCCTTGTTATTTGTCCAAATGAGTTTTCTATTTATCTTCTCGAGAGGGGTTTGTACATTGAATTCAGAATCTACAACATTATATGAGGCCATAGGTGGTGAGCAGACGGTTCAGAAGCTTGTCGACGCATTCTATCCACGAGTTGAGAAGGATCCGGATTTAGCTCCATTATTCCAGCACGGTATTCAAGAAATTATGCGTAAGCAATTTTTGTTCTTGACACAATTTCTTGGTGGTGAACCTTTATATTCGAATGAATTTGGTCCTCCTCAGATGAGGTTTCGTCATCTTCCATTTGAGATTACACCTACTAGGAGAATAGCTTGGCTTAAGTGTATGCGTGAAGCGATGGACGAGATTGGAATGGAGGGCCTTGCCAGGGACTATTTTTACGAGAGGTTAACTCAAGTGGCGTCCATTATGGTGAATACGAATGAAGAAGACAATGAATAGAATGAATTGAGCCTGAGGTGACTGAATGATTGAACCAAGTGTGCCTAAATATATGCAACTCAAGAGAGAAATCCAATCGTGGATTTACTCGGGTCGCATTAAATCCAATGAGCAGCTACCTTCGGAGCACGAATTATCGAGGCTATTCTCGATGAGCCGCCAAACCGTTAGACAGGCGATTGGTGAGATGGTTCAAGAAGGTCAACTCTATCGTATTCAAGGTAAAGGCACATATTGTGCAGGGACTGCCTTCAGAAGAACGAATGATACACCGACGATCGGTGTATTAACTACGTATATATCGGACTATATATTCCCCTTGATTGTTCGTGGAGCTGAAGCGACATTGCGTAACGATGGCTATCAACTGCTTCTTGCGAGCACGGATAATGATAAAGCTAAGGAGAGAGAGAGCTTAGAGATGATGCTCGCTCAATCGGTAAGTGGATTAATTATTGAACCTACGAAAAGCGCAGAGGGTAATCCCAATGAAAGCTATTACCGAGCGCTTGAAGCCCAAGGTATTCCATATATTATGATTAATGAAACATATGCAGATCTGGATTGTCCTTGTCTGAAGGTAGATGATGAATTGGGCGTATTCAGGGCAGTTGAATACCTCATCCTAGGAGGTCATCGGCAGATCGCTGGATTCTTCAAGACTGATGATCTACAAGGGGTAAATCGGATGAATGGATTTATCGCTGCTCATGTACAGTATCAACTACCACTTAGTGAAGACAATATCGTCTGCTATAGCACCGAAGAAAAATCGGTCAAACCATTGTCGATGGCTGCATCTATATTGCGACGTGTGGATAGGCCAACGGCATTCGTTTGTTACAATGATGAATTGGCTATTCGAATGCTAGATATTATTAGAGAGGCCAACTTGCAGGTGCCTGATGATTTGTCGATTATCGGTTTTGATGACTCTTTCTTGGCGACTGCAACAGAAGTAAAGCTAACGACAATTGCTCATCCCAAAATCGAGTTAGGAATTAAAGCAGCGCAGCTACTCATAGATATTAAAGAACAACGAATAGAGCTGAATTCGGTTGGGATCGTGAAATACGATCCCGAACTCATGATACGAGAATCGACCAAGAAATTATTATAATAAAAAATAGATTTACTTGTACGTACAAGTATATAATAGGGGTAATTAGTGACGACAGTTTAATTTACAGAATTCTCGATACGGATCGACTTCCAATTAAACTCCCTTGTTACTCGATACGGATCGACTTCCAATTAAACTCCCTTGTTAGTCACGCCAGTTTAATTTCCAGAGTCACGCCAGTTTAATTTCCAGAAGGAGGAATTTCGTTGTTACAATCATTGAAGTTGGCAGTGCTGAAGGCAAATCTTGAATTACCCAAGTATGGTTTAGTTACCTTCACATGGGGGAATGTGAGCGGAATTGACAGAGAGACCGGATTAGTCGTTATTAAACCAAGTGGAGTACCATATGATGAAATGTTGGTCGAGCACATGGTAGTTGTTAATCTTGATGGTCAGGTCATAGAAGGGAATATGAAACCTTCTTCTGACACACCTACACATCTTCATCTGTATCGATCATTCGCCCAGATTGGCGGTATTGTGCATACACATTCCCCATGGGCTACAAGCTGGGCTCAAGCGGGTCGAGCTATACCCCCACTTGGAACTACACATGCTGATTATTTCTATGGAGATATTCCATGCACACGTAAGATGACCGATGATGAGATTAATGGTGCCTATGAATTAGAAACAGGTAGAGTTATTGTTGAGCGATTTGCTCAGGTTGATCCTGTAAGTACACCAGGTGTTCTAGTTGATGGACATGCGCCATTCAGCTGGGGGAAGAATGCTCATGATGCCGTGCATAATGCAGTCGTAATCGAAGAAGTAGCTAAGATTGCTTATCATACGTTCGCCTTGAATCCAGCGGTATCATCGATTGAGCAATCGTTACTAGATAAACATTATTTGCGTAAACATGGGAAGAATGCGTACTACGGTCAATCATAGGAGAAGATAGTGCATTGCAAACATTCTAGCTAATGAGATGAAGACGTTGTTTACAGTTATAAGGAAAAAAGAAGTGCGATAATACACCTAATTTAGGGTTCTAAATCTGAATTCTCTCAAATAGGTGCATTTGTACACCTAATGTCAGGTAAGATCCCGAATAAAAAGAATTTAGGAGCATAATTGAGCTTATTTTCGAAGTATTTTACGATACAAAAACTTAGCTTAAGCTTTCGATGTAGTTTTATCGGCCACTTGCGTGATCATCAAAAACTTTAGGAGGTTTTCATAATGTCTAAAAAATATGCAATTGGTGTTGATTACGGTACACAATCAGGTCGAGCTTTACTCGTTGATTTGTCTAACGGTGCGGAAATTGCAACACATGTTACACCTTACCCACATGGTGTTATCGATGAGAAGCTCCCGGAATCGAATATTGAATTGGAATTTGACTGGGCGCTACAGCACCCCGCTGATTATATTGAAGTATTGCGGAGGTCGGTCCCAGAGGTAATTAAAGCTTCAGGGGTTAATCCATCCGATATTATTGGAATTGGGATCGATTTTACCGCATGTACGATGCTGCCCATTGATGAGAGTGGAACGCCATTATCCTTTCTACCTGAATATAAGGATCAACCACATAGTTGGTTAAAGCTCTGGAAGCATCATGCCGCACAGGATGAAGCGAATAGAGTGAATGAGCTAGCGGAGCAACGAGGCGAGTCATTCCTTCCGCGATACGGCGGTAAGATTTCTTCCGAGTGGATGCTGGCTAAGGTATGGCAAATTCTGAATGAAGCACCGGACATCTATGCGAAAGCGGATCAATTTCTCGAAGCAACGGATTGGGTTACTTTCCGTATGACGGGGAACATCATTCGTAATAGCTGCACAGCTGGTTATAAGGCAATCTGGCACAAGCAAGATGGATATCCAAGCAAATCCTTTCTGAAGGCACTTGACCCGCGATTGGAAAATCTAGTAGAAACGAAGCTGCGTGGAGATGTTGTCCCTCTTGGCACTAAAGCTGGTGAACTTACAGAAGAGATGGCTTCGATGATGGGGCTGCTTCCTGGAATCGCTGTAGCTGTTGGTAATGTGGATGCTCACGCGGCTGTGCCAGGTGTTGGTGTAGTTACTTCCGGTAAATTAGTCATGGCGATGGGTACTTCGATCTGTCATTTATTATTAGCTGATGAAGAGCATGTTGTTGAAGGTATGTGTGGCGTTGTAGAAGATGGAATTATACCAGGTTATTATGGATATGAGGCTGGGCAGTCTGCTGTTGGCGATATTTTTGGATGGTATGTGGATGAAGCTGTTCCTGCTTATGTTAAAGAAGCCGCTGATCAAGAAGGCATCAATGTTCATGAATGGCTGGAGCGGCAGGCGGCGACTTATAATCCCGGAGAGACTGGTTTACTTGCATTGGATTGGTGGAATGGTAATCGTTCGGTGCTCGTGGACACGGATTTAACAGGTTTGCTTGTTGGCTGTACGCTGTTAACGAAGCCAGAAGAAATCTATCGTGCTTTATTAGAAGCTACAGCATTTGGAACTAGGAAGATTGTTGATGCCTTCCATTCCAACGGAGTAAGAGTGGATGAGCTGTATGCTTGTGGTGGTTTACCGCAACGTAACGCCCTGTTAATGCAAATTTATGCGGATGTAACGAATCGTGAGATTAAGATTGCAGATTCTACCCAAACACCTGCACTCGGTGCAGCGATGTTCGGTGCTGTAGCAGCAGGATCGGCTAATGGTGGCTATGATAGCATTGTAGATGCGGCCCTTAAGATGGCGCGTGTTCGTAAAGAAACCTATAAACCAATACCTGAGAATGTGGCTGTATATGAGAAGCTATACCAAGAATATACGTTATTGCATGACTACTTTGGTCGTGGGGACAATGATGTGATGAAGCGTTTGAAGGTTCTGAAGGAGCAGGCTCGTCATGCGTAGTAAACTTGGATTATTCTCGGAATTGATAGCGAACATTGTTGTGAATAAGCAGGCGATTGATCAAGTTGTACCTTATCTGAATGGTAAAGCCTACAGGAATATAGTCATGATTGCAGATAAGAACACCTACGCGGCGGCCGGGTCCATCGTGCAAGAGCAATGTATGGAAGCAGGATTAGTTAGCCGTGTTATTCTCATTCATCCGAATTCGATTGGGGATGTAGTAGCTGACGAAGCTTCTATAGTTCAGTGTATGCTGGAAATTTCTGCTGATACGGAGGTATTACTTGCTGTAGGGACAGGTACGATACATGATATTGTCCGATTTGTTGGGAGTCGAATGATGAAACCATTCATTTCGATTCCGACTGCCGCATCGGTCGATGGATTTACCTCTGCCGGAGCCCCGCTTATCATCCGTGGCTTTAAACAGACAATCCAAGCGATTCCACCTGAAGCGATATTCGCCGATACTACAATATTAATGAATGCTCCTAAACAGTTGACTGCAGCAGGCTTCGGAGACATGTTTGGGAAATATACATCCCTATTCGATTGGCGTTTCTCCCATCTGATGGGCGGGGAACCGTACAATGAAGAGCTCGCAGCTGAAACCTCAGCCGCTCTTGAGGCTTGTATAGTGAACATCGATGCCATCAGTCGAGGTGATGAAGAAGGGGTGACAATCCTGATGAATAGTCTTATTCAATCTGGATTAGTTATGCTCAAGCTTGGTATGTCTCACCCCGCATCCGGCGCTGAGCATCATCTATCCCATTATTGGGAGATGGAGCATATTCAACACGGAGAACCGCAATTACTACACGGATTGAAGGTAGGCTTTGCAGCTATTCACATATCGAAGTTGTACCATCAATTCGCTGATCGTATGGATCGAATGATAAGCAATGAGACGCCTGTGACTGAGAATATGGAGCAACAGCGCAAACTTATGATACACTGGAATGAGCTGAGAGCAGGGATTGCTGCCATTCCACAGCCAGAGAAGTTGACAGAGATGCTCACATTAACAGGAGGATCACCTGATCAGCTATCGATTAGTACGGATGCTGTAGAACGCGGCTTAGAGCATGCCCATACCGTTCGTAATCGGTATACGTTGCTACGATTTATTAATGAAGAGGTGAATAAGTGAAGACCATAAAGGAGCTCACGGCTGGAGAAACCGTTGATATCTTCCTTCTGATTAAGCATGCAGAATGTAAGGTAGGTAGTACGAATAAGAAATATATGGACCTTGTTCTATGTGATCATACAGGTGAGATGAATGCGAAGATTTGGGATCATACACCTGAGATTGAACAGATGTATCAATCCAATGTGCTCATTAAAGCACGCGGTGTGGTTAAGGAATGGAATGGTCAAGCCCAACTGAATATCGAGAAATTGCGTGTAGCTGTTGAAGCAGATGGATGTAAAATCGAGAATTTTGTTCCTTCAGCACCTTTTGAACCAAGCTTTATGTACGAGGAAATCATCAAATTCGCGAGTAGGATCAGGAATGCGCACATCCAGACGATCGTTCTGCGTTTAATGCAGGATAACAAAGAGAAGCTACTGTATTATCCGGCAGCACAGAAAAATCATCACTCCATCCGCGCAGGTTGGTTGTATCATATTTATACGATGCTAAGAAGCGGGGAAAAGCTCTGTGAGGTATATACATTCCTCAACACGGATTTGGTATTCGCGGGGGTCATTCTACATGATATGGCTAAGCTTGAAGAGATGAACGCTAATGAACTCGGTATCGTTTCCGAATATACAATTGAAGGCCAATTATTAGGACATATCGTACAGGGTATCACGATGGTTGATCGAATTGGTAAGGAGATTGCTGCGGATGCAGAAGTAATCCTACTTCTACAGCATCTGATCTTGAGCCACCATTACAAGGGTGAGTGGGGCAGTCCGAAGGTGCCGATGATTCCAGAAGCAGAGCTACTTCATCATCTTGATGTGATCGACGCTAATATGTTCGATTTCAAGAAAGCCGTGGAAACGACAAGTGTGGGTGAGATGTCTGAGAAAATATGGACGTTGCAACGCAAAGTATATCGAACGGATTTCATTTGAACGAATTAATCATCACCACTAATGTGATTTTAGTGGTGATTTTTTTGTGGAAAGGGCATTATATATTCGACCCGACAGGTAAGTTTTTCATATTTGGCGGTTAACTGGTATACTGAGCATAACAATCCAGACTTAGGGTCTGTAGACACCGATATTGAGAAGAGGGAAATTTTTCATGACTACCACGTTTAACACATTAGGCATTCGTTCCGACTTGGTTAAGATGCTAATGAAGAATCAATTAATTAACGCAACACCCGTGCAAGAAGCAGCCATTCCATTGTTGCTCTCGGGTAAGGATGTCATCGCACAAGCACAGACGGGAACAGGTAAGACATTAGCTTTTGTGCTGCCTATTCTTGAGATTATTAATCCAGAGCAACCTCATGTCCAAGCATTAATCATTACGCCTACACGTGAGCTTGCCATTCAAATTACATCAGAGATTAAGAAATTAGCGCCTGTTGTTGGTGCAAGTGTTCTTGCTGCTTACGGTGGACAGGATGTCGAAGGGCAAATTCATAAGCTCAAGGGTGCAGCACATATTGTTGTCGGAACACCAGGCAGATTGTTAGATCATTTGCGCCGTGGAACCCTCTCATTATCGAGAGTGGCATTGCTCGTGCTTGATGAAGCTGATCAGATGCTGCATATGGGTTTCTTCAAGGAAGTTGAAGAAATTATTCAAGAAGTGCCAAGGGAACGACTAACGATGCTATTCTCTGCGACGATATCAGAGGAAATTCGTAAGCTGGCCTTGAATTATATGCATGATCCAGAGGATGTTCGAATTGAAGGTAAGGGAATTACGCTTGAAGGCATCCAACAAATTGTTATAGAGACTACAGATCGAGGCAAACAGGCGATTCTGTTCGATATGATTAAACAATATCAGCCATACTTGGCTGTTGTATTCTGTAGAACGAAGGTACGCGCGAAGAAATTAACAGAAGCGCTAATCGAGAATGGATTTAATGCGGATGAGCTACATGGTGATTTATCACAGGCGAAGCGTGAAGGTGTAATGAAACGATTCAAAGCGGCCAAGCTGCAAATTCTAGTCGCAACGGATGTAGCAGCACGCGGACTTGATGTTGAAGGCGTTACGCACGTGTTCAACTATGATATCCCACATGATGGAGAAGACTACATTCATCGGATTGGACGAACCGGTCGTGCGGGTCATGAGGGCATGGCGATTACCTTCGCAACGACGAAGGACCGTATGACTTTACAGCAAATCGATAAACGGATCGGGAATGTATTGAAGTATAAGACTTCTGGCACGAATAACAGTGAAGAGGGCGAAGGCGGCAGGACGAGAAGAAGCGGTGGCAGCTCTCGTGGTAACGAAGCAAGAGGTGGTGGCGTGCCAGGTCGAGTGCGCGAGCGCGGAGCAGAACGAAGTGGAGCACGAGGGGCAGTGAGAGGAACGGTACGTGGAGTAGAACGCGGTGAACGTGGAGCACAACGTGGACGTGCTACTAGTAGTGGTGAAGCTCGTGGGACTGGAGCGACTCGAGGAAGTAACACGGGAGTAAATCGTGGAGCGGGCCCTTCATCAAGAAGTGCTGACACGAGGAATGTAACGACTGAAGGAAGCCCGAGAGGTACTGGTTTCTCCTCAAGAGGCACGGGTTTCACTACAAGAAGCAACAATAGTGCTGCAGGTTCAAGAGGTATTGGTACTAAATCTGGAGCTGGAGCAGGTAGAGGGAATGATGTCTCCTACAGAGGTACAACTTCATCAGCAAGCACCTCTAGCGATAGAAAACCAAGGGGAGCATCAGCAAGAAATGCTTCCGTCAGTCCAAAGCAAGCTGGGTTTGATCGTCGTGGAGGATCAGGTTCAGGGAATAGACGAGGACGCTAAAAACTTCCAAGTTGGGAATTTAATTGCGAGCTTTTGCCCACTCTCATAGCATACAAGCTGAATATGTCGGGAGGATGTCGGGAAGGAAGAAACCATACGGAGCCTTGTTCACATTATTCGATAAAAAACTTCAATAATTGATTCGAATATGCTATTCTTCGAAGAGTAGAAAGTGAGAGGAAGGGTAGCGAATGAAATCCTTGTATCATGTTCTTGGAGCAAAGCAATTTGATAGGCTAACATTGGAGGAGCTATTCGTCTCGGCTGCCGAGATGGAGCGGATTGTAAAGCAAGGTGGATCAAAGCGATACGCTAACAAAATAATGACAACATTATTCTTCGAAGCCAGTACACGGACAAGGCTATCCTTCGAATCTGCCATACACCGTTTGGGCGGGGATGCTATTGGCACAGAGAATGCAACTCAATTCTCCTCGACCATCAAAGGTGAGACGTTAGAGGATACCATTCGCGTTATATCAGGCTACAGCGACCTAATCGTTATGCGACACACCGATATTGGTGCAGCGCAGCGCGCAGCTGCTGTCGCAACTGTGCCGGTGATTAACGCGGGCGATGGAGCAGGGGAGCATCCGACGCAAGCCTTATTGGACTTGTATTCCATCCAGAAGGAACTGGGTCAAATTGATGGATTGCACATCGCGATGATCGGTGATCTTGCATATGGTCGGACCGTTCATTCATTATGTTACATGTTAGCCAATTACAAGGATGTACATATACATTTCATCTCACCTGAGAATACCATGATACCACCGTCTGTGAAGCATTATCTGGATGACCAAGGGATTTCCTACGAGGAATCTAGAGATTTACTCAAGGTTGCTGAGGTCGCACATGTGTTATATCAAACACGGATTCAGAAGGAAAGATTCCCATCTATAGAAGAATATGAGAAGGCATCAGGTCAATATATCATTAACCAACAGGTTCTTGATCATATGCGTAAGGACGCAGTTATCCTTCATCCATTGCCACGTTTAGACGAAATTAATGTAGAGGTGGATGCTGATCCACGGGCGGCTTACTTTCGACAAGCTCAGAACGGCTTATTTATTCGAATGGCTTTGATTGAGAAGTGTTTGTCATAACTAAAGCGCGAAAAAACAACTACCTCCTTACTAGGGATGGTAGTTGTTCCATTATTAACCGCTAGTTGATTTGCTGCCAGAGGTGCTTGAGTCGATTCTGTTTCCACTTGGAGACAGGAATTCGCTTATCTTCATTGAATTTCTCTCCAAAATAAACGTTGTCATTCTCGATGGAAGTGATCTTACCGATGTTCACGAAGCAGTCGGATTTGATCTTTACAAAATTAGTGTGTGCACAAAGATTGCTCAGCTGGTCGGAGGTCATCCGTTTCTTTATATTGTAGTTTGACCCATGAAAGCTAACTAAGCCTTGTGAACGCCCGCCAACCTTGAAGAACAGGATATCCTGATCGACTTCAAAGTCCTCATACACATTCTTACCCTCATCTGCTAAACTCATATTTTCATCTTCCCCCTTTAGAAATATGAACAATAGAATTGGTAGCGCTTCCATTATATAATACCGCACTGCAAATTGAAAGCCCATTTTACAAATTTTTGCACATTTTTTCTAATTTTTTTTGTGAGATATTCTAATTGTATTGACTTGATCGGTATTCACGAGGGGTGACACCGGTTTTCTTCTTGTAGATGCGGTTAAAAAATTTCATGTCTTGATATCCTACAGTATTGGCGATATCATTAATATTCCGATCTGTCGTGCGGATCAGGCGATTAGCTTCCTGAATACGTAATTGTTGCTGATAATCAATGAAAGTCATACCCGTATAACTCTTGAAGACTCGTTGAAATTGCCGTTCACCTATGCCTAGAAGTCCCGCCATGGAATTCAAGGCTATCGGTTTTGCGAATTGCTGATGAACGTAGTGTAAGATGGTTTCTATACCAGTGAATTTGGATTGATGAGGAGTGAGTTGTTCAGTGCCCGAACGGTACATATATAAGAGTATCTCGAATACACACGTATACAATGCCGCCTCAAAACACGCTTTCTGAGCAATGTACTCATCATGTAATTTCTGGAATAATCGATGGAATTCTCCACGTTGATCGCGGAATTGTATCCATTCTGATCCTGAGAACAATTGAACCATCGCATCATCTATTGGAAAGGTGCTCAACGATTTAGCTAAAAGTGAGCGGATGAAGATACAATTGTACACAACTAATGTATGTCGCTTGTTTGCTGATATGGGACGGAATACATGATGGGTTCCAACAGGTAGGAAGAAGATATCACCTTGCGTAACGGATAACGTTTGGTCCTGGATATAATGAATTCCAGCACCATCACCAACATAACAAATCTCTATAAAATCATGACTATGTTCTATAGTCGCGAACGATTCGTGTACCCGATTAACGAATATAGGGATATTAGGAAGGAATATATCCTCCGCTTTGAGGAGCTCAACGGTTCGATGTATGGACATTGTAATCCTCCTACTCGTAAATTAGATGTTGGTGGCTAACGAGAACATTAATTTGCAGCCCAGAGTTCATCTGGTGTAAAAAGTCTGATAATACCTATAATAATGTCGGAATCACACCCTAAATATAAATCGCTTTCATATTACAATAAGCTCAGTAAGAAAACAATCGTTGTTAGAGGAGTGTAAATCATTATGGCAGATTTGCAAGTTAGTAAGCTGAGATGTGAATATAGAGAAAATCCAATTGGGATTGATGTGCGACAACCTAGATTAAGCTGGCAGATTGTTTCCGAACAACGGAATATTCTGCAAGCCGCTTATCAAATCCAGGTTTCCAAGGATGTTGTAAGCTTCGATACGTTAGTTTGGGATACCGGTAAGGTTAACTCTGATCAAGCTCTCCATCTGATCTATGAAGGAGAAGAGCTACAATCGAGCACACGTTATTATTATCGAGTCATGATTTGGAATCAGCATGGATTAGCATCGGAATGGAGCGAGATTGCGTTCTGGGAAGTCGGTCTTCTGAACTCGAATGAATGGCTCGCAGATTGGATTACACCAAGCACAGAAGCCATCGATCCTAACTTAGAGTCTGAATTCCTATTGCGTAAATCCTTCGAGGTTCATGGTTATATTAGAAGCGTTAGAATTTATGCAACGAGTCTTGGTTTGTATGAGTTGGAATTGAATGGAGCCAGGGTGGGGGATATGCTGTTCACACCTGGGTGGACAAGCTACAAGCATCGTCTGCAATATCAAGCCTATGATGTGACCGAGATGCTACATAAAGGAACGAATACAATTGGAATGTCACTTGCAAATGGGTGGTTTAAAGGGAATTTAGGTTGGAAAGATCAAGTGAATATATATGGAGATCAACGAGCAGGCTTAATGCAGATGATAATCTGTTATGAGGATGGCTCTGAAGAAATTATAAAGACCGATTCATCGTGGCAATCGTCACTTGGACCCATTCGTTATTCCGAGCTTTATCATGGCGAACATTATGACGCTCGCTTGGAGCAGGCTGGTTGGAGCACCAACATATTTGACGCAACAGAGTGGCAAGCTGTAGAGGTGATTGAACATACTAAAGACATCATCATTGCACAAGAGAATCAACCGACCCGCATTGTGGAAGAAATCAACCCCTTTGAACTAATCCATACACCAGCTGGTGAAGTGGTTATCGATATGGGGCAGAACATGGTAGGTTGGATGAGGTTTAGTGTAGAAGCAACAGCAGGTACTCGTATTGTGCTACAGCATGCAGAGGTGTTAGATAAGGAAGGGAATTTCTACACAGCCAACTTACGGAGTGCAAAGCAAACCATAGAATTCATTAGTAAGGGGAACGGTATGGAGAGCTTTGAACCATCGTTCTCCTTCCAAGGCTTCCGTTATGTGAAGGTAGAAGGGTACCCTGGTACATTGAAGTTAGATCAATTTATCGGGAAAGTGATTCATACAGATATGGAGCCTACTGGATCATTCGAATGCTCAAATCCAATGATTAATCAGCTTCAACACAATATAATATGGGGTCAAAAGGGGAATTTTCTCGATGTGCCGACTGACTGTCCTCAGCGAGATGAACGATTAGGATGGACGGGTGATGCACAGGTTTTTATGAAAACTGCTGCTTTTAATTATAATGTAGCGCCATTCTTCGAGAAATGGTTAAAGGATTTAAGTGCGGATCAATTGAAGAATGGTGCTGTTCCATTCGTTGTACCTCATGCTCTAGGTGACAATGAGTTTTCATCAGCGGCTTGGGGGGATGCGGCAGTCATCTGCCCTTGGAACATCTACCTTGCATATGGAGATAAGCGTATATTAGAAACTCAATACGATAGTATGAAAGCATGGGTCGAATATATCCGTGAGCAAGGAGATAATGAGTATCTGTGGAATACGGGCTTCCACTTTGGAGATTGGTTAGGGCTTGATGCGAAGGAGAACAGCTATAAAGGTTCAACACCTGAGGATCTGATTGCAACAGCATTCTTCGCCTATTCAACATCTCTATTGAGGAAAATCGCCGCTGTATTAGGCAAGCAAGAGGATGTTGGTAAGTATGCCAATTTGCTTGAGGGAATTATTATGAACTTCAACCTAGAATTCATTACACCTAATGGTCGAATGGTAGCACCGACCCAAACAGGTCATGTATTAGCGCTGATGTTCGACTTGGTTGATCAAGCGACTCGCCAGCGATTAGCAGGGACATTAGCTCAGTATGTGAAAGAGAACAAGTACCACTTAACTACGGGGTTCGTTGGTACACCTTATCTCTGTCATGTATTATCGAGCAATGGCTATCATGACGTAGCTGTGAAGCTAGTTCAACAAGAGGAATATCCTTCCTGGTTATACTCTGTCAGTCAAGGTGCAACGACGATATGGGAGCATTGGGATGGGATTAAGCCCGATGGATCATTCTGGAGTGAGGATATGAATTCCTTCAATCATTATGCTTATGGTGCAATCGGAGATTGGCTGTATCAGGAGGTTGCAGGTTTGAATACGGATGAGGAACATCCGGGCTATAAGCATATGATCATCAAACCGAATATCGAATCCGGTCTGACCCATGCAGTGACTACGCATGAATCCATGTACGGAATGATTCTGTCGGGTTGGAGCATAAGTGAGAATGGACAAGTGAAGGTTACGGTTACGATACCACCTAATACAACTGCGACTGTGAAGCTCCCAGCAGCAAGCCTTGAGAAGGTTCGTGAATCAGGGAATTTACTTGCAGCGGCTATTGGGGTAGAGCATTATGAGCAGGCTAATGGTTTGGTTTGCTTGCATGTAGGCTCAGGGAAGTATCAGTTCGAATACTAGTATGAATTGAATAAGCTAAACAAGAAAGGACTTCGGGGAATCGAAGTCCTTTCTTGTCGATAATAGGATGTTTGTGTTGACTAGTCTATTGCATAGTTGATAAGATAACGATGATACGAATAGTATCAATATAAATAGAATATAAGCTTTGCATGATCTAAATCTTTCATGAGAGGGTGAGCATGATCATATTCAAAGCGATAGGAAATATAAGGATAAAGTCGCAGCTTCTTATTCTCATATCCATATCTATAAGTGTAATTGTCTTACTTCAAATTATATTTTTGAATTGGTTTAGTTTAATTAATCGAAGTAACACCTCAGAGTTTCTCAAGGATACGACAAATCAATTAGAATTAAGGGCGATTTCATTTTCTAATGAAGTGAATAGAATTGCGATTAATAGCTCGTTCAACAATGTAACCTACCAATTTATCGAAACTGAAGATATTGGTGAAAGACTCAGGTTAAGTAAGAATATTCAGGTGATGATCGAAGCTATCAAACTATCAAACAAAAGTATCAGTGAGGTGATCATTGCTGATCATGACTTGATCAGTATTGGTGCGAACAAAATTGAGAGCTTCTGGGTACTGAAACAAATAAAAGAGCTTTATAAAGCGGGAGATATACAAATAGATCAGCCGACTCATCTCCTATTAGATGGCCATGAGAGCGGCAAACCCTTCTATGTATGTGTAACAAAATCATACAACTCATCCATAGGAAATAAAGAGTTTATAACGGTAGTGATTTATAACGTGGATACGTTCATAGATACGGTTTCCAATATACAACCCAATAATCGATCAGTGTTCATAATCTTAGATGCCAAAGATAATATTGTAGCAACAAATAGCAAGGAACTTGAACCCAGTTACATGGAGCGGATTAATGCTATTGGGGTCAATGGACATGAGGGAAGTATCAATGAAGGACTTAAAGACAAAGATAAATTAATATTATATCAAAGATCGGTCAGCAGCCTTAACTGGAGAGTAATAGGTCTTACGCCAGATATTGAGATTGATAATGATTTGACTTCGCTCAAGCAATTCTCTGTCTTGATGGTAAGTGTTGTTATCGTAGTCCTATTAGGATTTGGTCTGATTATAAATAAGAGCATTACAGCACCAATTACCAGAATGGCGCGTTTTATGAATTCAATTGGAAAAAATTACAGCACGCGCAGGTTGGATATCCAAAATGCAAATGAATTAAGTTTATTGGCAAGAGTCTTGAATAAAATGCTCGATAACATTGATGATATGACTAATAAAGTGGTGTCTTCCCAAGAGATGCTTCACAAAGCAGAGCTTGCTAAGAAGCATGCACAGTTTTCAGCTTTACAAAGTCAGGTTAATCCCCATTTTCTATATAATACACTGGATTGTATACGTAGTATTGCATTAGCTAGAGGTGTGACGGAAATTTTCCAGATTACAACCTCAATGGCGAAGATATTCAGGTATAGTATCAAGGAAAATAATGAAGTCGAGGTCTGTGTTGAAATAGAATGTATTCAAGACTATTTTAAAATCATCCAAATTAGACAAAGAGACCGCTTTACCATTATTTACGAGGTAGAGAAAGCTTTAATGGACTGTATGATTCCAAAAATGATTTTGCAGCCTGTTGTAGAGAACGCTGTGTTCCACGGACTTGAGCAGAAAAAAGGAAATGGAACTCTGATTATTTGTGGGTATGCGATCAGCAACAACACGATATTTTTTAGTATAAAGGATGATGGAAAGGGAATGACCCCTGATGTAGTAAGTCAGCTTAGAGCTAATTTTGCAGCCTGGGACCCATTAGAAGACCCATTTATTTATGTAGAGCGAAAAAGCATAGGGCTTATTAATATAGATCGGCGTATCAAATTGTTATATGGCGCTAAGTATGGTCTTTCAGTAAATAGTAGTCAAGATGGGACTGAGATCGTCATTAAACTTCCATTAATTAGGAAGAACCAATAATAATCTAATTATTCCGATAATTTCACATTCCTTGAGGCTTGATTCTGCTGTATCCTTTTTATAAAGCGCTTACAATAAAGGAGGTGAAGTTAATCAATGGAATTACCAGTTGCAAATACTGGGATTATCAAACCAACCTTAATGGAAAAATGGAACAGACAGAAAAGGCTGTATCATAAATACCGTTATGTGTACCCTCTGATATTGCCGGGATTCATTTTCTTTCTTGTTTTTAAAATCGCTCCGATGTGGGGATTGATATTTGCATTTAAGGATTATAATCCGTTTGCAGGGTTGCTGAAAAGTGAATGGATAGGTTTTGAGAACTTTATAGATTTTTTTTCGAATCAATTTTTTTATATGATGTTTCGCAATACCTTAGTCATCAGTTTAATGGATCTATTCTTATACTTCCCTGCCCCAATCATACTTGCATTACTACTTAGTGAGGTTCGCTCTGCAAAGTTTAAACGGCTAACTCAGTCGATCGTTTATATGCCTCACTTTCTTTCATGGGTAGTTATATCAGGAATCACATTCTTTATGCTTTCCTCAGATATAGGACTTGTCAACAAGGTGATCGTGAATGGTGGTGGTGAGCCAGTAGTTTTTCTCTCTGATCCGAAGCTGTTCTGGTGGGTAATCCTTGCACAGAATACGTGGAAGGAAATAGGATGGGGGACTATATTATTCCTGGCTGCGATAAGCCAAATAGACCCTGTCCAATATGAAGCAGCAACCATTGATGGTGCAAGTCGTTTCCAAAAGTTGCTAAACGTAACGATTCCTTCTATTCTTCCGACCATCATTGTGCTGTTCATTTTGCGAATTGGAAATATTCTGGATGTTGGTTTTGAGCAAGTGCTTCTGATGGGTAACCCCTATGTAAGGGATGTTGCTGAAGTATTCGATACTTACTCCTATAGACAGGGTATTAGTCAAGGCAATTTCAGCATCGCTATCACCGTTGGAATATTCAAGAGTGTAGGAGGCCTCATCATGGTGATGCTTTCAAACCACATTGTCAAAAGATTGGGACATAGTGGGATATATTGATATCGTGATCTTCGACAAATATATATTACTTTTGCAGAGGGAGGTGAGGATTTGCAAAGTAAACATATATCACTTGCTGATATTATCATTTACACGATTGTCAGCCTTATTTCATTAATTTCAGTCGCTCCATTCATTTATGTCGTCAGCATTTCATTAACGGATCCTTCCGTATATGTCCCATATAAGCTGTATCTGATTCCAGATAAAATTTCATTCTCATCCTATTCTTACATTCTTTCTACACCGAGTTTTATCAGTGCGATTAAGAACACCATCATTATTACTGTATTGGGAACAGTATTGAATATCGTCTTTACCTTCACCATGGCTTATGGGTTGACTAAGAAGGAAATGCCACACAGGGGCTTGGTCATGGGAGTCGTTATTTTCACCTTGCTGTTCAGCGCAGGTATCGTACCTAATTACCTCCTGGTTAAGAGTCTTGGTTTGATGAACAGTTATTGGGCATTGATCCTCCCTGCGCTGACCAACTCATGGATGCTGATTATTGCTAAGAGCTTTATCGATGCCTTACCTGTTGAGCTTGAGGAGTCAGCCAAGATTGACGGTTGCAATGAGATAGGAATTTTCATTCGAATCATTATGCCGCTTTCTAAAGCATCGGTCGCTACCCTAACTCTTTTCTTTGCAGTCTTTCATTGGAACACTTACTTTACTGCCCTCATCTACCTGAATGATGCTGATAAACAAACACTTCAGGTGTATGTAAAATCGCTTCTTATAGATGCATCTACGGGTGCAGGGGATAAAGGTTTAGCGGATTTACTCAATTTACCGTCTGAGACGGTACGTATGGCTACAGTAGTTCTGGCCATGGCTCCAATCATGGCTGTCTATCCATTTGTACAAAGATATTTCATTAAGGGTGTCATGCTTGGTTCTATCAAGGGCTGAGTTTAGCACTGGTGAAGGTCAATTCAAACCTTCTACCAGTATACAAAAAATTAGAGGAGGCTTAAAAAGATGAAAAAGAAGTTCAAAGGATTGGTTTACGTTTTATGTATTCTTATTCTCGTCTCAGCATTATTGGCAGCTTGCTCATCAACGAATGATCCAGACAACGCTGTTGGAAATAAAGAAGAAACACCAACTCCAACTCCAAGTAAACCAACAGAAGACTCTACTTCTAAAGAACCGTTGGTTTTCACAGGAATGGCTAACCTTTACGCTAGTTCACCTGCTAAGGATAGTCAATTTTGGAAATTGATGGAGGAGAAATTCAATGTAGATTACACGGTGAACTGGTCACCTGCAGATAATTATCAGGAAAAGCTGGATCTTGTTCTAGCATCTGGTGATATACCGGACGTCATGCAGATTACCAATACGACAGCACCAAGTAACCTTAAGGCGGCCAATGCAGGCGCATTCTGGGATTTGACAGAGGTACTAGGTGATTTTAGCAAATATCCGAACTTCAAGAAGCTTAACCCGAGTGCATGGGTTTTAAGTAAGATTGATGGTAAGAACTATTTTATCCCCAGAACAAGAGGTAATCTCGATTCTGCCTTGTTTATCAGACAGGATTGGCTTGATAAATTAAAGCTAGAGGTACCAACTACGATAGAAGAGTTTGCCGAAGTCATGAAAGTCATCGCAAAGAGTGATCCCGACGGCAACGGTGCGATTGATACAATTGGTGTTATTCCAAATCCAGGTTATTTTGCAGCAGCATTCGGTACAAGGGATCCCGTTCGTGACAGCAATGGTGGCATTATTCATATGAACCTTACATCCAATTATGCAGACTATATTGAATATATGCGAGGGCTTTACGAAGCGGGAGCTATTGCCGATGAATTTGCCTTATTTAGCGGCACGCAGCAGGAGGAAATGTTCATGACGGGGCGTTCAGCTACCTTTGTGAAAAATTCTTGGCATAAGTTCCGGATGGAGGAAGAAACAGCCAAAACAGATCCTGCAGCTGATGTTACGTTAATTCCTCACCTGAAAGGACCAAATGGTTATGCTCATATTTATGATTTAGGCTACTTTGGCGGGATGGGCATCTCTAAAAAAGTGGAAGAAAGTAAGATGCTGAGAATTGTAGAATTCTTTGATGCCATATCAGCTGAAGAAAATTATAATTTTGTCAATTTTGGAATTGAAGGTGTCCATTACACCCTAGTGGATGGATTTCCTTCCCTTACCGATGTAGGGAAGCAGGAAGTAAATAATTCATTTAATGCTCCGTTCATCTTCGCTACCAATGAGTTTGCTAAGGTGGACAGTCCATTGGCACCTATGGAATATAACCTTCAGACTAGAGAGGAAATGAAGGAACTCTATAACATTGATGGGAAAGTTGATATTTTCAAAGTGTTACAGTCTGCTGCTTGGACCAAAGAATGGTCGAAGATTCAAGATGAATTTGAATCGATGGAGGCAAGAGCGATCTCCGGAGCTATTAGTATGGAAGAGTTCAGGGCATATCAGCAAAAATTAGTTAAGAATCCTGATATTATGCAGTCTTTCCCAGAGTTTGCAAAGAGCTATGAGGAGTTTTTCGGTTCGAAATAAACAGGAGCTGTGGTACAGGCACTGATGTGCCTGTACCGTCATTAAGCAGATAAAAAATAATTCATAATAGGAGAGATGAGAATGTTTATAAAAGAAGTTGCAGCCAGCCTTTATCCGTGGGACTTAGCCGACGAGGGAGTTGAGACCTGTGTTAATAATGTTGTCGAACACAGCCTTGTTAACAGTGTATATCTAGTAGGGATCATGCATAAGGAAAAAAGACCATTAACCAACTTATTCTTTACCCATAACCCAAAACGAAAGTTTTATCTTCCTGAGGACAGTCGCATATACTACAGAATGGATGAGAATAATTTCAAAAACACGCCATTAAAACCTTTGTATACAACAAGAGCATTTCTACAGGATAAAGATTGGTTAGATGAGCTTACTATATATGGAAGAAAAAATAATTTGAAAACAGGTGCCGAAATATCACATACCTTCTTTGACTGCGAAGTAGCAAAGAAAGATTTTCCTGATGTTCTGCAGAAGAATATACATGGGGGTATTATCGATCGTCATTATTGCTGCAATAACGATGATGTAAAGGAATATATGAAAGCGATCTTCTATGATACTGTGAAGAACCATGATATCGACTTTATTCAGACGTGTATGATGCTATTCGCAATAGGTGAGCCTGTAAGGGCCCCTTGGTTTATGGAGAATGATCCCGAGAACAAGGTTGGCGCATTGCTTGGGGTATTAAAAGGTGGATGCTTCTGCAACCATTGTAAGAAAAAAGCGACAGAGATGGGCTATGATTGGGACAAGATTGTTAGTGATTTAAAGGGTTTAGAGCTTATGGTTCACGCTACTGCTTACCATAACCTTGACTCCGTAATGGATAACCATGTTCTCATGGGAAGTGACCTATTGGAAACTGGATTGCTATTAGAATATCCATCCTTGTATCAATTCTTGGAGTTCCGAGTGAAGTCCATTGCAGAATTGTTCAAAGAAATTAATGTTTCTATTAAATCCGCCAATAAAAAGGTTGATTTCAGATATAATAATTACCTGAAATATCCTGAGCTTGCCGGTTTAGATTTCGCTGCTGTAAAGGATTATCTAGATTCAGTCAGAGATTCAGATTATACAGAGCAACTAGGGGCTCCTGACAGGTTTAAGCGAAAGAAAAATACGCTGCTGAAAATAAGGCGCGGCATAGGATATGATAAAGATCTAATTGCAGCTTTTGCACCACGACCAAATGCAACACCGGAGCTAGTACGAGAAAGCATTAAAATATTAAGTACGCTTGGTGTTGATGGCTTATCACTAGGACATTATGATGGAGCGACGATGGAACTATTAGATGCTGTGAAGCAGGGCATGCAGGAAGCCGGAATCGAAATAAGAAAATAAATACTGTCCGACCTGCTGCCAGAAGGAGGGGTATATGTATAGCGTATTGTTGGTTGATGATGAGATTTGGTCTCTAGATGGATTAAGAATGCTGTTTGATTGGGATAAAATGGGTTTCCATGTCATAGATCAGGTAACAGATTCTTCAGAAGCCTTTGATATCATACGCAGTACAAAGCCTGATGTGGTTTTTACGGATATCAGAATGCCTGAGATATCCGGAATTGAACTGCTAAGTATGTCTAGACAAGAAGGAATTGCAAGTGAATTTGTAATCATCAGTGGGTTTGCTGAATTTGAATACGCACAGGACGCCCTTCGATTCGGTGCTTTCGATTACCATCTTAAGCCCATCGATCCAGATATGGCCTTGCCATTGCTTGAAAAGCTAAAGCTCCGACTACAGCAGAAAGAGATTGAACGTAGTATGAACATCTATAAAGAACTAACCTTGGGCTTGAGTAATTCATTAGAAATATTGAAGACAAATCATTTTGTTCCTTCTGGATAAAATTGGCAAGTTATTACATTATGTGGGTTTTATGGCTTTAATCATGGTGAGCTATCCTCTCTCATGACAGGACTGAATTATCTCGAGCTTAAGCTTGAGAAGGGAAAAATAATATTCATTATGAATGGTGCTTCTTCGTTGGATTTGGATGTCATATCTGTTATGGATACATGGTCTGAACGTAGTAACATGCATGTGGGATTAAGCAGTGTTTCAGATGACATTGATGATATGCTAAGACTCTTCAGAGAAGCAAATATGGCAGTTTCCAATCATTTTATACATGCGAATTCAGGAATAACTAGATTCTTCGCTAACCGAAATACCGAGCTTGAAAGCGTTGTAATGAAGACCGAAAAGCTGATGATGATAAAGAACTATGAAGAGATTTGTTCCTTGATGGATAGCATTCCCGATATATTCGATAATGGAGGCTTAGGTATCTATCATGTAACCTGTCTGTGGAATCAGTTTGCAATATTGATTGGCAAACGATTAGATGGAGACTCTCTTACGACAAAAATTGATTTTCTTGATCACGAGGAGATACTAAACCGTTTCCATAATCTATCTGCCATGTGTGCCCATCTCAAGGAACTGTTACGGAATATTTGCTATTCCTTGGATCAGGACTCGGTCAAACCAAATAACTATATACTCGGCGAAAATGTTTTATAACCTAATGCAAAGCCGATCAATAG
>JBBDIY010000091.1:0-56375 GCA_040880185.1 Paenibacillaceae bacterium
ACTCCCGTCCAACAATACAATATTATGTGTTTTCACATCAAAGGACGCCGCAAGGCGTTTTTCTTAATAATAAGCATCGGTTATTTACAATTGACATTCATTTGGGCACAATGAGATCAGACTAATAATGTTCACACCAGATAACTCTGGGCTGCAAATCAATGTCTTGTTTGTCACAACATCTGATTTACGAATAGGAGAAGTTTTTCATGCGATTAAGAGGTAGAAAAGGAATATTAGAGGCACTGCAGCTTCAACCCGAGCTCGTTGTATTAGAAGCGGAAGCACATAAAGGACGTTGGCGTGATTTTTTTGGCAATGATCATCCGATTCATGTGGAGCTTGGTATGGGCAAGGGGATTTTTATTAGTGAGATGAGTGTGAGAAATCCTAATATTAACTTCATCGGTGTTGATCGCTATGATGAATTGGTTCGACGAGCTGGCGAGAAAGCCAAGCATCTATGGCATGAGCGCCACGGAGAGGAGCCGAAGAATCTAGCCTTGGCCCGATTTAATATCGAGCATCTCGAGGATATGTTTACGGATTCCGAGGTAGAATGCTTCTACTTGAATTTCAGTGATCCCTGGCCGAAAAATCGGCATGCAAGACGCCGGCTTACACATAAGAGCTTTCTCGACAAATACAGAAGTATACTCAATGAGAGAGGTGAGATTCATTTAAAGACAGATGCCGCTTCCTTATTTGAATTTTCATTGAATTCCTTCGCGGATGAAGGGTTACGAATGCGTAATATCACCTTCGATTTACATCGAGATGGTATTCTTCCTGAGCGGGTTATGACTGAATATGAAGCGAAATTTGTCAGTAAAGGCATGCCCATCTACCGCTGTGAGGTAGTTGTCGGGCGAGTTGCCCTAGACGGACAATAGGTCCATTAACACCTGCGAGCAATCTGTTGGATAAAAAGGATTAATGTGAGATGATGAATGATTCCTCTTCATTGACCTAGAACTGGACCGTGGTAAACAAGTGGTCAGTTGTTCGAGCGCCTGATCGATATCATCTAATGAGGTGATTTCCTTGCCAAATCCACGCGAAGTGAAGTACTGGCAATTTTCCTCCTCCTGACCGGGTAGAGGGTTGCAGAACATCATCGGTATCCCCTTGATTAGCGCCTCAGTGCAGGTCATTCCGCCAGGTTTGGTAATCAGCAGGTCGGATACATCCATGAGCTTGTCGATCTCTTTCGTAAAGCCGAATAGATGAATATTAGGGTGAATGAAAATAGGGTTCTTAGCGAGCGCCTCCATATGATCTGAATTGCTTCCCATGCACAGTAGTAGCTGAATGCGGTCGCGCCAAACGACAATTCTGTCTAACAGTGCCTTATGTCCATGCATGCCCCAGCCCCCACCCATGACCATAACCGTGGGCATAGGTTTTAATCCGAATCGGGTATATAACTTAGCAGGGTCGTGGACTTTCCAGAAATTCGGATGGACGGGAATGCCTGTAACTTGTATATGGTTTGATTTAATTCCGCGTTCGAGTAACTTGTTTCTCACTTCGTCTGTAGAGACGAAGTAGGAGGTGACCCCATCGGCGATCCAAGTGCCATGTGCGTCATAATCGGTGATGACCGTATATAATGGCAGCTTCATACCAAGTCGCTTCAATCTAGCTATGATTGCATTGGGGATTGGATGTGTACATACAATCGCATCGGGTCTAAGTTGCTCAATCATCGTAGCCGTCTGCATATAGAACAGACGATGCAGGGCAAGCTGTGTAAACCGATTCAATGATTTCTTATACTGGGCTCTGTACATCATCCCCACGAGTTTAGGACTATGAATGATCGTTTTGCGATAAGCGCTTAGGATCAATGGTGCGAGTGTAGGATGGAAGAATCCACCCAACTCAATAACTTTTGTCTGTACTTGAGGTGAACGCTTCCTTAGACCTACAGCAAGCGCATGTGCGGCTTGGGTATGTCCTGATCCGAATCCTTCAGATAATAGGAGCACTCTTTTCTTATCCAACTCTAATCACCTACTCCTCACAGATTAGCTTTTACTTGTAGTTGTACCTTAGTATACCTATGATTTGTTAGTTTATGATAAAGTGGATGTCTTCGCATTGTAATGATTTCTAATGTTGACATGAGAGTGTGCTGCGTGATATATTGATTAAGTTGTTTATAACTTCTTATTTTACAAGTAGAGGCGCCCGCTTCTCACCTGCCCGGCACAGTCGGCTGGTTAAGATCATCATTCCCCCTTATGGAGAATGATTGAACTCGAATTCATTCGGAATGTGGGCCGTTTATTGCTCACATTTTTTTGTTGTTGACAGTAATTTGGAGGTGGAGAATTATTACCAAGGATCATATGGTCAATGAAGAGATTAGGGTCAAGGAAGTACGACTTATTGGAGTTGAGGGTGAACAGTTAGGCGTAACGCCGATCCGTGAAGCCATGCAACTAGCTACTGAATTGAATCTAGATCTAGTCAATGTAGCCCCAACAGCTAAACCCCCGGTATGCCGAATTATGGATTATGGCAAATTCCGTTACGAGCAACAGAAGAAAGAGAAAGAAGCACGAAAGAATCAGAAGGTCGTTGAGATCAAGGAAGTTCGCTTTAGCGCAACGATTGATGAACACGACTATCAAACGAAGCTTCGCAATGTTGTTAAATTTCTGAATGAGCAAGACAAAGTGAAATGTACCGTTCGCTTCCGCGGACGCGAAATTACGCATGCGAGTATCGGACAGAAGGTTCTCGAACGTGTGGCCAAAGAGACTGAAGAGCTATCCTCGATGGAGCGTAGACCTAAGCTTGAAGGTCGTAGCATGATCATGATCCTAACGCCGAAGGTAAGCACATAAAAACTTTTAATAACTATTACTCTCAGGAGGTAAATGATATGCCCAAGATGAAAACACATCGTGGCGCGGCAAAGCGCTTCTCCAAGACAGGCACTGGTAAAATTAAGATTAATCATTCATTCAAGAGACATCAACTTGAACACAAATCCCCAGGACGTAAACGTAAACTGGGTCAAGTAGGCATTATGTCCAAAGGTGATCACAAGCGTATCGCTCAAATGATAACTTACATGAAATAATCTAAAGTAACGAAAAAGCATATGCTTACGAAGTAGTTTTGTTAGATTGACATTGCTTCGCAAGTCACTATGTTGCACAAAACTTTTAGGAGGACACAATCATGGCTAGAGTTAAAGGTGGTTTCACAACACGCCGTCGTCATAAGAAAGTATTAAAGCTGGCAAGAGGTTACTTTGGTTCCAAGCATCGCTTATATAAAACTGCACACGAACAAGTAATGAAATCTTACATGTACGCATATCGGGATCGTCGTTTAGTTAAACGTAATTTCCGCAAATTGTGGATCGTACGTATTAATGCTGCAGCACGTATGAATGGTCTTTCCTACAGCAAGCTTATGTTCGGATTGAAGTTAGCAGGAGTAGCAATTAATCGTAAGATGCTCGCTGATCTTGCAGTTAATGACCTGAAGTCATTCAACGAATTAGCTGGCGTGGCTAAACAAAAAATTAACGTCTGATGTATTGACTAATATGTCTGCTGTTGTATAATAAAATGTAAACTACGCAACATATTCTTAGATTATCGGCTGTGAAGAGGATAAAGCAATAAGGGCTCTTATGTCCAGAGAGCAGAGGGTAGCTGAAACCGATGCCTTAACCCCTTATTCGTGAAGTCACCTCTGAGCTGTTTCTCCGAAAGTCAGGATTCTATTGCTTTATTGCAATACCTGATGATTAAGAGGAATCGTATAGCATACGTTATAATGCTAAGGTGGAGATTTTGTCTCTCACCTACCAAGGTTGTATACTGTGAAGTGTATAACAAATCAGGGTGGTACCACGAAGGAATCCAAATCCCTTTCGTCCCGAGCATACGCTAAGTGCGTCTGTTCGGAATGAAGGGGTTTTCTGTTTTTTGAAAACCACCAATAAGGAGGTTCGAGAACTATGAGTATGAAAAGCCCGAATTTGTTAAACGATCAGATGCGCGAGAAATTATTGCAGCCTGATGTCATTACTGGTTCTGATATTCTACTCCGCTGCTTGCTGCTAGAGGGCGTAGACACGGTGTTCGGTTATCCAGGCGGAGCTGTTCTATTCATCTATGATGCCATGCATAAGAACCCTGATTTCAAGCATTTGTTAACGCGACATGAGCAAGGTGCCATCCATGCAGCTGACGGTTATGCACGCTCAACTGGCCAAGTAGGTGTTTGTATAGCGACATCTGGACCAGGTGCAACGAATTTGGTAACAGGTATTGCTACAGCTTATATGGACTCTGTTCCATTAGTTGTAATCACAGGTAATGTAGCGTTACCCTACATTGGTACGGATGCTTTCCAAGAAGCGGACATAACTGGAATTACAATGCCGATAACCAAGCATAGCTATCTTGTACGACAAGTAGAAGATTTACCTCGAATTATCAGAGAGGCATTCCACATTGCTTCCACGGGCCGCAAAGGACCTGTACTCATTGATATTCCGAAGGATGTCTCCTCACATCTTACCGCTTTCATATATCCTGACAAAGTTAATATTCGGGGATATAATCCGACAGTTATGCCGAACAAGCTGCAGGTAGATAAGCTATTGAAGGCCATTGAGGAAGCTGAACGTCCTGTCATTCTTGCAGGTGGCGGTGTTGTATATGCGGATGCTGGTAAGGAACTCATGGAATTTGCGGAGAAGGCCCAAATCCCAGTAACAACGACGCTTCTCGGCATTAGCGGCTTTCCAAGCGGCAATCCACTCTGGATCGGTATGCCGGGCATGCATGGTACGTATGCATCGAATCAAGCTCTTCAGAATTGTGATCTATTAATATCGATCGGAGCTCGCTTCGATGATCGTGTGACGATGAAGCTAGATGGCTTTGCACCTAAAGCTAAGATCGCTCATATCGACGTGGATCCTGCAGAGATTGGTAAGAATGTCATTACAGCTATCCCTTGTGTTGGCGATGTTAAGAATGTGCTCCAGCTTGCTATTCAGAAGACTAGACCAGCTAAATCTGCGGCTTGGATTCAGCAAATTCAGGATTGGAAGAAGGACTTCCCGCTTCGTTACAACGATTCTGATACCGTGTTAAAACCACAATTCGTTATCGAGATGCTGAGCGAGACGACGCAAGGTGAGGCAATCGTCACAACGGATGTTGGACAGCATCAGATGTGGGCTGCTCAATTCTACAAATTCAAACACCCTCGTACCATGATTACCTCAGGTGGTCTTGGCACAATGGGTTTTGGCTTCCCGGCAGCGATTGGTGCCCAGGTGGCACATCCAGGCAAGCTGGTTATCTCCATTAACGGTGACGGCGGCATGCAGATGTGCGCGCAGGAATTAGCGATCTGTGCAATTAATAACATTCCAGTTAAGGTTGTTATTATTAACAATCAGGTGTTAGGAATGGTTAGACAGTGGCAGGAAATCATCTATGACAATCGTTTCAGTCACATTGATTTAGCTGGGAGTCCCGATTTTGTAAAGCTTGCCGAAGCTTATGGTGTTAAGGGTCTGCGTGCTACGAATAAAGAAGAAGCCCGCCAAGTTTGGCAGGAAGCATTAGATCACCCAGGTCCAGTCGTCATTGATTTTGTAGTAGCAAAGTATGAGAACGTACTTCCAATGGTTAAGCAAGGTAGTACAATCGGAGAGATGTTAATGGGGGAATTCGAATGATGACAATCAAACATACGATTTCCATACTTGTCAATAACCAGCCGGGTGTATTACAACGTGTTTCCGGATTGTTCGGACGCCGTGCCTTTAATATCGAGAGCATTACAGTGGGTTCATCTGAAGAAGCGGGATTGTCTAGAATGATCATCGTTACTACTGGTGATAACCATACGTTGGAACAGATTACGAAGCAGCTCTATAAGGTTGTCGATGTGATAAAAGTCAATAATATCAGCTCGAATCCAATGGTAGCACGTGAATTAGCGCTTATTCAGATCAATGCCGAGCCAACGATAAGACCAGAAATTCTAGGTATTGTTGAAACGTTCCGCGCATCTGTCGTTGATATTGGACCTAATACGCTGATCGTTCAGGTTGTAGGTGATTCGGAGAAAATCGATGCCATGGTCGAATTATTGAAGCCATATGGTATTCGGGAATTGACGAGAACCGGCGCAACGGCTATGATCAGAGGTATTGCAAAATAGCTAAAAAAATAAAAAATTCTAGGAGGCACTATTCTAATGGCAGTTACTATGTATTATGAGAAAGATGCAGATTTAAGCGTACTTAAAGGTAAGACAATCGCAATAATCGGTTACGGTAGTCAAGGTCATGCTCAAGCGCAAAACCTGCGCGATAGCGGTCTGAGTGTAATCATTGGTCTTCGCGAAGGTAAATCATTCGAGAAAGCTAAGAATGACGGCTTCGAAGTTCTATCCGTTGGCGAAGCAACTAAGCGTGCAGATGTTGTACAAATTCTTATGCCTGATGAAACACAAGCTAGAGTTTACAATGAAGAAATCGCAGCAAACTTGAAAAAAGGTGCAGCATTATTGTTCTCACATGGCTTTAATGTTCATTTCGGACAAATTGTTGCTTCCAAGGATACTGACGTTCTACTCGTTGCTCCAAAGTCACCAGGTCATATGGTCCGTCGTACATATGTTGAAGGCTTTGGCGTACCAGGCTTAATCGGTATTCATCAAGATGCTACAGGTAATGCTAAGGCTGTTGGAATGGCCTATGCTAAAGGTATTGGTTGTACACGTGCTGGCGTTATCGAAACATCATTCCGTGAAGAGACTGAGACTGATCTATTCGGAGAGCAAGCTGTACTCTGTGGTGGTATCAGTGCATTGATCAAAGCTGGTTTCGAAACATTAACAGAAGCCGGTTATGCTCCTGAGATGGCATACTTCGAGTGTTTACACGAAACTAAGCTAATTGTGGATTTAATCTATGAAGGTGGATTAGCTACTATGCGTGATTCCATCAGTAACACAGCAGAATATGGTGACTATGTTACAGGTCCTCGTATTATTACAGCTGAAACGAAGAAAGAAATGAAAGCCGTATTAAGCGATATCCAACAAGGTAAATTTGCACGTGATTTCATTCTTGAGAACCAATCCAATCGTGCGTTCCTGACTGCAACTCGTCGCAATGAATCAGAACACCCTATTGAAGTAGTAGGCGCCGAACTTCGCAAATTAATGCATTGGATTAAGAAATAAAGAATAACCTTATGCTTACAATGTAGTTTTATTGAGCACTTGCGTGATCATATAAAACTTTAAAGCTTATGCTTACGATGTAGTTTTATTGAGCACTTGCGTGATCATATAAAACTTTAAGGAGGATTTTAAGTATGCGTAAGATTTATATCTTCGATACTACATTGCGCGATGGTGAGCAATCACCGGGCGTTAATCTAAATACTCAGGAAAAGGTGGAGATTGGTCTACAACTAGAGAAGCTAGGTGTAGACCGAATTGAAGCCGGTTTTCCAGCAGCATCCCCTGGAGATCTCGCAGGGGTTAATGCGGTTGCGCGTGCTGTTAAGAATGCGAGTATCATCGGTCTGGCACGCTCTCGAACACAGGATATCGATGCTGTTCGTGAGGCGCTCATTGGCGCGCAGGATCCATGTATACATCTATTCTTGGCAACATCACCAATTCATCGCGAGCACAAACTGTGTATGAACAAGCAACAGGTATTAGAAACGGCTGAAGCGGCAATCAAATATGCGAAAAAGTATTTCAACAAAATTGAATTTTCTCCTGAGGATGCAGGTCGGACGGAGTTAGACTACTTATGTGAAGTGACGGAGATGGCCATTCGCGCTGGTGCTACAGTTGTGAACATTCCGGATACCGTTGGATACTTAACTCCTAGTGAATTCGGTAATATCTTCAAAGTATTAAGAGAGAATGTTAAAGGTATCGAGACGATACAATTAAGCGCTCATTGTCACGACGACTTAGGGTTAGCAACAGCCAATGCACTAGCAGCTATTCTTAATGGTGCTGAACAAGTCGAAGGAACGATCAATGGGATTGGTGAGCGTGCAGGTAACACTTCGCTAGAAGAGATTGCTATGACGCTAGAAACAAGACAGCAGTTTTTCCAGGCGAAGACTGATCTTGTGTTAAGTGAGATCTATCGGACATCCCGCTTAGTTAGTAAATTAACGGGCATGGTAGTGCCGGGCAATAAGGCGATTGTCGGTGCTAATGCGTTCGCCCATGAATCAGGTATTCATCAGGACGGCATGCTCAAGGAAAAGTCGACTTATGAGATCATGACACCCGCAACGATCGGACTGAAGGAAAGCAAGCTTGTAATGGGCAAGCATTCCGGTAGACATGCTTTCCGTGAGAAGCTTATTGATATGGGATACGATCTTTCTGAAGAGCATGTGAATGCTGCATTCGCCAAGTTTAAGGATATTGCCGATAAGAAGAAGCATGTTACGGATGAGGATGTTCGGGCAATGATCGAGGAGAAGCTAATTGAGACTCCAGAGACATTCGTATTGGATAAACTTCAAGTCACATACTCTAATCAATCCATACCCTCTGCGATCGTCTCTCTGCGTACAATAGATGGTAATGTGGTTGAATTGACAGCACAAGGCAATGGATCAGTTGATGCCATCTATCAAGCGATTGATCAAGCAACTGGTGAAGTGGTAGAGCTTGAGGACTATGCGATTCAATCCGTTACACAAGGAACGGATGCGCTAGGAGAAGTTCACGTTGTGCTGAAGCAGAATGGTGTTTCCGTACAAGGTAGAGGTATCAGTACAGATATCCTTGAAGCAAGCGCAAGAGCGTACATCGATGCGATTAACCGTATGATCGAGAAGCGTAAAGCGCCGGTTAAAGGTGATCGCGGTAATATGAGTTTGATTTAAGTGAATCCATGAAGCTCGTTTCGCTGATAATAGCGGAGCGAGCTTTTTTAAACTTAATCTATAGGAAATACCTATCACAACGATAGTATTTATATCTTTGTAACCAAAGTCGAAATATGGTACAACAGGAATAGTGGAAAAGTGGATATTTTTGAAATCATTTTTTTCGGTCGCTTATGCGCCCATCCAATATTTTTTAGAGGAGCGATAATCATGTCTGATGTAAAGAAAATTGCTGTTGTTTCGGGGGACGGAATTGGTCCGGAGGTAATTGCTGAGGCAGAGAAAGTATTGCAACGTGTTACTGAGCTATTTGGTTATAAATTCGAATTGGAGCATGGTTTATTCGGTGGAATCGCCATTGATCAAAGAGGAACTCCATTGCCGGATGATACGCTAGCTATGTGTCGTAGAGCAGATGCTGTATTGTTAGGTGCAGTAGGCGGGCCAAAATGGGATAACAATTCGCATGCGCTTAGACCAGAAACAGGACTACTCGGCATTCGTAAAGAATTGGGCTTATTCTCTAATATTAGACCTGCTACCGTATTCGATTGCTTGAAAGAAGCTTCCACAATCAAGCCTGAAGTCCTTGAAGGTACGGATTTGGTTGTAGTACGTGAATTGACTGGAGGCAGTTACTTCGGTGAGAAATTCCGTCGTGATACGATTAATGGCCAAGAAGCAACGGATACATGTGTTTATAACGAGAAAGAAATTGAGCGTATTGTTCGTCAAGCTTTCGAAATTGCTGGTAAACGCCGCAAGAAATTAGCTTCTGTAGATAAAGCGAATGTAATGGAAACCTCACGTCTATGGCGAGAAGTTGTTAATCGAATTGCACCTGAATTCCCGGAGATCGAAGTTGAGCATATATTGGTCGATAATTGTGCCATGCAATTGCTTCGTCGTCCATCGAGCTTTGACGTCATTGTGACCGAGAATATGTTCGGTGATATTCTCAGTGATGAAGCTGCGATGTTGACTGGGTCCATTGGTATGCTGTCATCAGCATCATTAGGTGAAGGCAGCTTTGGCTTGTATGAACCCGTACATGGCTCCGCTCCTGATATTGCTGGACAAGGCATATCGAATCCGATTGCGACGATTCTATCGGTGGCCTTAATGTTCCGCTTAACCTTTAATTATGAGGATGCTGCTGCATCAATCGAAGCTGCGGTTAAGGAAGTGCTTGACGCGGGGCATCGTACAGGTGATATCGCAGTGGACAAGAGCAAGGCGATTGGAACAGTTGCAATGGGTAACCTTATCATCAAGCAGATGAGAATTTGACTTTGATTTTCGCAGATGCTAACATTTTATAAATAGAATTTAATTTTAGGAGGAGACACAACAATGGTAAGCCGACTCGTAGCAAAAGACGCACCAGATTTCATCATGGAGACAGCACTGGGTAATGGAGAGGACTTCGGTAAGGTATCATTGTCTGACTATAAGGGCAAATGGCTAGTGCTGTTTTTCTACCCATTAGATTTCACGTTCGTATGTCCTACAGAAATAACTGCACTAAGCGATTCCGCTGATGTATTCGACGACTTGGATTGTGAAATTCTTGGCGTAAGTACTGATAGCAAATTCTCTCACCGCGCATGGATGAACACAGCTCGTGATGCGAATGGTCTTGGCAAGTTGAATTTTCCGCTTGCTGCTGACTCAACACATGAAGTATCACGTAATTATGGTGTGTTGATTGAGGAAGAAGGTATCGCTTTGCGTGGTCTATTCATTATTGATCCCGAAGGTGAATTGAAGTATCAGGTTGTTAATCACAATGATGTAGGTCGAAGTGTAGACGAAACTCTTCGTGTACTTCAGGCATTGCAATCTGGCGGATTATGCCCAGCTAACTGGAAACCAGGTCAGAAGCATCTCGTTTCCGTATAATAGAATAATGACTCCCCTCTGCCAGCCGTTGTGTAGGTATGAGGGGTTTTCTTTCCAGAGAGGAGTGTACATAAAGATGCCAATGAAATTACGTACAGAACTTCCCAATTTCACAGGTGTAACTGAATGGGTCAATGGTCAAGTGAACAAGGAAGATTTGCAGGGTCACCCCATTCTCGTTCATTTCTGGGCTATAAGCTGTCATCTATGCAAGGAAGGGCTCCCTTTTATTAATCATTGGCGTGATGTGTATGGTGAACAATATAAGCTCAAGATTATTGGTGTACATATGCCGCGTTCCGAGAAGGATACGGAGATCGAACCGATCAAAGACACAATTAGCAAGTATGAATTAACACATCCCATTATTATTGATAATGCACATGCGGTCACAGATGCTTTTCAGAACGAATATGTACCAGCCTATTACTTGTTCGATGATAAGTTGCAGCTTCGTCACTTCCAAGCGGGTGAGCGCGGTTTGCAGATGGTGGACCAACGCATACAGAAAATTCTGGGTGTGAAATCTGTAGAATAGAGGGATTCCATATGAATGTACCAACGCAATTAAAGTATAGTGAAGAACATGAATGGGCTAAGATCGAAGGTAATCGTGTAACGGTCGGTATTACTGACTTCGCTCAAGGTGAACTAGGCGATATCGTATTCGTTGAATTGCCAGAGGTGGGAGATACTTTGCAATTCGGTGATCCCTTCGGAAGCGTAGAGTCTGTCAAGACCGTATCCGAGCTCTATGCACCAGTTAGCGGTAAGGTTGTTGAAGTGAATGTAGCTCTAGTTGATGCTCCAGAGAAGGTGAATGAATCACCATATGCCGATGGCTGGATGGTCGTAGTTGAGCTGTCAAATCCTTCAGAGTTAGAGCAATTGTGGACGTCCGAGAAGTATTCGGCAACATATGGAATAGAATAAACAATGCTTATGCTTACGAAGCAGTTTTATTGTTCACTTGTGTGAGCATATAAAACTTTTAAGAAAAAAGGATTTTTCACATCCTAGCCGAATATAAAGTAGTATATTTCCTTTCAGGATGGAGGGATCGGCCATGAGTTTTTGCTGTGGAGCAAGCATGATCGGAACACGTGGTACGTTGAAGCATATTCGTACTCAAATTCATAACGTACCACTTTTATTCTGCCCAGTGTGCCACCATATTCAGGTTCATTATTTGATCGAGAATGAGTATGACATTTTGGCCGAATACGCACATACGGATGGAGCAGCGGAGGTTAATTTTGCCGAATATGTTGATGTTGGTAAGAATGACCGGCTCTACGAGAACTGTGTGAATACGGAGCATGAAGAGCCTCTGGATGTTGTACGCAATCAGATAGATATGGCACTTGATTTGTTATCTGTTGCCCAGCTTCTCGAAGATGTGGAGTGGCAGGAGCAATTGAAGAAACGGCTACATGTACTCAGTGAACGTAGGCTGAAGCTCAAGATGAGAAATCACAACAAGATTAGTTAATGGAACATATGGTTAATAAGAAACGTCTCCTAAGTGAGACGTTTCTTTCTTTTTAGTGTATAAGTATATATCGATTAGATTTTTAATCGGATACACCATAAGTGTATAAGTGTATATGGATAAGATTTATAATCGCTAACCCCCATAAATTGAGGACCTGGTGCGAAATACTGTATGGCGAGGTGAAAATGTTGCTACTCGTACTATTCAAAAGATTTTTAGGACAGTCCAAGCATGAACAATTGGGAGCAATTACTGCCGATTCTCTAGAGGAACAGGTGCAAAAAGTACAGGATGGTGATGCAGTATTACGCAATCAAATCATTACCGACTACCAACCGTTCATCGCCAAGATCTCAAGCCGTTTCTGTCGGCGTTATATTGATCCCTCTAGAGATGATGAATTCAACATTGCGTTAGATGGCTTTAACGAAGCGTTGAATAAATTTTCCGCGGAATCGGGACGTTCATTCTTGAGCTTCGCAGAAACTGTTATTCGTCGACGTTTAATTGACTATATTCGAAAAGAACAACGTTTTCAGCAGCAGGTACCGTTATCTTCCTTCGAAATTCAGGATGAAGAGGATCAAATCACGAATCCGGTTGAGGTCCGTCAAGCTGTTCTGCATTATGAGAAAGAACGAATAGTGGAGGACCGCAGCTCAGAAATCATGGAATTCAGCAATGACTTGCTCGTATTTGGTATTACTTTTACCGATTTAACGGAATGTTCACCTAAGCATATAGATTCAAGACAGCTATTGATGGGTATTGGTCGAACCTTAGCGAGCAACGATCACCTCATGAATTTGTTGAGAACAAAGAAAATGCTGCCCATTAAGGAATTATTAGATCAACTCGAAGTTTCACGTAAAACGATAGAGCGAAATCGCAAATATTTAATTGCTGTCGCTTTAATTTACTCAGGCTCATACCCCTATTTAAGGGATTACTTATACGGTGATTCGACATCGACAGAGAGGAGCGGTTAATATGCACAAAGGTATTGTCATTGAGATGAAGGAACAAATTATCCTGATCATGACACCTGATGGTCAATTCAAGCAGATTGCTAAGCAAGAACGCTCCTGTCAACTCGGAGAAGAAATTTCTTTTATGGATACATTTAAGAAACCGTTGCTGAATTGGCGTTCGCCTGGTCCATTCGCGATTGCTGCTGCTTCGGTATTCTGTATTATGATTGTTGCACTTCTCAGTATATTTAGTGATGGGATTTCTACGAATAAGGTTGTAGCTTATGTAACCATGGATATTAATCCAAGCATTGAAGTGGGTATCGATAAGGAAGAGAAAGTTATAGAGATTCGTGGTATTAATAATGATGGTGTGGAGCTTCTCAAGGACGTGGTTTATAAAGGATTATCGTTAGATGCATTCTCAGACCTCATTGTTCAGAAAATTGAATTAGGTCATTACTTTGATAACGGGAAGACCAATATCATTATCGCGAGCACCGTTATGAATAAAGAACAGAAGAATTATGAGGTCGAGCTTGCAGAGAAGGTTAAGACGAAATTTATTGCCGCTATTAATAAGACTCACACCGCGCCAAAAGAGGAAATCATTGTTACGGCGATTACTGCTCCTCAAGAAGTACGTAAAGAAGCCGTCGCTCAAGGCGTTTCTACTGGGAAGAAAGCCGTGCAGCTATTAACTCAGAAGAATAATAAATCTACCACAGATGAAGATTTGAAAGAAAAACCGATTCAACAAATGATAGCAGAAAATGGTGGAATCGATAAAATCGTTCCTAAGGACCACAAGGTAACAAAGGAAGAGTTTAAATCCTTGTTGAAAGAGCAACGTGATAAGAAGAAATCGGATCGCAAGAAAGATGAAAGTAAAAAAGATGAAAGCAAAAAGGATGAAACTAAAAAAGACGATAATAAAAATAATCAAAGCAAAGAAGATGAAAGCAAAAATGATGAAAGCGAAAATGATGAAAGCGAATTGGAAAAGAAACAGCGTCAGTGGGCAAGGGAACATGATAAAGAGCAAGAGAAGATGTGGGAGAACATGCAGGAGCAGTTGAAAGAGAAATTGAAGGAGGATCAACGGAAAGAAAAAGAACTAGAAGATAGTAATGAGAACGATAATGAAAGTAATAATCAATCTGATCAAGATGATGATAGGAATGGTCGAAGTGATCGAAGTGACCAAAATGATCGAAATGATCGAAATGATCGAAGTGATCGAAATGACCAAAATGATCAGAATGATCGAGATGATGGAAATGACCGTGATGTCCGAAACGAACGGAAAAGCGATGACCGATAGTATTATGGTGTAATGTATTCAAATCGGGGTTGCAAGCTCGATGTTGTTTGTTTTTTTATGAAGTTGCTAGATATTCCATCACTCTTCTTCAATCTGTTATATAATGTGCTGAGGAGGAATGTCTATGAGATACCAGCAATTTGGGTCAACAGGTTATCAAGTTTCTTCGCTCGGCTTCGGAGCGATGAATTTGCCTGATGTTCCTCTTGAGCAAGCTAAAGAAGCACTTAATTATGCATTGGATCATGGTATCAATTATATAGATACAGCTGCGGCATATAAGAACAGTGAGGAAATTATCGGTGAAAGTATATCCCATCGTAGACAGGAATTTTTCCTAGCTACGAAGACTGGGGAACGCAGCTATGAGCAGGCCAAAGCTCAGATTGAACGCAGTTTGGTTCGTATGAGAACAGATTATCTTGACTTGGTTCAGGTTCATTATGTTAATTATGTGGAAGAATACAAAAAAATCATGGGGGAGAAGGGTGCTTATGAAGCGCTCTTAGAAGCCAAGAAGGAAGGGAAGATTCGGTTTATAGGTATTTCCGGACACCGACCCGACCTTCTGACGCGCTGGATTAGTAAAGGGCAATTCGATCAGGTGTTATTTCACTTGAGCTTAGTACAGCCATTCGCACTACAAGAGCTCATCCCGATGGCTAAGAAGCTTGGGATGGGTAGGACTACAATGAAGCCTCTATCCGGTGGATTCGTACAACCTGTTGACAAAGCGATCCGATATCCATATGCGCAAGATGTCAACACGATTATATCGGGAATGATCAATGTGGATCAGGTGAAAGAGAATATTAAAGCAATGGACATCCATGTAAGTAACGAGGAGAAGGTTGAGTTAGAGCAACTTGCAGCTGAGCTTGGTTCGCACAATTGCCGACGATGTAACTATTGTTCCTGTCCATTGGAAATCTCAATCCCGGATGTTATGATTTCTAGTGTGGTTAGAGAAAAATTTGGTCTGTTACCTAAGGGTCAACAATGGTTTGAGAAGCATAGAGAGAAAATCTCAGCCTGTGCAGATTATGAGCCATGCAAGGTTAAGCCACTATGTGAGGAAATTTGTCCTTACCACTTACCGATGCAACGAACTGTCCAGGAAGCAAGGAATTTCTATATTTAATCTATAATAAGAAAGGGATGGGAGCTTGCCAGCACCCCATATTACATTCCAGATCACATCTGAGCATACACCACGGCAATATGCAGAAGGTTGCCAGGCGTTGGCCTTCTGTCTTTCGAATGAATTCGAAGCTGCTCTGACAGGATTCCCTACTCCGATCGCTCATGTCATTCAACAAGCCATCAATAATCAACTTGGAACAGGAGTACAGTCTTTGGAAATTGTTATTCCTTCCATGGGTCAACTCGCCGTTCCCCATTTAATTATTTACTATAGCAAAGACCAGATATTTAACCTGCAACAGATGAGAGAGCTTGGAGCCCGTACCGCACAGCTGACAGCCCAGCATCACATTCAGCAGATTGCTATCGATCTGACAAGTTGTCTTCATTCTGATTCTGTTCATACAATGGAAGCTTGTGTGGGTGCATGGACAGAGGGGTTTGGACTTGGAAGCTATACGATTAAATCTTATCAACAATCAGGTGTTAGAGCTCCCCATTGCTTGCAACGAGTTGAATTTATTATCAATGAGGTTCATAATCTAACTCGATTCGAGCAGGTAATCGCTCAAGCAATTACTTACGCTGATGCTACGAATTATGCCCGCGATCTTACGAATCTGCCTAGTAATATGCTAACGCCTCGCGTATTAGCGGACGAGGCTATGAAGCTGGCTGACATAGGCGGTATGACTTGCCATATACTTGAAGAGACAGAAATTAAATCACTCGGTATGGGTGGCTTATCTGCTGTAGGTCAAGGTAGTGCTCACGGTCCGCGAATGATTGTTCTCAATTACAAAGGGTCACCGCAATTAGATACAGTATATGGACTGATTGGTAAGGGAATTACCTTTGATACAGGAGGAATTTCACTCAAGAAAGCTGACGGTATGGAAGAGATGATCAGTGATATGGGTGGCGCTGCCGTAATATTGGGGGTCATGCAAGCACTCAGTAAATTGAGGCTTGAATTGAATGTTGTGGCAGTTATACCGGCTGCTGAGAATATGCCTTCGGGCAGTGCGTATAAACCAGGAGACATTATCACTTCCATGAGTGGACGTACCATAGAGGTGTTGAATACGGACGCAGAGGGGCGCATCGTTCTAGCTGATGCCATAACATATGCCCGACAATTGGGTGCAACGAAGCTAATCGATGTAGCAACCTTAACAGGGGCGGTTCTTGTAGCGTTAGGAGATGTAGCTACTGCAGCGATTACGAATAACGAGCCTTTCCTTGCTCAGTTTATGAAAGCCGCGGAACGAAGTGGAGAGAAGGTTTGGCAGTTACCCGTATATCCAGAGTATAAGGAGATGCTGAAAAGCTCTGTCGCTGACGTAAAGAACAGCACGAGTAGCAGATTGGCTGGTGCTATCACAGGTGGGCTATTCATCGGCACATTCGCTGATGAGATTCCCTGGATTCATCTTGATACAGGGGGTACGGCTTGGTTGTGGAAGGCAAGAGGAATGGATCCACAGGGTGCTACTGGTGCGATGGTGCGTACATTGCTACAATATCTGGGTGATCCTGATGCATAATTATAATTCAAGGGGTCAACTAACATGGGAATTCAGACAGGGTTCGATAAATCTAACAAGAAACGATCCTTAGTACGCAGAAATTTACTGGCCGCTACCATAGAAGGCTTCCCGGCCATGGTGACGGTTACTTTATTAGGTGTGCCTTTCTTAACGGGCTACCTGCTCTTATTAGGAGCATCTTCCTTTCAGATCGGACTTGTGCTCGCTATTCCAGCCCTGTTCAATCTGGTGCAAATTCCCGTAGCCTATGTGATGCAACGCTTCACGAATCGGCGCTGGGGCTTGATCATATTTGCCGGATTTCATCGGGTATTCTGGACATTAACGGGAGCAGTACCCTTCTTAGTGTCTGAGCATTTTTATTTCGAATTATATGTCATCTTCTATAGTATCGCTTTTTTCTCTAATGCCATTGGCAGTGTCATTTGGTCTTCCTTGATATCGGATATGGTGCCGGCTCAAGTGCGCGGTCGTTATTTTGGCATACGTAGTATGTTGTTGTGGGGTACAGTAAGTATCACCTTATTCGTCGCTGGTTATATTCTGGATGCTTATCCAGGTATGGATGGTTATCGTATTCTATTCCAGATTTGTGCGGTTGGAGCGATTGTGAACATCGTAACGTTATTATTCTATCCGAACCTGCCCTTCGAGAAATCGACAGCACCTAGTATGAAACTGATGGTCAAGAAGCCTTTTGAGAATCCTGTATTTCTCCGAGCTATGTTGTTCATAACGGGTTTTCTTTTTCTGCAAAATATGGTTGTTCCGCTATTTAGTCTAATTATGTTTTCTATTATGGACCTTAGTTATTTTGTTGTATCGATATTGACCATAGTATCCACAATAAGTATGATGATCAGCTATTACTATTGGGGTAATCTGAATGCGCGTATCCCTACACGTAAGTTACTGCTCTGGACGTTCCCAATTATCGCTGCAGCCTGCTTGTTATGGGGGGCGACGATTATCGTTCCTGCGATCCTGGTTCTCATCATCATCCACATTCTACTTGGCGTTGGTCAAGGTGGCTACAATCTCTTGATCTTCAACTTCATAATCGGGGATACGCCGAAAGCGGATAGACCTATGTATATCGCTGTTTTCTCCGCTGTTACAGGTATTGCCGCTTTCCTCGGACCGATGGCTGGGGGTTATATCTTTGACCTTATTGAGCATTGGCCCAATTGGCTTCAAATCGCTGGGTTGACTACTAGTATTGGTGTTCTACTCCTGATATTAGTTATTTGGTTCGGGTCGGCGATCTTCGGTGATCGCGTCGCAACGCACGCGTGAGAGGACAGCTATTACTTTTGTCAGCCATATTTTGATCGCATTATGTTTTGGCAGTTTAACGTTATTTGGAGTGGTTAATTACCCGGATTTTACCAATCAGTATGTATTAGCCACTTCTCGAGTGGCTGATAGGGGATATTCTGCTTATTAGAGCTTCGAATGTTTATTTAACCACTCTAGGAGTGGTTAATATGACTGAAGAGACCGCGTTGCAGAGATTAACCACCCCCAAAGTGGTTAATTCCACATATCCGCTGGTTGGTTTTAAATAACAGTTCGAAGACAAGGGGGAGGTAGTTATATGATTCTAGTCGTAGGAGGAAGTCCAAGACAGGTAGGCCGAACACAAGCTCTCTCTAACCATATCGCTTCTACCCTGACGCAATTAGGTGCAGAGGTAGTATATGTGAATCTAGCAGTAACGAAGCTTCCCATCTATGATGATAGCTCGGAGCAGAATCAACTTCCTGAGGTGATTCAGATCATTGACCCTATCATTGCTCAACGTGTTGATGGGCTAGCTGCAGAGCTGTTGGCGATGAGTAATTTATTAGCGGCCAATCGACAACTTACATAGTAATTACAATAAGCCGTCCAGCTTATTGCTGAGACGGCTGCTGAGCGCGCGTTGCGATACTGTACGGTTCGTCACCCAGTGTTACACTATTCCGCCCTACCCTTTATCGACTCCAGTGCTGGAACGGCATTCCCATACTTGGGATACTCTCTATGATTCGGTGCAGACCATGCAACAGCATTGGAAATTACTCGGCGAATTTCACTATTGTAATATGTAGGATACGTTTCGTGACTGGGCCGGAAGTAGAAGATTTTGCCCAAGCCTCGTGTATAGCAGCAACCGCTACGGAACACTTCACCGCCTTCGAACCAGCTGACCATAACGAGCTCGTCCGGCTGTGGGATGTCGAAGTGCTCTCCGTACATCTCTTCCTCTGGAAGCTCAATGTACTCGCCAATCCCGGCAACAATCGGATGTCCGGGAGCTACAACCCAAATCCGTTCCTTCTCGTCGGCTTCCCGCCACTTCAGGTCACATGAGGTTCCCATGAGCTTTTTGAATATTTTCGAAAAATGGCCTGAATGCAAGACGATGAGTCCCATTCCCTTCAGTACTCTGTCGTACACACGTTGGACAGTATCATCGGATACATCACCATGCGCTTTATGTCCCCACCAGATCAGTACATCCGTTTCATCAAGTTTGGATTGGTTTAATCCATTGTCAGGCTCATCTAATGTAGCGACCTGCACCGAATATTCAATGTCTAAGCCTTCCTTGATTGCGGTATGGATACCTTCTGGATATACCCCTCGAACGATATCACTTTCTTTCTCATGTCTATATTCATTCCATACCGTAACTCTAATTTTATTGTCCATATGAAGCACCTCCAAAGTTAATCTAATTATAGTTGTTCCTACTTCGCAATGAAACTCCTTATCTTGTTCAATTCTTACTCCATTCTGCTATAGATATATTTGATTTTTCACGTTATTATAGAAATATACTTATGCTATTATGCTATTATGCTATTATGCTATTATGCTAGGAAGCTCGAAGAGAAGGAGTGGATTCGTGTGCATATCGATATGGTACATGAGAAGGTTGTGTATCAGAATCCATTCTTATGTATACGGATTTGGCAGATCGAAGGTCCAGCGCTTACCGATAAAGAGATCAAGAATTCTTTAACCTGGCATTATCACAAAGAGGTTGAGTTTCTTCTTGTTCTTCAAGGTGCCATGACCGTCTATTTACCAGATGAGCAATTCCTAATTCAGGAAGGTGATGTGACGATTTTTGGACCATCCGAGCCACACACTACCCAACAAAGCTCGCAAGAGCCACTTCGTTATTTAGTATTCCAATTAGATTTACAGAAGCACATGGATCAGAGCACAGTTAGTAATATGAAATATTTCGCCAATGTTCTTCGGCCATTAAGCCGATTGAACTACATTGTTCGAGAGAATGGGTCGGTACGTGATCAGATTGCACAATTGATCATGAGTATTTATAAGGAAACTGAGCATCAGGAGAACGGTTATGAGTTAGCCGTGTCTGCTATGATCAAGAATATCTTCCTGCTTCTAGTTCGGAATGATAGTCAATTTATGCTGCATTATCAACATGATCCACTAATGGAACGAATTCAGCCTGTGCTTCAATACATCGATGAGCATTTGGCTGAGAAGATGTTGATTGAAGATATGATGAAGCAGGTCAGTCTCAGCTATCATTATTTTATTAAGGTGTTCAAGAAAGCGGTTGGTATGTCGTTCACAGAATATGTAAATTTTAAAAGAATCAAAAAAGCGGAGCAAATGCTGTTAACAGAGGATAGGAGTATTGCTGAGGTGGCAGAGCTTGTGGGGATTTCAAATCTGGGTCATTTCTATGACATGTTTAACAGGTTTAATAGCTGTTCACCAAAGCAGTTTAAAGATAGACTATCGGATGCTTCGATATCATCATGATGGAGGTGAATAACATGCCGGGAGTTGGTGTGTGGATAGCAGTGGGAGTCATTGGTCTATTATGCATTGGAGTAACCGTATGGGTTACGAATAAAGCTTACTCGAAGAAATGGGATAAATAACTTACCTCAAACTTTAATATATGACAAAATATGATCGAGAGATTGCTTGGCTACTTGTCCGATTAGGTCGCCGTAGTTACTCAGTCTGGACTCAATGGTAAGCAGGTTGTAATCTAGCACGTTCACGTTCTGCCTTACTTCATCCCATAATAAGGGTGTAGATATGGTAGCACCTGTGCGTGCTCTTGGTGTATAGGGAGCAGATAGCGTCTTTCCCACCCAATGCTGGAGGTAATCGAAGTAAATTTTATCGCCTCGATCTTTCTTCAAGCGCTCCAATGTGAAGAGCTGTGGATGCTTCTCGGTGACGTATTGGCCGATAAAGTGTCCTAATTGCCTTAGCTGTGCGAATGTATACCTAGGTTGAATAGGGATATAGATTTGCACGCCTGTAGCCCCTGAGGTCTTGGGGATAGAGACGATCTGAAGAGAATCCAGAATGTCCCCAATGATAGCGACGGCCTCCATGATGCGGGGCTCTATCTCTAGCGATGGATCGATATCAATAACCCATTCCGCCGGTTGGTCCGTGTTGATCCATTCGAAGGAAGGGTGGAATTCGAGACACGCCAGATTTCCAAGCCAGATTAAGGTGGGCAAGTTGTTGAGATGAATATATTGAATGTCGTTATGTAATGCTGTCTGAACATAATCGGGGCGAGGATCTGGTGCATTTTTCTGATAGAATGATTTGTCATGGATACCATGTGGGTAACGAATAACTGTCAAATAACGATTCGAACAATAGGTCAGCAAGTAGGGGGAGAGGTATATGAGCTTCTCGAGATACATCAGCTTTGTTATACCCATCTCCGGCCACAATGGCTTATTCGGATTGGTGATCGTTAGCTCACGACCTTCTATGTAGATGGTACCTTTCGTGGTGGTCGGCATTTTGATTCACTCCAATTCTAGCTTTACAATTTGCGGGTGACGCACAAGCCCATATTCCGACATTTCTTGACCGGAGATAATGGCATGGAATGGCTGTTTAAGCCATACCAGTTTTACTTTGTTCAAATCCGCAGGTAACCTTAAGAAAGGGGAGACTGAATAAGTCTGAAGCTGCAGAATTCGGTGCTTCAAGGATTCATTCAAGCCTCCAGATACCCGACCCGCATATTGTCCATCTATCGTCATAATCAAGCTTGATAACAGTTGCCCTTCCTTGAAGGTCAAACCTGTAATACTTACCTCGAATTGCTGCTTCGTTTTCTTCTTCAACCAATCCTTATGATGCTTCCCTTCGCGGTAAGGTGCTGATAAACGCTTGCTCACCATACCCTCCCAGTTATTGCTCGCTACCCACTGCCATAACGAAGCTCCATCGAGGAATAGGTCTGTAACGAAAATCCAGTTTTCTCTTGTTGGAAAAACCAACTTCAAACGTTCATATCGCTCTCGATAAGGTAAATCCCGTAAATCAACACCGTCCAGTTCGATGAGATCAAATAATACGTAGGTGATGTGATGAGTGTGTGCGGCACCCTCGACCCGATTAGCAAGCTTTAGCCGCTCTCGTTGCAAAACCATGGGGAAGCTTGGGCGTTGCTTTATCGGATCGAAGACAATGGCTTCTCCATCCAGAATCATTCGCTTTGAAAGCTTGGCTAGATTTCTAGCTAGTTCTGGATAGGTTGTATTCTTAATGAGACCGTTCCGCGAATAGAGCGATACCGTATCGTCATTCAATTGTGCGATGATGCGGACACCATCCCACTTGAGTTGGTAGCCCCAATCCTCTCCGTGCGGAATATCATCATGGCTTATTGGAGCCATAGGTATAATAGGCAGTTGCATTATTCTGTACCTGTAATACCCGCACCACTTTTCGCTCTGGATTTCCTTCTGGTCGTGGTTGAGGGAGAAGGTGTTGGTGTTGATGTTGGTGCTGCATCCTTGATTGTGGTTGCTCTTGCCTGTTCTAAGCTCGCTTGAAGGGCCTCCATCAGATTAACCACATTCGCACGTTGTGGCTCGGGGGCAGAGACGATCTGTTGGCCATTTATTTTGTCAGATATGGCATTCATCAGCCTCTTGCGGTATTCATCCACGAACTTTGTAGGTTCGAATTGGGTGGACAGCTGGTCGATTAACATTCTGGCCATTGTCAATTCGCGTTCATTCACTTCGCCATTAACCGGAAGATTCGGTACTTGTGAAACAGGACGAATTTCTGCGGGGTAGTGCATCGTTACCATGGACAAGCAATTATCAATGACCCGAATGGCAGCAAGGCTTCCTTTGGAACGCAAAGTGACATTGGCAATGCCAATTTTGCCGCTCTCCTGTAGTGCCGCTTTCAACAAATTGTAAGCGTTGGCTCCAGTATCGCCTGGTGCCATATAATACGTTTTCTGATAATAGATTGGATCAATCTCAACCAAATCGACGAAGTCTACAATCTTGATTTCTTTACTTGCTTCATCACTTAACAGCTGTAGCTCATCCTTATCGAACATGACATATCGCCCAGGCTCGTATTCGTAACCTTTGATAATGTCCTCCCAGGGAACCTCATCCGGAGATTCCAACGTTGTTCTTTTGTAGCTGATAGGTGAATGGAAATCTTTATGTAGCATCTTCATGGAGATGTCGTGCGATTCCGTCGCGGTGAATAGCTTAACAGGAACGTGGACCAGCCCAAAGCTGATAGCTCCTTTCCAAACTGTATGCATGAATTTAACCTCCCTTATTCAATATGTAAACGTTCGTTATACTCAGTTTCTCCATAATGAGCAAGAAATAACGGTGCAATGTGTGAATTGTGGGAGAAATGGGAACATTCATATATATGTAAAATAGCTTATGCTTTCGAAGTAATTTTTTAGACCACGAAAATAGGAGGGAATGAACATGAAAATTCAAGCTGTGAGTAGAGACACTCATACGAAGTCGGAGTTGAAGCAATTACGTAATAAGGGGTTTGTACCCGGCTCCATATCTTGCAAAGAAAACCCTGCTGTCTCCATCATGGTCGATGAGAAACAGTTGTTGCAACTTGTAAATACGCATGCCCATGAGATTATTGAGATACAATCACCGGAACTCGGGGTACATAGTGTAGTTTTAAGAGAAGTACAACGAGACAAGCTGATGTCAAATCGATTGCTGCATGTTGATTTTCATGAAATTAATATGAATGAACCGATCAAAACCTTCATTCGACTAGAATTTGTCGGTGAGGCTATTGGTATGAAGGAGGGTGGGATGAGACAAATTGTGATGAACGAGCTTGAAATAAAGGTGTTGCCAGAGCAGCTACCTACTTCGATCCAAGTGGATATTAGTCATCTAGCTATCGGGGATAAAATAGTTGTTGGTGATATTCCGATGCCTGTAGGGGTAGAGTGCCTCTCTGAAGAAACAGCGGTAGTGGTCACTGTGCTACATGTTCAGTCAGTTTCTGAGGAAGCAGAAACCGTTATGACCGAGGAGGCTGAAGGCGAGGGTTTAAAGGAAAAATCAGGAGTAAAAATCCAATCGACCTAGGAGAGAATCTTTATAATTGTTTTATCATCTTGTTCGGACAGCAATAAGCAGTATATAATAAATGGAAATTGCCAGAAAGGAGACGATTAGAAATGCGTATGACGACAATAGCAAGCTTAGTAGTGAATTCCCGTGAGGTACTTCATTGTTAGCGATAGTAGTTAGCCGTCTATATCCGTCACCTGAAATGTGATTTCGTAAGCATCTTAGCAGGGAGCACGATGGGTATCGTGTCAGTTACTAAAGTAAATTGGATTTGACGGCTAGCGAACGATGAAGCTCCACGGGAATGCAACCATATTGATAACGGAATGGTAAATCATAGCCGTCTTCAATAGAGAACGCATAACCAGTTTTTGAAGGAGGATTCATCTGTGAGCTATAAGAATGGGAAAGATGTACTGCCCCCAGGTTTATTAAAAGAACTACAGAAGTATATTGATGGTGAACTGATTTATGTGCCTAAGTGCGCAGAACAACGAGCTGGCTGGGGCGAGATTAATGGAACTAAGGAAATGATCGATAGACGTAATCACGATATATATCAGCAATATACTAGCGGCGGATGCTCCATTATGGAACTCATTCGTACACATCATCTGTCAGAAGATAGCATACGTAAGATTATTCTAAAGACACGTAATGACATTCGTCAGACGGTCGCAACATGATATCCAATTATTAGCTTGCCGACACATCAAATCGCGATGTGGCGGCATTTTTTTGATTAATTGAAAAAAGAGCCACACACATTAATAATGTGTGGCTCTTTCGGTGATTTTCATGCGTTAATTAAATTTTCTCTGTCATTTACTTCGAATGAAAATCTTTTTTTAATTACATCATTAATTATTTTCGTAGAGTTTATAAATCCTAACTTTTGCCGAATTAACAAGTATCGGTTCTAAAGGTAATTTCAAGCAGAGTCCCTGGGTAGAATCCATTTATGTTTTCCGCTTCAATCTTAATTCCACCGTTACCATCACCTATGCAGTTAAGTATACCACGATTAGAATGGATGTAAACACAACCCATGTTACTTATAACCACATTGTGAAGCAATAAATCTAGACCTGCTCCGCGGTTGCCAGGTGATGACTTTGTTGTGAAACCTTTACTCCAACTGGTTCAATGAATGTCAATGTGGAGAAGTCGATGTAATCTCCTTATACCTAGGCATTGCGTCCTCGTCGATTGCTTGAGATATCAAGTTGTACATGCTCTCTCTGTCAAAATGACTTGGTAAATATTCGTCCATTACACTTTACTAGAGTAGGGAATATTTTACTACGAGATTTATTATGATTACTTCAATAACCGTTGACGAGCATTATTAGCGCTTTGTACCATGATAATGAGAGCTTCGCAGGTTTCCTTCATACCTCGTGTCTTCAGACCACAATCCGGATTAATCCAGAACAGCTCCGAAGGTAATACGCGCAATGCACGATTGATCATTCCATCAAGCTCATCCATTCGAGGTACTCGGGGACTATGAATATCATATACGCCTAGACCAATGCCTTTATCATAGACATTAGACTCGAAAGCTTCGATGATGTCTGCATTACTCCGAGAGGACTCGATTGAGATTACATCGGCATCTAGCGCTTTAATAGCATCTATCATGTCATGGAATTCGCAATAGCACATGTGAGTATGGATTTGGGTTGTATCTTGAACATTGGATGTACTTAACAAGAATGCTCTAACAGCCCACTCCAGATAGTTATCCCAATCCCGCTTCTTCAGGGGGAGGCCTTCCCTTAACGCAGGCTCATCTACTTGGATCATCAAGATTCCAGCCTCTTCGAGTGCCTTCACTTCCTCAGCTAATGCCGCGGCAATCTGCATAGTTACATCCTTGCGGGGAATATCGTCTCTGACGAACGACCAGTTCAATATCGTAACAGGGCCTGTAAGCATGCCTTTGACTGGTTTCTTCGTAAGTGACTGAGCGAATAGGGTTTCTTGGACTGTCATGGGTGATTGGAAAGCGACATTACCATAAATAATCGGTGGCTTGACGCAGCGGGAGCCATAGGATTGTACCCAACCATTCGTCGTAAAAGCAAAGCCAGCTAATTTCTCGCCAAAATATTCGACCATATCCGTTCGCTCAAACTCGCCATGGACGAGTACATCAAGTCCGATATCCTCCTGAATCGTAATCCACTCGCGTATTTGATCTTGGATAAACTCTGTATATTGAGTATCAGTCCACTCCCCCTTACGCCAGAGCTGTCTAGCTTTCCGAACTTCTGCCGTTTGTGGAAAGCTACCTATGGTTGTCGTAGGAAGTAGCGGTAGCTTGAATTGCTCTTGTTGAAGCTGATATCTGGTAGCGAATGGTGTTGTTCGGCTTATCTTATATCGTTGAAGTAACGATTGCTCGCTCTCTGCATCTCGACGTGCTGAAGAAAAATTAAGCTGTTCAGTGATTTCACTGGAATGACGAATTTGAGAAAAAGTATCCATGGCAGTACTATCGTTATTTTGAAGTATTCGAGTAAGTAATTGAATTTCTTCAAGCTTCTCATAAGCAAAGGCAAGGTTCTGTTTCAACAAAGGTTCTAATTTCACTTCTCTTTCTGTAGAAACTGGGACATGCATTAAGCTACAGGAAGGCTGAATAATAAGTGTGGAATCAGGTGCTGCAGCTTGAATGCGTTGGAGTAATTGGAGCTTCGTTTGTAGATTGCTACGCCATATATTACGCCCGTCAATAATACCTACACCAAGTGCCTTATCCGTAGGAAAGCTACCTTGCTCTAAAGCTTGTAAGTTCCGTTCTAATCCATGGACGAAATCTAGCCCAATTCCCTGTACAGGTAAATGAATAAGCTCGCTGTAATATTCAACGGAATCGAAGTAAGTTTGCAACATAATATTCAACTCGGGAGCACTCTGATGAAGCTGTTCATAGCATTCCCGCACCAAGGCTATTTCCTCAGCAGTCACATCGCCTGTTAATGAGGGCTCATCGATCTGAACCCAAGACACACCTTCAGCTTGTAATTCAGCCACAATGGTTTGGTATAGCAGCAATAGGGTATGTACCCATTCACTGAGCTGTTCCTTGGGATAACCCTTAGACAGTTTGACATAGGTATATGGGCCAATCAGCACAGGCTTAGTAGCTATACCCAATTCTGACTTCGCTTCTTGATACGCAATGAGCGGGCGATTAATGGTCAATACTGGCTTAAGTTGACCCAGCTCAGGCACGATGTAATGGTAATTCATGTTAAACCACTTGGTCATCTCACAAGCAACAGCATCCTTACTTCCTCGTGCCATTGCAAAATATGTATTCAACGTAACTGGGCCACCTTCGTATCCAAAGCGCTCTGGAATTAGACCGAACATGGTGGAGGTATCTAACATTTGGTCGTATAAGGTGAAGGTGTTCACAGGGATGAGACTTATACCACGCTCTTGTTGTTGTTTAAGCTGATCAAGGCGAAGTGATTTCATCTCCTGCTCGAGTGTTGCTTCATCCATCTTATTCGCCCAATATGCTTCAAGCGTCTTTTTCCATTCCCGATTCTCACCAATACGTGGGAAACCAAGATTACTAGCTACAAATTGCTCCATTTTTTTAACTCTCCTCATCCTTATTTGAAATAAAAAAAATCCGCACCCTCATTGGTGTGAAAGGGTAACGGACGCTACAGACTACGAGTCTGTGCCGCAACACCTCCCTATGCCTCGTAGGTTTGGCAGTGTTATTCAAACAGGCAGGTTACCTGACTTCACAGCCGTCGTGACACCTGTTCATAGCTTGGATAGTAACCCAAGGATGTTAGGTATTGAGAGCTGTGTTTACAGTGGCGGGACCGTGCCGGAATTGTACCGGACTTCCCATTTAAGTCCATTCATCCTGAGGAGAAGAGACACCTGTTTGTGTAATGGCATAAATATACACCATAGTGAATAAAAATACAATAGTAATTTGCAGCTTGTTTTGTTGTTCTCTTCGTTCTATTTCTGGTACTCTACTTAATATAGGAAAAGAAATGAACCGCACAAGAAAGGATGATTCAATCGAATGGGTACAGTGATCAAATTTATTCTACTTTTGCTTATTGTTTATTTCCTCTTTACCGTATATAGAACAGTTAAAAGTCTATTCGGCTCAGGTGTAGTACTTGGAGGTAAGGTGTCACCCTTCTCCAAAGGAGAAGAATGCCCATCCTGTCACGCACGAATTCGAGTGCCTGAGCAGCCTGACTCCTGTCCCAAATGTCATACGCCTCTTGGACGTAGCCCTGAAGGTAAGCTTCTCATCCGAGTGAATTGATGGAGTCGAATCAAATAGTAGCTCCAAACACATCGCTAAGGAAACCAGAGAAGCTTATGGAAATATTAATCGTATCATTCAAGCTTGGATTGACTTCGTTCGGTGGACCTATTGCGCATCTTGGTTATTTTCACAAAGAATACATACAAAAGCGACAGTGGATGGATGAACAAAGCTATGCAGGGCTTGTGGCATTGTGCCAATTTCTACCGGGCCCAGCCAGCAGTCAGGTCGGCATAAGCATTGGCGTTATACGCGGCGGCTTACTTGGTGGACTGCTAGCTTGGATCGGTTTTACACTTCCTTCGTTAATCGCTATGGTATTGTTTGCTCTATTGCTACAGGGATTCGATATTAGCAATGCTGGCTGGATCCATGGCTTGAAGATTGTTGCAGTGGCGATTGTGGCTCAAGCAATTCTAGGTATGGGTCAGAAACTCACACCTGACAAAAAACGTGTTACCCTTGCGATTATCGTCGCCTCTATCACTCTATTATGGCAGACCGTGTTCAGCCAAGTGTTGGTCATTGTAGCTGCTGGAATTATTGGTGTATGGATGTATCGCAAATCAGCTCTTCCGGAAATCTCGAATTTCTCTGTGCCCATCAGTCGCATCTTTGCGGTTGTGTGTTTGGTAACCTTCATTGGCCTTTTAATTGCACTGCCATTACTTCGTCAGATTATAGACAATGGATGGTTATCGTTGTTCGATAGCTTTTATCGATCGGGTTCCCTCGTATTCGGAGGAGGGCATGTTGTTCTGCCGCTAGTAGAACGTGAAGTAGTGCCTACCGGTTGGGTAAGTCAAGCAGATTTCCTCGCTGGTTACGGTGCGGTGCAGGCGGTCCCGGGGCCGCTATTCACCTTTGCTGCATACTTGGGTGCAATGACCAGGGGTGTCATGGGAGCTATAGTGGCCACTCTAGCAATTTTCCTGCCAGCCTTCTTACTCATCATTGGGACTCTGCCATTCTGGAATTCTCTTCGTAGAAGCCCCCAAGTGCAGGGGGCACTAATAGGTATTAATGCGGCCGTTGTTGGTATCTTATTAGCTGCATTGTATAATCCGCTCTGGACGACAGCGATTATGGCACCTGCCGATTTTGCGCTGGTGTCGATCTTATTCATTATGCTCGTCTTCTGGAAGCTACCACCATGGGTCGTTGTTATTGCAGGTATCGTTGGTGGTATGATCATTTCTTATTTTTAAAGGTCGCCCCAATTCATATTGGATGATTTACTGTAGTTAGTTACCTTCTGCTCGAAGAAATCGGTTTTCATGCTGTTCATGTTACTGAAGTTTTCCACCCACTTCATCGGGTGCTCGGTAACTTCAGGGTACAGAATTTCTATTCCAAGCAGCTTGAGGCGCTCATTCGAGAGATATTTAATATATTGATCGAGAATTTCATCACTGAGACCCGGAATTTGATTACTAGTAATATATTGACCCCACTCAATTTCATGCTGGACGGCTGTCCGCATCATTTCACGAAGCTCTGCGATGAGCTCATTCGTGAACAGGTGCGGATTTTCCTTGCGTAGCTCACGGAAGATGTTCTGGAACAAGGAAAGATGTGTTAACTCGTCACGTTGTATATATTTGATCTCAGATACGGTACCGAGCATCTTGCCGAGACGACCGAGTGCATAGAAGAAGCTAAAGCCACTGTAGAAATATATACCTTCAAGAATATAATTAGCCATCACCGTGCGAACTAGATTCTCATCGGTAGGATCATCGATGAAGCGTTCATATAGATCGGTTATAAAACGATTGCGCAGTAACAGATGCTTATCCTCGCGCCATTCATTATAAATTTGATCTCGCGATTCAGGCGAACACACACTATCGAGAATATACGAGTAGCTCTGGCTGTGAACAGCTTCTTGGAACGTTTGCACAGTCAGGCATAAATTCACTTCGGGTGCAGTAATAAATTCATTAATATTCGGTAAATTGGCTGTTTGCAAGGAATCTAGGAAGATGAGGAAGCTGATGATCTTGTCATAGCTGCGACGTTCAATTTCAGGTAAGAGCTTATAATCCTTAGCATCCTGAGCTAGAGGGATTTCCTCAGGAATCCAGAAATTGTTCATCATCGTACGATACATCTTCGTTGCCCAATCATACTTTACATTGTTCAATTCGATCAGATTAGTCGTATTGCCCCCAATCATCCGCCGCTTGCCCCAATCCCGATCACCGTGCTCGTTGAACAATTTCTTGCGGGTCAGTTCCTTAGTCGAGCTAGTAGGTGTAGGTGTAGGTGTAGGAATTTGATTAAGTCCATCATCTTGCGTTTCATTACGGTCCATAGTTAACCTCCGCGATAATAAATTTAGAATATAAGGGCCGAAGGGACCTTATTAGTTGGACTTTGTTAAGAGGGGGCGAATTAAGGTCCTTTTGGACCGTATTTCTACTTAATACCAACATATTTCGTTAGTTTCTAAGTTTTTTTCTTAAATAAGGACTTTTTCAACCTTATTATTCATGTATGCTGATATTGTGCAGTGAATAGGGCCGAAAAGGAGCTTATTGCACAGTAATCGTGATTTCTTCCTGTGTACCTTGCCCGAGCCCAAACCCGAGTCGGTGTCCTTAGGCTGTCTATGCAGAACAGCTCACACAATCATCAACCTCGAGGCTCTTATTCCGGCAATAGTATACCGTCTTCAAGCCTTGCTCCCAGGCAGTCATATAGAGATCAAGAAAATCCTTAGCCGACAAATCGGGGGTGATGTAGAGATTGAACGACTGTGCTTGATCAATATGAAGCTGGCGTTTGCCAGCGGCGAGAATGCTCCACTTCTGATCGATGGTATGGGCTTCCTTGTAATACCAGAAGGTTTCTGGATTTAAGTTCGGAGCCGTCTGCGGAATCACTGCATTCTTCTTCTCTTCGATCCAATACTTGTTGAAGATCGGATCGATTCCCGCCGTAGAGCCTGCAATTAAAGACGTAGATGCAGTAGGGGCGATCGCGAACATCCAAGCGTTACGCACGCCGTATGTACTAACCTCCTCGCGAAGCTTCGACCACGCCTCACTCTCATAGCCACGACGGGTGAAATACTCACCACTCTGCCATTCGCTCCCCTCATAGACGCTATATGCACCTTTATCTCTGGCAATGGCCATTGACCCTTTGATCGCACAGTAGCTAATCCACTCATATAGCTCATCGGCTGCTTTAAGGTGCTCGTCCGATTCCCATTGGATCTGATGCTGAGCTAACCATTGATGGTACCCGCTTGTGCCAAGTCCAACAGCTCGATACTTCTTATTCGTAATCTCGGCTTGCGGAACCGGATAATAGTTCAGGTCGATCACGTTGTCCATCATTCTCATCTGTACGGTAACAACCCGCTCGATATCCTCACGTGTATGCATACGACCAAGGTTAAGTGAAGATAGATTACATACAACGAAATCCCCGCTTCGAACCCTTGTTGTGATCACACCTTCCTCGTGCTGCTCCTCGATCATCTCGGTTGCGCTCATGTTCTGACAAATTTCCGTGCATAGGTTAGAGCAGTAAATCATGCCTTTATGCTTATTCGGATTAGCGCGATTAACCGTATCGCGGAAGAAGAGGAAGGGTGTGCCGGTCTCGAATGAGCTGGCTAATATTCGCTTCATAATGTCGATAGCAGGAACTTCATCCTTCGAGATACTCGGATCATTCACGCATTCCCAGTACCGCTCCTCAAACTGCTCACCCCAGCTATCTTCGATGGAGTAACCTTTACGACTACGCACCTCGTGAGGATCGAACAGATACCACGATTCACGCGCCTTCAGACGCTCCATGAAGAGATCAGGAATACATATACCTGGGAAAATGTCGTGTGCCTTCATCCGGTCATCACCATTATTCGTCTTCAAATTTAGAAAGTCCATAATATCCTTATGCCACACATCGAGATACACAGCTACTGCACCCGAGCGGACACCGAGCTGATCGACGGCAAGTGCGGTGTTATTATAATTTTTGACCCAAGGGATAACTCCACCTGCTGCGCCCTTATGACCGCGGATCGCAGCTCCTCGGCTACGAATCTTGCCCACATAAATGCCCATACCGCCACCATGCTTGGATACCTGTGCAAAGCTCTGATCGACATTATAAATGCCCCAGAGATTATCGGGTACGGTGTCGATAAAGCAGCTGGACAGCTGATGGAATGGCTTGCGAGCATTAGATAGCGTGGGGGTTGCTACCGTCATCTCGAGCTTACTTAGAACATCATAGAATTGTTTAGCCCAATGCAATTTGTCGGTTTCCTTCATAGCGAGATGCATCGCGACACCCATAAACAGCTCCTGAGGAAGCTCTAACACTTCTTCGTTCAGCCCCCTGATGGTATAGCGGTCCGTTAACGTCTTGAGTCCAACATAGTTGAATAGAAAGTCACGCTCAGGAACGAGATATTGGCTCAACTCGTTTATATCGCTGCGGGAGTAATGCTCGAGTATATAAGAACCATAGAAGCCCTTATCTGTTAAGTAGGTAATCAAGGAGTAGAAATCACCATAGGCGAAATGCCCATACTTCCGATTAATCGCCGCTTCCTTATATAGATCGTATACGAGTAGCTTGGCAGCGACGTATTGCCAATTTGGTTGCTCTACGCTCGTCTTCTCAGATGCAACTTGAATAAGTGTGCGTTGAATTTCTTTGGTCGTTATTAGGTTGCGAAAATGGGGGAGCAGCGCTGTCTCCAACTCTAGTGCATCACAATCCTCATAACCATCACATGCAAAATCAATGACCTTCTTCAGCTTTGAGAAGATCAATTGTTCCTTCAGTCCGTTGCGTTTAATAATATCCATCGTGTTCTCTAGCTCCTTCAATTTACGATTTTAATAGAATGAGAAAAGGGCATCATCACCTTCACAAAAAAAGGTAATAATGCCCGATTTGAACCGCATAAGAATACAAACGTTTCACGAACACCTCCCTATCTCCCGTAGGTTCACAGTGTAAGCGATTGGGCAGGTCTCCTGGCTTCGGTTTTATTAGCAAGCTTCTGCCTTCCCAGTCATACGACCATTTGGCTCAATTAGGCATCGTTTACATATAACTTCCACTAATTTGCTGGCAAAAACCCTTAAAGCATGGGTATTTTGCCAACAAAAGTGGAAGTAATATGTAAGCCGAGCCCTTAGAAGCGACTTTTCCGTTACAGTGGCGGGACCGCGTCGGCATTGCACCGACTTCCCTATTAAGCGTTAATGACAAGTGTTTGAACACTTATCAACGCACCCATTCGCACAATATGTAGTTGTAGAAGATAAACTTACATCAATATATAGTAAGTGTCAAGCGACTCCCTTGCCAAACATGGCAATACTTTCTGATCTTTAGTACAATTGTTGTTATGGTACTTGGTATTTACGAATAGGGGGATTACAATGCCACCAATATACTTTTCATTAGCCGAAGCTAACGCTTTATTACCTTCTGTACGCATAGATATTGAAGCCCTACAGCTAATTAAGGGTGAGCTCGAATTGAAGTTTCATGCTTTGCAGCAATTACAGCGAACTGTAAAGAATCAGCAAAATAGTGGGGACATTGATCCTTTTTTTGAGTTGGAATGTGAAATTGAGTTTCTACAATTCGAAGCACACACACATGTGACGAACGTGCATAATAAGGGTGTGGAGCTAAAGGATGTTGAAATTGGACTTGTAGATTTTCCTGCAAAGATTAAAGGTGTAGAGATTTTACTCTGTTGGCGACTGGGCGAAGAGCAAATTTCATTCTATCATAGTAGGGAAAGTGGGTTCATGGGGAGAAGACCAATTAGTGATTGGGAGTGAAGGTTAAAATGGGTAGACGGTTACGATTAACATTGTGTATGTTGCTACTAGTCCTATCTCTTATCCCTATTCAAGCATTCGGCCATACGGCACTAGTAGAGATGGATCCAAAGCCGGATAGCCAACTCGCACAATCTCCAGAGCATGTACTTCTCTTATTCAGTGAGAAGCTTGAAGCCATCTCTGATCAATCCTTATTTGTTGAAGATGACGCTGGTAAGTCCATCGAAGCGGGTTCAGCAGAGATTGGTAATAAGGGTAAGAGTATTCTATTGACATTGCCTGAGCTTTCAAAAGGCACTTACACCGTACGCTATCATGTCATGTCACTTGATGGGCATATGGTAGAGGGCGATTATGATTTCACGGTTCTGACCGATAAAGAAGCACCTACTCAAGTAACAGCAGATTATGGGGTTGCACCGATTGAGGGAGATCAAAGCTTCCAGGATCGATGGTCCTCTGTGTTCACTGAGATCGCGGCGGTTGATGTGCTTCGTATGGTTTATTTTGTTATATTCTTATTATTTGTTGGAATGATGATCTGGTATGTTGTGTTATGGCGCGGCAGATCCAATGAGGATGCACGACGATATCGAAATTGGATTTTGCAGATACAGCGAATACATATACTTGTCCTTATTGTTGTTGTGGTCGAATTTGTTCAACAGGCCGTCGGCTTTGACGATTGGCAGTTGGTTAAGGACATTCTGTTCCATACGACCGCGGGCACCTCATGGTCTGTAATATTAGTGCTCAGCTTAATTGGGTTGGGAGTACTCCAGAGGAACAAATTTGTAGACGTTGTGTGGATATTAGCGGTAGTTGCTACGATGACACAGATAGGTCATGCAGCATCATCTCATTACCGTATAATTGCCTCCATTCTGACAGCCATTCACCTTCTTGCGGCAGCCATATGGGCGGGGGGTTTGTTGTTTCTAATTTTACTATGGGGGCGTTATCGTCATATTGCTGAGAAGCTGATCCTTAAGTTTTCGAACGCTTCGCTCATTGCGATTACCCTACTAGTGTTAAGTGGTATTGTCAGTTCAATCCTATACTTAAACGATATCTCCTACGTATTCGAGACACGATGGGGCTATATATTATTGATCAAAGTAGTTGTCGTCGTCATCGTAATTATAATTGGTGCCGTCATTCGTCGCCGATTTATTCGTAATGGTCATCTTCGGGTGGGCACATGGATAAAGCTGGACTTCGTCATGTTACTCGTGATTGCCAGCTTGGCCGCTCTCCTGACCGCGGTTGAGCCCAATCCTCCGAATGAGCCTCTGCATTGGCATGTGATGGGGCAATCGGTTCATATGACAACGGAAATCACCCCGAATATTCCCGGAGACAATCGATTCGCAGTGACTGTGTGGCTTCCAGAGAAATCAGGCGATCCGAAAACTGTCTCCATGCAAATAACAATGGAACCAGAGGGGAATCCGAAGAATATAGCACTTACGAAGCTGGACCGAAGAGCTAGTGATTATGGCTTTGGCGGATTTAATGAATTTACTTTCCAAGCTGAAAGTGACCAACTAGATCATGCGGGGACCTGGTTGATTGACATTGAAGTCACTAACCAGCAGGGTCAAACGTGGACGTACAAGAAGCAGATTCGAGTTTACTGAGAATAAAATAGGAGTAGATTTCCCGATAGTACGGAATTCTACTCCCATTTACTAAGCATGACTTCGCGCGCAATTGTGCAGCTTACAATGCAGCTTTCACGGCTTGAACCAAATCTACATCGTCTGGAGCCACTTTACTGGAATAATGCTGCAGTAGAACGCCATCACGAGAAATTAAGAATTTCTCGAAGTTCCATTTGACCTCATCGGTTGGAGTTGCATGCTTAGTAAGCCACTGATACAAGGGATGTTTGTCCTCACCGATACAGTGAACCTTGTCCAATAGTTCGAATGTTACGCCATAATTAACACTACAGAACTGCTCGATTTCTGCCAACGTTCCCGGCTCTTGAGCTCCAAAGTCATTACAAGGGAATCCGAGAACGCGCAAGCCTTTATCCCGGTAAGCTAGGTTTAACTGCTCTAAACCTTGATACTGCGGTGTGAAACCACAATTCGATGCAACATTGACAATTAGTAGCACATCACCTCTGTAAGCCTCGAGCTGTTTTCCTTCACCCTTAGCCGTTGTTACTTCAATCTCATAAATATGATTAGACATTAGATAAATCTCCTCCTAAATGGTCCATTGATCATGGATGATACCGACGATTACCCAATCCCTATCAAGCTCAACTAGAACAATCTTCAGACTTGACCAATCCATATAATTATTAGCTTCAGTCCCCTTGAAGTGATATTCTACGATGTAGCTATCAGGATATACCTCTGTGGCGTTGTTAATCGTGTTACCTGTGCCAATTATTGTATTATAACCGACCTGATCAGCATTCACAAAATCGTGGCTATAAATAAACTTATCATAGTAATCGGCAAACGTTAAGTCAATGGATTCCCCACTTCCGTCATAGCTACCCCAATCTAGGATGCCTTCATCTTCAATAGCGTTCTGGATGATGTTCGCTTGCATAGTGACATCTGTTTCAGTGTTTACATGACCATATGGGGAAAATCGAACTCCTTCAGTAGGGTGTACGTATGCAGCTAATCGGGGGAAATCCTTATTCTTTAATAGGTCGATAACCTCCGTAACGGTTTGCTGAGGGTCGGTGCCTTCTACGGGGAGTTGGTTATTATTCGAGGGGACTTGCTCGTTCGAGTTATTGTGTTCTGCCCCAAGATTCGAGCTAGAACATCCTGATATGAACAAAGTGATGAGAATAATGGTGGCCATAATTTTATACATGAAATAACCTCCTGTGCAATTAGCTCGGATCTAATAAATTAGACGCTGAATAAGCCTAGAAGTTACTGGATAAATGTGGTTTGTGACTAGACAGTTAAATCGAAGAACAAATAAAGATCACTATGAATCATTCCTGAATAGGTATACATCATTTTATTGGTTTCTAAGTCTGCATATATTTGTGACATGGTTGGAGTGGAATGGTATTGCATTCGAACGATATTCGGAATAAAGTACGGTCTCCAAATCCAGTTTGCTCCTCGGAATGATGCATTCTTCTGCCACGTATACTCGGAATCTCGCGAATAATTGGCGGACACCTGTGTCCCATCCTCCGTACACAAGTAGATTCGGATACAGCGCAAGGGCATTTGACCGAGAAATTGTTCGATGAATGGATCGGGATCGTGGGGGAGAGTTGGACGATGCGGTGTTTTAATAATGCGATCGAATATTTGATTAATTACATGGAGTTCTTGATACTTAGCAATTTGTTCACCTGCATATAAAGTCAATTGATTATGGATAACTTCGGAGAATATATCTGGGGGTAAATAATCTTCTATGGCGGGAGAGAAGAGGAAGCCTTGAACATACCTAGCCCCAATCGCCATAGCTTGCTGTAAATCATATTCCGTTTCGATGCCTTCCATCAATAAAGAAGCACCTATCTGTTCAGCAAGAATCGAATAAGATCGGAGCAGTGCATGGTAGCCCTTATGTACGCTGCTATTCTTCATCAGCTTTAAGTCAATCTTAATGATATCGGGTTCAATCCACGCTATTCGGTCAAAGTTACTAAATCCACTTCCAACATCATCAATAGCGATTTTACAGCCCTTCTGGCGATATATATTCACCAAATCGGACAGCTCCTGAGATGAGCCTTGGAATTCGTCTTCGGTAATCTCGATAACGATTCGCTCCATCGGAAGATTAGATTGTTCAATGAAGAGGATCGTTGGTAAAATGCCAGAGTTCTTAAATGTATTGAAAATCCAAGAAGGACGCAAATTGATGAATAACAAACTATCCTCAGAACTTTTGGCCATTCGATCAATAGCTTGTAAACGGAGTAAACGATCAATCTGCAGATGCTCCTTCTCCGAATAATGAGAGTTATGAAAGAAAGGTCCGAGGCTAACGGGTTCCCCATCAACCATATATCTCCCTAAGGATTCATATCCAATAATTCGACGATTTTGTAATGAAATGATAGGTTGGAAGTAAGGTGTGATTTGTGAGTTGAGCAACGTGTTTACGTCTATATGCATACTAAATAACACTCCTCTGACTTGTCATCCGATCCCCATGTCATATAACCTAACAAGGAATATTCTACGAGAAGTGAGAGAAAAGCGCAATGAGTACAAAGAAGTATTTCATGCTTCGTTTATACGGAAGCTCGATTCAGAACAAACTGATCAATCACAAGCTTAACTCCATCTTCATTATTACTGGCGGTGATGAAGTCAGCAATGTCCTTCAGTGGTTGGACGGCATTCGCCATAGCAACACCTAAGCCGGCGACCTCTACCATGTCGTGATCATTCCAGCTATCCCCAATCGCAATGGTCTCAGCAAGTGTACAATTATAATGTTCGGTGAGAAACCGTAGCGCACTACCTTTCGTGCCTTCGGGATGCATGATTTCAAGAAAATTCGGCTTCGATTTAGTTACATGTGCTCGCTCACCAAGGACACTGCGGAAGTGATCACCTAGTAGATCTAGCTTTGCGGACTCATCGATGATTAAGAGTTTGGTTTGGGGCTGCGCAAGTACGGAAGCGAAGTTCGGCTCAACGATATATGGAATGTTCGATAGCTTCGAATAAGCAATAATTTTCTCATTCTCTTCCTGTACGTACAATTGGTCATTCACATATCCTTGCAAGTGGAGTCCGTGCTCCTTACAGTAGTCATACACCCACTCAGCGACATCAGATGGAACATAACGTTCATAGAGAATGTGGCCATCGAGCGAATTCTTTACTAATGCGCCTTGGTAGGTGATTAGAGGAACATTCAATTGAAGCTGCTTGGCAATTTTCGCTGCTGATGCATACATTCTACCTGTAGCCAGAGTAATAATAACTGCTTGGGCAACGGCTTCAGCTAGTGTTGTTTTCGTAGCCTCACTAATTTCCATATCATCATTTAATAATGTGTCGTCTAAATCAATGGCAACTAATTTGTACATGGATAATCTCCTCATAAGTTTTTGATGGCTGCGCGAGCAGTCGATATAACTACATCGTAAGCATATGCTAAGTTTTTGATGGTTTTGTCTATAGGCTATATTACCATAACTAGATTGTTAATTTGCATCCTCACGTGCTTTTGCATATAATATGCTTAAAATCATACAACAATAGCTTCGACGGAGAAGAGTACGTAGTGCTGCTTGTACAGGGAATGGGTGCCTAGATTGAGAGCCCCAAGAAGATCTGACTACCGAAGTTCACTCCTGAGCTGAACCTTGAAACTCGAACGCTGCTGTAATAGCTAGTAGTTGAAGAGTAGGGGCTACCGGATTCGTCCGTTAATACGTTTAGAGCGTATATTTGCTTTTTCGCAGTATACAATTAGGGTGGTACCACGGCGTGTTCGTCCCTTCAGAGATGAAGGGGCTTTTTTATGTTTTTTTATCAAGGGAGGCAGTCGGGTTTATGAAGGAAAAATTGGAATTGTTACGTCAGAAAGCTGTAGCAGAGATCGAGCAAGTTGGAACTAATCCAGAGCTGCAGGAGCTACGTACGAGATTGTTAGGAAAGAAGGGCGAACTGACAGAGATATTAAGGGGCATGGGTGCTCTGTCGGCTGAAGAACGTCCTGCTATTGGGCTCATCGTTAATGAAGTCAGAGGAACCATTGAAGGACTTCTTGAGCAAAAGCAGCAAGTCTTCACATCGGCAGAGACGGAAGCTCGGTTACAAACGGAGACCATTGATGTCACATTACCTGGCAAGAGGGTGGTACAAGGCGCCGTGCATCCACTCCACCGAGTCGTTCAAGAGATCGAGGATATATTCATCGGGATGGGATATACCATCGCTGAAGGTCCAGAGGTAGAAACGGATTATTATAATTTTGAGGCACTTAATTTGCCGAAGGATCATCCGGCGAGAGATATGCAAGATACATTCTACATTACTGAAGAAATATTGATGAGAACGCAGACGTCCCCCGTGCAAATTCGTACGATGGAAGCGATGAAAGGCCAGGCTCCTGTACGCATTATATGTCCAGGCAAGGTATATCGTCGGGATGATGATGATGCGACGCATTCTTTTCAATTTATGCAGATCGAAGGTTTAGTCATTGATGAACACATCCGTATGAGTGATCTGAAGGGAACGCTCTTACATTTCATGCAAGAGATGTTCGGCAAGGATACGCAAATTCGTATGCGTCCTAGCTTCTTCCCATTCACGGAGCCAAGCGCTGAGGTTGATGTGACCTGTGTTCACTGTCAAGGTGATGGCTGTCGCTTCTGTAAGCAGACGGGTTGGCTAGAGATTCTAGGTTCCGGTATGATCCATCCGAAGGTGCTTGAGGCGGGCGGATATGATCCTGCACGATATAGTGGTTTTGCATTCGGATTAGGCGTAGAGCGAATTGCTATGCTGAAGTATGGCATTGATGATATTCGGAATTTCTATACGAATGACCTCAGGTTCTTGAAGCAATTTGTTCGCGCTTAGCAAGGGTCGGCTTAAATATTACTTCCACTTTCACTGGCAAAATACCCAACGCTTTTAAGGGTTTTTTCCAGTGAATTAGTGGAAGTTATATTAAAACGATCCCATAACTACGAATGTATGAAGGGATGAATGATCAGTGAAGGTTTCTTATCAGTGGTTGGCAGATTATATAGATGTTCAGGGACATACAGCACGTGAATTAGCTGAGAAGCTAACACGCTGTGGAATTGAAGTGGATATGGTTGAGGAACGGAATGCGGGAGTTGCTCAGGTTGTTGTTGGATATGTGAAGCAACGAGATAAGCATCCTGATGCAGATAAATTGAGTGTGTGTATTGTTGATGTAGGACAAGCGGAAGATTTACAGATTGTGTGCGGAGCTCAGAATGTAGCTGCAGGACAGAAGGTCCCAGTCGCTGTCATAGGTGCAGTGCTACCAGGTGACTTCCGAATTAAACGAGCTAAGCTGCGTGGTGTGGAATCCCAAGGCATGATTTGTTCAGCCAAGGAGTTAGGGCTCAATGATAAGCTGTTGCCAAAGAATATGCAGGAAGGGATATTCGTGCTTCCCGAGGATGTGACGATCGGTGATAGTATTCTAGATGTACTAGGTTTGAATGACCAAGTACTTGAGCTTGAATTGACGCCGAATCGTTCAGATTGTCTAAGTATGATCGGCACCGCTTATGAGATTGGCGCGATCCTGGGTAGGACGGTCCAGCTTCCCATTGTCGATATATCCAACTTCGAAGTATCTGAATTGAAGATGAATGAACAGTTTGCTGTATCCATCACTGCCAAGGAGCAATGTTCACGTTATTCAGCACGCATCATTGTAGACGTTCGTATTGGTGCTTCCCCGCTCTGGATGCAGAATCGGTTAATAGCAGCTGGTGTTCGTCCCATTAATAACATTGTGGACATCACGAATTACGTTATGCTCGAGTATGGACAGCCTCTTCACGCCTTCGATGCGGATTGTATATCCAGTGGGACTATAGATGTGAGGCTAGCACAATCTGGGGAGAGGATCATTACCTTGGATGATGTAGAGCGTAAGCTAGAACCGCATATGCTCCTAATAACTGATGGGGATAAGCCTATTGCGATTGCAGGTGTTATGGGAGGTGCTAATTCTGAGGTGACCGTGGGGACTACGCGGATTCTATTAGAATCGGCCAATTTCTCAGGTAGCTCTGTGCGTAGAACATCTAGACAGCTTGGTTTACGTTCGGAGGCTAGCTTGCGATTCGAGAAAGAAATTAATCCTGAGCATGTCATTCCTGCGCTCAATCGAGCTGCTTCACTTATTGCCCAATACGCTGGTGGCCGTGTTCGTCATGGGATCGCTGAGAAAGTTATTGGAACTGAACTACCGAGACAGATCACTTTAAGCTTGAATAGAGTGAATAGCTATCTAGGAACTTCATTAGCGATGGATGAATACGCACAGCTATTAGATCGATTAAACTTTACGTATTCGTATCATACAGCTGAAATCCTTATTGTGAATGTACCTAGTCGTAGGGGAGATATTACGCTAGATGTGGACTTGATCGAAGAGGTAGCCCGTCTTTACGGTTATGATAATATCCCGACAACTGCGGTTGTAGGAGCTATTACACCAGGTCAGTTAACAAAGCCGCAATATGTTCGGAGAATGATAAGACAGCTATTAACGACTAGTGGATTACATGAGGCAGTCCATTATTCATTCACACATCCAGCTCGGACTGAGCTTTATGCGTGGATGGATCCAAACACTAATCCGGTTAAGCTTTCTATGCCGATGAGTGAGGAGCGCAGTGTGCTTCGAACAACGTTGATTCCGCAGCTGTTAGATGCTGCTATCTATAATCGCAACCGCAATAATGATGACGTCGCGATATTCGAATTGGGCAGTGTGTTCATTAGTGAGGAGCAAGCGTTAACTCAATTACCCGTTGAGAAACCGCGGTTAGCTATTCTATTGACAGGCAACAACAAGCCGGCAGCTTGGAATGAGAAGCCACGTTCTGTAGACTTCTATGATTTGAAGGGCTTGATTGAGAAGCTGACTCAATATCTGGGGATGAACCTAGAATGGAAGGCAGCGCACAAAGACGGTCTGCATCCGGGTAGAACGGCGGAAATCTATACGCAATCACAGAACGGTCGCGTGCTAGTTGGTTGGATTGGACAAATTCACCCATCGGTTCAGACGGAGATGGATTTGTCTCCAACCTATGTTGCAGAGCTAGAGCTCGGTGTTATATACGATCACTCGAATTCTATGATCGATTATCATGTGTTGCCACGATTCCCATCGATTGCTCGAGACATCGCAGTAGTCGTGGATAGCCCCATTGAAGCTGGTCGGTTAGCGGATCAAGTCAAGAAAATTGCTGGCGTGTGGCTTGAGTCTGTGGAGATCTTCGATGTGTTTGCCGGAGAGCGACTAGGGACGAATAAGAAGAGTGTGGCGCTCGCATTAGTGTATCGTCATGCTGAACGTACATTAACCGATGAAGAGGTTAGTGAGCTGCATAGTCAGGTTGTTACTAGCCTTGCCGAAACTTTTGGTGCGGAGCTCAGAAAGTAGCAGGAACTAAGCCTCGTTCTAGCGAATGAGTTATGAAATCGTCTTAATGCGTTTGCTTAAGCACCATCAAAAACTTTTTACACCAGATAACTCTGGGCTGCAAATCAATGTTCTCGTTAGTCACCAACATCTGATTTACGAATAGGAGGCCTATCCAATGAGCTCCGAAGAAAAAACAAGGATCAGTGTAGATATATACGGGATGCAATACACGATTGCAGGTCATTCGAGCAGCATTCATATGCGTCGAGTGGCTGAGCATGTCGATGAGCAAATGAATAAAATCGGCAAGGTGTTCCCTAAGCTAGATATACCTAGAGTTGCCGTACTTGCTGCTGTGAATATTGCAGATGGATTTCTCAAGCAGAAGGATGAGATGGAAAGTAAACGTGCTGGCGTGCAGAATGTTATGGTGGAGGAGCATCAGGTGTTAGCTGATGAGCATAAGGCCTTGCAGCAGGATTACCAGGACATCAATACCAAGCTCGCCCAAGCTGAAGCCCGTGAACAAGCTTGCAAACAACAGTTGGAGAGTCTCCAACAGGAGTATGCTAAGCTTCAGAATGAATACAATGAATGGATCCAGTTGGCTACCCTTGACCAACCGGAGTCTAAGTAGCAGTGGAGCAACTAAACTTATTAGATATCATCATTGTAGCGGTGTTGGTTCTTAGTATTGTTCTTGGATACATGCGTGGCTTTGTGAAGAAGTTGGTGTCCATCGCAGGCTGGTTTGCAGCTTATTTGGTTGCTTATCTATTCTTTGACAATCTTGCACCTATTCTGCAGTCTACCTTTCCTCTGTCCTCTAATGAGAAGTTAGCTGAGTATAGTGGCATTGTTGCTGGGTTGAAGCTGGATACGTATATATACAATTCAATTGCCTTTGCCTTGCTGTTCTTCGGAACTAGAGTCATCCTCACAGTTGTGGGTCATTTCTTGCAAGGGGTAGCCTCAATACCCGGTCTCAGCTTGATTAACCGTTGGCTTGGAGTTCTGCTCAGTATAGTAGAGGCGGCAGTTATCATCATTATAGGTATTATGGTGCTCGAAGCTATGCCATCCGAACGAATCATTCAATTGTTGGAACAATCACTCATAGTCGATTGGCTGCACACATATGCTCTAGATCTAGCATCATTACGGGCGTTGTTAGGGCGCTAAACCGATGAGGCGAGTCGGAGGTTTGTTGAGAATTAACCTCTAAGCAGCCTAAATTGCTCGGGGGTTATTCCTTCTGCGCTGCGAAATCGACGAATGAAATAAGAGCTTTGTGCAAATCCAACCTGCTCGGAGATGTGTTGCACACTCCAATTGGTTGAAGTTAAGAGCTGCTTAGATTTAACGATCCGACTTTCCAATACGAATTGAATCGGTGTTCTGCCTATCAATTGATGGAACATTCTACTGAAGTAATAGGCGCTATAGCCCGAAACCTCGGCAATTTGTTCCAATGTCAATGGCTCATGGCTATGTGCTCTGATCCAGTCGGCGGATTTGAGAATTCGCTGGCGGTGACCAAAGGTAGGGGATTCGTGCAGATCCTCTGTATTCTGAACAATATCTACGATGAGCTCATAGAGTAGGGCAGAGATATGTGCTTCGTGTGCCTGCTTTAACAAGCTTCCACTGCTTACTAGTTGCTCGAATAATGATGCTACATGCTGCTCTTCACCGATCGAGAATAGCCAAGGCTGTACAGCCCCCCGCCCATCCAATAATGGCTCCAATCCACTTCCGAAAAAATGAACCCAAAAAATCTCCCATGGATTATCCACATCGGAGTAATATTGCTGAGGCAAGTCAGGTCCATACATAAATCCGTTCCCTGCTTTTAATTCTATAGTTTGATTTCCTAGCTTTACATAGCCTTTTCCTCTGAGTACAACATGCAAATTATAAAAACTTAATTGACTAGCTGCTCTCTGTTCACGATGGGACGGATCATTCTTATAATGGCCTATGCTCTCAGGATAGCACACATACTGAAGAAATCTGGGTTGAGGCAAATAGTAGTTAATCCGAATGATGACACACCTCGTTTATAAACGCATAATCGTACTATCATTCGCAAAATGATGTCATTTAACTCTATTGTATCAAAGATTATAATGGCAGTATAGATTGCATAATTGAGCAAGATATTATTATTGGGGGACTGCTAACATGATCAAAAATGTAAATGTAGATCGCGTGCAGCTGGGCGTATGTTATTATCCAGAGCACTGGCCAGAAGAGCTATGGGAAGATGATATGCGTCGGATGAAACAATTGAATTTCACATATATACGGATTGGTGAATTTGCATGGAGTATCTTCGAGCCACAGGAGGGTGTCTTTCAATTCGAACTATTCGACAAGGTGTGCGATCTGGCCTATGAACACGGCCTACAGATCATTATGGGCACACCAACAGCGACTCCGCCTGCATGGCTGACTTACAAGTATCCAGAAGTGTTGAATGCATCCAAAGAAGGTATTAGCCACAATCACGGACAACGTAGACATTATAACTATAGCGCTCAGATTTATCGGGACAAGTGTACGTTGATCACAACAAAGCTAGCCGAGCATTACAACAACCACGCAGCAGTAATAGGTTGGCAAATAGATAATGAATTGAATTGCGAGACGAATGTGTTCTATGCTCAAGCGGATCATGCGGCTTTTCGCGAATGGTTACAGATTAAATATGGCAGCTTGGATAAATTGAATGAGGCTTGGGGTGCTGTGTTCTGGAATCAAACCTATAGTGATTGGGAGCAAGTGCATCTGATACGTCCTACACCTTCCGATTCTCCGAATCCACACCAAGCTTTAGATGAGAAAAGATTCATATCGGATAACACGATTTCGTTCGCTAAGATTCAAGCGGATATTCTGCGGAAGGAAGCACCAAATCAGTGGGTGACGACCAACGGAACATTCGGGCATTTGGATAGTCACAAGCTGACAGATGACTTACTCGATTTTTTCTCCTATGATTCGTATCCGCAATTTTCGGCGATATCCCAAGAAGCGGGTGACCGACCACTTCTAGATCGTCGGGTAAGCTCGAACCTGAGTGTAGCTCGTTCGATGAGTCCGAATTTCTGCGTAATGGAGCAACAGTCGGGTCCAGGCGGATGGGTTAATCGCATGGAGATGCCTTCACCGAAGCCGGGTCAGATGAGATTGTGGACGTATCAATCGATCGCGCATGGTGCGGATATGGTGTTATATTTTCGCTGGAGGACGGCTACGGTTGGTACAGAAATTTATTGGCATGGGATTAATGACTACCACAACCGTCCGAATCGCAGAGTGCGGGAAGTTGAGCAGATTAGCCAGGAGCTTATGAAGATTGGTGAACACATTGCTGGGACCATATATCGCAGCAAAGTGGCAATTATCCGTGATTACGCGAATGAGTGGGATGGGGAGCTTGATCGGTGGTTCGGGCCTCTAATCTGGAGAAGTGAGACAGCGTGGTTCAAGACACTTCAATACAATCATATCCCAATGGATTATGTATTCCTACAGCCAAAGCTGTGTGTATCGGACCTGCTTGCATACGAGGTGTTGATTTATCCACATGGAGCTGTGATGACTTTAGAGACAGCGGCATTGTTGAGGGAATATGCGGAGCAAGGTGGCAAACTGATTTTTGGTGCGAGAACGGGCTATAAGGATGAATTTGGTAAGGTTCGCATGCAAGAGATGCCAGGTCCTGTCGCTGATCTGTGCGGGATAATTGTGGAGGATTTCACACTGATAACGGGAACAGAGAAACAAGCTCAACTTGAGTGGTTGAGTAGTAATAGGATGCGGAACGACGGCTCGATCAGCGAAGGTTCGGCGAATGTATTAGAGGTGCTCGTAGCTGAGGGCTTCAATGACATCCTGCAGGTTGAGAGTGATACGGTAGAGGTCGTCGCTTACTACAAGGACAAGTATTATGCGGGGGCGCCAGCATTGACTCGGAACACGGTGGGTAAAGGTGAAGTTTACTATTATGGAGCGGCTTTTAACGAGTCAGTTGCTGAGAAACTACTACCTAGTCTGTCGTTGAAATCCCCGGTGTCAGAGTGGTGCGAGCTTCCGCAATCGGTGGAATTAGCTATTCGGTCTAGCGAGGCTGGAGATGTTATATTTCTGCTGAATTATTCTCCCGAGGCTGCAAAACTGAAGTTCAAGAAGCAAGTGCAAGATCAGATTACTGGACGCTTACTTGAGAACGATGTTGAACTTGAGCCTTATGGTGTAATTGTTATTTATGTGATCTTTTCATGAAGGTTCGTTAACCCCCAAATGGGTGTGAATCGTCAAAATAATCCCACCGGACAGTTCAAACTGGTCCGGTGGGATTTTAGCGACTAGCTCTTGACCCGCTGTTTTTTGTTATCAGCATTACGGAATGTATCACCGACAGGTATGAATAGGTCGATAATCCCGATGACTAATGCAGCTAACAAGGCGCCGAGTAATGTTACGGTTACTCCTCCAACAATGAATTGAGCTAACCAGATCACAAGAGCGCTGATAATAAATCCAACGACTCCTCGACCGAATGGAGTAACTCGTTTGCCGAATATTCCTTCAACAATCCAACCGAGCACGGCAATGACTAGTGCTAAGAACAACGCACTCCAGAAACCGCCGACCTCGAATTGTGGAACAATGAATCCTACGAACATGAGCACAAGAGCCGAAACAATAAATCGAACAACATGCCCCAGAAAACTCAAATTGTGCACCTCCAAAAGTTTTTGATGATCACTGATACACCATTATTTTGCCCACTAATTCTGGGGATTATATAATTATAGTCAATGTAATTATTGGTTTTGCTACACCTATTGGATATAATAGGTCTGTCGAAACTTTTCTGGGGGCCTTTGCTTGAATACAAAAGTGTTATACACATTAGAATATAATAAAATCATTGATCGATTGCTTGAGCATGCAGCAACTTCTCTAGGGAAGAATCATGTTAAACAGATTTCACCAACTCGCAGTTTAGATGAGGTGAAGGATTGGCTACAGGATACGGATGAGGCAAGTGCAGTTGTCCGTCTTAAAGGTATGCCACCCTTCGGTGGTATCCACGATGTGAGCAGCTCCTTGAAGCGAGCGCTGATCAATGGTGTATTGAACGCATCGGAGCTTCTGGATATCGCATCCACGGTCAGTGGTGGTAGGAAGATCAAGCGTTTCTTAGCCACGGTTCATGATCATCATCCGATCCGGCAATTAGCAGCTCGGTATGCCGAACTTAATGAGCTGAAGCCGCTTGAAGACGCAATACGTGCTTGTATCGATGAGCAGGGTGAAGTGCTGGATCATGCGAGTTCAGAATTGGCCAAAGTTCGTCGAGAGCGACGAACTGGGGAGGCACGGGTTAGAGAGAAGCTTGACCAGATGATTCGAACACCTTCTGTCCAGAAGATGCTTCAGGACAATCTGATTACGGTTCGCAATGACCGCTATGTGATTCCAGTCAAGCAAGAGTATCGTGGAAGCTTCGGTGGTATTATCCACGATCAATCGGCATCGGGTGCTACGTTGTTCATAGAACCTGAGTCACTCGTTCCAATGAATAACAAAATTCGTGAGCTAATTCTTGCTGAACGTAAGGAAATCGAGAAAATTCTCATGATTCTTACTGCTCAGGTTGCAGATCATTCAGAGCCATTAGATCAGAACCTTACTATTCTTGGCATTCTTGATTTCATATTTGCTAAAGCTGGATTAGCCGTTGTTATGAAGGCCGAACTGCCGAGAATGAATGATCGAGGCTTTATTCGGTTACGTAAAGGACGACACCCACTGATTGCAAGTGGAGCGGTACCATTAGATATCGAGTTAGGCAATAATTATTCAGCAGTCATCGTCACTGGGCCCAACACAGGGGGGAAAACAGTAGCCCTGAAGACAGTAGGACTCTTGTCACTTATGGCTATGTCCGGTTTATTCATCCCTGCCGAGGATGGTAGTCAGATGTGTGTATTCGATGCTGTGTATGCTGATATCGGCGATGAGCAGAGCATCGAGCAGAATTTAAGTACATTCTCCAGCCACATGACTAATATTATATCCATTATCCGTGATATGACTCCGAAAAGTTTGGTGCTACTCGATGAATTAGGTGCTGGAACTGATCCTGCCGAAGGGTCCGCTCTCGCCATCGCCATACTTGATCATATGCATAATCATGGCTGTCGTATCCTTGCAACTACACATTACAGTGAGCTTAAAGCATATGCTTATGACCGCAAAGGGATGATCAATGCGAGCATGGAATTTGATATTCAGACATTGAGTCCTACCTATCGGCTGCTTCTTGGTGTTCCAGGACGCAGTAATGCATTTGCCATAGCGAAGAGACTAGGGTTGTCCTCCGACATTATTGCGCATGCTGGAAGTCAGGTTGGAGAAGAGGATAAACGCGTGGAATCGATGATCGCCTCACTTGAACAGAACAGGTTATCTACTGAATCCGAGCAACACACGGTTGAAGTTTTGCGCAAGCAATTAGAAGCCGCCATGGAGCAATTAGAGCAGGATAAACAGAAGTTCGAGATACTCAAGCAACAAATGTTGCGGAATGCAGAGATCGAAGCACGTGAAGCAGTATCTAAAGCTCGGAAGGAAGCGGATGAGATTATTGATGAGCTTCGTGCTTTAGCGTTAGAGGAAGCGGGTTCTGTCAAGGAGCATAAGCTAATCAATGCGAAGAAGAAGCTTGACCAAGCCGTCCCGAAGCTGTCGACTGGCACAAGCACAGAAGAGGAACGACAACGCAATAAATCAGCCAAGATCGATCGGGGTGCAGAGGTGCTAGTATTGAGCCTCGGACAGAAAGGTCATGTTGTTGAATTATCTGGCGAAGAGGCTACAGTTCAACTTGGGATTTTGAAGATGAAAGTAATGCGGAGTGATTTACAGCTGGTTCGCGCTTCGGCTCAGGCCGCCAAATCGATCACTCATCATGGAGCGATGGTGAAGAGGTCAAGAGATGATCAGGTTCGTACCGAATTAGACTTACGCGGCTCTAATCTAGAGGAATCGATTATGGAAGTAGACCGATTCTTGGATGAAGCATTCCTCTCCAATCTTGGACAGGTATACATTATTCATGGTAAAGGTACAGGTGTACTGCGTACGGGGATACAGGAATATTTGCGCAGACATTCGCATGTCAAAACCTACCGCATAGGTAATTATGGCGAGGGAGGGACTGGTGTTACGGTTGTCGAATTCTAACGAGAGCTTTGGGGGAAGGGGCAATAAGCATTGAATAAGGAATTAGACCAGTTGTTAACGAATCCCTATGTAGAAACATTGGCATTCTTCTCTGTTGCGATACTGGCTTTAATCGTGTTCTTATCACTATTCGAGTTTGTTACCAAGTATAATAATTGGCAGGAAATCAAGAAAGGGAATGTGGCAGTCGCACTAGCAACAGGGGGCAAGATATTCGGGATTTGCAATATCTTCCGATTCGCCATTGTTAGTACCGAGTCGATTTATAGTGCACTCATTTGGGCGTCATTTGGCTTTGTATTGCTCCTGATTGCTTACTTTATATTCGAATTTTTAACTCCTAATTTCAGGATTGATGAGGAGATTTATAAGGATAATCGTGCGGTCGGATTTATCGCTATGGTTATCTCGATTGCGTTATCTTATGTGATTGGAGCTAGCGTGGCATGAAGTATTTATGGGGAACGCTATTTATTATTGCTTGTCTTTTTATCATTGCAGGTATTTATTTCTTCATCAAATATGCTTAATTATAGATATAGAAGAGTTTAACGATCAACCTTTGGGAACAATTAATTCCTGAAGGTTTTTTTGACGAATGAGAAAGTTATAAGTCTTCACTTAAGGGGAGTGCGTGTGGAAAAAAGTAGAAAGTTGGTACCTCAAGCGGTATTATTACTCGTTGTTCATGGATTATTCGCTGCTGCACAAGCATTGTCGGGTACATTCGTGAATGTTTATATATGGAAGGTGAAAAGTGATTTTGCCTTAATAGGTTGGTTCGCGCTTGCCACTCAGATTGCTGGTGCACTTACTTTCTGGCTTGCTGGCAAATGGGTGAAGGAGCATAATAAGATGATGGTTCTCCGACTAGGCGTGGGCGTATCCGCGCTGTTCTACGTGCTAGTACTTATTCTAGGTAAGCAATCAGCAGACATGGTCGTTGTCTTAGGATGTGTGCAGGGCGTAGCTAGTGGTTTATTCTGGCTAGCGTTCAATGTTGTTTACTTCGAGGTAACTGGGCCGGAGGATCGCGATCTCTTCAATGGTTGGTCTGGCTTACTAGGCTCTGCATCTGGCATGCTAGCACCTTGGATATCAGGACTCGTCATCACTCGAATCGGAGATGGAAGCGGGAGTGGCTATCGGTGGATATTTAGCTTATCTCTGGTCGTATTCATAATTGGCATTATCGTAAGTTTTTTTCTTAGCAAAAGAAAGCTGAAATGTTCCTACAGTTGGTTTTATGGTTTTCATGAACTGCGTAAGCAGGGAAGCCGTTGGCGATATGCCCTCCCGGCCCTCAGCGCGCAAGGCATTAGAGAGGGAGTTTTTGCTTTCGTCTTTGGTGTGTTGATCTATATCGCCACGAATAATGAAACAAAGGTAGGGAATTTCTTGCTATACTCCTCGGCTGTAGGCTTGGTTAGTTTCTGGGCTGTGGGTCGTTGGATAAAACCAAACCATCGCAAGATAGCTATGTTATTCGGGGTAGTTATGATGGTCTTGGCGATTGTGCCTTTGTTCTGGGCAGTCAATTATGGTACTCTTCTTATTTTTGGAATCGTCGCGGCGTTGTTCTTCCCACTCTATATTATCCCGATGACCTCTACCGTGTTTGATCTGATCGGGAAGGATGAGGAGAGCGCAAACCATCGTGTCGAGTTCATTGTCATCCGTGAGCTAGCCTTGGATGCAGGCAGAATAATCGGAACGATCATATTCATCATCGTTGTCAGCTGGAAGGAATCCGTGCTGGCAATGAACTGGCTATTACTCGGAATCGGATGCTCCCCCATCATCGCTTGGATCTTCATGCGTCAGATCCTTACGAATTCGTTAATATCGGTTGACAAACAGCAGTAATGATTTACAATAGAAAGAATTTCAAAAAAAGTTGCAATGAATTCTATATGAATAAGGAAAGGGGGCTGCAGTAATGCCTAAAGTTGTCACTCATATCACTGAATTGATCGGCAATACGCCTGCAGTTCAATTAAATCGTCTGTGTACACCGGATATGGCTGATGTTTATGTAAAGCTGGAGTCATTCAACCCGAGTGGTAGCGTTAAAGATCGAGCTGCGTATTATATGGTTGTGCAGGCTGAACGAGCGGGTAAGTTAGTTCCTGGTTCAGTTATTATTGAACCAACTAGCGGCAATACAGGGATCGGTCTTGCGATGAATGCAGCAGCCAAGGGATATAGAGCTATTCTGGTGTTGCCAGATAATATGACCAAGGAACGAATTAATCTTTTAAAGGCTTATGGTGCGGAGGTTGTGCTGACACCTGCATCAGAACGGATGCCTGGAGCTATTAAGAAGGCCATTGAGCTGAGCAAGCAAATACCGAATAGCTTTATTCCCCAGCAATTCGAGAATGAAGCGAATCCAGATATTCACCGGATCACGACGGCTGTTGAAATTTGGGAACAGATGAACGGAAGATTGGATGCTTTCGTAGCAACCTCTGGAACGGGAGGGACGATTACAGGTACAGGAGAAAAGCTAAGAGAGCTTGCTCCACACATTCGTATCCTTGTTGTTGAGCCACAAGGCTCCCCGGTACTAAGCGGAGGTCTGCCTGGTCCACACAAGCTTGTGGGGACAAGTCCGGGATTCATACCTCAAATTCTGAATACAGACATTTATGATGAGATTATTCAGGTTTCGGATGATCATGCCTTAGATACGATGCGCCGATTAGCTACTCAGGAAGGTATACTAGTAGGTCCCTCATCTGGAGCATCTGTATGGGCAGCTCTACAAGAAGCGAGAAGGCTTGGTCCAGGTCGAAGGGTGTTATGTATAGCACCAGATACAGGCGAACGGTACTTAAGCATGGATATCTTTTGAAATTGGTGTATGATATAACCATCAATAACTTTTAGGGGTGCTCTACATGACTGATTTTAAGCATAAGATACTAGATTTGCTAAAGGAAGATGCGCGCCTTAGTCCACAATTGATTGCTACAATGCTTGGAGTAACGGAAGCCGAAGTCAGGGCGGCTATTGCTGAGATGGAGAACGATCACATTATTCTGAAATATGGCACAATCGTAAACTGGAGCAAGGTTGATGAAGAGAAGGTAACTTCGTTAATCGAAGTTCAGATTACTCCTGAGCGTGGTCGTGGATTCGATGCCATTGCCGAACGCATTTATTTGTTCCCTGAGGTAAAGTCGGTATATCTTATGAGTGGCGGGTATGATTTGTTAGTAGAAATTGAAGGTCGCAATCTACGTGAAGTAGCCTCGTTCGTATCCAGTAAGCTGTCAACGCTTGAATCGGTATTGGCGACAAAAACTCATTTTATACTCAAAAAATATAAGCAAGACGGCGTCATCTTCGAGGAATACGAAGGCGATTACCGGATGTTGATCTCGCCATAAAGGATGGGTGCCATATGGATCGTGAGGATATTATGATTGAAACGAAGAAAAAATCCATGCAGGATTATTTATCACCACTAGTTAAGCAAATTCCACCTTCGGGCATACGGAAATTTTTCGATTTAGTTTCCAATAGCAAGGATAAGGACATCATCTCCCTAGGTGTGGGTGAGCCGGATTTTGTCACTCCATGGCATGTGCGTGAAGCTTGTGTGTATTCATTAGAGCAAGGTAAGACGACATATACGTCAAATGCCGGCTTATTAGAGCTTCGTGAAGCCATTGCTGAGTATCTGGATCATGGGTTTCAATTGTCATATAACCCACTGGATCAGATTGTCGTGACCGTAGGTGGGAGCGAAGGGATCGATTTAGCACTTCGGGCACTAGTAGAACCGGGCGATGAGATCTTGATTCCAGAGCCTACGTATGTTTCGTATTCCCCGATCGCAGCAATTACTGGGGGAAAGCCCGTTGGTATTGAAACCTTTGCCAAGGATCAATTTAAACTAACCGCACAATCATTGAAAGCTGCCATAACACCGCGTTCGAAGATTCTGATCCTATGCTTCCCTAGTAATCCTACGGGTGCAACGATGACTTATGAGGATCTGCTGCCTATTGCTCGTCTTGTCGAAGAGCACGATCTGTTGGTGATTTCTGACGAGATTTATGCAGAATTGTCCTATGGTCAGAAGCATGTGAGCATTGCCTCCTTGCCCGGTATGAAGGATCGCACATTGGTCGTGAGTGGATTTTCCAAAGCATTCGCCATGACAGGCTGGCGGATAGGTTATATGTGTGGACACCCTGAATTGATAGCCGCAATGCTAAAGATTCACCAATATACGATTATGTGTGCTCCTGTAATGGGACAGATTGCTGCCCTTGAGGCACTTAAGAGCGGTTTGCATGATAAGGATCAGATGGTTGAGTCCTACAATCAACGACGTAGATTAGTCGTTCAAGGGTTTCGTGATATCGGACTAAGCTGTCATGAGCCTTATGGGGCTTTCTATGCTTTCCCATCTATTCAATCAACGGGTCTTAGCTCAGAGCAATTCGCGGAACGATTGTTGATGGAAAGCAAGGTTGCCGTTGTCCCTGGTCATGTATTCGGTAAAGGCGGCGAAGGATTCATCCGTTGTTCTTATGCAACTTCGGTAAGTCAATTAACTGAAGCCATAGAACGTATTGGATATTTTATACAAAAGTTGAAGAATGTCTAAAATTGTCATGTCCAAACCCCACATTATCTGTTATACTTTACATAAGTGTATCTTTCAGGAGGTGGGATCGGCATGGCGGTTTATTCTCTGTCTTCACACATTCGTGAGCAGCAATCCAATGTGTATAACCCCCGATCTAAGGCAATACTGGAAGAAGAAATCAACAAATTGCGCGTTCAAATGGAGAAACTTGTACATGCTGAGAACTCATTCACTTCAGACGTCGTACTTCAGCTAAGTAGGCAGCTTGACGAGAAAATTAATGAATATAATGATTACATGGGAAAGAACAAGCAGAAATGATATAAATAAATGACTAAGAGCCCAGAGGCTGCTTTTGCCTCCGGGTTTCTTGACGAATAGGAAAGTATAAGTTTTCGAGGTGGGCCAAGTTCGGGAAAGTAGCCAAGCGGTAGAAGAATTAGTCGAAATAATCGAGTAACTCGGTGTGAAAGTAGCTGTGGCGGTAGAATTAGTCGAAATAATCGAGTAACTCGGTGTGAAAGTAGC
>JBBDIY010000092.1:0-9570 GCA_040880185.1 Paenibacillaceae bacterium
ACGGCCCACTCTCGGGCAAAATAGTAATCACTTGCACACTCATTATATAACTAGATTCATAGATTTGCAATAAATATAATAATATATAACTATATTTATAGACTTTATGCAGTGTCAATAGTTCCATTGGGAGCAATAATTGCAGCTGCATGTCTTGTCTCATAATCTAAAGTAGCATTTTGTAACAATTGATACGTTTCATCGATCACGACTTGTCTAAGTTTTAACGGTGTTCCAGTCGTACCCTTCGCGTTCACCCAATTATCAATAAGTTGCTTCTTGTTATAGAGAAGTGGATCGAATAGCTTACGATGTAGTTTAAAAGTAACGGTTTTATCATTATACAACGAATACTCTAGGGTCTCTGGTGTATCCGATACAATACGGTAGGGACGATGTAAATGAGCATATTGTATCGTTGGATCTTCAAACTGAGGTAGACGATCAGGATAAGCACGATTAGCTATCTGCTCGTCATGAAGGGACTTATTTCCAAATGAGAGAATACGAAACCCATCACGGATACGATCCTTTTGATCAGGAGACAAAGAAACATAGTAGGGACGACCATCAGCCGGATTAATATGTTTAGTCTTCGTAATTCGCTTTCTACTAATTGAGGTAATTTGGTCCATATTAACAACGGTTTGTTTAGCAAGGAAACCAACATGTCCAATATTGAAGTTCAAATGATTTTCATTTGTTTTCCAATCTTTATAGCTTGAGGTTGGGATAACAACGATTTGATCATCTTTTCGGTTTGTCCACCATGCGACTGCATAATGTTCAAGATCCCGTTCTGCTCCAAGTCCTGAAAAATTTACATAGATCATCTCATCATCATTTACAGGCGGAACAAAGCCTGCTGCATTTTTCCTATTTTTTATGGCCGCTGATTTTGTATATCGTCGAATCCTCTCTAATGTGTTTTGACGAGTTTGTCGTAGATCGTGAGGATCATCCTCAATAAGATAGATTGTTTTTACAATATTATGAAAAGTGGGTTCAGTTAATATCTTGTTGAATGCCAAAATCGTTTGATCCTTTTGAGCTGTTGGTAAAACAAGTAAAGTTTGTAATAGCATTTCTAGTGGCAAATCGAATACACTCCATTCTATTCACTATGTTGTTACTCATTATAGAATCATATTTGGAATAGTACCACATGATTATGAAATTATTAGGTAGTATCTTTATTTAACCCATCCTAATAGTTTTCTACGGTTTTCTTACGCCAGCACTAACAGTAGTGGAGCCTCACACCTATTCCCGTCTCACCCCACAGTAGTATGGGTTACTACAATAATGCTTACGAAGAGAGTTTTCTTAAGGAACGGCAAAGCCGTTTATCCTTGTTCTGAGGATTGAATTTTGTGAATATAGATTAAAAGGTATCCTTTATGCATCTAATATGGTAATATGGTAACATGTTACCGCGATAAAGTATTTTCAGGAAAGTGGAGTTGAATATAGCATGTCTAAGCCCAAAGTATTCGAAAAGCCAGGTGGCGTGAAGGATTACCTACCCGAGGCTGTTAACAAGTTAAGAACGATTGAATGGAATGTGTTGGCGTGCATGAAGAGCTGGGGCTACCGGCAGATTATGACGCCTACCTTGGAATATTATGATACCGTTGGAGTGGCTAGCTCTACAGCGAATGAAAAGCTATTCAAGCTACTGGATAAGCGGGGAACAACGCTTGTGCTACGATCTGAGATGACGGCTCCTATTGCCCGTGTTGTTGCTTCATTATTGAAGGAAGAAGCATTGCCACTCCGGCTCTCCCATCATTCGAACGTGTTCCGTGCGATTGAAGAGGAAGCAGGACGTGAAGCAGAATTCTTCCAGACGGGTATTGAGTTGGTCGGGGATGGATCTGCTGAGGCTGATGCTGAGGTTGTTGCGCTTGCTATAGCTTGCCTTAAGGCGGCTGGTGTAACGAAGTTCAAAATTGCGTTAGGACATATTGGATTTCTTAACGGTGTGTTCGATTCCACATTAGATAATTTCCCAGAAGAACAACATATATTAAAGGAATGTTTATTGAAGCGAGATTATGTAGGTTACCGTCACAGCCTGAAGAGTGTTCCTGTGAGCGATGAGGCCAAGCTCGAGCTCGAGCGGATTCTCCGATTGCGGGGTGGCAAGGAAGTTTGTCAAGATGCTGAACAACTGACGAAGGACCCTGCGGCGCTCGCATCCTTACGCCACCTTTGTGAAGTTTGGGATGTACTCGCGGATTATGGTGTTAGTGATCATGTACTTATTGACTTGACGATGATTGGTAACTTCTCTTATTACACGGGATTAATTTTTGAAGGATACGCTGCGGATTTAGGCTTTCCTGTATGCAGTGGCGGACGCTACGATAGCTTATTGGAGTCCTTCGGCAGGCCTGCTACAGCTACAGGATTCGCTCTTGCTACGAATCGGATTATGGAGGTTGCGCTCGCTGACCCTAAAGATAACCCATATCGTGTGCTCATCTTATACAATCGGAAGATGAGGGCAGAAGCCGTACGGACTGCACTGGAGCTTCGAAACAGGCAGGGATATATGGTGGAGACACGCTATACAGAGCATCTCTCATCTGCGGCGATGGTGAACATTGCGGAGGATGGTAAGTACCACTACGAAGACGGTGCTTATCAGGAAATCATTTATTTTGTGGAATAACAGGGGTAGATCATATCATTCTCATATCGGTATAAAGGATGTGTGTCGTTACAATGGGACAAGAGATATTGAAGGTTGCCATGCCGAAGGGCAGAATATATAAGCAAGCATCCAAGCTGTTTCGGGAAGCTGGCTTTCCGATACCAGAGGATTTCGATGAATCACGAAGGCTTATTCTTCCGTTACCAGAAGCGGGGCTCGAATTTATTATGGCTAAACCTGCGGATGTGGCGACTTTTGTCGAGTATGGGGTAGCGGATATTGGCATTGTGGGCAAGGATGTTCTTATGGAAGAGGATCGTGCGGTCTACGAATTAATTGATCTTGGCATCGCTCGATGTCGGATGTCTGTGATCGGTATGCCGGATTGGAAGCCTGTTATGCATCCGCGTGTAGCGACCAAGTATCCGAATGTAGCTTCGCGTTACTTCCGTGAGATTGGTCAACAGGTGGAGATCATTAAGCTGAATGGCTCTATCGAATTAGCACCGATGATTGGCTTAGCCGATCGCATCGTGGACATGGTTGAATCTGGACAGACGATTAGAGATAACGGGCTGCAAGAGATGGAGAAGATGTTCGACGTAACATCACGACTGATTGCGAACCGAGTGAGCTATAGAATGAAAAGTGAGACGATTCAATTATTATGTGATCGACTGCATTTGGCCATTAAATAGTAGGATGACCCGTTGATCACCACGGAATAAAAGAATGGAGGAATCATAGGTATGAAAATCATGTCGGCTGAAGATTTTGCTTTTACCAGAGCGGTTGAGTATGGAACAGAGGATCAGAATGCTACGGTCAAAGAAGTGATCACAGCTGTTCGTAATGAAGGTGACTCTGCTGTAAGAAAGTATACAGAGCAGTTCGATCGGGTCAAGCTGGACGAATTCAGAGTGCCGGACGCTGAGCTGCAAGCAGCCTATGACCAGGTTGATCCTGAATTTCTCACGGCGCTTCGACAGGCGGCTCAGAATATCCGTGAATTTCATGAGAAGCAGAAGCGGAATGCTTGGTTTGATCTTCAGCCGAATGGCTCCATGGTTGGGCAAGTCATTCGTCCCTTACAGCGTGTAGGCGTTTATGTACCAGGCGGTAAAGCGGCATACCCATCATCTGTGTTGATGAATGTCATCCCAGCTCAGGTGGCGGGCGTACCGGAGATCGTGATGGTAACTCCACCAGCTACTGCTGGCAAGGAGGGAATTAACCCTTATATCCTAGTGGCTGCTGCTGAAGCGGGCGTGAAGGAGATGTACCGAATTGGCGGTGCACAAGCTGTTGCGGCACTTGCTTATGGAACAGAGTCGATACGTCCTGTTGATAAGATTGTCGGACCGGGTAATATCTACGTCGCACTGGCTAAACGGTATGTGTTTGGTGTAGTCGATATTGATAGCATTGCCGGACCAAGTGAAATTGTTGTGTTGGCCGATGATTCAGCGGACCCATCCTATATTGCTGCAGACTTACTGTCGCAAGCAGAGCATGATGAGATGGCCTCAAGTGTTCTTGTCACATCGTCACCTCAACTTGCGGATTTGGTTCAAGCTGAGGTTGAGCAACAGCTAGCAACATTACCTAAGCGGGATATTGCCGCTCGCTCGATCGAGAAGAACGGTGTAATTTTGCTTGTGAACAATATGAAAGAAGGTATTCAGGTCATTAATCGATTGGCACCTGAGCATCTTGAAATCATGCTGGACTCTCCACTCGATTATGTAGGACAGATTGAGAATGCCGGGGCGATCTTCCTCGGTCCATATAGTGCTGAAGCGGTAGGCGATTATTATGCCGGACCGAATCACATCCTCCCAACCAATGGTACAGCTCGCTTCTCCTCACCGCTCAATGTAGATGATTTCCTCAAGAAGCAGAGCTTGATTTACTATAGTAAGGAAGCACTCTTGGCTAACGGTGATGCGATTATGACATTGGCTAGACATGAAGGTCTTGAAGGGCATGCGCGAGCTATCGAAATCCGGATGAAGAAAGAGGGGAAACACAATGGCGAATAACGATAACGGAGAGAGTGCAGTACGAGCAGCATCAGTATCCCGAACAACGAATGAAACGGACATCAAACTAAGCTTCGGTGTTGATGGCACAGGGATTAGCTCCCTAGAGACGGATGTACCATTCTTGAACCACATGTTGGATTTATTCACGAAGCATGGCAAATTCGATCTCGATGTAGTAGCCAAGGGTGACATTGAGGTTGATGATCACCACACAACGGAAGACATTGGTATTTGTCTAGGGCAGACATTATTGAAAGCTCTAGGTGATAAGCGCGGTATTCGTCGTTATGCAAGTGTGTTCGTTCCGATGGATGAGGCTTTAGCACAGGTCATTATTGATGTGAGCAACCGTCCGCATCTGGAATATCGTGCAGAATTCCCTTCGAAGCAAGTAGGTAGCTTCGAGGTAGAACTGGTACATGAGTTCCTCTGGAAATTCGCGCTTGAGGCGCGAATTACGCTTCATGTCATCGTTCATTATGGACACAATACGCACCACATGGTGGAAGCCATATTCAAAGCGCTCGGCAGAGCATTGGATGAAGCAACCTCAATTGATCCTCGTGTGCAGGGCGTGCCCTCTACGAAGGGAGTGCTCTAAGGATTGATTGCAATCATCGATTACGGCATGGGCAATTTGCATAGTGTAAGTAAAGCTGTGGAGCGACTTGGTCATGAATATATAGTCACAGCCGACGATGAAGAAATTATGCGTGCGGATAAGGCTATACTCCCCGGAGTCGGAGCTTTTGGCGATGCGATGCAGTATTTGCGCGAAAGTGGCTTACAGGAAACCGTGCTGAGTTATGCCGCTTCCGGTAAGCCGCTCCTTGGAATCTGTCTGGGGATGCAGCTGCTCTTCACTAGAAGCGAGGAGCATGGTATGCACGAGGGCTTAAATCTACTGCAGGGTGAGGTAGTACGTTTTCGCGGGGACTATAAGATTCCGCATATGGGTTGGAATCGGCTGACCTTTGTGCAAGATAGTCCGCTTTTTGATCATCTAGATACAGGCTACGTTTACTTTGTTCACTCCTTCCATGTAAAGCTTGAGTTAGCTGCTGATTTATTGGCGACAACCGATTATTATCAACCTGTAACTGCTATCGTTAGTCGCGATCATATATATGGCATGCAATTTCACCCGGAGAAGAGCGGCGAGATTGGCATGAGCTTGTTACAGAATTTTCTAAACCTAAATCTAACAAATGAAGTGTAGAAGGGTTGAGATCCATTGCGATTTAGACCGTGTATTGATATTCATCAAGGGAAAGTGAAGCAAATTGTAGGAGAGACGCTGAGTGCGTCTAACAAGGATGTCATTGAGAATTTTGTCAGTGATTTGGACCCTAGCTATTATGCGTCCATGTATAGGCAAGATCAGCTGCGCGGCGGGCATATTATTATGTTAGGGAGCGGTAATGAGGCTGCAGCTGCCGGGGCCCTCGCCGCTTATCCGGGTGGCTTGCAAATTGGTGGAGGCATCACGGCAGACAATGCGGAGAATTATTTGACCATGGGAGCCTCCCACGTCATTGTCACCTCTTATGTGTTTCAGAATGGTGAGCTTAACAGCGCTAATCTGAATAAAATCGTTTCAAGGATCGGCAAAGAACGGTTAGTTATCGATTTGAGCTGTAAGGAACGTGATGGTAAATGGGTTGTGGTTACGAATCAATGGAACACCTTTAGCAGCTTTGAAGTGAATCAAGCGAATATGAATGAGCTTGAAGATTATTGTGATGAATTTTTAATTCATGCCGTTGATGTAGAAGGCAAGCGCACAGGAGTGCAGGAAACCTTAGCTCGGCAGCTGGCGGAGTGGGTGCGAATACCGACGACATACGCCGGCGGGGCACGCTCGATAGATGATTTACGATTATTTAATGAGCTTACGGAAGGTAAGCTGGATATTACCATTGGCAGTGCATTAGATATATTCGGCGGTAAGCTGTCCTACAGAGAAGTAGTTGACTACTGTAACATGCCCCGCTCGAAAGGAGAGTCTTAAATGCTAGCCAAACGCATTATTCCTTGTCTAGATGTTAAGGATGGTCGAGTTGTTAAAGGCGTTAATTTTATTAATTTGCGTGATGCAGGAGATCCTGTAGAGTTAGCGGCGATTTATGATCAAGAAGGCGCTGATGAGCTGGTGTTCTTAGATATCTCGGCTTCAGTAGAAGGACGCTCCACCATGGTGGAGGTCGTGAAGCGGACAGCAGGTGAAATCACGATCCCTTTCACAGTCGGTGGCGGTATATCTCATGTAGATGATATGACCAGATTGCTTCGAGCTGGCGCTGACAAGATCGGGATTAACACAGCTGCAGTGAATAACCCGCAGCTCATATCCGATGGAGCGCGTAGATTTGGTTCACAATGTATGGTTGTTGCCATTGATGCGAAGTACAATGAAGCATGGGGTGAGTGGGAAGTATACACTCACGGTGGACGAACGCCGAGTGGCATTCGTGCCCTAGCATGGTCTAAGGAAATCGAGCGCTTAGGTGCTGGAGAAATTCTTCTCACGAGTATGGATGCGGATGGAACGAAGGATGGATTTGATATTAAGCTCATTCGTGCCATATCTGATCTGATCTCAATTCCTGTTATTGCTTCGGGAGGAGCAGGGACGGCAGAGCATTTCTACAATGTATTCGAGGACGGTCATGCAGATGCAGGTCTAGCGGCGACCATCTTTCATTATAAAGAGTTAACTATTAAACAAGTGAAGGATCACTTAAAGAACAGAGGAGTGGAGATTAGATGACAAACCAGAACAATAATGAACAGGCTTTATTCACATTAGAGCAGTTAAGGGCAGCCATCCACTGGGATGAGAATGGCCTCGTATCGACGATTATTCAAGACGCGAACACCAAGGATGTACTGATGCTCGCTTATATGAATCAGGATTCTTTGCAACAATCGGTCAATACTGGACAAACTTGGTTCTGGAGCCGTTCGCGCAACGAGCTATGGAATAAGGGTGCTACGTCTGGACATACACAGAAGATCAGTTGGTTACGTTACGATTGCGATGTGGATGCTCTCTTAATTGGTGTAGAACAGACAGGTGTTGCCTGCCATACAGGGAACAGTACTTGCTTCTATAGACAAGCCGACTTGACTAACGGTGGTCCTTCTTCTGTAGTGGATGAAGCCATCGCCAACCCAGCATTAATCTTATCCGCATTACAAGCGACTATCGCTGAGCGGGACGAGCTGCGCCCAGAAGGTGCGTATACAACGTATTTGTTCGAGAAGGGTATCGACAAGATTCTCAAGAAAGTCGGCGAAGAAACAGCGGAAGTCATCATCGCAGCGAAAAATCGCGATAAAGATGAGCTGCGTTATGAGAGCTCTGATCTGATCTTCCATCTGATGGTGTTATGGCGTGAGAGTGGTCTTACCTTGGAAGCTGTACTTGGTGAACTAAGTGGTCGACATCTCAAGAAGAAGGGTGAATAACGACGTGTTCATTGACTATCATACACATCATGTTCGTTGTGGTCATGCAATCGGCTCATTAGAAGAATATGTGCAACAGGGTATAGAGATTGGCTTAGACCAGCTTGGTCTATCCGATCATATGCCATTGTTGCATGTGGACCCGGCTACGTATTACAGCGGAATGGCTATGCCGATGGATGAATTGCCGCGATACTTCGAAGAGTGTGTATACCTGAAGGATAAGTATAAGGATCAGATTGATATTCGAATTGGTCTTGAAGGCGATTATATCGAGGGCTATGAGGAGCAGATCGAGCGTATTGTCACAGCTTATCCATGGGATTACGTGATTGGCTCGGTTCATTTTCTCGGGGAGTGGGATATCTCAGATTCTCGTCAGCTCCATGGCTGGGAAGGCCGCAAGGTAGACGATGTATACCAGCTTTACTATTCTATGGTTCAGAAGGCGGCACGAACTGGATTTTACCACTACCTAGGTCACTTGGACGTCATCAAGCGCTTCGGCTACGTCCCCGAAGAAGACATGTGGGAAGTCGAACAACGTACAGTCGATATGATCAAAGCCAATGATCTAGCGATTGAACTGAATGCCTCAGGACTTCGTATGCCGTGTGCGGAGATGTTCCCAAGCTGTCGCATACTCGAATATTGCTTCAAGCAAGATGTGCCAGTAACAATCGGATCCGATGCACATCAGCCTGTTCGACTGTCGCAGAATCTGGACATTGCGGTCAACTTATTGAAGGAAATCGGATTTGAGCAGCTAGCCACATTCAAGGCAGGTAAACGCACGATGGTTGGCATTTACACCAGATAACTCTGGGCTGCAAATCAATATTCCCGTTAGTCACCAATATTTGATTTGCGAATGGGAGTTGAGGACAATGAAGAAGGAACAAATCAGGGAAATTTATATATTCCGTGCCATCGCTATATTAGCGGTTATTATGATTCACGCGACCAGTGAGTCGATTGGCAAGATCAACAAGGAATCCTTGTACTATCCGCTTTATAATGGACTGAATATCTTCTCTTCCTTCGCGGTGCCTACGTTTATTTTCTTAAGTGGACTGGTTATGTTCTATTCGTATTATGATCGAGATCTGACACGTGCGACATTGCTTGCCTTCTACAAGAAGCGTCTGCTCTACATCGTGCTTCCATACGTGGTCATATCGACGATTTACTTCGCCATGAAATTGACGTTGAACGCACACATGACCTTCGGTACAGGATTAAAGCAATATGTGTATCAACTGTTAACAGGGGGCGCATATACACACCTGTACTTCGTATTCTTGATCATTCAGTTTTACTTGCTATTCCCCTTATTATTGCTATTACAGGACTCGGGAGATTACTATTTTCCAACGAAATAGGTGGCTGAAAACC
>JBBDIY010000093.1:0-56232 GCA_040880185.1 Paenibacillaceae bacterium
CAAGGGTTTTCAGCCACCTATTTCGTTGGAAAATAGTAATCTCCCGAGTCCTGTAGTAATGTAAATTCCAAAATCAGCAGATTCGATGGGTTTAGGTTGGTAGTGTACCGAACCCCTGTCCGACATTAATTGTTGTGGTTTTGTGCGGACAAGGGTTCATAAAGACCATATCTTCAATTGTTAGCATTGTACGGCACTTATTCATTATCTTCACCACCTTCATAGAAAAGTGGCTTCAAGAGTTAATCGAGATACAATACGATCGGAAGAAGTGAATCTGAATTCTTGCCTCTAGTCATACTTCACGACAATATTCAACTGGTCCCCGTACCCCTGCCTATTTTACGCGAAGCTTCAGCGTTTCATGGGATGCGTGAAAAAAGCCATGCTCCCGGTAAGAGCCAATAGCCATACTCCGAACGGGATTTTAATGCTTCACAAACCACCCATTCGTCGGGAAAATGCTCTCGAATTTCTTCCCACCGCATTCGCGTCAACTCCGAAAGATACTACTTCCCACATTGTAGTTTTGCACACAAAAAGCCTGACCATAAAAACAATCGGTAAGGGGTCAAGGACCATTATGAGCCCATGCCCATCAGTTAAACCAATCCAGATTCATTCATCTTCATCACCTCCCAATGTATTGTATTCACACCTTTCAGGAAAACAGCCAATTGACGAGTCCACCTTGGGATGGAGTGCGTAATCCAACTTGGTCTGCTCCAAGAAATGAACCTCGAGATCATCAATCAGCGATACTCGCATTATGAATCAAAAAGTAGCACAGAGTAGTAAGCAATGGTAGTATGGAAATAATTACAAAGACTCTGCATACAAAGGACTTTATAAATTAGAAGCCATTAAATTTCAATCCACGCACTCACAAGGAGTGCGACGAAAATAAAGAAATCAAAAATATGGACCCAGAAATTTCAATCCACGCACTCACGAGGAGTGCGACGGTTAACAATGGATCAAAATGAGTACAGAGCAAAATTTCAATCCACGCACTCACGAGGAGTGCGACGTAATGGAATAATGAGACGTAAAAAAACGTATTGATTTCAATCCACGCACTCACGAGGAGTGCGACCTGGGCGAATTGGCTGATGGACAAGGTCGGAGACGCTATTTCAATCCACGCACTCACGAGGAGTGCGACTCTTAGCGACTGCATCCGTGTCATCACCGACGCTATTTCAATCCACGCACTCACGAGGAGTGCGACTAAAACTAGGCAAATATAACCTCTTACCATGAGATTTCAATCCACGCACTCGCGAGGAGTGCGACGAGCTTGTTATCATCTTTCAGCTTACGCAACCATATTTCAATCCACGCACTCACGAGGAGTGCGACTTATTTAGCGACACTTTACTTATTCAATCCTCAATTTCAATCCACGCACTCGCGAGGAGTGCGACTTGAATCCCAACCGCCATGTTTAAAGAGGATAAGATTTCAATCCACGCACTCGCGAGGAGTGCGACGCGAGCATTCTCTAGTTTTTGAGTGACCGCACCGAGTAATTTCAATCCACGCACTCGCGAGGAGTGCGACATTCAAGAGCAACAAAAGAGCAAAATAACAGCATCGATTTCAATCCACGCACTCGCGAGGAGTGCGACGTCGTTCCTAACCCTCATTCCATACCGAGATATCTATTTCAATCCACGCACTCGCGAGGAGTGCGACAACCCCGTCATGGAGCCAGTATGCAAAGAGAAAGATTTCAATCCACGCACTCGCGAGGAGTGCGACATGACTTACCCTCGGGTGTGATGAGGACGGTACGATTTCAATCCACGCACTCGCGAGGAGTGCGACTACTATTGTTGCTGATTCAGTAGGACTGGCAAGACAATTTCAATCCACGCACTCGCGAGGAGTGCGACCTGTTCTATTTTATTTTTAACTGTTTCTATATCTATTTCAATCCACGCACTCGCGAGGAGTGCGACTTTATCCAAACGGTATAAAAAAGAAAGGAGGTTTTTATTTCAATCCACGCACTCGCGAGGAGTGCGACTCGGCTTATCTCTGGTGTCTACTGCAATCCAAAAATTTCAATCCACGCACTCGCGAGGAGTGCGACATCGCACAAACCTCACATCTAAGCTGGCTAAAGTATTTCAATCCACGCACTCGCGAGGAGTGCGACTTCGCGAGAAAGGCAATGTCTCATTCAACGAGAATTTCAATCCACGCACTCGCGAGGAGTGCGACATCGATTAAATCATTGGGATATACCTAGAGCTCTATTTCAATCCACGCACTCGCGAGGAGTGCGACGAGTAGGTGAGGTGAATGGCAAGTCCGCAGTTGGAAATTTCAATCCACGCACTCGCGAGGAGTGCGACATCCGATGCCAGTTATTGTGAGGAGCATAAGCAGAAATTTCAATCCACGCACTCGCGAGGAGTGCGACGTTTATTGTAGGATCCTTATTCGGTTGGCTCAATAAATTTCAATCCACGCACTCGCGAGGAGTGCGACGTCCAACTCAGCTTTGCGTTTGTCAATTTGGGATTATTTCAATCCACGCACTCGCGAGGAGTGCGACCTGATCTTTGTAATTACAACAGCTGGTGTCAATCAATTTCAATCCACGCACTCGCGAGGAGTGCGACTCGAGCAACTAATCAGCATCTTCACTGACATTCCTATTTCAATCCACGCACTCGCGAGGAGTGCGACTGGCGAGATCATTGCAGGGGAATTAGTAAAACTGGATTTCAATCCACGCACTCGCGAGGAGTGCGACTCAGGCGTTTCATGATGCGTTATAAATGCAATTTATTTCAATCCACGCACTCGCGAGGAGTGCGACATGTCGGCTAGAGTAGGACAGGGATTCCTACCTAAATTTCAATCCACGCACTCGCGAGGAGTGCGACGTAAAATGTAATTTCCATCCTCATAACCTAGATCAATTTCAATCCACGCACTCGCGAGGAGTGCGACTTGCACGATTCGCGAATGGCACAAGCAATAAGCTTCATTTCAATCCACGCACTCGCGAGGAGTGCGACCTTATGCGCGTGATACTCGTCGATCAAACCGCCATATTTCAATCCACGCACTCGCGAGGAGTGCGACCCCAATTGTTGCCGCTCGATACTTTATTGGTATCATTTCAATCCACGCACTCGCGAGGAGTGCGACGGTGATCTGACCCAGACGGATATCCAGGTCATTCACATTTCAATCCACGCACTCGCGAGGAGTGCGACAAGCGCCATTTCTGCGTTTCTCCGCCATCATGGACATTTCAATCCACGCACTCGCGAGGAGTGCGACTTAGGGAATACGGACTTGATCCCACTCAATACGAATTTCAATCCACGCACTCGCGAGGAGTGCGACGCAACACGTTAAACCGCACATCAGCAAGGGACGAATTTCAATCCACGCACTCGCGAGGAGTGCGACCCTTATTACGAGGATTCGGATGAGCTCATACTATCATTTCAATCCACGCACTCGCGAGGAGTGCGACTGTCCGTTCCGTCGTGGGTAAGGAGTGAGATTTATTATTTCAATCCACGCACTCGCGAGGAGTGCGACAAATATAGGTCGTAGGGGTGCATACGACCTACTAATTTCAATCCACGCACTCGCGAGGAGTGCGACAGTAACCGTTATGAGCGTTGTATACAGCAAGTTGATTTCAATCCACGCACTCGCGAGGAGTGCGACGTTCACCAGCTCGCTTAGCAATCTCCATTTTCTTATTATTTCAATCCACGCACTCGCGAGGAGTGCGACACAATGCTGAATTCTCTGCTCAAGGTACAGATGTAATTTCAATCCACGCACTCGCGAGGAGTGCGACTCAATTGTGTGATGCAATATTCCAAGTTGATGTTAATTTCAATCCACGCACTCGCGAGGAGTGCGACTTTAATCTCCTTGTTCATGCGGTCAGTTGCTTCCATTTCAATCCACGCACTCGCGAGGAGTGCGACAATTCGAGAGCAGATTTCAACGTTTCCCCATCCTATTTCAATCCACGCACTCGCGAGGAGTGCGACCATACGTTTCAAGTTCTAACCAAACGACCTGAGCATTTCAATCCACGCACTCGCGAGGAGTGCGACTGCAGTATTCATGCCACCATGAAGTATCTGTTCGGATTTCAATCCACGCACTCGCGAGGAGTGCGACGCACAGAGGGGCTCAATAACATTGTCCGGCAGATGCTATTTCAATCCACGCACTCGCGAGGAGTGCGACTGGGTTTATTAGGATGCTTCACTTAGATTAATCAAATTTCAATCCACGCACTCGCGAGGAGTGCGACTCCGGCAGCATACTTTTATCATAAACAATCTTAGGATTTCAATCCACGCACTCGCGAGGAGTGCGACTAACAACACTGTACGTCAAAGAATCCGGTACAGGATTTCAATCCACGCACTCGCGAGGAGTGCGACTTCTTCTGTATTTGCGGAAGATTGCAGATAAGGCATTTCAATCCACGCACTCGCGAGGAGTGCGACTTCAACGGTAAGTAGGTACTTGTCGGTGATACCGTTATTTCAATCCACGCACTCGCGAGGAGTGCGACTAAAGCATTCGTCAATACGCTGATAGACCAATTAATTTCAATCCACGCACTCGCGAGGAGTGCGACGGCGAAGTGAAATTCAGACCCTACACACTAACTATTTCAATCCACGCACTCGCGAGGAGTGCGACACCCACACGGAGAGACGTTCATTAAGTGCGACAAATTTCAATCCACGCACTCGCGAGGAGTGCGACGGCGCCTGAAGGGGCATGCCAAAGAGGACTTCTGATTTCAATCCACGCACTCGCGAGGAGTGCGACCTGGAGCGTGTTTGGTTAATTCGTGTAGATGGAACTTATTTCAATCCACGCACTCGCGAGGAGTGCGACGTTCCAACAATCTACAAAGCAGGATGTTTACATATTTCAATCCACGCACTCGCGAGGAGTGCGACACTGGAGAAAATTCGAATAGCCAAATCAATCATCTATTTCAATCCACGCACTCGCGAGGAGTGCGACTCTCTTACCATATTCTTTTTGGATGCCATATGGTATTTCAATCCACGCACTCGCGAGGAGTGCGACATTTCACTCTAAAAAACCTGCTCGTATGGGAAAAATTTCAATCCACGCACTCGCGAGGAGTGCGACTCTAAATAAGGTTTTGGACAGCTTCAAGGAGATGGAATTTCAATCCACGCACTCGCGAGGAGTGCGACGGTGGAGCAGAGGGAAGCGAAGCGCAAACGAGAATTTCAATCCACGCACTCGCGAGGAGTGCGACAACAACCTCCACCTGATCCGCTTGCTGGATTATATTTCAATCCACGCACTCGCGAGGAGTGCGACCTGGGAAAGGACCCATATTGTTGCGTAATTCCTTGGTATTTCAATCCACGCACTCGCGAGGAGTGCGACCAGCAGGCGGCAGGTTTGATAAATCGCCAGAATCATGATTTCAATCCACGCACTCGCGAGGAGTGCGACTGTAATAACCGAAGAAACATTCGGCACAGTTAAATTTCAATCCACGCACTCGCGAGGAGTGCGACACCAATACCCACAGGTCTATTGTGTGGCCATGAAGATTTCAATCCACGCACTCGCGAGGAGTGCGACCCTTCCCGAGCATTCGTTTACAATTAGAACAACGATTTCAATCCACGCACTCGCGAGGAGTGCGACAACCACATTAGATCTGATTCTCCGCCTTCATCGTATTTCAATCCACGCACTCGCGAGGAGTGCGACCAATTCTTGCAAAGCCATACGACATTCTCCTTTTTATTTCAATCCACGCACTCGCGAGGAGTGCGACGAGATGATTAAATGGCAGTTGGTAAGAATAGCACTCATTTCAATCCACGCACTCGCGAGGAGTGCGACTAGCCAAGCGATTGATACAGTCATGGAAGTTTTACATTTCAATCCACGCACTCGCGAGGAGTGCGACTTAGAGTCGTTGCCGATCGATTGGATTCTGTCAATTTCAATCCACGCACTCGCGAGGAGTGCGACTACAAGCCGAAGCTCGTAAGCTCGCGCTCGATAAATTTCAATCCACGCACTCGCGAGGAGTGCGACCACAAAGCGCAAGCAATGCTCGATTTCGCAAGTGATTTCAATCCACGCACTCGCGAGGAGTGCGACGACACCTCCGTGGGAAAGGCCTGCATCCGATTACCATTTCAATCCACGCACTCGCGAGGAGTGCGACCAATTTTGGAGGATTCCAATGAGAATTAGAGGACTATTTCAATCCACGCACTCGCGAGGAGTGCGACGTTAACACATTAAGCATTCCGCCTGGGGAGTACGGGATTTCAATCCACGCACTCGCGAGGAGTGCGACTAAGGATATCGTTTACTATGAAAACCATTACAAGAATTTCAATCCACGCACTCGCGAGGAGTGCGACGAGTATATGAAAACAATCTGCATGCGATAGAAACGATTTCAATCCACGCACTCGCGAGGAGTGCGACTCAATACGCGAACAGGGGCAACAGGAAAACATTTAATTTCAATCCACGCACTCGCGAGGAGTGCGACGAGGTTGATTCTATTGGAACTAGAGCAAGATGAGAATTTCAATCCACGCACTCGCGAGGAGTGCGACCACAATGAAGATACAAGAGCAGATTGAAGAAGATATTTCAATCCACGCACTCGCGAGGAGTGCGACTCCGCTTAGCGTAGCGGTAGCCGAACCATATCGGTATTTCAATCCACGCACTCGCGAGGAGTGCGACGAGTTTGTTTGGACGAATTGGACGAATTGGAATTGATTTCAATCCACGCACTCGCGAGGAGTGCGACTCCGATGCAATTAGTAAGGAGATAGAGCGTATACAATTTCAATCCACGCACTCGCGAGGAGTGCGACGTACACCATCGAAAATAGCCGCATGGAGCCTTTTATTTCAATCCACGCACTCGCGAGGAGTGCGACTAGAACGTGATGAGATAGACGCGCTCACTTTACAATTTCAATCCACGCACTCGCGAGGAGTGCGACTCGATCTAAAAACGAAAATGCACGAACTGCTTGAAATTTCAATCCACGCACTCGCGAGGAGTGCGACGACAGTGCAGCTAATCAAAAGACCCTAGCTGCCGAATTTCAATCCACGCACTCGCGAGGAGTGCGACATAAACAACCTAATCAATGCGCTGAAAGAGTGGGATTTCAATCCACGCACTCGCGAGGAGTGCGACCGTAATATCAAACTTGATGATGAATGGAGGGAACCATTTCAATCCACGCACTCGCGAGGAGTGCGACACGATAACCAAATAAACATCGAACCAGTAGAGGAAATTTCAATCCACGCACTCGCGAGGAGTGCGACTTTAAAGCCCTTAGAATGCAACTGAGGGGCGGAACAATTTCAATCCACGCACTCGCGAGGAGTGCGACTTCGACCACGATTATGACGAAGACGATGAAGTAACTATTTCAATCCACGCACTCGCGAGGAGTGCGACTTAATCGAGAGCGGCGACACGATTATGTTTGTCATTTCAATCCACGCACTCGCGAGGAGTGCGACGTCCTTTTTTATGGAACAACTAGCCGTGATGAGTTTATTTCAATCCACGCACTCGCGAGGAGTGCGACTGGGGGAGGGTGAAGAGGAATGAATAGACAAAAAATTTCAATCCACGCACTCGCGAGGAGTGCGACTATTATTAAGATTCATCACGGCTACTTGTTCCATATTTCAATCCACGCACTCGCGAGGAGTGCGACCTGAACAGTTAGTGGTCGTACACGCTAACTTGGGCATTTCAATCCACGCACTCGCGAGGAGTGCGACCTAAAACCATACGAGATAAAAGATGAGCAGACAGATTTCAATCCACGCACTCGCGAGGAGTGCGACCGGAACATGTTGGCATTGTTGCTTGCGAATCACCTATTTCAATCCACGCACTCGCGAGGAGTGCGACCCATAATCACGGAGATACTTTCCGGATCGTCATCATTTCAATCCACGCACTCGCGAGGAGTGCGACCCAAACGGCGTTATGAACCCAAATGATGTTTCGAATTTCAATCCACGCACTCGCGAGGAGTGCGACCTTCAACCAGAATATCTGAGCTGTAGTGTCTGGCTATTTCAATCCACGCACTCGCGAGGAGTGCGACGCATATGATCTTTCAATGGGGGCGTAAAGATATAATTTCAATCCACGCACTCGCGAGGAGTGCGACCCAAGATAGGAGGGTAACTCTTGGAAATTGAAAAATTTCAATCCACGCACTCGCGAGGAGTGCGACCCCAGTCTAACTTATGTAACTAAAGAAGATGATGATTTCAATCCACGCACTCGCGAGGAGTGCGACTTGGCGGGGTGTGGGAATTAATCAGAGGATGATTATTTCAATCCACGCACTCGCGAGGAGTGCGACGCTAGATGCACTATTATTCACATGGAATGAGCTTATTTCAATCCACGCACTCGCGAGGAGTGCGACGCAACTAGTCCAATCAGGAACGTGCAATATCGCAACATTTCAATCCACGCACTCGCGAGGAGTGCGACTAAGATCGATGTGATTGACAGTCAGACAGATGCAATTTCAATCCACGCACTCGCGAGGAGTGCGACTATACCCCCTCTTGTATTCAATGTAACAGAGCAATATTTCAATCCACGCACTCGCGAGGAGTGCGACGTTGAATAATTATACAAATACCCAAGTCATGATTGATTTCAATCCACGCACTCGCGAGGAGTGCGACTCTAATTTTGGGTGGAGAGAGCACCCCGTATTAGGATTTCAATCCACGCACTCGCGAGGAGTGCGACGTGGCGATCAGTCCGACTGCCGCTCTAACTGTTATTTCAATCCACGCACTCGCGAGGAGTGCGACGTTCATGGGGTGCGATTTCCCTGTATATGCAGAGTGATTTCAATCCACGCACTCGCGAGGAGTGCGACGACATAAATGTGGTATACTTAGGTATACCAAAAAAATTTCAATCCACGCACTCGCGAGGAGTGCGACTCAAACGCCCACATACCTTGAGGTAAAACATTACGATTTCAATCCACGCACTCGCGAGGAGTGCGACTTTTTCTGCCTTGTTCCATCCACGCTTAAAGTACCAATTTCAATCCACGCACTCGCGAGGAGTGCGACGTAAAATCACAGGTTGCTATGCATTCGCTTATAGAATTTCAATCCACGCACTCGCGAGGAGTGCGACCAGTCCTGCTCCGATTCCCTCACCCGTGGACAGTTATTTCAATCCACGCACTCGCGAGGAGTGCGACTCTCTAGCGAGTAATACCTGATTGCCATCAACCGAATTTCAATCCACGCACTCGCGAGGAGTGCGACCAGTTGTTCGGGTTTTGGATATTGGTATCGAGAAAATTTCAATCCACGCACTCGCGAGGAGTGCGACAGGATTCAAACCATTCTCAGTCATCATGGGATTTATTTCAATCCACGCACTCGCGAGGAGTGCGACCGACCGCATCCGAGATCACAGCGAGGAAAGAAATAATTTCAATCCACGCACTCGCGAGGAGTGCGACATCTCATTTGTGCCGATGTTTATATCCGTACAGATATTTCAATCCACGCACTCGCGAGGAGTGCGACGGTATGGGGGAAAAGATTATATATTTCACTACAAGATTTCAATCCACGCACTCGCGAGGAGTGCGACATGGATTTGATCTTCTTAGGCTTGTCTGCTCCTCGATTTCAATCCACGCACTCGCGAGGAGTGCGACGCTATGCCTTGAACGATGAAACTATGAAATTTAAAATTTCAATCCACGCACTCGCGAGGAGTGCGACGCTAATTGTAGGGTGCCAATAGTCGGCAACACCAAATTTCAATCCACGCACTCGCGAGGAGTGCGACAAGAGTCGGATGGAGAGAGTAGTAAACAGTTCTTATTTCAATCCACGCACTCGCGAGGAGTGCGACAGTAAGGTCTGCCTCACATGCAATGTTGAGCACAATTTCAATCCACGCACTCGCGAGGAGTGCGACATCTATTCAGCATAATGCTTAATAAAAAGGAGATTTATTTCAATCCACGCACTCGCGAGGAGTGCGACGTGGTCGATGATGGGGATGGCACAGACGTACTGAATTTCAATCCACGCACTCGCGAGGAGTGCGACACCAACACCGCAAGCAAATCCGCCAAGATTAAAATTTCAATCCACGCACTCGCGAGGAGTGCGACTAAATAAGGTTTTGGACAGCTTCAAGGAGATGGAATTTCAATCCACGCACTCGCGAGGAGTGCGACTTTATTTATTCAAAATTCTAAACAGGAGAGCTTCATTTCAATCCACGCACTCGCGAGGAGTGCGACGCTATTTTAGCCTGACAGCTGCCGATATGATTGTGATTTCAATCCACGCACTCGCGAGGAGTGCGACTAGTAACCGTTATGAGCGTTGTATACAGCAAGTTGATTTCAATCCACGCACTCGCGAGGAGTGCGACTCAAGGATTACGCATGGACGATCACAACCAAACAATTTCAATCCACGCACTCGCGAGGAGTGCGACTTACTTGGGAATGGAAAACTAGCCAGAGTCAAAGGATTTCAATCCACGCACTCGCGAGGAGTGCGACGCGGGTGGTACGGCTACAACGGTTATTACAGCATTATTTCAATCCACGCACTCGCGAGGAGTGCGACCGTGGTCAAATAGCTGCGGCCGACATTCAAGCAGGATTTCAATCCACGCACTCGCGAGGAGTGCGACAAGCTCTTTTAGGCGGCGATCAGCGGGCGGATTATATTTCAATCCACGCACTCGCGAGGAGTGCGACATCTTCAGTATTGAGATGTCACCAAAATTGCTAGCGATTTCAATCCACGCACTCGCGAGGAGTGCGACCTATATCGTCTATTGGATAACACGCAACCATCCTATTTCAATCCACGCACTCGCGAGGAGTGCGACTTATGCACAACTAAAGACTAGATTAGATACTCTTGATTTCAATCCACGCACTCGCGAGGAGTGCGACGTTCGTTCTTCTATCTCAATTGACCAGAGAAAGTGAATTTCAATCCACGCACTCGCGAGGAGTGCGACGCTCACGATCTATGCTCAATAAGATCGGAGATAGCATTTCAATCCACGCACTCGCGAGGAGTGCGACCAGTTCTAGAGAACATATGAGCGCGTTAGATTAAGATTTCAATCCACGCACTCGCGAGGAGTGCGACGAGGGGGCGGTCAGGGAGAATGTTAGAAGGAAGGAATTTCAATCCACGCACTCGCGAGGAGTGCGACGGATGATGATGAATGAGAGGAGTGATACCCATGAGTATTTCAATCCACGCACTCGCGAGGAGTGCGACGTAGAGATTCCATCCGAGTGCACTTACACCGAAGCAATTTCAATCCACGCACTCGCGAGGAGTGCGACTTGACGATCTGGAGGGTAAACACACCTCTGAATAATTTCAATCCACGCACTCGCGAGGAGTGCGACTTTGATCATACGAGTTGTCCTTTCCCGTCATATTTGATTTCAATCCACGCACTCGCGAGGAGTGCGACAATCAATTCCCCCTTTTGTTAAGCGGGGATAGATTATTTCAATCCACGCACTCGCGAGGAGTGCGACTTAATTACGTTATCATGCTATAATTAGGTATACATTTCAATCCACGCACTCGCGAGGAGTGCGACTTAGTTGGTGATGTTTTAGCACCCAAAACATTTATATTTCAATCCACGCACTCGCGAGGAGTGCGACATTGGATGGGGGAAAAATCTCATTGAGGGATTTTGATTTCAATCCACGCACTCGCGAGGAGTGCGACATGGACTTTCAAAAACAATTAGATACCTTGAATGAATTTCAATCCACGCACTCGCGAGGAGTGCGACCCCTAAACTTCTCATTTTAGAATACCCCCATGATGATTTCAATCCACGCACTCGCGAGGAGTGCGACTCAGGTGCGGGGATTCCCCGCAAGGGGGTGAAGTATTTCAATCCACGCACTCGCGAGGAGTGCGACGGTTTCTAAAATACGCACATCGGTATGACAATAGGATTTCAATCCACGCACTCGCGAGGAGTGCGACTATATTTTGCGGGGGAAGCCCCGCACCTAATATTAATTTCAATCCACGCACTCGCGAGGAGTGCGACAACGATTACAAACGGATTCCGAATTTAAAGCATCTATTTCAATCCACGCACTCGCGAGGAGTGCGACGGCGAAAATGACTAAATCCAACTAAAAAAAGATGAATTATCTAGTTATTTTCACCACTTATTCCATATATATGGAATAAGAATTGTTTTTTATTGATTTTCAAACTTAAAAGTGTTCGATTTCTAGTGCGAATCCCCTAGTATTATTATGAGAGCTTCACATTCGCACTATAAAATTAGAGTTCCTTCAACATCATAAGATTCTTTTGCTCCCATATGCTCAACTTTTGTTTTGTATTTATCTCCCAGATTGTAAAACCTCAAACTATCCTTTTCTACATCAATGATTTCTTCTAGCTGGTATTTTATTTGCTTAAACTGTGTTGAATCGAGTATACATTCGAAAACAGAGTTCTGAACTCGTTGTCCATAGTCTAGGCATTTTTTCGAAACCATTCTCAGTCTTCTCTTTCCTCCTGCACTTGTTGTATTTACATCGTATGTTATCAGAATTAGCACGACATCACCTACTTCCATAAGAATGGGGGATACTCATCTAAATCTCCTCTGATGTATCTGGCTAACAATAGCGCTTGAGCGTATGGAACAAGTCCCCATGAAATCTTCTCGTTTAGATAGGGGTGTTGAATTTTATCTTGTTTTCTTTCTTGCCATTCAATTAATACTTTTTTTCTAGTCTCCTCATCCATTATGACTGCGCCATTTTCCTTTCGAAAAAAACCCTTGTGATTGATAATCTTTTTATTAATCAGCGAAATTACAAAACGATCAGCGTAAACGCCTCTCAATTCTTCCATTAAATCCAACGCTAGTGATGCCCTACCAGGTCGATCGCGATGTAAAAAACCCACATACGCATCTAAACCCACTGACTCCAATGCTGACCTCATATCATTAGCTAACAGTGTATACGCGAAGGATAATAAAGCGTTCACGTTATCTAAGGGTGGCCGTTTATTTCTACCTCTAAAGAAGAAGTGATCCTTTTGTTGCAGTATTAAATCGTCGAAAACTGAATTATATTGAACGGCTGCATTCCCCTCTAAACCTCTCAATATATCCAAGTCTTCCACTACTCGAACAGACTTCATAGTTTCAGATAACGAGGCTGATACTGATTTTATACGGTCAATTTCTATTCGCAGTGGGTAATCCCTTGTCGCTCGTTCTAAAATCCATTTACTATTAAATATTTTGCCTATAATAAAATTCCTTGAGACGATTGCACTTCTTTTTTCATCATCAGATATGCGATACTGCTCTTTCCTTAATACGACATTCCCTCTTGTTTCTCCGATGACTCCTGCTAAATATCTGCCATTCTTCGTCAAGAAGGTGAGTGAGATATTCCTGTCTACACAAGCACCCATAAAAGCAGGGCTTACACCTGCATAACCAAAAGTGCATATGGCTTCTAAATTATGAAGCGGATATCTGCCTATGCTGTCACCCTCTCTCTTCACGACAATATTCTCACCATCGAGTGACAAATATACATCCGGGGAAGTTACGAATAAAGTGTTCAACAGCTTCTTCATTCTCTTAACCTCCCTTCAATATAGCTTGAAACTGATTTTTTGTTCATGATTTCGGGTAAGCAGATATGCTGAAGAGAGCAACTCAGACAGTGAGGTCCTGATTTTACTTTCGGTGTATAATTTCTTTGAAAATACTGATGCATTTCCTCAAAGCTTCTTTTCACTTTCTCTCGATAAGCGAGTGTAAACGGTACTTCTACGCGGTGTTTGATTTCGTTATAGAAGATGTAGCCTTTCTGTATATCGCAAACCAGCATCTCTTCCAAACACATCGCTTGAGCGGTTAATTGGGAGATATCGGAATCATCCTTCTTAGGCTTACCCCTCTTGTATTCAACAGGAAAAGGAAGGTATAAACCTTCCTCTCCTGCTATCGAAACTCCTTGAGGATCATGAATAAACTCTACGACATCACATATTCCTGAAATCCCCAACTCCTTGGAGTGAATGGGCAAAGCCCTTACAACCAATTTGTCCCCTCTCTTCTCACGGATCATCGGTTGGTCGGCACGCTTATGGAGATGATCCCCTTCAACGGTCCGTACGTTTTCCTCCCACTGCTGTTCAATATGAATTAACGCCCACTGCCTTCTGCAGAAGTTGAAATGTTGAATTCCCGAGAGCAGTAAATAATCCTCTTCATTATATTCCGTCATATACCTGAACCTTGAGGCCCTCAAGATCATTCAGTGTTTTTACGTAATCATCAAATGATTTTACCTCATTTAAGCCTTCTTTTAATTTAATATCTAAAGAATGATGCACTTTCGCAGAGGAATATTGTCCGATCTTGGAATTGTGCTCCCACCAATAAACTTTGTTTACTTCGATACTTCCATCGGGTCGAGCAGAAGAAGTGTCATTCTCAAACAACGTGATCAAGGCTTCTCTAATCTTATCTGCATCCTCAGAGGTGAAGCCAGTCTTTTCTGCCAACTGTGTGTTAATACTCCCATAGAAAACATACACACCAAAATCAACTCTGTGCTTCATACCCATGGTATCAGAACTTTTTTTGTTAGGATCTTTTTGGGTGACTGAATTCACACTTTTGGTAATTTGCATGCTTGATATATCTATGGTATCTAGACTTACAGCAGTGTGGATGGAAACAGGACCTCGAATCCCAACAGACACCTCAGATCCACTAAAGGCAAACACTTGCCCAAAGCTTCGGACATCTATCCAAGATTCACAAGCGGTCTTGGCAAAAAGTTCATTGTTTTGGCTCTTTCCTTTCGCAAATTCCTGTAACTCTGCATTTCCATCAACACGATCCTTAATGCTGCGGTATTCATCAACCCGTTTATCATCTGATTGAACAAGGATGGACTGTCCCATGTCCTGCAGTCGATTCCGTATCTTTCTCTTTATGCACACATCCGAAATTTCACCAAAGCCATCATAATTTTGCCTAGGACGATTTCCATTGAGTGGATCTCCATTGGGATTAGCATTTCGTACTGTAAGAATAACAGCAAAGTCAATTTTGTGATCTAAAATATTCATTTACATCTCTCCCTATTCGATATTTTCTTCTACTTCTTCGGCTTCCTTCACTTTCTTGGTGTAAAGCTCCTGCCTTTGACTGTAAAACCCAAGTAAATATAATCCACTCAGCGGCTTGTCCGTAAATTCTGCTGGGTTCAACTGAGCACCGACCTCATCTAGTAATCGATTGTAATAGCCCACCTTTGTTCCTAGCTTTGCTTGATAAGGCTGTAGGTTCGATTGAATGATCGTCCAAGTTCGGCTAGGACGCTGTGCGAATGCGTTCATATAACGTATTGCGTTTGTTGCCCGTTTCTCCTCATTACCTAGTGCTCTCCTCTCTAGCACATCAGCAATCGCCAGCATTCTACCGAATAAATAATTGCGATCTGTGATAGTAGTATCTAATGCCACATCGAAGTCCTCCTTTGCATATGTCTTTCTAAGTAGTGCACAACTAACACTGAGTGTCCTTTCCCACTCCCACAATTCCATACTAACTGGATTAGATGCTCTATTCGTTGCACTTCGGACGATATCTAGCGGGATGGGTCTGCCATCAATAATGGAAGGTAGCATTCTCTCGAATAGACCTTTTACAATCTTATCACTCGCTCTAGGTCCATATGCAGCAAAGGCAATATCCTTAGTGGCGGGCGCTCCCATAAACTGATGATAGCTATTATCTGCATGATACTTATACCGATGCAACCAATAACACGATTTATGCCACTCTAGCAATCTGTCTATGAATAGTTCTTTATTCATATCACGGTAGTAAACAATAGACATTCGCCCAGGTGTGGCAGCATCTAATATCATGATAATGACATTAGATTGGTAATCCAGATCATGCTTGTAACTAGCTAATGCAAGCTTAATCTGATTCGCATATTCCTTATGGGTCAGATCACCAGAGATTGCTGCCTCTTCACCATATAGACTGTAAGAATCGCTATGAATGTCCGGCAATTCTTTCTCTTGCGTCCCCCATGTGAGAAATACTTTCCCATCAATGTTATAGCCCTGCTTGGCAATAAGCCACTTTAATGCATTATGCGCCTTCTGAGATACTTCGTAGCTGATTGAAGCTGCATCTCGACTGCTTCCAAAGCGACCGCGAAACGTAAATCCACTAGTATCATTAGCCGATATTAATTTCGACATATCGGCTGAGTGTCGAATTCTTGAAGCATGCTTGTCCGCATAGGGAAGGGATTCACCCGAGACAAAGCACAAATCGAAATCACTTAATTTGCCATTGTAAAATTTAATAAAAGATTCCTGTACAGTTTTGTCTCTCCACAATCTTGACTCAACCTCACCAATGACGTTAACAGCAAAACGAACAAAAGCGCCACTCTGATCGGATGCAATTACTTTAAATAGTTCAGGTTTTTCACCATATTTTTCTTCCAAATCCTTATTCCATTTCTCAATGAGCTTATTATGTTCATCAACAAACATAATCTTCTCTTTGATTAAATCCTCAATAAGTGTTCCTTTAATTAGATAGTTGTAGACGCTTTTCACTTTTGAATGAGCATAGGGAGAATCACACCATTTCCTAAGTTCGTTCATATAATCGGCATGGGGATTTCCTTTCTTCATCTCTCCTCCATATGCAACATAATCCCCTGCAACATATACAAGCTTATCGAATAGAGGATGCGGGACTGGGGCACTTGTCCTACTAGCTGAAGCTTCCGTACATGGAATAATAGTACTCGAGTCACTCTTGTCCACAACCTTTGCTGAGACAAAATTCCCTCTGTCATCCAATGACACTTCAATTTGAGCGCTCTGTGTCGTATGGGATACAGGAATAAGTGCAAACTCTTGATCATTCCGTTTTTTTTCAAATACTCCAATGGAATCTACATTGTTCTCATAGGTCTTGTACAAATTAGAAAGCCAAGTCATTCAATCACCTCTTTTCTTCAGGAAAGGTTTCTTCATAGAGATCGTCAACCGATTGCATATTACTAAATTGCTTTGGCGTCATGTCACCAGACTTGCGAATCAATGTACATTCATCAGGACGAATAAATGTAATTACACCATTCCTCATAATCGGCTTCCATAATCGGGTTTCCAGTTCGTTCCTTCCAGTCTCATCAGGATAGCTAATGCCGTGAACCATTACACCAAAGTCGATTTCAGGTATATCATCATAACGACCCACATCTTGACCGAATTCACATGGTTCCACATAACCTTGACACTCTCTGGAGCCTAGGAATATGTCTCTGCGACCACCAGCTATGACAGATCTCTTAGCGATGTTATGGAATTTATTTTCGTTTCTATCATAAGCTAAGTCTTCTCTATAAGGGTTGAATATAAAGTGTGTCTTCACCTGATAACGAACATCCCTCAAATATGTGTAGTAAGCAAGTGTATTACCTCCACTATATTCTATCGGTCTGATACCTTTCGACTCGGTTTGAATCGGATTCATTACCCGAACCTCATCAATTATCCAAGTTATAGTTGGCTTCCAAAATATAGATTCGACAATGCCCTTCAGTGACTGATATGTAGGAATTTGATAGGTCAACTTCTCCCCACCAATTTTAGTTAATGGATCAGTAAACAATGCGTATTTCCCCTGCACCTCAAACTCGATTTGATTTCTCAAATTATCACCTCCTTTCTCCTTTAGTCTAATCTATCAACCCTTTTGCATATCCGAGAAAAGAATCGTACTGGCTTTCTGTTAGTTGCAACACATCAGAAAAACCAGAAATCGGCTGCAATTGTAGTTTGCTTACAGTAGCCCGACGAATATTTATACTGCCTCTCATCAACTCGGTGGGAGTAATACTTTCTCCTCTTTCCATTCTGCTAATCAATGAACGTTTAGCAATTACAGTAACCGTATCTTCATCTATGACACGAAAGCTTTGAGCTACGTCAACAAAGGCACAGCTTTTATCTTTTCGACAAATTAAGTCCGGGAGTCCACCAGCTTCCTTGCATTCCATATCAAAGCTCAATGTCACAGCCTCTGTAATCTGCATAGAGAGGAGACTTCCTTGATCAATCAACTTTTTGAATACCGAGATAGATTTATCAAAAAGCGGGTTTTTATTAAAAAGCGGGTCGTATACCGTAAAGCATACTAGTGAGGCATCATCATATTCTCCGTTTCTGTTGATACGTCCGCTAAGTTGTAGATAGCTTTGCAATGAACGCAATTCGCAGAATCCATTCCGAAAGGAAAGATTGAGTCCGCACTCCACGCAACTTGTGGCAACAAGTGTCCAGTTGTTGTAATGGTCACTGGTTGAATCGACCTTTAAACGTGTGCGAACCTCTCGCAGAACATACTCTCTGTCCTCGGGAGTAAGGGCTGTAGATAGATGTAATACATCGCATCCCATTCGTTGCATTTGCTTTGCAAGAGCTGCAGCAGATTGCACAGTATTCATTACTACTAGACGAGGTCCCTTATTTGCAATAATATAAGAAGCTAAATTTTTGGAGTCTGTGAAATGAGATGGCTTTAATGACAATGCATCCACACAGACACGTGCGCCTTCAAAGCGATAAAGCTTTGATGCCATCGATTCTGACAGCAAAGGTTCAACCGAGACGGCATGTTCCTTTTTGAAGGAAGACGTCTCCCAAAATTTCATAGTGGTTCCGGAGCAAAGGCAAATATAGCAACTAAATTTTTCAGATAGCTCCTTGATCCAACTCCATGCGGGAAGCATTAATCGGATCGGAAGCGCTGCATGGCTTTCATCAATAAAAACTGCGCTTCCAGGGAGCTGGTGGAGCTTTCTCAGTTTGGAAGGGATATTGCTAGCTAAGCTCTCGAAAAATTGTACGGCTGTCGTAATAGTGATTGGTGCCGTCCACGTTGACGCTAAATGACGTAAGTTTTTGCTGTCATAATCAGCCTGATGATGGTGTTCTGCAACGATATTACATGGATCTTCGCCGTCAAGCACCAACGCTTCACGAAATATTTCTACGGCTTGTGAAATGATATTGGTGTATGGCATTACCACAATTATATGACGCAGATTGCGTTCTTTTGCAACTTGGAGCAGATGAGCCATCACTGCAGTCGTTTTTCCTGTTCCAACAGGGCTGTCACAATACACAATGTTTGTCGCACACTTTGTAGCCTTACAATGACTGAACATCTCTTGACGGAGAATATTCATTGGGGTTTCTCGTTCAGAACTATCCCGAGATTGCTTTTGCAAATTTTCCACATATCGGTCGAGCTTTCGTATTCGCTCTTCCCAACGGGTTTGACTGATTTCGAGTTTGATTCCCGATGTATCGGAATAATCTGCGTCAATAAGACAGCTTAAAAGCATTCTATAGTCGGTAGAACTAAGCTTTGTATTTGTAGTTGTAGATAAGGTTGATATAATGCCCACTTCTTCCGAATGGGTGCGTATGTAGTCATCGAGATTGGAATCTGTTCGACTTTTTACTTGGGCGAATCTGAACGGGAATGCCTTGCACCGTTCCTCTATCAGATTAGGAAGTCCCGGGCGATGATGGGAATAAACTAAAATAGCTGCATTTCGGTTGTTCATTTGTTCTAGCAGATACTTTACACCGGCATCACGATGCTCGATCGGAAGACGACTATGGTTAGCCTCATCCTTCAATACATTTTGATTCTCCTCATCCAACTTTCCCAAATCATGAAAGACGGCAGCATTTGCAAGAGTATCGTGATAAGCAACATGGTTCTCACTTTGAATGAAGCGAATCAAATTATTCAGATTATTCTGAGCAGAGACGACCACCCCGTTCACATGAGAACGATATGGCTGGGGTGGATTTCCGTTTGTTGAGCTATGCGCTAAGATCATTAAAGGCACTCCATCAAATCGATAACAACCGAAGCCTTGCCCTCTAATTGAGTATTCAACATATTAATACCGTCGTTTAAAGCTACTTCGTCATAGTCCCTCCACGAATCGGCCGAACGACCATCGTCTTTGGTTTTTGTTGGTGTAAGTGCCTCAATCATTTTAAAATCATTGAAGGTGCCCCGGGCGCGATTGTGTTCGACATAAAAGGCATGGCGGATATTCACCTGTGGACGAACGTAGGAGGCGCTCTGGGTATAGGCATATGGAATCAGCCGAAGTAACAGATCAATATCATTTTTTGTGCATTGTGTCTGTTTCGCTGCAGTTGCATTGATGAAGAATGGCATGGCATATAGTCCGTAGGGGATAATGCGGAAAGCAAGAGGGGCCATGCCCTTACTTTTGTCATCCTCAACCGGCAAAATCTTTGTGGTGGTCATTCGCTCTATTTTTACAGGAGAAAGTGAAACACCCAAACCAAACTGAACAACGCCTGTTTTTATGAACGAACTGGTTTCGTCAGATTTTTCTTCAAGAAATGTAGTGCCGAATACTCGTACATCCCAGTATTTTGAAAGCAACTCATCGATAGACATCCTCTTGACATCCGCTCTTCTTGTTTCTTTGCTTTCAAGAATGTCAAAACCTTTTTCGGATAATCCCAATTCCTCAGCAAGCTCCTGCCAAACGGGAGATTGTTTGTTTATAACCAAGTCCCTTAGCTTACGTTTGTACGAAACAGGAGAGATCTCGCCTCTACCATCTTGGCGAGTGCGAGGATCACTTTCTCTGTCCGGATCCCCATTGGGATTTGAATTAATTGCTTCAATCAAGAGTAAACCCGTGCCTCTGTTAATTACATTGTTCATTTCTTTTCTCCTTCCTTTCTCTCATATGGAATTGTAGCTAGATAGCCTAGTAGTACTTGTGCCTGTTGAGCCGAATCAAGAGTCTCTGGTATTTCCTTACCGCCTATCTTCGAGCATACCTCGCCGTATTGTGTGAGAATCCACTTCGCAAGCCCGCTACCTTCGCCGGTGGCAGTATTCGCCCAAGCAAGGTAAATGCGCATGCGTTCGCGCAAACGGTTCATCCCTTCATTGGGGCTTTCAGAGGTGATCGTTAGTAACTCGTTCCCCATGAGTTGTGTTGGCAACATTTTTGATTTATTGCCCCCATTTCGAACTTGAATACAGTATTCCTTGTGCAGCATATCGGCGAGTTGCAAAAACTGACCGATATTGAACGGAACATCTAACATATAGTCCTCCTTCTTGGCACCCAGGTGCCATAACAATATTGAAATAAACGAAATTGCTATACATGCTTTTTTTGCTTCTTGTGTCTTCAATGAATGCAATACATATTCCATGTTGATTTGCTGACCTATATCTCCCAACATTGCACTTGTTCTGCGGAGAGTTGTATACAGCATACCCTGCAGAAAGTCAGAATTGTTTATGTAGGTAGGTGTTTGGGGCATATACATGTGATAAACATCATGTAGTGTGACTTCACTTGCTTTTTGTGGCTTCGAAGTTCCTGAGCGTGTATAGTGCATTTTTAGTAGACTGCATATTTCCCCTGGCCCAGGACATATAGGGTTATATTCTTTAATTTTCTTTTCCTCACGTATACGAATGCTAATATCAGGATGATTCTTTGACGCTTCATTCCATGATAAGAGATTATTTTGAAATTGCTCTACGGAAAGGGAACTTCCAAATACAATTTGCTTTCGCCCCGGATCAAGAGTTTCGAGAATAATCAGGTTGATTTTGGATGCGGGGTTCTTCGATAGAACAGAACTGATCTTGCCCAGTACTTGTTTACATAATGCGTCAAATGCAAATTCCGTCTCTGTATAATCTGTAAGGTCATCAAGAATCTGTGCTAGTAAAGCATCATTTTGTGGATCATCTGTCAAATAAGCTAACAAAAGGTCTGGTTTATCTCGATTACTGTTAACAATAGACCGCCACGATTTATCTTCTCGCTCCGGTGCCGTCAAAAAAGCAAGTGCGTCATTAATTGCAGACACCTTAGACTTAGAAACCTGAAATGCGTCTGTCCCTCTCATATTATACCGCTTCAAACAAGGAATATTGGCATTCTTTGAATAAAGATAGGTAAGACCGAGCAGGGGCAGTTTGGGGTATGGAAACTTGTCATCAACGATTTGCTCCTGTTTGCCAGATAAAGCACATATCTTTTGCTGACTGGTACCTTCTTCGCATTGTGCGGATTTATTCAATAACCGAATCAAAGCTTCTGATGTTTCAGCACTAACAACCTTGCATTGGACCTCATTAGTTTCGTATACATCAAAATAAGTCATACATTCAGAGATATATTTGCGCTTCTTTGCATCGTATTTACCAACGAGTATCTCTTTAATACAATCAACTATCACATCGTTATCACAATAATCGATTGCATTAAAAAGAAAATCTAATAGTGATGAGTAGAAATCAGAGCAATGCAAGTCATTCGGAAAACGCTTAACTAATCGCCTCAAAGCTTCTAACGCAGGTTGATCATCAGTAAGTACAGGCGATAACTCATTAAGCGACCATTCGCTAAGTTTTATATCCCTACTATTGGGATTGGGGTGTGATAATTCAAGTTCACGCAAAAGTTCCTGCTTTTTCGGGAGCTTAAATTTTTTCCAAATATCCCCATCAATCTTTTGCGATTCTGTAGAGTCAAGCAGGGGCAATTGTACGCGAATAGCAGGGAAACTATTGTGATTACCTTTACTATGTCTCCACAATAATGCTGTTTCCTCTTTGGGCAACAGTCGCATTGAAACGGGTTTCCCTTTCCCATCAAGTTCAATTAAAAGACATTGGCATTTGCGCACCTTACCCACATTAGGATTAGTTGTAGACATCAATAATCCATGGTGCTGTAAGGACTGTGCCAATTCATACAGTTCATTAATCATAGTACATCACGCCCTTTTCAATTCGGACATCCTGCCTGAACGCGGGAGCAAGCCTTCCATCTGTTGGACGATTATACATCGTGTCAAGCATGGAGGGGATTGTGATACTTATTGACTCATCCACATGGGTTGTTTCTCTCAAATCACCAAAATATGTTGGCACAAACTCTTTCCACCCAAGAAACGGCGTTGAATGAAATTGCCCAAATTTGAGCCTTCGCAAAAATACCTCTTGAAGCATATGCTGAGAATTATCGCCACTTCGTGGTGATGAATATGCTTTTGTCTCACCATAGACCTTATAGCATACGTTTTCCAATACAGTTGAAAATATTTGAAAATTCATCTCATTGCTTTCCTTCAATGGACCGCCATAGTTGGTAGTATATTTGTGGTACACGACAGGTGTGCAAAGCTCTATCTTTAGGAGATGAAAGAAGGCTTCCTTTGACAATGCAACAGCTTCGAACATACTTTTTAGAGCAGTTCTTGTTGGTACTGGATAGGAGACTGGGGAAGAGCCTGTGTCTGGACGAGCATACATAGCGGCCGGGCCGGCAACTTCAAAAGAAACTGGATAAGTCTTAACAATCATTTGCTTCACTCCTTTCACATGTATATCTTCTTATATAATACTATAATTGATTATATGTTCTACGAGTATTATCTGCCACCTACCAATAGTTGTCAAGATAAATTTGTAATTTTTTGTCGATGTTTTCCGATTGATTGAAATAGGGCAATGTGATAGAATATTCTCGTCGCTGTTAGGCGTGGATTGAAATTTATAGAATACTATATGAAAGCCCATCATAATAACGGTGGGTCTTTTCATGCAAATGGGGTTGTCCAACTACCCTCCCCGCCCAGCTCCAACCCAAATTTTTCAGTATACGCTACTTCTCTCAAAGCAAATATATTTCCATGTAGTAAGGGATAAACATCACCACTTTTATCTAGCCTTCTCAATTCTTGGTCATATATGTTGATAACGAATTGTTGGGCTTTCTTTAGCAAATTGCTTAACCTTCTTGTGTCGAGATCACCATTAAGCTCCAGCATCAAGTTTTGTGCTTCAGCATTATAGGGAGCTAGAACGGATGTAGTAGGTTGGTCGATCACATTGAAATAGCTCTCCGCTGTTGCAAATGACTGGTTATTTACTAGAGGGAGTGGATAGCCGTGCTTGTTCTTATAGCCACCGTTATATTCTTTGTTATAATTCAATAAATCGAACATTTTTTTATCGATCTCTGGGATATGATAATCTAATTCACCTGCGATCTCATGGAAATAATACTTGAAATAGCAGCTCATAGCCTCCAATGATAAAAGGTCATTCCCAAACTTATCAGGTCTATCTTTAAATTCTCCTAATAGCCTCTTTGTTTTCTCGGCTCCAATCTTTATCTCCTTCAAATTTTTTAGTTCTTCTTCTGCCGAATTGATAATATACACATTACGAATTTCATCCTTACCGTGCCGATTACATCTCCCTGCTGCTTGTGCAATTGAATCCAGTCCAGCCAACGATCGGATCACGCATTGAAAACTGATGTTGACACCCGCTTCAATCAACTGACTGCTTACACAGACCACTCTCTCGCCAGCCTCTAGCTTCTCTTTTAAATCTGCAAGAACATCTTTACGGTGAGCTGGGCACATATTCGTGCTCAAGTGAAACAAGGTATAATCGTTTCTCTTGGAAGTATCGAGCTCATCAAATAGCTTCCGAACGGCCGTTTTCGTATTCAGAATAATGAGGATGCTGCTTACCTTATCCATTTCCGTATGAATAAAATCTGTGAGCTCTGGAGCCTTATAGCCTTGAGTAGTCGTTCTATCGATGATGTTCACTCGTTTAAAGCTTTCACTGACCTGATTCAGGTCTTTAATCATTTCTCCGTTTGCCGAGATTTTCAAATCATGCTCTACAAAATCTAATGCAGGCTGAGTTGCTGTACATAAAATGAGACTGGAATTTCCAAATGTATGCAGAAAGTTTAAAGCTTCGTTAAATAGCGATAGGCATTTAACAGGTACCGATTGAACCTCATCAAATATAATAATCGCATTCGTTAAATGATGTAGCCTTCTAACATTCCTTGTCCCCTTTGCATAGAATGTGTTTAAAAATTGCACCATCGTTGTGAATATAATCGGACTGTCCCAATTATCCTTTGCCAATTTTAGTTTTTTCTTGTTCACATCATAGTCTTCTTCTTCATCTTTAGGATCGTCTTTGATTACGTTAGAATGATGCTCTAAGATGTATGGATCATTATTTATAATATCTCTTACGTCTTTGGCGTTCTGCTCTATTATTGTTGTGTACGGTACTATGTAGATAATTCTATCCTTTCCATGCGTCATCGCATGCTTAAGTGCGTATCTTAAGCTCGCTAATGTCTTCCCGCCACCAGTTGGTATAGATAATGTGTAAATCCCCGAAGGACGATAAGCAAACTCCTCGCACTGGCGTGACATCTCACTTCTTAGCAAATTTATCGGGTGATTGGCGTCTTCAGCTTTACTATAGGACACAATTTCTTTCATGAGTGCAGTGTAGCAATGTTCAAAAAAAGAATGACTATCGAATACTTCTTCATTTGGTTGATTTTCTTCAAACCTTCGTGTATTAGTCCGATCTGCATCAATTAAACAACTAAATATGTATTTAGTAATCAAGGATGCTGTAATGGGTTGTAAACGTTTACTCTTTATCACATGCATGATCTCTACAACTTCTGCTTTAGCACGATCGAAATATTCATCGAATGCCTTCTCCGTCATTTGGGTTTCGAAAAAGCTAGATACTGCATGTTCATATTGTTCCAATATCTTCTCAGAAACTCGCTCCAAAAAAGTGGATCCCCATGGAGGAGTCAAAAAATCCCTTAACCCACCATGGTGAGAAATGATACACATGGCAATCCACTCAACAGCCAATTTCTCTTCCAAGCTTTTTTGCTTAGTATAGTAACGTTGATATAATAGTCGACCTCCAGCCGTTGAATGGTCCACTGATCCTCTTCTGGGCGGATTGTCTGGATTTGCTACCGCTTCTTGAATATACGTTTTGAACTCGTTGGTATTCTTACCTAAATCATGTAGCAATCCCGCAAGACCAGCTAAGTTTTTCAGCCCGATTGTATCTCCAAATTGTTCACTTAACTCATTAACTTCTCTGAGATGTGCCTGAACGGTTTGGATTTCACCATCACTATCACGAATATGCGCTATATACTCCATATTAATCTCCTTTCAAATAATAAATCTTCTTCAAGAATAGCAGAATAAAATGTCATCAGCTTGTCAGCAAACATGAGTTCTTAAATTAATCATCTAATTTATAAAATTCTATTTATTCGACAAATTTCCTTCTATTAACAAAAAAATATACCTCCCCGACGATAGGGAGGCAAGCTTTAATTAATATATGTCTTCGAGCAGTTATAAATCAAGTAAATATCGCCCTCCCCATATTCACAATCCCATGAATAATGAAATCAGCAACCCAGCTGAGCAGCTCGCCAATCTTATGGAAAAACCGACTCATCAAAGATGGATTAATCGTTCTCGGCTGTGCATCTACTAGCTTCTGCTCCTGTTCTTGTAATGCCAATAGCTTCTGTTGTGCTTCCAACCGCATTCGTTCCTTATGATCCATAACGAGCTGCTGCTGTTCCGCAGCCATCTTCTCCACGGTTAAGTCGCTAGCCGAACCCATAGGTCCATTCACCTGTTCAATCCCATCTCTCGCCATATCCACTCCATAGAATATCCCGAATGCCAGCACACTTACTAGGATAATAAGGTTCACCAATGCTTTACCCACCAGCATTCACCTTCTCAGCGTCCCAATATATGTCGGCGATTACACGAGCTAGTACATCAGCAGTTCGATATGATTCCTCCAATGTATTCTCCGGCCCGCCAATCTCGATCAGAATACTATTCGGTGAGATGGATTGATTATATTCTCCGTTACCACTGTTCGCTCCCTTACCCCAAATTCCCCTTGATAAATCCGGGTACTTTTCTTGCAGCACCTCATGAATCTTCGTAGCGAATTGTTCATTCTTACGCCAATTCGGATTGCGATGACCAATGATAAAATAAACTTGGGCATACTTTTTGCCATTGATGGTTGCTGTCGTCAAATCCCGACGCTGTGAATCGCGATGTATATCAAAGAAATAAGTGAGATCAGGATTAGTTGCAAAAGCTGTTTCTACCGTATTATGCGAATACTTGTAGGAAAAGTTCCAGTTATAGCTTTTAACGGCTGTCGGATAATCTGTCGCGGAATGCGATGCTCCAATTCCCAGATCCTCAAGCTTTGCTGAAAGACGTTTACCTACTAATGTAATATTCTTCTTAGCGTCGTACGCCTTATTAATATTCGTTACACCTATGTTTTTTAGCTCTGGGAGCCAGGATTCGCGGTTGTGGGAATGATAGATGAATATGACTTTCTTCCCTTTGGTCGAATGGGTTGGGACTTCACTTTGGTTCGGCACTACTGGGGGAACTTTGTCAGGTTCACTATCAGGTTCACTATCAGGTTCACTATCTGGGATAACGTCAGTACCCTTATCTGGCAACACCTTGGATCCAGACTTCTCCGAGAATATTTCCTCTGGGGGTGCATAATCAGCTGGTGATACATCCCTGCCGACGATAATTCCTTTTCTCAGAGGTACAGTGTCATCTCGAATGCCTGGAACTTCTCCAGCTAATAGACTTTTGGGATCATGCGGATTTACATCAGTAAGTACCTGTAGCAGGAAAGAGAGGACATTACTATTCGAGAATGTATTCTGTTTATTGTCCACCACAGTTAAGCCGGGTAATTCCATTCGAACCATATCGGCGAAAAATGAACTCGACATATCAGGGGATAGTCCTTTCATGGAGAGCACGGGTTCCTCCAATAACTTCCCCTGTAGCAATAAAGCAGTCCCGAGTATAGCTAATATACTTAAGGTTAGAACAGCTAGCAGCAGGAATACGCGACTAGCTTCTTGAAGCTGATTAGCCCATCCAGTAGATTGGCTATCTGTGTAAGGTAGATGGTTACTCTTCATGGGGATTCCTCCTGATTCTATCTATTCCAACTCTATGAGAATCGAGTAGAATGTAGAACTTCGAATGGAAGAATCGTAGACGATTGTGACTTCAATACCGACTAATGTGTATACATTGCGACATTATCCATATCTACTGCCTCATGAAGCGCAGCATTCAGACCGCTGGCAATGACATTCGCGATATCCTCGATAAACTCATCGATTTCCTTCGTTGTGACGAGAAGATCATGACCGAGTGGACCTAGTACTTCTTTAACAAACTGTAGCCGCTCATCTTCAGCTAAATGTTCGAGCACACCGAATATTTGCTCTGTATGCTCCGTCTGCTGTTTCATATGATTTAATAACAGTTCGATGCTATTGTTCACAATCGTTGATGCATAGACGACAGTGGGAACGCCAATGGCGATGACTGGAACACCCATCGATTCAACATTAATTCCCTTACGCTTATTCCCGATACCCGAGCCCGGATGAATTCCGGTATCTGCAATTTGAATCGTCGTATTGACTCTTTGCAATGCTTTAGAAGCAAGTGCATCGATAGCGACAATCAGGTCGGGTTTGGATTGATCCACAATGCCTTGTACAATATCACTTGTCTCAATACCCGTAATGCCCAGCACCCCAGGCGCAATCGCACTAACCTGACGATAGCCGGGACTCACCTGATCAGGCATTAACTCAAACAGATGTCGTGTTACCATAATATTCTCTACAACAATCGGTCCCAACGCATCCGGTGTCACATTCCAATTCCCTAGTCCAATTACAAGAATTTTCGCTTCAGCGGGAATGTTGATCTGCCTCAAAAACCATTCAAATTCTTTGGCAAACGTAGTCGCCACACGTTCTTGTAAAACCGAATCTTTATTACGAAGTTCTGGCACTTCAATCGTTAGGTAGTTACCCATTAATTTGCCGATTGCCCTCGAACCTTCTTCACTCTCAACTTTCATTCGTGTTACGGTAATGCCCTGATCCTCGTTGGTTGTTACTTGAATGCCCGATATCTGATCTCCCATAGAACGGGAAGCTATTTCTTTGGCCTCTAAGGCAAGATCGGTTCTTTCGGAAAATTGCTCATTTGTACTATTGTCCATCATGTTCTCCTCAGGTTGCATAATCGTCGTTTTCAGATATTTTGCTATATAAATCATAGTTTTATACGAGGTTCTAATTTAATTTTAATGTTCGGGTTGTATGATGGAAGATAATCAGAATTAATCGTCCAATTTATGGGTAGGAGGGGGACTTTCTTGTGCGCGTATTAATTATTGAGGATGACCTGCCGCTCTTGAATGCGATAGCAACCGTGATGAGAGAAGAAGCTTACCAAGTTGACGAAGCTGACAATGGAAATCTGGGACTATATATTGCTGAACTTGGCGTACATGACCTGATCATTCTCGATATTATGCTTCCAGGTATAGATGGAATAACTATTACACGCAAGCTAAGATCACGAGCCTTGAAAACTCCTATATTATTACTAACCGCTAAGGATACTGTCGATGATCGCGTGGACGGATTGGATGCGGGGGCAGATGATTATCTGGTGAAGCCATTTGCCATTCCAGAGCTACTCGCTAGAGTACGTGCACTTCTCAGAAGACAGGCCGATGTGAGTTCTGAAGGTGAATTGTCATATAAAGGTCTCTCCGTTAGAACGAAAATGTTAGATGGTTATGTGGATGAAGAGCCTTTAAGATTAACGGTAAAGGAATACGAGCTATTGGAGTTTCTCCTCCTCAACAAGGAGCAAATCCTAACACGCGAGCAAATATTCGACCGGGTATGGGGCTTTGATTCGGAATCTGGATCTGGGGTTGTTGATTTATATGTCCATTACTTGCGCAAGAAAATTGTTGGATTTGGCTATGAGGGTTACATTCATACGATTCGCGGTGTAGGTTATATGTTGAAGGAGAGAATTTGATGTTCAGCAAAACGAGAAGACAGCTCACGATCCGTAATGCTTTGGTTCTGTTCATTATTCTTATCGTACTTAGCATGGCCTTGTATGGGTATATGAGGGTTCAGCTTTTCGCACGAGTCGATCAAACGTTGGATCATACCATGAGTAGGTTTGGCAAAGTTATGCAAGTCCCATCCATTGATGCCCTGCCAGCGCTCGGTCAACCTGCCTCTCCATTCCCATCTGCACAAGCGATCAAAGTTCGTCTATCCAATTTGGATCGCCCTGTTTATGAGCTATTATGGCTGTCAAAGGATCGCTTAATCACCTCTCCGCTATCGAATGAACTCATGAATGATTTCAGCAAGTCCAAAATTCAACAATTCAGCCCATCTCGCTATGATGAAGGCCCACACAATGTGAAGATTGGTAAACAGTATTATCGTGTATTAACCATGAAAGATAAGCAGATTGGATACATGTTTAATGTAAGCAGTACGAATGAGCCTATCGAAACCCTTCAATACATAACGAATATCACGACGGAAATCGATATGCTACGTAGCTTATTGTACATTCTGATTATAGGCGGCGGCTTGGGTCTTATTATTACGATTGTCGCTGGCTTCTACTTGGCGAATCGCGCACTTATTCCGATCCAACAGTCGTGGGACAAACAGCAGCTGTTCGTTTCCGACGCTTCACACGAGCTCAGAACCCCCCTATCCGTTATCCAAGCGCACACTGAACTGCTGCTTAGACACCCTGAACAAACCATTGAACAGGAAAGCCGTTATATATCTACGATATTAAAAGAAACCAAGAGGATGAATAAGCTAGTCAATGGCTTACTGACTTTAGCCCGCATCGATTCCAATCAAACTGAGCTGAATATAAAGCCTATTTACATGGACCAGATCATGAAAGATGTTATTAGTCAAATGAATTACTTGGCGGAACTCAAAGAAATTGTTATTCAAACCGAACTCGATGAAGGTGTTCTTGTCCATGCCGATGACGAAAGAATTCATCAGCTATTTATTATTTTGTTAGATAACGCGATGAAATACACTCATGAACAAGGGTTCATTCAGGTTAGTCTAAAGAAATACACACAAACGATTATTATTGAAGTCGTAGATAATGGTATTGGTATATCTAAGCAGGATTTACCGTTTATATTCGATCGATTTTACCGAGGGGATAAAGCCCGCACACGCGCTGACGGCGGAACTGGCCTTGGTCTCTCCATTGCCCGCTGGATTGTAGAAGGACATAACGGCAAAATTCATGCTGAAAGTAAAAGCGTCGGAACACGTTTTGTTATTAGCATGCCTTTGTCATCGTAAACGTCGGTACTTCCTTTTATGCGCTAACTCATACTATTATGGTGTTGGTCGGGAATGGGGAGTGGTTCCAACCTCGATTAGCCACTTTTGGAGTGGCTATTCAATCTATCAAGATTTCTTTTGAAGCAGTAACCACTTTTCGAGTGGTTAATCGGGTATTCTCAGCTCTAATAGGCTGAACACCTGCTATTAACCACTCGAGAAGTGGTTATTTCGTGTTAGCCAGTAATAGCTGGGTGAATAACCACTCCAAATAACGTTAATTCACCCACGATCAGCTCTCGTTGGACACATCGCTGCACAGCCACTGGTGGAGTATGTTTGATCTCTATTAGAACATTTATGCGGATTTAAGCATTCTTTAAGCTTCCTTTCATCTTTTCAAAGCAAATTCTAACAATCGCCAATCATACTGGAGAAAGTAGTTATTCAACTACAAAAAACTTTTGAGAATGGGTGAAAAGATGAACAATAATCAAACAAAAACAACGATGAATATCAGAAAAAAGGTAAATAGCAGGCTAGCACGGAGTATGACATTATTGCTCGTCATGACAATCGTATTGGCCGCATGCGGTAGTCAGGGCAAGAACAATCAAGCGGTAGGATCTATGAACCGAGATGAAGCTGGCTCACTCAAGGTAGCTTATACGAACGAAGAAAGCTTTTACATGCAATATGGAAATGCCTATATCGCTATGTTCCCTAACGTTGAGGTAGAAGTGATCTCCACAGAGTCTATCTGGAATGCCGATGATCCAGCAGCTGAGTTGAAGAAGCTGGTTGAGGAACAAAAGCCCGATGTTATCTCACTGACAGAAGATCAATATGAGTCATTGGCCGCTGATGGTAATTTGTACGATCTGGATACCGTTATTAAGCAGGATCAATTTGACATCGATAAGATGATGCCCGGGGTCATTGAATTGTTAAAAACCAAGGGTGGAGGAAAGCTGTACGGACTTAGCCCCAACTTCTCCAGTCAAGCACTCTACTATAACAAGGATATGTTCGATAAGCACAAAGTTCCTTATCCTACAGACCAGATGAGCTGGGAAGAGATCCTGCAGCTGGCTGAACGTTTTCCAACGGAAGGACAAGGCGACGAGCAAACCTACGGATTGGTCTTATCCGGGAGCACCGCATTCGATCTGGTCGAATCGATGGGTACGGCTAAAGGCTTAACCTATGTGGACTACGATTCGGGACAGCTATCTATAAATACCGATGAGTGGAAATCGATTTTTGAAACAGTAACCAATTCTTATAAATCAGGTAAGGTTTCTATTCCCAGCAATGACAATCCAAATGGTGGTCCTGTAGGCAGGATACGCCGTGCAGGTGGGAATGCGATTTCCATCGGTAGGGGAACAATGAGCTTCGCTGCAGGGAAAGCTGCGATGACGATCGATCAGTCATTCCTGATGAATATGCTTGAAATGTCCCAGCGTATGCGTGGACCTAAGGGTGGTAAAGGAGGACCTTCCGTCAGTGCGACTCCAGCAACTGGTAAAGGACCAAAGATGTTGGAAATTCAGAAGATCAATTGGAATCTTGTTACCATTCCTGTCGATCCTACAAATCCTGATGTCACCGGTGGTCTTAATCTGGATACCGTATGGTCGATTAATGCCGCTTCCGAAAATCTAAGTCCTGCATGGGAGCTTGTGAAATATATTAACGGTGAGCAGCTCGCGAAGACAAACTCTAAATCTTCACCACAGTTAACATCACGAACAGACTACATCTCTAGTGAAGAGCATAACCTGAAGGCTTTTACTGTGCTAAGTCCGAATCCAGTCACATTCGCTCAGAAGTTCCCTAGCGGTTTCAAGAGTGAATTTGCAGCACTTGCCTCTGCGGAGATGACTGAAATCATTAACGGGTCTAAGACCGTTGCCGATGCGCTGCAAGTTATTCAAACCAAAGGTCAGGACCTGCTGACACAGAAGAAGCTAGCTGAACAATAGAAACTTACTTATTATGCTGAAGAGGAATGAATGAGATGAAGCTGATCGTTGAACAATCCGATTCGGTAAAGTCTGAATCAAACCTATTGCTGAAGGTTACCGGTGTGAAACGAAGCTTTCTCACCGGTAAAACCTCGGTCGATGTACTTAAAGGCATTGATATGTCCTTACATACTGGACAATTAATTATGTTAAAGGGTCGTTCGGGGTCAGGCAAGACGACTTTGCTCAATCTGATTGGTGGCTTGGATGTTCCGACAGAGGGTGAAATATGGTTTCAAGAGCAGGCTCTACACCGATTAAGTGATCATCAACGGACAGAAATTCGCCGTGAGCAGATCGGCATTATTTTTCAATCATTTGCCTTAATGCCCCTCTTATCCGCTTATGAGAATGTAGAGCTATCACTAAGAATGGGGAACATCCCCGAGCCATTATGGAAGCAACGAGTGTGGGAATGTCTTGAGCTTGTAGGTTTGAGTAAACGCGCGCATCACCGCCCATTTGAGCTATCTGGTGGAGAACAACAGAGAGTTGCAATCGCTAAGGCCATTGCGCATCGTCCTCTATTGTTATTAGCAGACGAGCCAACTGCAGAGCTTGATTCACACATGTCAGCAAGAGTTATGGCCATCTTCCGTGACATTATTGAGACAGAACAGATTTCCATATGCATGACCACACATGATTCAACGATTTGGGAGGCGGCAGACCATGTTTACGAAATGGCCGATGGTACTTTTGTCCAGACGTAATACTCGATTCCTCGTATGTGCTCTACTTCTGATGTCGATCACTGGCTGCGGCTTGCTTCCTCAGGAAGAGGAGAAAGAAATTGTGCCCATTATCCATACACCTAAGATTGCACAGAAACCCGAATACCCCGTCACAAAAGGAACTATCGAGGTGACAGCAAGTGGCTCAGGAAAGCTATTATCCCAGCAAGAGGAGGATCTCTTCTTCACGGAGGATAACCAAAGGATTAAGGAGATTTATGTGCAGAGTGGTGATGCGGTATCCCAAGGTCAGCTCATAGCTGAATTAGATTCGGCAGATCAAGAAGCACAGCTCCGCAGGAAAGAGATAGATGTAGCCAAAGCCGAATTGGATATGAAGAATACGCTACGGGAAGCTAGCGAGCAGAGTGATGTGATCCTGCAAAAGCAAATGCTTGATTTGGAATTATTACAAGATGAATTAGTCGACCTGCGGGAAACAGTTGCAGCATCCAAACTGACCGCTCCTTATGATGGCACCATTGTGAGCTTTACTGCCAAGAAAGGTGATTTGGTCAAATCATATGACAAAATAGGTGCCATCGCTGATCTAACAACATTGATAGTAGCAGCTACTTTTAGTCAAACCGATTTGAATAATGTAGTGACTGGCATGGAGGCTGTAGTGAATATCAATACCGTTGGAGAGCTGGGGGGTAAGGTAAGTCGTCTTCCAGAGGTAAGCGAGAATTCAAGCAGTGATTCCATAGATAACTATTTACTCGTCGAGCTCGAATCTATGCCAGAAGGATTATCCCGTGGGACACCTTTGACGGTTTCTGTCATTATCCAGCGCAAGGACAATGTACTGCTAATTCCTATAGCTGCTCTGCGCACCCAGAATAGCCGTAATTATGTGATCGTCTCTGAAGCGAACGGAGCCAAAGGTGAAGTAGATGTAGAAATTGGCGAGACGTCTACAACAGAAGTCGAGATCGTAAAAGGCTTGACCGAAGGTCAGAAAGTAGCTGGTAAATAATGGCCATCCTTCGATTTCTTTATCGGAAAATGTGGAATAATCGCTGGTTCACTCTTAGCACACTGCTAGGACTTACAATCGCTGTATCCTTCACAATGAGTATTCCGATGTATTCCGACGGTTCACTGAAGAGACTTGTGTCCCAAACGCTGGAACAGCAAACAAACGGGCTGCCAGCTGCTTCCTTGTATATGAAATATCAAGCGAGCGGTAATGATGAAACCGATTTGGAAGCATTCCATGATACAGATGAGTTTATCCGTAAAGAGCTTCCTTCCGACATCGGATTTCCTTCAGACCCCCTCGTCAGCAGATTCAGTATTCGTAGTTCACAGATTAAATCCGTTGATCCCAAGCAATCTGGATCCAGTAAATTCAGACAGCTTGAGCTAGCCGCCCAGCCCAGACTCTCTGACCTGATTGAGATCACACAAGGGCGGATGTTCGAGGATCAAGGTCAGGATAGTAAGGTAGAAGCGATTGTTGTCCAAGATGCGCTCTATCGACATGAAATAAAGGTTGGTGACATTTATCAATATACCGTTATAGATGGCGACGGTAAGCAACAGAAACTTCAGGTTGAAATTGTTGGAGCCTACAAGTTGAACAATGAGGCAGATGCCGCCGCATGGACCGTTAGTGGGCAAGATGTATTATTACAATCTCTGATGGTTTCACAGAAAACGCTGAATGAGCAAATATTGACGAAGTTGAACATACCTCTCGCTGCAGCAGATTGGTATTATAGCTTCGATCTGCAGAATATTCGAACAAGCGATCTATCTTCACTTATTCGCACATTAGACCGTCTTGATATTACCTTATTCCAGAAGCTTGAGAACACTCACGTAAGCTTAAGTTTTCTCAATATGCTCTACGATTTCAGAGCACAGAGCATTCAGATGCAAGCTATGTTATTCGCTTTGGCAGCACCCATGATCGCGATGGTGTTCTACTTCATTGCAATGAATGCCAGGCAATCTCTTGAACGGCAAAGAACAGACATTGCTGTACTCAAGAGCCGCGGGGGAAGTTCAAGACAGGTCATTTGGTTATACACATTAGAAGGACTGCTGCTCGGCGGCTGCTCATTGATCTTCGGAACGGCAATAGGGTGGTTCCTCGCCAAAAGCATCGGATCATCGAGTGGATTCCTGTCCTTTGTCGGTAGGAAGGTTATCCCGATTGACTTCTCATGGACGACGTTATTGTATGGATTATTGGCGGTAACCATGGCAATTGGTGCAAGTGTCATTCCAGTAGCCGTGTTCGCCAGATCATCCATCGTAAGCTACAAGAGGAACATAGCCCGCACAGCGAGACCGTTCTGGCAACGTTATTACCTCGACCTCATTTTATTGCTTGCAGCGATTAGCGGATGGTACATGTTCAATTCCAACCGGATGCTAAGTGCATCTACCGGTTTATCGTCTGATCAGCTCCAAGTTCAGCCTTTATTGTTCTTCGTCCCTGCTCTGTCGATATTTGCCTTAGGTCTTGTGTTCCTTCGACTATTCCCTTGGTTACTTATTCTGTTCCACCGCCTAGGTCGAAAATTCATGCCAGTCACTTTACATCTCACCCTAACACAGCTATCCCGTTCAGCTAATTCCTATTATCCGATCATGATACTGCTTCTGCTAACTGTTGGGCTTGGGGTTTACAATTCCTCAGCCGCGAGGACGATCGATATGAATTCAAACGATCGCACCCTCTATCAGTACGGGACTGATGTAGTCGTACAAACCGTTTGGGAAGGCTATCAGGATCAGAACGATGAAAGCATTATTTATTATACAGAGCCCTCCTTCGAGCCCTTCCGTCAGTTGGATGAAGTCGAGGCCGCGGCAAGAGTACTCAAGACGAGTGGTAAGGTTACCGTATCAGGTAAATCCGCCGGACAAGGTCAATTAATCGGTATTGATAATATTGATTTTTCCAAGGTCGCTTGGTTCAGGCCCGATCTGTATCCTGTACACCCTAATGTGTACTTAGACTTGCTTAGCTATTATGAACAAGCTGTCCTGATCTCCTCCCCATTCGCTGAGAAATATCAATTGAAAGAAGGCGACGTCGTTACCTTATCGGTAGGCGTAGAACAGACTTCCGTTGAATTTATCGTCGTGGGCATTATGCCTTACTGGCCTAGCCTATACCCGGATAATATGCCATTCTTCATCGCTAATCTAGATTATATTAACAATCAAATCAACAAAATTCCGTATGAAGTGTGGCTGAAGATGAAGGACGGGGCAAAGGTCACTCCGATCGTCGAGAAATTAGCAGCCTCACAAATCGAAGTTTCGGAAGTTCGAGATGTACGTAATGCATTGATCGATCAGATTAATCACCCATCCCGTGGTGGTGTGTTCGGCATACTGAGTCTAGGGTTCATCGTGTCGATGCTGATTTCCTTAATTGGGTATATCCTCTACTGGTTTTTCGCACTATCGGGTCGAGTGGTTCAATTCGGTATTCTTCGTGCAATGGGGCTTAAGCGTGGTCAATTAACGACCATGCTATTGATGGAACAGCTCCTCACAACGGGGTTATCCATCGCTCTGGGGATCGGTCTAGGTAAGCTTTGCAGCTATATATTCCTGCCATTCCTTCAGGCAACAGGTGATTCAGCAAGCCAGATCCCTCCGTTCCGTATTGTGTTCGAAGCGAAAGACACCATGAAGCTTTACTGGGCGGTCGGCGTTATGATGCTCATTGGGGTCGGTCTATTGTTTATGCAAATACGTAAACTGCGTGTGCACGAAGCGGTTAAACTCGGCGAAGAGCGCTGATATTAACATGAGAAAGGGGAGTATGAGAATAATGATCGAATGTGAAGGATTAGTCAAAATATACAAAACCGATGATGTAGAAGTCGTCGCCTTACAAGGGTTGAATTTTACAGTCACCGAAGGCGAGATGATGGCAATCATCGGTAACAGCGGAAGCGGTAAATCTACGTTACTTAATATCTTAGGTGGATTAGACCGTCCTTCTGCAGGCAACGTGAGAGTCGGACCATGGAATCTGCTGAAGATCACTGATGAACAGCTTGTTCATTATAAAAGGAAAACCGTTGGTTTCATATGGCAGAATAATGCGCGAAACTTACTTCCATACTTAACAGCTCTGGAGAATGTAGAAACACCCATGATGATGGATGGTAAGATCGATCGGATCTATGCCAAAGAGCTTCTTACCTGGGTAGGCTTGGAGCATCGGATGAACAATAAATTGCAGCAATTGTCCGGTGGTGAGCAACAGAGGGTGGCGATTGCCATTTCTCTCTCCAATCGACCCTCATTGCTGCTTGCTGATGAACCGACTGGTTCAGTTGATAGCCAGACATCTGACCAGATTATGGACACCTTTCGCAGATTGAATCGTGAATTGGGTGTGACGATCGTTATTGTTACCCATGATTTGTCGTTAGCTCAACAAGTAGACCGGGTTATTGCGATCCGCGATGGATTAACAAGCTCAGAGATGATAAAACGAAATCCAAATCTGGAGCTTGCACTCTCTGGGGTCGGTGAATCCATGATTGAAGAGCAAGCAACACACGAAGAATATGCGGTAGTTGACCGTATCGGGAGGCTGCAAATTCCCAAAGCGTATTTGGAAACCTTGGGCATAGCAGATAAAGTATCCCTGGAATGTGATGGTACTCAAATTACGATCAAGGCACCTTCCTAGCCATTCAACCACTGATAATAACTAGATCTAACAAATCGTCACTCTTTACAACAATCTGCTCCTATTTATCGCGGTTGTAAGGGTTTACAATTTAATTCGTAGAGTAACCGTAAGGAGGAATCGAATGTTATCCACTCAACCTGAGCAACTTAAATTTAAAACCATATATGATGAAAGCCATGACTTCTTGCGACGATTCTTATTTCGTTTAACAAGAAACCACGAGGATACGGCTGATTTGCTGCAAGAAACCTTCCTACGCCTCTATGAACAAGAAACCTACCCTGACGCGCATAAAGCATGGCTTTACCAAACTGGATATCGACTATTCATTGACCAATGGAGAAGAAAGCAAAGAGTGCAATGGGTATCCGTCGAGAGTTCCCCACTGCTTAGTGATGATATTACTCCCGAATTAACTTACATTCGTCTTGAAACCAAAGCCTGGATCGAGGCCAATTTGAATCAATTAACATCTAAACAACGAATGATTTTTATGTTGAAATATAATGAAGGTGCCTCCTATCAACAAATCGGCAATCATATCGGATGCCCAGAGAACACGGTTAAGTGCTTAGTAAGAAGAGCAAGAATCCAGCTGTGTCAGATGGCTGAACGTGAAGGAGAAAGGATGTTGGGCTAACATCAAGAATGACTGAACAGTTATTGCATTTTATATAGACGCATGGTAGAATATTTAGAGTTGTGAACGGACACACCGTGATCGGTTGTCTCTTTAGGAAATGCGGGAGGTGAATGCAATGCCAAACATTAAAACAGCAATCAAGAGAGTGAAACAGAATGAAAAGCGCCGTGCGCTTAATGCTTCACAAAAGTCAGCCCTACGTACATCAATCAAAGCAGTTGAAACTGCTATTGCAAATAATGATGGACAGAATGCTAGCACCGCTCTATTGCCAGCATTTAAGAAATTGGACAAAGCCGCAGGTAAAGGTTTAGTCCACAAGAATGCTGCTGCACGTAAGAAATCTCGTCTAGCTAAAGCCGTTAATAAGCTTACTAGCCAAGCATAATTATTGAATGATACCCCGCGAATCAGTTTACTCTGATTCGCGGGGTATTTTTTTAACGAATAAGAAAGTATAAGTTTTCACTACCCTTTCTTTAAGTCGTCAATGGTAAACTTGCTCGTCCATAGGAGGACGGCAAAGCCGTTTATCCTTGTGAATATGTTAAACTTGATACGAGTACAATAAAGATCACTTATTGAATGAATGAACAGTGTCATAATTACAACTAAATTCTACTAGAGTCTGGTGTACGGACAGAATAAAAACATATTACAATTAAATGGTCGATTTCATTTCGAATGAACACTTTGGACAAGAATTAATTGCAATTTTGCAATTGATTTTACTTTGAAGTGTAGAAGATAGTGGATTAGTTGTAAGTACGATATTAATTAGGCTATGTCTCGGATATCCAAATATAGATTTTGTTCTAACTACACTGCCAACTGCAGCATGAACATCTCAAGCGCTAACACCTTGTCCATCTTCCCCATCTTCATCTGATAGTCCATCTCAGCTAATCGAGATATGGTTAACTTCAGCTTATCTACCTCATACAGACGAGCTTGCTCAGCGGCGATCTTCACTGCGTAAGGATGAAGTCCTAACTGCGTTGCCAGCTGCTGTTGACTGAATCCTTGCTTGGTAAGCTGCTTAACGAGTAGCATACTTCTAAACTGCCGTGCTATAAGTGACAATATCTTGACGGGCTCTTCTTTGTGCTTCAATAGGTCATACAATATACGCAAAGCTTTATCCACATGCAGCCGGGCTAACTCATCAATCATTAAGAATACATTCTGCTCTGTACTCCGAGCAACCATACCCTCCACGATATCCGCTGTTACAACACCATTCTCACCCACATACAATGATAGTTTCTCCATCTCGCCTGATATATTCTGCAAATTTGCGCCACAGCTTAATACTAAAGTATGTAAAGCAGCATCATCTAAGCTAACATGCACCTTCTCGGACTGTCGACGAATCCAATACGTAAGATCATCACCACTTAATAATGGAAAGGGAATGAGTGCTTTTCGCTCGCTAATCGATTTAACAATCTTCTTCCGCTCATCCAGTTTGTCTGCTCCCACCGTAAATAGGATTACAGAAAAATCGGCAGGCGCTTGTAAATATTCGGCTAGTCGGTCTAGTCGATGCTCCATCTTGGAGGCTTCCTTCGCAGCAGTGAAGAAATGAGCATCCTTGGCGATGATCAGCTTGCGTCCTCCCATGAAGGGAAGTGTCTCGGCATCGTCAATGATGGTTTCGACATTCGTCTCGCCCAAGTCGAACCTACTCACAGCAAAATCACGATCATCCGTCTCAATCCATTGATCGGTTACGTATGTAATGAATTCCTTCATTAAGAAGGATTCTGAACCATAACAAACATATATCGGTTGTATGTTACCTTTACTGATTTCTTTGGCAGCGGTGCGATAATCCATTACTTCCACCTCAATATTCAACTTTTCCATTCTTCAAAATCAGCTATTGTAATCCGTTTTCAGTATAAAACAACAAAGGGACTACGTCAAAAATCGGCGTTGTCCCTTTGTTCTGCGCACATCTATATCAACACATGAAGTGAGGCCTAGGAATCCCCTTCATGTGGTCATCCGACGACTCAAACGTCGGTGACTGTTATTGGTATACTATACGCACATGGCTGATCAAGTGTGCAATACTCTGGAAATTAAACTGTCGTGACTAACAAGGGAGTTTAATTGGAAGTCGATCCGTATCGAGTAACTCTGGAAATTAAACTGTCGTGACTAACAAGGGAGTTTAATTGGAAGCCTACCTGTGTCGGAATTATTCCGCAACTTTAACACTTTCCGTTAGTGTCGCAAGATCAATGGTCATATGCACAGTAGGCTCATTGTCCTGGGTGACCTCGAAGTGAAGCTGAGTGCTATCAGGTGACCACGTTAACTCATTCAGTGCGCCTTGATATATCGCTGACTCATATACCTGTTGACCGCTGGGATCGGTGATGATAATCTGTTGACCACCTTCTGTTGCAATAGTAACCGTTCCCGAAAGCTTCTCATCCGGTGAAGCAACAGCTGGTAAGGCCGACCGCTTCATTGATAACATGACATCTGCCGGCTCTTCATTTGCTGTGTCAAAGGTTTTATTATCAGTTGAAGTATCACTATTAGGTAAAACTTCGGAATTATCAGCCTTTGCCGCAGGACTATTTGGTGCAGATGGGCTATCTGCCGCTCCAACCCTCAAAGCATTACCCTGATCGACCCAAGGAGATTTAGCCTTAGTTGAATCATTAGATATAGGTGCGTTCGGATTAGATTCAGGAAGTACTGGTGCTGCGAATGTTGACGCTTCATCAGGCTGGGCAGTTGAATCCATAGCTTTGTCTTGTACAACTCCTGAAGACTGCGGTTGAATAGGGGCCTCATCCTTCTTTAAGGTAGCGCTACCTTCAGCCATGATCATTTGATCCATACTTGAGGCAGCATCTTCATTAGCGCTCTTGAAAGACATTTGCGGACCAAAGTTTGAGAAGAAGAGCGTTAATACGACACCGGCAGCAACAACGCCACCGAGCAATCTATAGTTTACCCGTTCACGTAAAGTCGTTCTACGTTCCATCGGCACAACACGATTTGGTAAATCATCTAAAGATGTGGTGCTTGTTACGGGAGTATGATCGATTAGCCCTGCTAATTCCAATCGGGGAAGAATCGAATCAACAATGCTCATTGGAGGAATTACCTTCGGAAGTGACTCTAGCTCGCTATCCAGCCGTTGTAGACGCTCGAATAATGCTGCGCTGGCTGGAGACTGTCGAATATGCTCCATCAATGATTCCAACTCTTCCTCGTTCAGATCATCATCCAAAAATCTTTGCATAAATTCATTCACCTCTTGATTGGTCATCCCCGTACACCACCTTTCTGATAATCTGGGAGTAATGTCTGTAGCTGCTGCCTCGCCCGGAACAGGTAGGATTTCACCGTGTTCAATGGAAGATTCAAGGATTCCGCAATCTCGTTATACGAAAAGTCCTGCAAATACCGGAGGACAACTACCGCACGGTGATGATCGGGGAGCTTGTCAATTGCATCGTGTATATCCTGTGCCACGTATGCAGATATTACCTCATCCTCTACATTATTATCCGCTCCGAAGTCCATATTATGCTCATCCATCGATACCGTCGGCTTCGTTCGTCGAAATTTATCAATACATACATTCGTGACAATTCGCTGTACCCACGTTTTAAACTTTGCTTTCTGTTCATAGGTATTAATCTTCGTATATATTCGCAGGAGAGCTTCCTGTGAGGCATCCATTGCATCTTGCTCATTGCCCAGAACATAATAAGCTGTTCGGTAGACATGAGTTTCAATGTCCCGCAACAGATCTACTAAGGCGTCGCGATCGCCAGCTTGAGCAGCTCTGATAAGATCTTGCTCTACCACAAGGATCCCCCTCTCTTGCACCCTCTTAGACGGCGCTGTTTCAATTATGGTTGCAGTAATAATTAACATATGGAATAAATATTTGCGAACGTGATTTTGAGAATAACCAATACTACAAATAATAACAAAAAAACCTCTATCCGTACATGGTAAAAGGGGCATATATTTCATACATATATTGGTTCTATATATGCGTTATTTGACGTGTTACACTAAAATAGAACATAAGTTCTTACAATGAGATGCGGATAATGAACCACAAAACGTATGAATTCATCAAAGCCAAACAAACTTTGAATAAAGTAAAAGCCGAGCGAATGCCTTTTGATTGGTCAATCAATCCTTATCGGGGATGTGCTCATGGATGTAGCTTTTGTTATGCACGAGCCTTTCAAGCGTTTATCGGATTGGGAGCGGAAGATGAGTTCCAGAATCATATTCTGATTAAAGAGAATGCGGCTGAAGCGTTGGAAGCTCAACTTGCGCGTATAGCGAAGCGAATAGGTGGCGAGCCGGGGAGAGTTGGTGCTACAATTGGATTAGTCAACATAGGTACAGGCGACTGATCCTTACCAGCCTGTTGAAGGCAAACAAGAGATTACACGACAATGTCTCAAGGTGCTATCCAAATATCAGGTGCCTACATCGATAATTACCCGATCGCATCTTATATTGCGTGATATGGATATTCTGGCTGATATACCTATTACTTCGATCAATATTAATATTAATACACTGAATGCAAGTTTAACAAGGAAGCTGGAGCCAGCTACACCATTCCCGCTCACGGAGAACCGGATTTTGTCATCGCGTATAGTTGATAGATTGTATTGAAAGGCATGTTCTGCAATCCGGTTTGCCGATACAACTCTTCAACGCCTATTAAACCCGCCAATTCTTCGATCAATCCGTTCGTTTGCTGATCTCTGTAATGATAGGGATTGCCCAATAATTCCCCGCTCGCGTCAAGCAATCCGAAATCGACGCCCCGTGTATCGATTCCAAGCGTATCGGGTCGATAACCTTCTTGGTACGCTTTACGAATTCCAATCTTCACTTCCTGCAACAATCGTAAAATATCCCAATGAATATGATTGCCCACATGAATGGCTTGATTGGGAAAACGGTGAATTTCCTTCACCACTAGCTTCGGCCATTCGCCTTCTTACGGCAATTAGTTCGCCGATCACGGGGCGCCCGCTGCTCACGCCCAAATCGAAAGCAAGCACGGTCGACAGTTTCATTCCCCCACCCCATTGTCATTCGCATTCGCAACATACATATCGATTTCCAAACTATTTTTCCAGGTTTTTCAGCGCTTGGCTTAACGTCATCCCATCCTCGGGAATGAATTGCCTCCAGTACAGGATCGACTCCTGCATCTTCCTCAAAATGGTAGTGTTCATCTCGCTCGTGCCCGAGAATATTTCCAATGTCAAATAAATCTCCCCGCATTTGGGCGGCATTCCCTCTTCGCTGTTACCGGGAACATGATAGGCTTTCTCGAGCGCCCTTAGAACGGGTTCTCCAAAAATCGTCCCTTTGCGATTGTATTCCTCCGTGAAGGGTTGATGAGACGATGACGCCACCGACGTTTGCTGAAGGTGAACGATTGGAGAATAACAGCCTAGTTCTTCCAGCCAACGGTACGTATCGCTGTCGGTTTCGTCGGCAAACAAATAAGGATACCGATTCATCTCCTCCAAAATTCTTTCTATGATGCCCGCCCGCTTCTCGTCGGATGTGCGGATCATGTCGACAAAAAGCTCATAAGCGGTTTGAGGACCCAACCAGCAAGAATCCGGATTACCCCCGTCTTTGAGGCAGCGCTCCGCCATTTGATCGATTGCATATGCGTCCGGTTTCCGGAACTTGCTTTGGCCGCTCTGATGCCCCGTATCAAGAGTCAAATAAAAAGGGCAGGCGGACAGGCGGTATACCTCTTTTATCAGCCGTTTTGATCCTTCAATCGTCCATGGAATTTGATGCGGCGTATACATTTGTTCGACACTGGGGGCTGGAATGCCCAATTCGCGGCAATGCAGGGCAATCTGGGCCAGCCGGGCGAACAGGTCCTCTTCCGTCTCCCTGTAAACCGCGGGATTCTGCAGTGTGGAATCAGAAAAGGCGTGGCAATAAAATCCAATTCCGGCCCCTATACTCACGGCGATCTCGGCCATGGGCTTTATCCATTCACGTTGTATCCGATCACGGACAGACTTGTCGTGATGGGATAGCCCTAAAGTCGTGTAGGTTCCATGTCCGGAATAAAGGTTCGCAACCCTCACCCCCGTTTTTTCGCATTCCGATCTTACCTCCCGGACCCAACGCTCCATATATTCTTTGCTCATGTACAAAGGATCGCATTCATTGTCTGCGCTTGCTTCGACGTAGCAGACGCCCATAGACTTCAGCAAATTCATCCATTCCGTCGGCTTCGTCCATCTCTTGGTAGCAAAGCAATTATCGACTGCCAAATAAATTCTGGGATCTGTCTTCAAACCTGATCACTCCATTTTTTTACTGGATTATTTCAATCGAGCGGTAAAGGAACGATTCGGCATGAATGATTTTCATCTGTTAACCCCTTCCTGGATATGAAGCTCGTCATTGATTCGATAGACATGTCCGGCTTCATACTCGAAGGAGACCGTCCGATCGCGATACCGCAAGAGCTTCCGTCCGGATGAGAATGCCTTAACGGTCGCCTCGACCATGCGGCCGTCGAACCAGACGACGTCGACTTCCATGGCGCCTCTTGCCCTCAAGCCCGCAAACTTGCCGGAAGCCCATTTAGAAGGAAGCGCGGGCAGCAGATGAAGCTCTCCCGCATGGCTTTGAAGAAGCATGTCCGCAATAGCTGCGGTTCCTCCGAAATTGCCGTCCGCGACATATATTTCTTTTTCGGCCCCAGCTATTCCAGGCTTCGAAAAGGTAAAGAGATTTGGATAGCAAAGTTCGCCAATCAAGTGCGCGAGCTGCTCGTAAGCGCGTTCACCGTCGTGCAACCTGGAGAAGCATCCTGCGAAGGCGGCTACCGTAAATTCGATATCCTCATGGTTGTTGCTGGACTTGCGCGCTTCCAGCGTTTTATTTGCGGCCTGACTCAAGGCCGGCGTTAGTTGAGGCGTTATCCGATAACCAGGATACAAGCTATACAGGTGGGATATGTGGCGGTGTTCTGGCTGCGCTTCTTTATAATCCTCAAGCCATTCCTGCAGTTGTCCCCTGCTACCGATCTGGAGCGGCGGAAGCAGATCTACGGCCCGTTTGAGTCTGTTTTGCAGCTCTTCGTCCATGCGAAGCTTCTCTGCCGCTTTCAGGCAGAATTCAAACAAATCGCTTACAAGTACCTGATCCAAAGTTGATCCCATAGACAATGTGTGGGGATCCTTCGTTCCGTCGTTCGCGTAGAAGCTGTTTTCGGGAGAGATGGACGGACCGGTGACAAGCCAACCATATTTCGGGTGAATCGTCATATAATCCAGGAAAAAGAGGGCTGCTTCCTTTAATACCGGATAAGCCGTCTCTTTCAGAAACGCGTCGTCCAGCGTAAATTCGTAATGTTCGCGAAGCTGCCCAGCAATCCATAGTCCTCCGGTTACATTAAGTCCCCAGGATGTCTGCCATGCCGGTGCCGAGAACTCCCATGCATTGGAGACGGTATGTGCAACCCAGCCTTCGCAACCGTAAAAATCTTTTGCCACTGATCTCCCCCCATGCGATAACCGTTCTATATAACGCATCAACGGTAGATGGCACTCCGACAAATTGCCGATCTCTGTCGGGTAGTAGTTCATTTCGGTATTAATATCTAGGTGGTAGTCGCATGTCCAGCCCATCCGGCAAGCGATGTCATCATTCCAGATTCCCTGCAGATGCAAAGGCAGCGGAGAATCTTCTCTTGCGCCACAGATGGTCAAATAACGGCCATACTGAAAAAATAGCGCATACAGCTGTGGATCGTTGTCGCTGCCTTCCGCCAAGAGCTTTATTCTTTCATTCGTCGGAAGCGAACATGGGTCGGAGCAACCGAAATTCACGCTTACACGCTCGTACAGTCTTCGATAATCCGCAATGTGATCTTCTTTAAGCCGCACATATCCTTTGGCAACTGCATTCTCCATCCGTCTATCGGAATCTGTTAACCAGCTGTCGCAAGATTGCCCATAATCAGTATTAACAGCGAAGTAAATAATTACCTCTTTCGCTTTCATGACGACAATGCGGTCGGACTCCCAAATCACCTGACCACCCTGAGTATGTACGCTAACTTTCCCATGACAGTGCACCCCGCATTCGCCGTTGCTATGAACGTTTTCCGTAGCCTTTCCTCGGAAGGCCAACATATCTTCCGACTCTTTCCAACTTTCGAAGTTATCCGTCCTGCCATTTAGACGGAGAGAGAAGGAAACTCCATCTGGTAGTTCGCTATACATACGGCAAGCGATGAGACCATCTTCGTGAGAAGCAAATATCTCGCGGGTCAACTTTATGCCGTTAACATTATACGAAGTCGTCACGATTGCGTTTTCGATGTTCAACTCGCGAATAAAATCCTCCCCTTTATGCTCAAACTGCAAATTGACATCACACATGGGCAAATGAGTGCCAAAATTTTCTTTTGCAGGTTCGAAAATTTCACGAGCAAGTTGTTCCCCAACTCTGTAATTCCCCTCAAAAAAATGTTGTCTGACTTTAGTTAAATCGCCTTTTCCGGATGACCGACTTGCGACGGTTTCTCGTTTTCCCGACCAGTAAGTCGATTCCGTAATATTCCATATCTCGTTTTCGTCTCCGCCATAGACAATTGCCGCCAGTCTCCCATTGCCGATAGGAAGCCCTTCCGACCATTCGTTGGCAGATTTGGTGTACCATAGTTTCATCTCATTCATTACAAACTTACCTCCGTTAATAAATTGATCCGTTTTTGTCATCAGCTAGCAGCTCTAAATCATTATCCTTTAACGGAAGAGCCAACCGTCATCGCGCGTTCGACCTGTTCACTGAAGATCAGAAATACAATAACCGTCGGCAGGCTTGCGATGGTCATCACTGCCCCCATACCGCCCCAATCCGTACTGTATTGTCCCTGAAAGAACAATAACCCCAAAGGTAACGTCTTCATGGATTCATCAGATATCAAAATATAAGCAAGTAAAAATTCGTTCCATACTCCTAAAAATTGTAGAATGGCTACGGTCGCGATTGCTGGTTTGACGATCGGTGCAATAATGCTTATGAACGTGCGATATACGCTGGCTCCGTCCATAAAGGCGGATTCCTCAAGATCAAACGGAATTGCTCGCAAGAACCCGTAAAAGATCAAACTTGAGAACGGTAGTCCAAAGGCAATATATGGAACTATTATAGCTCCGTAAGTATTAATCAAATGAAAGTCTTTTACCAGAATAGCCAAAGGGATCATAATGACCTGTAACGGAATAAACAGCCCAATCATCATGTATACTCTCGCTGGCACGCGAAGTTTCCATGCCATCCTCGCTACAGCGTAGGAAAACAAGATAGACAAAATTAATATACCGATTGTGCTAATAGATGTTACAAATAAACTGTTGACCATGTAGCGAGGGATATTGAAATTCGACCAGGCATGGATATAGTTCTCAATGCGAAAATGTGTCGGGATACCGAACGGATTCGTGCTAAAAATTTCATTGTTGTTTTTGAGCGAATATGAAATCATCCAAAAAAGCGGATAGACGGAAACGATAAAGTACAGCCAAAGTACACCCTGCAATAGCAGTTGTCCGGGCTTCATTATTTTTTTTTTAATCACCATAGACTTGTTGTTCGCTCCTTTCTTCATTAATAAGTGACTCGTTCGCGTCCAAACAATCGGTTGATAACGAGCGTGGCAAGCAAACTGAGTGCAACTAGAAAAACTGAAATTGCGCATGCATATCCATATTTCGAATCCAAGAAAGCGTAGCGATATATCATATAAGTCAACGTATAGTTGGTCGTCCCCGGTCCGCCGCTGGTCATGATAAGCATCTGAATGAATGCGCCGATTCCGGATGTTATTGCAAGAATAAAACAAAATTTATACGTTTCAGCCATCAGAGGGATGGTAATTTTAAGATGAGCTTTCCACTTCGAACATCCGTCAATAATGGCCGCCTCCATATATTGCTCGGGAATCGATTTGACTCCCGCATATAAAAGGCTGAATTGAAAGCCCATGAACTGCCAAGCATTCACAAAGGCGATAGCGATAATCGAAACTGTGGACGAAGTAAGCCAATTCTGTTGGTAGGAAATTCCAAGAACCTGAAACAATTTATTAACTAATCCACTCGTCGGGTCATATATGGCAATCCATAACTGACAGACAACGGTTACGGATAATACGACGGGGATAAAATATCCGGCTTTTAAGATTTTTCTTCCTTTCACATTGGGGTCTGCGCATACTAATGCAAGCAGCGTTCCAAGCCCGATTTGAAAAATAACAAGCACAAGCGCGAATAGCGCCCCATTTCGCAAGGACCTCATCAGCAAAGGATCATGAATGAGCTTTACATAATTAGAAAGCCCAGAAAAAGTCCCTCCCCCCAGTCCATTCCAATCATAGAAGCTTCGGTAGAGCGTCTGCAGCACGGGATAACTTACGACAATCGTATACAGCAACAAAGCCGGGAGTGTGAACAATGCCACAGCTCTCTTATTGTTTAAGTAGGTTTTCATAATGTTCATTCACTATCCTTAATTACAAAGTTCTCGCTCCGAAACGATCGTTTCGGAGCGAGTTGATTCACCTTTAGTTGATTTCTTTCATGATACGCTCAATATTTTCATTGAAATCCTTATCGGTAAAGCCTTTTACTACCAAATTTTGCGTATTATCATCGAGCGCATTGTTCAATTCCGTACTCTGGTTGAACTTTGCGTAGCCTTTGATATTCGGAATTACCTCATCGATCACGCGCTGCATCATGGCCGGAGGGGTGACAGAAACCGGTGTATCGATTTTCAGCGCTACTATCGGATTTCCAAGTACAAGATATTGATACTCGGAGTATTTGCGGGCCAGGAACGCGGCCACCTTGATTGCCTCTTCTTTATGCTTGCTTGTCTGCGAGACGGCAAATCCGCCTGGCGATGGCGCCCCGTTCAAATAATATTTCATATCCTCGTAAGTTTGCTCGTCTTTAGCAGGCCAGTACATCCAGTCGACGTCGCTGCCCATATTTTTGTCTGCGCCGTAAATCTCCCACTGGCCATTGACGAACATCGCCGCTTTGCCCGTATAGAACAGCGCGGAAGCTTGATCGTAGTTGGTGTTCGTTGCATTGGCATCGAATAGTCCCGCTGCCTTCAAATCCTCGAACGCCTTGGAAGCATTTTTAAACGCGTCCGGCAATTGAGTAAGACCTTTTTCCTCCAAGGCGGCATAACCGTCGGGTTGTTCCCGTGTTACCAAACCCTTGTAGAAGGAATTCGTAATCCATTTTTCCTTGGCGAAAATCGACAAAGGAATAAGACCTTTTTCCTTAAACTTTTTGATAGCTTCTGTCCATTCGGCGTACGTTTTAATTGGAGCTTCGACGCCTGCTGCAGCAAACGCCTTTTTGCTATAATAAAGCAGCTGGAAGTTCGTCCCTCCTCCCGTATAGGCATAAATATGGCCGTCCGGAGCAACAAGCGATTTCTCGTAACCCGAGTTGAAATTCGACAACAAATCTTTTGTCGGCTGAGCGTCATCGAGCACCTCGATGTTTTTGGATTCCGCAAAAGCTTTAATAATGTTATAGTCGGCTTCGAAAATATCAGGCATATTTCCTGTAGCAGCATAGGTCTTTATTTTCTGGTTGTTATCCTGCTGCATCGGGTCCAAAACAAGCTTAATGTGTGGCATCTCTTCCTTCAGCGCGGCCACCGCGTAATCGTAAGGCTTTTTGGTGTCATCGTCGAAATACTTCGCATAAAACCTAAGCTCGACCGGCTCGATCGGCTCGACCGGCTCGACCGTTTCTTCCTTCGTTGTGGTTGTGTCGTTTGTCTCGTTACTTGTAGCACTTTTCACATTTTGGTTGGCTGCGTTGTTATTTCCGCAAGCTGTTAGTGAAATAGCCAATATCAATGCTACGATAATCATAAATGACTTCCTTGTTTTCCTCATACCGTTCCCCCCTGTTTTCTTGTTGATAAATGGATCATGCTTGATGAAAGCGATCTCAGTTACAATTTAAATCATAGTATTGATCCAGAAGAGATAATACGCAATGATCGCGACCAACCTGCAAAAAACGGGACAACTAATCCGGAGTGCAAGTAAAAGACAAAAAAGCCGCATATTTGCGGCCTTCTGGTCATTTGGCCAATCTATTCTCATATTCGGTAGGGGTTATCCCGAATTGCTTTTTAAAACATTTACTTAAGTAATTAGGGTCATTGTAACCGACCTGCTCTGCAATATACGTTAGCTTCTTCGAGCCGGCTCCAATCAGTTCCTTGGCTTTTTGCATGCGTACATAAGTAATATAATCCGATACCGACCCTTCACCTTCCCGTTTGAATATTTTCCGCAAATAACTGGAGTCTATATACAATTGAGCAGATATTCCTTCAACCGTCAAATCGGGATCGGAAAACTGCTCTTGGATACAGTTTTTGGCGGCATTGTAAAGCTTGAGTGATTTGGACGACCTTGCACCTGACGTAGCCGACATAGCCTTCTGATAGAGTTCTGTGATCCAGTCTTTTCCTTCTTTGACGGTTGCCAGTCTACGGACATTCTGAACAGGTGAAAATCCTGCTCCGAACATGTCTTCAATCGAATGACCCGATTCAATGACATACGACAAACAAACCGAAATCAATCCGATCATAATCGTGTAGGCGTTATCAAGGGTCGCTCCGTCCTTGTTCATATAGGAAAAGGCATCTTCGAGACACTCCTTGACCCTGTTCCAATCCTTGGCGCGCAGTTGAAAAATAAGTGCTTCGTGCAGATCTACAGAGAAAAAATTGAATTTCTCCGTCCGGCCGCTCAATCTGTCGTACCATATGAATTTGCCTTGTCCTGCGGTCAATTTGTTCTGAATACACAGCAGTGCTTGCCGATACGAAAGGTGCAATTGCTTATAGTCATGACAAGGGTTGCCGAATCCGATCGTGACAGTAAACTTAAAGTGCCGCTCAACGAGTCGGCCAAGTCTCTCAAACGCATGTCCATTGTACGCATTCAAATCCTGCTCATTCCGAAAAGCGAGTATGGACACGATATGCCCTTCGGCATCGTGAAAAACAAAATGCTCACCTTCGATTTTTACTAGATCATGGAGCATATTAGAAACGGTATGCTTCCACAGGATAATCTCCCTCGAACTCCAATTCTCATATAGATTATCGATTTCCGTCACGACAATTCGAAATCTGATCGGGGGAATCGGCATTTGAAATCTTAGCATGGAAGTTTCGATTTCAGCCTGACCTATGTCCAAGTCTTGACGAATCAGATTGTTCAGGAAGCTTTCACGCAGCTGGGGAACGTAATCTTTCGACACATCGCTGTCCACTCTTGCGCCTAACACGAAGCTTCTCGCTTTTTGCAAAGCCATCACAAATTCTTCATTGTCGAAGGGCTTCAATAGATAATCCATTACGCCGATACGCATCGCCTTCCTTGCATACTCGAATTCATTATGTCCAGTAACCAAGATGATAAATAGGTAAGGATAATTCTGCTTTAACTGTTCGGCAAGCTCCAATCCGTCCATGTAAGGCATGCTGATATCGACTAACGCCAGATCCGGCCGATATTTCTCAGCCTGCTGCAGAGCGACGATCCCGTTATTTGCTTCGCAGCAAACAACCAGACCCAGACTTTCCCAATCAATACGTTCCTTCATATGTTGCCTAAAGAGACTCTCGTCATCCACAATCATAACCTTAAGCAATTATATTCCTCCATTTTCCGTCAGCGGGAATGCATACGGTGATCATTGTACCCGCCCCATCCCGGCTCTTGATTGTGATTCCGTATTCTTGTCCGAAATAAAGCCGAATGCGCTCATGCACGCTGAATAGACCAAAGGAAGTCGGCTTTCCCTCTGCGGTATAATGTTTCAAACTATGAATTTGCACGTCTTGCGGGATGCCTACTCCATCATCCGCAATATGAATAACGATGCGCTTCTCCTCTTTGAATCCCGTAATCTGAATATGTCCTTTGCTTCCTTTCAATTTAAGGCCATGGTAGATGGCGTTTTCCAAAATCGGCTGCAGCGTTAATTTGGGGATTTCGCACGACAATATATCCTTGTCGATCTCTATGTCATAGTCGAATACATCGGAGTAACGAACGTTTTGAATGGTCAGATAATCACGAGCGTTTTTTATTTCCTCGCCAATTGTAATGATTTCGCTGCCTTTGCTAAGCGCGACCCGATAGAAATCGGCTAACGCTTTCGTTGTATCCCGGGCTTCGCGCTGCAAATTCATGTCGTTCAGCACATAAATCAAATCTAAGGTATTGTACAGAAAATGAGGTTTTATCTGGGAATGGATGAGCGCGAGCTCGATTTCCTTCTTTTTGATTTGATCCGCTTCAACCTGAAGCAGAAGCTCTTTGATCCGCTTGATCATGGAATTGAAAACGGAAGCCAATAATCCGATCTCATCGGAGGTGTGAATTTGCACAACGGCATTTAAATCGCCTTCCTTCACCCTACGCATCGCCTTCGTCAATTTCAACAAGGGATTAACGATCACCTTCGAAAGCATCCCTGCTCCAAGCAACGCAAATACAAGGCAGACTACGCCAATCATAATGGTCATGATGCTGTTCTTCCGAATATCTTCCGTAATCAAATCAACAGGTACGATATTGACGAGTCGCCATCCCATCTTGTCATAAGATACACTCGTGACGAGGTTCCTGCCGGAATCGGTATTCAGAATGAGGGAGAACGAGCCCTTGGACAGAACGAGGCTTCTCAAGCGCTCGTCCCGGACCGGCTCCATCAGCTCCGATTTATCCAGCGACGATACGACCCGCCCTTCGCGGTCAACGATGAAAAATGTCTTGCTGATGCCGAAATCTCCATTCATGTTGGCAAATATGTTGGAAAGCGAGCTTTCTTTGACGTTAACGATTAACGTCCCGAACGGCCGACCGGAGTCCAGCTTCAATATTTTTTTACCAATGGAAAGCACAGGCTCATTATTATCCATCACCAGGTAGTCCCGATATTGCATCGGAAACCAGTTATTGACACCATACCCTGGTTTTTCGTTAATTTGGTCCAACCAACCGCTGTTGAAGATTTGACTGTCCTCCGCTTTCATCGGGAAATAGGAGGTGAACAGACGGTTGGCGGAATCGATAAAAGCCGCCGAATCGATGTCCGGGAAATTAAGCAGATTAATACTGAACTGCGTTTGCATCTGGTTGGAAAGCTGCTTCTCCTGAAGTGGACTTTGAAAAACAGGATTGCCGGCGTAAATATGATTAATATCCGACATTATAATGTTGGCGCCGCTCTGGGTGTTCTTGATCATCGTATCGATGCGGGTAAGAATTAGCGTTGATTCGTCAAGCACGTTCTGCTTAGTCTTGTCAATCAACGAATTCGTAAATAAATTGCTTGTAAAGTAGCCCAGCACAAATAAGGGGATCATAATAAGTGGAATATAAACGACCATAATTTTTTGTCGGATGAGTAACGTGTGGAAAGAATGTTTGGCCATCCCGCTTCGAACCTGCTTTCTTCGTGTAGAACTTGTCTATGTGTACGCAAACAAAGTCCAACAGTTCCATTTCCCGGTTTGGAAAGTATGGGGAACAGCTCTGACAAACCGTTCCCCATAGCGATTTATTATTATTTCCAAAGCGCCAGTCTGTCATGTAGTTGTCGTTACTAATTTTCTCGACGGTCTCGCTTTCTGCCGCCTTCATGTCGGCAAGCATCGTATCGAATGTATGAACCGCTTCCGCTTCGGTTTTGACATTGAGCGCCCTCGTCAACGACTGGTTCATTATGTCCGCTACCTTCTGAGCTATCAATATTTCAGGCGTACCGCCCAGTGGACCGAGATTATCATAAACATCTGTGTTCCATCCGGAGTCGCCCAAATTTTTAATCGCCATTTTGTCCACTTCGCCGCGATCATAACGGGCCACCCGTGCATAGAAAACCTAGTATGAATTGAAAGCGGTAACATTCATTTATTATAAATACCTTTCCGTGTTATAAATACATAGGAATCGGGACAGATCAGAAAAAAATGAGACAATTTCCCTTCCCGATCGGAGCTGTCGGCGAAAAAGCGTTCCTAATCGTCTTCAATTTTATACCCCACACCCCAGATTGTATGGATACATTTTGCAGCTTCGCCCATTTTTTCACGAATCCGCTTGACATGAGTATCCACTGTCCGATATTCTCCTTCGTATTCTTGTCCCCAGACACGGGTAACGATCTGTTCTCTTGTCAGAAGCAGCCTTTTATTTTCAATTAAATACACCAGCAGCGCGAATTCACGAGGCCGCAGCCGCACCGAAATGCCACTCGCTTTTGGCCCATTTCCCCATCTGATGCTTCATCCACATCGTCCATTCGTATCACCACTAAACGGTACAGTTACTTTTTATTCACCTCCTAAATACGTTCGCCACTCAACTCCCGTTTCACCCACCTTCATCTGAACCTCTCCATGAAGATCAGTCCGTAGGATTGATACATAATGTTGATGCAGTCTATCAATCACGATAGGACTCGGATGTCGGTACATATTCCTTTCCCCAACTGATATCACTGCAACCTTCGGATCCCATAAATTAAGCCATGATTCTGTCGTAGAGGTCTTACTGCCGTGATGAGCCACTTTGAGAACATCGATGGAATGAACTTTCTCCTTGTTGTTGTCTTTGTCATCATCATTCGTTGCCGCTTCATTCCCGTTTCTC
>JBBDIY010000094.1:0-55899 GCA_040880185.1 Paenibacillaceae bacterium
TGAAAGTAGCAGTGGCAGAGGAATTAGTCGAAATAATCGAGTAACTCGGTGTGAAAGTAGCTGTGGCGGTAGAATTAGTCGAAATAATCGAGTACCGCGGATGGGTTTTCCGCGGTTTTTCTTATTAACTGACTAAAGCTTATTCTCGTAAAGGTAAGCTATAGTTTCGGACCGAGCATTTGGCGGCACAGCTTGGTACGAATTTGGCAGACTTGAAAGTGAACAGGCTTTAATTATCGTATGGATCTATGGTTTGGATAGTCCCGTCATCATTATATTTCAGCTCAGTAAATTTGACACTCCGTTTGTTATCAGCCCCGCCTGATAAGGAGCTATCGTGATAGAATAAATACCACTTATCCTTAAATTGAACGATAGAATGATGGGTAGTCCAACCTATGACAGGCGTGAGTATCTTTCCTTTGTATACATAAGGCCCTTTTGGATTTTTACTAATTGCATATACGATGAAGTGGCTACTGCCGGTAGAATAAGAAAGATAGTAATACCCGTTATATTTATGAACCCATGGTCCCTCAAAATATCTTCTTTCCTCATCGCCAGCAAGTATAGGGTTTCCATCTTCATCTACAATCGATATTTCTTGGGGCGACTCTATAAAGGTTAGCATATCTTCGTTTAATTCTGCTACTCGCGGTCCCAAGGCAGGTTCAGTATTAGCAGGACCTGTAGCATCCGGATTGAATGTGCCAGTCTGCCATTTCTCTAGCTGTCCCCCCCCACAGACCACCAAAATATACGTAAGCTTTGTTGTTGTCATCTACTAGAACGGCTGGATCTATGCTGAAGCTACCAGGAATGTAATCCTGCTCAGGTGCGAAAGGTCCGGATGGTGAAGCACTGGTCGCAACACCTAATCTAAAAATATCATCCTGATCTCTAGCAGGGAAAAATAAGTAGTATGTATGATTCTTATACGCAGCATCCGGTGCCCATCATATGCGGAGGTCGGATGAACCCTAAGAATGTTTAGCCTTTATCCAAAAAACTTAATATCGGACCATCAGAGTGAATTTCACCGATGGTTTTTCTTGTGTGCTATTGATTTTCGAAAGTCTATCTAGTAATATATACAAATTAGGTTGGCAACCTATATAAATCATAATAGAGAATAGAGGATGGAAATTGGAACAACTAACTCATAAACAGAAAATGACTATTATGATTGCGCTAATGGCAGCGATGTTCTTCGCAGCAATCAATCAGACTATTGTAGGATCGTCCATGCCGCGGATAATAGCAGAGCTTGGCGGGATGAAATATTATTCTTGGGTAATTACAATATTCATGTTGACCTCAACAGTCGCGACCATCTTAACGGGCAAGTTATCTGATATCTATGGGCGTAAACCCTTTTTGCTTTTTGGAATTGTAGTTTTTATGGCGGGAGCATTCCTTACAGGATTATCTACCGATATCTTTCAAATGATCACATATCGTGGTATCCAAGGTGTCGGAGCTGGAATTCTAATGTCTACAACGATCACAGCAGTAGGTGATCTGTTCGTACCTCGTGAAAGAGCGAAGTGGACGGGACTTATGATGTCAGTCTTTGGATTATCTAGTATACTTGGACCTACACTCGGCGGTTTTATGATCGATCACATGGATTGGAAATGGTTGTTCTGGGCGTTTCTTCCGGTTGGTGTTGTCGCTTTTGCTCTGATCCTTTTTAAATTTCCGAAGGTTGCTCGATCAACTTCTGAATCTATTGATTACTGGGGTTCTCTCGTCTTGTCTCTATCAATAGTATCTTTACTCCTTGGTTTCTCATGGGCGGGTACGAAGTATGATTGGGGTTCACCTGAAATTATTGGACTCTTCGCAGCTACAATAGTTGGTATCCTTATATTCATCTTTGTTGAGAAGAAAGCGAAGAGCCCTGTTCTGCCACTCTCCTTATTTCAGAATGGCATTGTGAATATATCTAATGCCGTCGGTTTTCTGATGAATGCTGGTATGCTAGGCGCAATGATCTATCTTCCCTTCTACGTTCAAGGTGTTGAAGGATTGTCACCAACACAGTCTGGCTTAGTTAATATTCCAATGTCTGTCACTATGATATTACTGAGTACAATTGCAGGCCGCATTATAGCCAAGACAGGCAAGTATAAGATCTTTGCCATTGTAGGTGTCATATTAATGATTCTGAGTATGGTCATGTTGGCCAATATGAATAGTGTGTGGTTAGCAGTTGCAAGTATGGCTGTATTCGGTGTAGGTCTTGGGCTAAGTATGCCGGTATTCACCTTGACGGTACAGAATGCAGTGCCGTCGTCCCAATTAGGTGTAGTTACCGCAGCTTCTACCTTATTCCGTAATCTGGGGGGGACGATCGGTATTGCCGTACTGGGCTCTGTCATGAATTCCTCGATGACCAGTAACTTGACCAAAGTCATGAAATCGGATGCCAGAGTTGACTTCTCTCACTTAGATAAGAGTACAGCTGATCAATTCACAGCTATGATTAATCCACAAATACTGTTGGATCAACCTAAGCTGAAAGAGTTGCAGACGACACTGCCTGCAGATGTGGAAGCTACGTTTGAAAGTATGATTAGCATGTTACGCTCCGTTTTAGATGACACGTTATCAACGTTATTCTATATTGGTGGTGCTTTGTTGGTCGTCGCTCTTATATTCACTTTGTTCTTGAAAGAAATACCTCTTCGAACATCCGAGAAATGAGGTTATTGTCTTGAGTGATGTAACTAACTTAGAAATAAGAAGTTTGATTCTCACGTTTGAGAAATTTGCCAAGGCGGATTGGCACAAGCAAACCAAGTTTGGTATAAAACCTAGTGAGATCAGATTATTACTCTGGGTTAAGGATATTTCTCAACAGAACGAGCATGGAGTCACGATATCGGAGATTAGTAAATGTCTCATGGTAACTTCTCCGACGGTTACTCAGATGGTTAAGAGCTTAAATCATAATGGATTTATTGAAAGGTGTGTCGATGCTCACGATCGAAGGGTCGCCGACATTAAATTGACTGCTAAAGGGGAGAACGTTGTACAACAGGCGAGTAAACGTAAAGTTGCCCTGTATACAGGCCTTATTGATTCACTAGGTAAAGAGCAAACGAAGCAGTTGATTTCATTGTTAGATCAGGTATATGATTACTTTGATAAAGCGAGTAAGGAGTGACAATATGAGCATCCAATTTCAATCAACTGATCAGATTTTTCACCTTCAAAGCAAGCAGACAAGCTATGTTTTTCAATTGGTTAAAGGATTTCCTGTACACGTATACTGGGGGAGAACGATTCGTGATGGTCAGCTTGCACGCATTATTCAATACAGGGAGCGAGCTTCCTTTAGTCCTACTCCTTTCCTTGAGGATCGGACGATATCATTGGATGCGATTCCATTGGAATATCCTGCATATGGCTCAGGGGATTTCCGTCATCCCGCCTATCAGGTTCAACTACCTAATGGAACTACGATAACAGAAGCGATATATAGGCAACATCGCATATTCAGTGGTAAGCCGAAGCTAGAAGGTCTTCCAGCCACTTATGTGGAGCAAGATGCGGAAGCAGATACGCTGGAGTTGGAATTATATGATCCAGTCGCAGGTATTGCCATCATACTTTCCTATACAATCTTCAACGAACTGAATGCGATAACTCGATCTGTGCGCTTTGTGAATGAAGGTACACACGATTTGAATATCCTTCGTGCACTCAGTATGAGTGTGGATTTCCATCATGCCGATTACGACATTCTACATTTATCAGGTGCTTGGACTAGAGAGAGACATATCGAGCGAAGAGCTTTGGCGTCCGGGATGCAGGCGATTGAGAGCAGAAGAGGCTCTAGCAGTCACCAACAGAACCCGTTTGTAGCGTTGTTATCCAAGGATGCTAATGAGGATTATGGTGATGTGTTCGGCATCAGCCTTGTATATAGCGGTAGCTTTGTTGCCCAAGCTGAAGTGGACCAATTCAGAACGACTCGCGTCTCAATGGGCATTAATCCGTTTGACTTTAATTGGCTGCTCCAGCCAGGGGCAAGCTTCCAGACCCCCGAAGTGGTTATGGTTTACTCCCCGAGCGGTATTGGGCAGATGTCCAGAACGTATCACCGATTATATCGGACGCGACTCTGTCGAGGCGAATTTAGAGATAGCACGAGACCCGTGCTAGTCAATAACTGGGAAGCTACATACTTTAACTTTACAGCTGACAAAATAGAGAATATCGCCAAAGTCGGTCAGGACCTTGGTATTGAACTTTTTGTACTAGACGACGGATGGTTTGGTTCACGTAATAGTGACAATAGCTCGCTTGGAGATTGGTTCGTCGATCTTCAGAAGCTACCGAATGGTTTGGAGGATTTAGTTCAACGTATTCGCAACTTAGATATGCAATTTGGCTTGTGGTTCGAGCCTGAGATGATCTCACCAGACAGTGAACTATATCGCCAACATCCCGATTGGTGCTTGCATGTTCCGGATTACCGCAGAACAGAAGCGCGTCAACAGTTGATTCTGGATTTCTCCAGAGATGACGTATGCGAGGCTATTCATAGCATGATTAGTAATATTCTGAAGAGCGCCCCGATCACCTATGTGAAGTGGGATATGAATCGGAACATGACGGAAATTGGTTCAGCATTATTACCAGCAGCAAGACAGAAGGAAACCGCACATCGATATATGCTAGGGCTCTATACGGTTCTTGAGAAAATAACGACTGAATTTCCACATGTCCTATTCGAGAGCTGCTCGGGTGGTGGTGGGCGCTTCGATCCAGGTATGCTTCATTATATGCCGCAGACGTGGACGAGCGACAATACCGATGCTGTAAGCCGTCTGAAAATTCAATATGGGACGAGCATTGTATACCCTACGAGTACGATGGGTGCTCACGTATCTGCGGTTCCTAATCATCAGGTACATCGGATGACTTCACTCGACATGCGTGGTCATGTGGCGATGTCAGGTAACTTTGGCTATGAGCTTGACTTAACGAAGTTTACCGAAGAAGAGAAACATATAGTTAAACAACAGATAGAACTATATAAGGAAATCCGCCCGCTTGTGCAATTCGGTGATTTTTACCGTCTATTAAGCCCTTTCGAGGGCAATGAGACGGCTTGGATGATCGTAGCTGAAGATCAGAGTGAAGCCGTGGTCGCTTACTTCAGAGTGCTTGCAGAACCGAACGAACCATTAAGCCGACTCAAGCTGAAGGGCTTGGACGCTAATAAGGATTATTTGCTTGTTGAGGATGGTTTTACTTATGCAGGTGACCACTTGATGTACGCGGGTGTGGCTATTCCGAGCTTATCAGGCGATTTCCAAAGTCTAATTTGGCGCTTGAAGTCATCTCATTCTTAGTGATTATGAATTATGGTATACTGTTTATGAATTACTTAATTTTACTGTAGAGAAGGTGTTAGCATGTCTAATCTAGGAGTATTAACCATTTCAGAGATAAAGAGTGGTGTAAGAAATCTGGCTAGTAAGTATCATGGTATTAAAAGTGTGATGTTAATCGGTTCATACGTACATGACACCGCAGAAGGTGATAGTGATATTGATTTAGTGATTGATTTGGTGAACGAGTTTGATTCTATGAGCTACCTCGGATTTTTGGAAGATGCAGAACAAATGTTTAACAGGGAGATCGACTTATTGACAACAGAAGGGGTAAGACAATCCGTGCTGAAGGATGATTTATTGCACGGAGGTGTATATTTATATGGTGAATCGTGATTATTATGTTCCAGACTTAAGTGCTTATATGAAAAATTCTATAGAATTGAACTCCATTATATGTTTACATTTAAGTCAAATCGGGGAACTATGCAAGAAGCTGCCAGATTCTTTCAAAGAGAACCATACTTCTATTGCTTGGAAGAGTTTGTATAGAACACGCAATATTATTGCTCATGATTATGACGCCATATCATACGGCATTGTTGCGGATATTATTTATTCTCAGGTGCTTCCTTTGAGACTTGTATTGATGAAGGTTACAGATAGTTGAATTGAGGTCATAATGGATTCGAATAGTCTATATCATTCCCAATTAAGATCAGGCGATTATCATCCCAAGGTGAATTATTATTACTTCAAACAGTGGGATGATTTTCGCATGCCGTTTCACGAGCATAACTCTGTGGAAATCATGTATGTGATTACAGGTCAATGCCAGGTCGATGTGATTGAGGATACTTTTACGCTCAAGAAAGGCGATTTCATCCTAATCGATGCCAATGTCAGCCATAGACTTATGGTGGAGAACAATAATCCGTGTCGTATGCTGAACATCGAATTCGTATTCGAACAGAAGATGAGTTCCCTCCCTTCTATGAAGCAATTAGTTGAAGGAAGCCAGAATCTCAGCGTTTGGCTCTCGAAGCATACACCCTATGTCGTCTTGAAGGACCCTGATGAAATTTATCATACACTTAAGAGTTTAGTCATTCAGCTCGATGATGTAGGCTCCGATAAAGAGATGATGATTCAACTTCTGCTAGCACAAGTACTCATTCGTATCGCTACGCTTGCGATTGAAGCGAAGGATCATGAGCATCAGCCATCGGACGAGTATGTCAAGAATGCGATAACTTATATCCAACATCATTATGACTGTGATATTCAGGTCAAGGACATTGCAGCAAGTGTGAATGTGCATCCAGGTTACCTTCATCGCATATTCAAAGCGAGCATGGATTGTACGGTTATGGAATATCTCGTCACTATCCGAATGGAGAAGGCAAAGATGCTATTGGCGCATACGGATATTCCAATTGCAGACATTGCAAGCTATGTTGGCATTAATAGTCGGGAATATTTCAGCTCTTTATTCAGAAAACACACAGACAGCACCCCACTTCGCTATCGTAGATCTCTATACATTCAGGTGAAGTCGGAATGATGAAGTGAGGATTTTATACTTTTTGTGATGATAATGGTAATGATATTGATAACGCCTTCATTCTATCTTTTGCTACTCTTAAGTAAGAGTTTAGTTGGAGAAGAGGATGTGTTATAGATGTCATTCAAAGTCGCATTTATTGGTGCAGGCAGTATTGGATTTACCAGAGGCTTGCTGCGTGATCTGCTTGTAGTACCTGAGTTCAGGGATATGGAGGTAGCGTTCACGGATATCAATCCGTCAAATTTGGATATGGTGTCTCAGCTATGCCAACGCGATATAGAGGAGAATGGGCTAGACATTCGTATTCAAGCAACATTAGATCGCAGGGAAGCATTGAAGGATGCCAAATATGTGTTTGTTGTTGTTCGTGTTGGTGGGCTTGAGGCTTTCCAATTAGATGTAGACATTCCATTACAATATGGCGTGGACCAATGTGTCGGAGATACATTGTGTGCGGGTGGTATCATGTACGGTCAACGGGGAATTGCAGTTATGATGGATATATGCAAAGACATCCGTGAGGTGGCGAAACCAGATTGTCTCTTACTCAATTATGCTAACCCTATGGCAATGCTAACATGGGCATGTAATAAGTATGGTGGAGTTAAGACGATTGGCCTCTGTCATGGCGTGCAAGGCGGGCATCGGCAAATTGCCGAAGCGCTTGGTTTGAAGAAGGAAGAAGTCGATATCATCTGTGCTGGAATCAACCATCAAACCTGGTACGTGCAGATTAAGCATAATGGTGTGGACATGACAGGCAAGTTACTCGAGGCATTCGAAAGCCATCCTGATTTCAGCAAGACAGAGAAGGTTCGAATTGATATGCTTCGACGATTCGGATATTACAGTACCGAATCGAATGGGCACTTGAGTGAATATGTGCCTTGGTATCGTAAGCGTCCACAGGAAATTATGGAATGGATTGATCTTGGCACATGGATCAATGGCGAGACTGGTGGATACCTGAGAGTATGCACAGAAGGTCGCAGCTGGTTTGAGACGGATTTCCCTAACTGGATGAAGGAGCCTGCGATTCAATACCTTGCAGACAATCGTAGTGAAGAGCATGGTTCTTATATTATTGAAGGTCTTGAGACAGGGAGAGTTTATCGAGGACACTTCAATGTGGTGAATAATGGTGTGATTTCCAATCTGCCGGACGATGCGATCATTGAGGCTCCGGGGTATGTGGATGCTAATGGTATTAGTATGCCAATGGTAGGGGATCTTCCTCTAGGCTGTGCTACCGTCTGTAATGTCAGTATCTCTGTACAACGGTTAGCGGTTGAAGCGGCTATCCAAGGGAATGACATGCTGCTTCGCCAAGCCATGATGATGGATCCCCTTGTAGGTGCTGTATGTAATCCGAAGGAAATTTGGCAGATGGTCGATGAGATGCTTGTAGCTCAGGAGCAATGGCTGCCACAATACACAGATTCGATCACGATTGCCAAGCTGCGAATGAATTCTGGCAATCTGATTCCTACTCAGAAATACGAAGGTGCAGCCCGTCTTCATACTAAGTCAGTTGAAGAGATGAAGCTTAACCGTGATGAAGCGAATAAGAATGCTGGAGAAGCAGACAAAGCGAAGGAACGGCCTGCTGCTGCGCATTAAGTGTTGGGCTATTGATAATCCACTATGTATAGAAAAGAACCTGGCTGATAAATCGCCAGGTTTTGTTGTTTCGTCTTTATTATTTAGATACAGAAACCAGCCATCAACACAATAACAAGAAGAATGTAAAGTACGAGGATAGTTCCAGTGTTCGTAAAAGCACCTCCAACTGCACCCATGTGAAAGCCCTCCCTCCTGTCATTCTTCCTATATTATATTGCGTGTATCTGTCACGTTGCGGGCTAGTGTCCATAGGAGCAAGGAAAAGGGCGGTTATCCATGTTATAATAAGTAAGTTAACTTGTAATCGTTATGAAATTGTATGTGGAGGGATTAATGAGATGGTTCATGATAAAGACTATGAGTTGGCTACATTTGCTGGAGGCTGCTTCTGGTGTATGGTAACTCCCTTTGAAGAGCAACCAGGCATTATTAAGGTGGTTTCTGGATATATTGGCGGCAACAAAGTAAATCCAACCTATGAAGAAGTTTGTTCCGAGAAAACCGGACACGCTGAAGCGATACAAATCACATTCGACCCGAGTCAATTCTCGTATCAGAGATTGCTCGAGATATTCTGGCAGCAGATCGATCCAACTGATGCAGGTGGTCAATTCTTCGATCGTGGTGAATCCTACCGAACAGAAATTTTCTATCATACCGATGAGCAGCGACAGGCGGCAGAAGCATCCAAGATACAATTATCTACGAGCGGCAGATTCGACCGTCCCATCATGACAGCAATAACACCAGCATCGGTATTCTATCCGGCAGAGGAATATCATCAAGATTATCATCATAAGAATCCAACTCATTATCGGATGTATAGACATGGGTCTGGTCGGGATGCTTTTATCCACAAATACTGGCATTAAGTCGGATTGCGAAGTCCTCTTATCAAGATAGACTTTGAATTTGTTTTTCCATATAATGTAGTGAAGGAGATGAATAAATTGATTACCCATATTGTTTGTTTCAAGCTCAAGGAGCGCAGTGCAGATCATGTTCAGAAGACAAAAGAAGTTCTTATGAGCATGCAAGGTAAAATTCAACAGTTATTACATTTGGAGGTTGGCGTGGATGTGCTGCATTCAGAGCGGTCATACGACCTCGTCCTGATTACCAAGTTTCATTCGATGAAGGAATTAGACGCTTATCAAATTCATCCGGTTCACCAAGAAATTGTGAAATATATGAAGAATGTTGGAGAAACTTCCGTTTCTGTAGATTTTGAAACATAAACTGCCTGCTGGCAGTTTTTCTATGAGGGGATGAGGGGTGAAATGCATTGACTAAGCTGTTCCTATTCGGTTTATTATTCTGGCTTTTCGGCAATCCCTTCGTTGCGCTTCTGGTGTTGCTGATCGTGCTTTATTTACTGGACCGGCGCTATATTGGTATATTTCCTAATGTATTCAGACCGTTTCAGTTGACCCAAAGACTTCGAAGGATTCGGCAAGAATTATCTCTAAGCCCATACAATGCGTCACTAAAGCTCCAAGCAGCGCGGATATTACTAGAGAAACGACGATATTCGGATGCTATGGTCTTATTAGATGAGCTTATTCCCGTTATGAATGATTCTGCAGAGGTATGGTTCGAAGCTGGTCGTTGCAGACTGAAGCTAGACGATCTAAGCCTTGGAGAATCGCACATCTTACAGGCGCTGCAATTAAATCCGCGAGTTCGTTACGGTGAGCCTTATCTACGTCTAGGAGAGGCTTATGCGAATGTGGACCAGGCTAAGGCATTGCGCTATCTGAGACAGTTTCAAGAAATTCATTCATCCTCATGTGAAGCCTATTATCGATTAGGCCTCGTTCTTGAGATGATCGATCAGAAGGGTCAAGCGAAGCAAGCTTATCAGGAAGCAATAACGATCTATCAGTCGCTTCCCAAGTATAAGCGCAAATCAGAGCGACGTTGGGCCTGGCTTGCTCGAAGGAAGAAGCTGAGTTAACGTCTCCCAAAATCTGAGCGTATCAAAAACTTTTAGGGGTGAAAACTTTGGACGAAACATCTAGTGAGATTATGACTATATTGACCGTTGTTATTCTAACATTCGTCATTACCATCATATGGTTGAGAATAAAGGCACGTAAGAATAAGAAAAATTAGCAATAGAAGAAAGTTACTTATTCTCAGAGGGAGTTCATTACCATGTACAATGTGAATACAGAACAAATAGAAAGTCGGTTGGCGTTTTTATCCACTGTTGTAAAGGCACTACGCTTGTTAAACGACAAAACATCGGAAGAAAGCTTGCTCCATCGATTTGCGCTGGAGCGGGCTGTCCATGTTGCTGCAGAATCTGTAACCGATATTGGTAATTATATGATTGATGGATTCGTCATGCGGGACGCGGCAAGTTATGAGGACATCATAGAAATTCTATTCGGTGAGAATGTGTTCCCTAGTGATGTGTTCGATGTGATCTCTCCCCTCGTTCTATTTCGCAAACCTCTCGTTCAAAATTATTACCATTTAAACCATGATGATCTTATCAGCCTCTCACAACAATTACCTGAAGGACTAGATCGCTTCGCGGATTGTATCGTTCGGTATCTATCGAATGAGCTTTAAGGATTACAATAGGTTACAAGCAGCTACATAGCGACTTACTATACTTTTGTGTTTACTAATTTACGAATCCCCCTAAATACAGTATCATATAAGGTAATATATATGAGGGGGGTATGTAGCGATGCAGAATGATCATGATTTTTCTACACATAGGTTATTACTTACCATGATGAAGAAGAGTGAACCCCTTAGTGTTGGAGATATGGCCAAACAGCTCAATATTACTGAGATGGCAGTACGCAGGCACTTGAATAACATGGAGAGAGATGGGCTGGTTGAAACGACTCTCGTTCGACAACCTATGGGTAGACCATCGAATAAGTATTCACTAACTGCACATTCGGAGAACCAGTTTCCTAACAATTATCACAATCTCACTCTGGATTTATTAGAAGAGCTTGAATTAGGCTCTGGTGAGGGTGTAATTAACCAATTATTCGACAAACGCAAAGATAAATTGATTGGCAAGTACGCTAGCCGTATGCCGGACCACCAGAGCCTGCAGGATAAAGTTGCTACATTAACCCAAATTCAGAATGACAATGGTTATATGGCAGTTTGGGAGCAGGATGAGCAAGGGAATTATGTGATCAATGAATTTAATTGTCCTATTGCCCAAGTGGCGAATAAATATAATCATGCCTGTCAAAGCGAGCTTGCGCTATTCAGTGAATTACTGAGTGTAGAGGTGGAGCGAGTGGAGTGCTTAGCGAAGGACGGCAAGAAATGTAAATACGTTATTCAGAATAAATAAGAGGGTATTATTTCTACTTTGTTTGTGTCAAAGTAGGTGTGGTATACTTATAATAAGAAGAAGTAGGCATATGTCTAGTTCGTGTATCTACTCAGATGAGGTGTATGGGATGTTAATTGATTTGAGTGTTGCTGTCATTGCTGCTGCTTTTGTTGCGTTAACGATTTATTTAATTATTACTTTAAGGTCGGTTAACGATTCAGTCCAGCAAGTAAGTAAGACGTTGGAGAAGGTACAGCTGCAAGTTGATGAAGTAACTCGAGAAACTGTAATTATGATGAGAACAACAAACCAGATCACCGAAGACCTACACAAAAAACTCAAGCAAGTTGACGCACTATTCGATTCGGTTGGTGAGGTTGGAGAGGCGGTTAATCAGGTAACCGCATCGATGAAGCAAGTGTCGGCAACCGTGACCAAATCGATCACACATGGTGTTCAGAGTGGTGTTCATAAGCAACAGAAACGTATTGATGAAGTCATCCAATGGACCAATGTTGCCGTCAATCTATGGCAGAAGTTTCAAGCTTTGAAATCTAATAAAACCAAGGGAGAGGATCACAATGTCTGATAACAACATGAATGGAAAAGATTTCTTGCTAGGAGCAGTAGTCGGTGGAGTAATTGGAGCAATTACAGCCCTACTATTAGCACCTAAACCAGGTGAGGAGTTACGCGCTGATATCAAGGATACAGTTAACACGGTTACCTCTAGAACGCAAGAGCTTGCAGGTCAAGTTAGTGATCGTAGTCAGACTATTGCAAGAAATGTTTCTGAACGTAGCCAAGTCATTGCTAAGAACTTAGGTATTCATACCTCAGAATTAGTTGATAAGGCCAAGGAGATTGCCGGTACGGTAGTCACAGAAGTAAAGGGCTGGAAAGATGCGCGTAACGAGCAAAAGTCGACGAATTCAACTACAGCCGATGATGAAATAGATATTTTAAAGTAATGGATACGAAAGCAAGCCCTCGTTCTTGTTCTTGGAGGGCTTTTTTTTTTTGCTTTGATTATGATGTTTTGTTTTCCGACAATTGATTTTCTAGGTTAGATAAGCCATTATAAATGTATACGTGGACAAAGGAGATACCATCATGCAAAAATCCCGCACATTCTTGTTGGAGCAAGGGCTATCTATTGCTTGGGTGGTTGCAACTGTAGCCACATTGGGCAGCTTATATTTTTCCGAAATCATGGGCTATCTGCCCTGTAATCTGTGCTGGTATCAACGAATACTGATGTATCCACTCGTGATCGTCCTCGGAATAGCTACAGCTAGGAAGGATCTAAAGCAGACGATATATGTGCTACCCATCACAATTCTGGGCATGTGCATCTCCTCCTATCATTACGCTATTGAGAAAACGAATTGGTTTGAGCATACAGGTAATGCATGTGGAATTGTTCCTTGTGATGCGGAGTATATCAATTGGCTTGGTTTTATTACCATCCCTTTCCTTGCACTCACAGCGTTTACTTTAATAACCGTTCTATGCGTATGTATCGGTGTTGTGCAGAAGAGCAAATAAACGATGAATATGAGTGTTAGAAGGGGATATCTTCCTAGTACATAACGATAATCGTACTCATATCTTATACATGAACGTGATAATATTCGTAGAAGGAAGCGTGTATTCGTGCAACAAGCCATTGCAATATTGGATTCTGGTGTAGGTGGTCTTACCGTAGCCAAAGAAGTGATGAGGCAACTGCCCCTAGAGAAGATCGTATATTTCGGAGATTCCTTACGTGCACCCTATGGACCCCGACCTGCTGAAGAAGTTCGCACATTTACTTTACAGATTGTAGAGTACTTATTGCAATATCGACCGAAAATGATCGTGATTGCCTGTAATACCGCAACTGCTGTAGCTATAGACGAGATTCGCAGCTTAGTCGATATTCCCGTTGTAGGTGTCATTCACCCCGGCGCGCGAGCTGCAATCACCACGACAAGAAATGGTATTGTAGGTGTAATTGGTACAGAAGGTACTATTCTGAGCGGAGCCTATGAGAAAGCATTGAAGAGCATATCTCCGAATTTAGAGATTGTTGGTTTAGCTTGTCCGCAATTCGTTCCCTTGGTAGAGCAAGGGTTATGTGAACAAGAAGACACTTTCCAAATTGTAAGTGAATCCTTGCAACCGCTCAAGCATTCCACCATCGATTGTTTGATTCTCGGCTGTACGCATTATCCTTTCCTAAGCTCGATTATTGCTGATGTCATGGGACCGGATGTCGCATTGATCAGTTCTGCAGATGAGACAGCGAGAGAAATAAGTACCGTATTGTATCATAAGGGATTGCTGGAGAGGACCATTCATAAACCTGTTCATCAATTTCTGTGCAGTGGAGACCCCGAATTATTCAGACGTATTGCAGAACAATGGCTGAATGAAGAAATCAAAGTCAATTCTGTCGTGTGGCAAGTGACTCGCATTGGATAAAAACTGATCACCGCTTAGGGTTGATAGTAGTCCAGGTGGTGATTTTCACTGTTGAGTTTGTCACAAAATGTACTTGGTAAAATGAATCGATAATCGTTATAATGAATGATGGTCCTAAGTCTTACAACGAATAGGTGAATTGGTATGAGTCGTACCATTAAATGGTTAACATTGGTTACATGTCTAGGCATGTTTCTTGTATTAATAGCGGGTGTTACCGTTACCAAAACCGGTTCCGGAAGAGGATGCGGTGGTGGTGCTGGTTTTCCATTATGTAACGGAAAGTTTATTCCTGCTTATACATTGGAATCGATTATAGAATATAGCCATCGGGCGATAACTGGTGTTGAAGGAATTCTAATACTGATGACCTTTGTAGCCATATATCGAAAATTTGGTCGGCGGGATGAAGCATATTTCTACGCAAGTGGTGCACTTATCTTCACGCTTATCCAAGCGGTCTTAGGTGCGATGGCAGTGATTTGGGAAACATCTTCCGCCGTGCTGGCCTTACATTTTGGAATCTCCTTATTAGCTTTCACTTTTACTTTTTTAATTGTGCTCCGGGTTTGGCGTAATATGGATAACGTGAATATGAAATTAACGACATATGTTCAACCTTTTTATCGCAAGCTGGTATGGTTCATAGCCATTTATACGTATGTTGTTGTATATCTCGGTGCTTATGTTCGACATACCAAATCAGCAGGTGGGTGCTCAGGTTGGCCATTGTGTAATGGCGAGATAATACCTGAATTATCAGGTTCTACGGGAATTGCCTTTATTCATCGTCTTGCGGCGATGATTCTATTCCTACTGATTGTATGGATTGCGGTTCTCGGTAGTCGTCGTTATAATCAGCCTCTAGAGATCAGTAGATTATCGCTGTTGGCACTCATTCTTACCATCTTACAAGTGCTAAGTGGGGCCTGGGTTACCAATGTGTTATACTCAGAGAATATGTATGTATTCGCTGGGCTAGTTCACACTATGATTATTTCTGCTTTATTCGCAGTAATCGGTTATATGTGTATTCGGACATGGCAGCTAAGGATGAAAATGGGGTGAGATGGTGTTACGATCGCTCTTCGGTGACAAACCAAGGCAAGATAACGGATTACTATTAGAAACCAATAACGCAATCGATGCTTTCTGCAAACGATTACGCAATGAACACGGTTGCTCGGGTGGCGTGCAGGCGAAGTGGATTCGCTTGGATTTATGGGCAACGGGACTTCGCAGCGCTCTGAATGAGCTGGAACAAAGCGTGTACTGTAGTCAACATTATGGGGAGAACATCACAAAGTTATCTGAAGAAGAAATGACTTCGGACGAGCTTGCTGGCTATTATCGTCATGTGTATTTCTATAAGAATGCATTCATTCGCATCTTCTCGACACTGGATAAAACTGGCTACTTTCTGGATAAGCTCTATGATCTGAACACTACCCGCGTTAAACAGAAATTTTCTTATTACACTGTACTTCGTCAGCTACATAAAATACCAGCCTATGCACAATTAGAACAACGACTATTCGATATTAAAGTGAGTCATCAGAAGCCAATGGGACGTCTAAGAATGAGAAGAAATTTAGAAATCCATTCTTTGAATGCTGAATTAATCGATGATATATGGAGAACCCGTCAATGCTTTGCTACAGAGCATAAGGTTGAGCCTGTTCGTAGCAATCTAGAGGATTTACAACAGGGATTTGTTATGGTTTGCGATTCACTACATACGATTTTTGCATATTGCTCTAAACCAACACATAAATAGCGATTGGGGTAGAGAGGAGTGTGCATAATGACGACGAAACGTCGAGTGGCTGTAATTACGGGTGGGGCCAAAGGCTTGGGTAGGCAGATCGCATTGTCGTTAGCTGAGGCAGGCTTTAATATCGTGGTGAGCTATTTGCGGAGCGAATCAGAGGCTCGTGAGCTTGTCCAACAGGTTGAACAACTAAGAGTTAAAGCCTTAGCTGTTCAGGTGGATGTAACGGATTCTAGTGCGCTTGAGAAGCTTGTACAGCTTACAACGGACCGCTTCGGCTCGATAGATGTATTGGTCAATAATGCGGGACCCTTCTTTAGGGAGCGGCGTAAGTTTGCTGAATACAGTATGAGAGATATCCAATATCTGATCCAGAGTAATTTTACGGCAGTCATGGAATTGGATCATTTGGTACTCCCATTCATGCGGCGTAATAACTGGGGACGTATTATTCACTTCGGCTTCGCCCATGCAGGAGAATCGAGAGCTTGGCCTCATCGGGCAGTATATGCTGCTGCAAAGGTTGGTTTGGTGTCCTTTACGAAGACACTCGCCGTCGAAGAAGCAGAGAGCGGAATTACAGTCAATATGATCTGTCCGGGAGACATTCGCGGAGATAATAAAGAGAAGAAAATTATCGATGTCGAGCATTTAATAGATCCGGAATCTCCTAGAGGACGACCAGGTACAGGAGAGGACGTTGCTAGAATTGCTGCATTCCTCTGCAAATCGGAATCCGATTTCATAACGGGTAGTATGATCAATGTTGCCGGCGGGATGGATCCGATCCGAACATGGCCACTAACCTAACAAAAAAGAATAATCCCTGCCATTTGGCAGGGATTATGGATTAGAGAATATGGATAACATTATCATATTCCGTTTTTAGAATACTTGTACGACTTCGATAACGCCCTCAACCTCTTCAAGTAAAGCACGTTCAATACCAGCTTTAAGAGTTATTGTAGAACTTGGGCAACTTCCACAGGCTCCCATTAATCGAAGTTTGATGATGCCGTCTTCTACGTCTACCAATTCGACGTCACCGCCATCGCGCTGGAGAAACGGACGAAGCTTATCTAAAACTTCTAGCACCTCATCATACATAGTACCTTCTGTTAGTGTTTCGCTCATTCACTTCAACTCCTTTCTATACTTTATATTATATATCATTGAGAAGCATTTTCAAAGGTGGATTTCATAATGAGACCAATAATTGAATTCTGTAACAGTAATATGGCACTCGGCACAGATGTTATCATGAAGAGGTTGGAGGAAAATTCCGACTACGATGTGATTGAGTATGGCTGTCTTGGTAATTGCGGACAATGTTACATGACGCCATTCGCCATGGTGAATGGTGAGATTATTACAGCGGGCACACCTGATGAACTGTACGATAACATATTAGCTTGGATTAATACCCCTGATGATGGTTTCGCATGGTTGGACGATATGGATTGAAACTATTCAGCTTTCTTCAGAAACAGATCAATTAATTGCTGTGCAGCCTTCTGTTTGGTGGAGTCGAATCTCATCCCAATAATCTGATCCACGCTATGCAGTCCTTTACTCTCGAATACGGAGTTCCTACTCACATCGACCCCATACAGCTTGGGTTCTAAATCTTCCTCGCTCTGACCGAACGCCTTCTGCTTATCCATTAATTGCGGCTCTATAGAACCTAACCAATCCTTCCCTTCGAGTAAGGCTTGTTGTACGGATAGTATCTCAAAGGTGGATTTATCCATCACATATATATCCGGTTTCTGCGTCATAAGCATAATAACTGCTTTCTGTTGGAGCGAAATGGAGTAGGGATTAGTTGGGTCCGAAGGCACTTGTGTGACAGTAATGATGACGCGCTTCCATTCAGGCATCTGTTCTAATAAGGCTTTCTCTAGTTTTGGGATATCCTCCGTATAGTAATCACCATAGAACATGATCTCAATATCTGCGGGAGGAAGCTTAGACAGTGCAATGCGTTCAGCCCTTTTGTCCATATACGTGTTAATTCCGTAGAAAATTACGGCCAATATGAGGACAGCACTTATAATTCTGAATTTATTATACTGCCAGAAGTGGTCGAGCTTATCTAGCTTCCACTTGCGATGAGTAGCCGAGTAATATTCTTGCTCGAAAGCTAAGCTTGCTTTTTCCTTATGGTGCTGTAAGAGCAGTCTATAGGCTTGATTAATTTGCTCATAATCAACAGCAGCTTCAGGATGGGCTGAATCCTCGGTTGCTCGAGCTTGCTGTGAGTGTTGCTTCTTAAGCAATATTGCATAGCGTTTGTCCACATCATCCATTGGAGCATCATCAAGTAGCCCCATTGTTGAATATGCTTGTTTCAGTTCAATATCATTCATGCTAGACCGCCTCAAGGGTTGTTATTATCCTCCCAGTAGAATGGGGAGGATTCAAAAAAGTAAAAAGGATTTGCCTGTACATTGTGTATCCAGAACGTAAAGTGTAGGTGTGGCCCGGTCGAGAAGCCTGTTGTACCGACTAGTCCAATTACCTGACCAGCATCAACCTTATCTCCAGGTTTTACTAACAACTTCGACATATGCGCATATTGAGAAAACAATCCCATTCCATGATCGATATAGATGGAATTACCAGTCAAGTATAGCTCCTCAGCAAGGACAATCTTACCTGCATTCGTCGCCTTAATCTCCGTGCCCGTAGGATTAGCTAAATCTATTGCTTTATGACTCCCACTGGATACACCATTCACATATCGTTTGAGGCCGAAGGAAGTAGTTAATCTTCCTGCGACAGGTTGAATGAATGGTCCGTTGAACAAGAAGGTTGGCTCGGAGTCACTGCGGGCTTTATCAATTTTCTTCTGATCCTGCTTGATCCGCTCGGAGTTATAACGCATGGCGTTCTGCTCTTCTGTGACCTCAATTCGTTGAGTATCGAATGACCTGTTAAGAATGGTCAGGGTTTGCCCTCCAACCTCATACGTTCCTGGCTTCATATCTATTGGAACAGGTAATAGTGTATAGTACCCAAGTCCAAAAGGCAGAAGTGGATAGGTCGACTTATTCCAAGTGACTGTCTGCTCAGATTGCGAGCGGATCAATACAGCATCCCCTTGTTGAACCTCATTTGGGACAATCGCTAATGGCTCACTTATCGTTGTTTCGGCAGTTGCCGTGTCTTTGAACATAGTAACTTCGATTTGCATATTGGCAGCTGCAATTGCTTCTTGCTGTTGAACATAAGCATCAGATGCACCACCCAATGAGCTCCACATAAGCATGAATGCCAATATCCAGTCCATACTCAATATACCTTAACTTCATTATAGAATGTATCGCGCTCCACAGGAATACGCCCGGCCCCTTTAATAAGCCAAATCAACTCTTCACGTGTAAGACCATCTGGTGTTAAAGCACCTGCGGCATGACTAATTCTCTCATTGATTATCGTTCCATGCGCATCGGATGCCCCAAAGGTAAGTGCAAGCTGTGTTAGTTGAGTTCCGATATTGATAAAATAAGCCTTAATGTGTTGGAAGTTGTCCAACATCAAGCGACTAATTGCAATCGTGCGCAAATCCTCAAAGGCAGAATTCCGTCTTTTTATACCTGCATTAGCATTAATGGGCTGAAGCGCTAGAGGTATGAACACTTGAAAGCCATTGGTTTCATCCTGAAGCTCTCTTAGGTAAATCATATGCTGAATACGTTCTTGTAATGTTTCCACTGGGGAACCGTAAAGCATTGTTGTATGTGTCTTCAATCCCAATTCATGTGCGGTGCGGTGAACGTCTAAGTATTGAGCAACATTAGCTTTATCCACATGCATCTTGTCGCGATAACGATCGGATAAAATCTCGGCACCACCACCTGTTAGCGTTTGAAGACCAGCGGCAATTAGTGTCTCCAAAACTCCTCTAAAACTTAATCCACTGATGCGAGAGAAGAATTCAATCTCAGCTGCAGTATAGGCTTTAATCGTAACTTCTGGGAAGTGCTCGTGTAAGGAACGGATGGAATCTACATAATATTGAAAAGGCACGTGTGGGTTGTGACCACCAACAATATGGAATTCACGAATGCCTGGATGATAATACTTCTCGACATGGGCTATCATCTCTGCACCACTTAAGGTATAAGAACCGTCTTCACCCTCATCCTTGCGGAAATTACAGAAGGAACAATGAGCTTCACATACATTCGTAAAGTATAAGCTCATATTCTCGATAAAATAAACCTTCTTACCATTCTTCTGTAGATTTACTTGATTTGCCATCTGACCGAGCGTTAATAAATCATCGGATTCATATAGGAACAAGCCATCTTCCAATGTTAAGCGAATGTCGTGATTCACTTTTTCTTTGATTTCATCCATGCGTTTTTCTGTACTGTTGATTACGATAGACATGGTAGGCCTCTTTTCCTGCATAGAGATAATATTGCAATAATAATGTATTGAAGGAGTATTAATTTTGTATATCTTCAACTCATTATAAACCTAGTCCAATAGTGGGGCAACAACTAAGGTGCAGATCTCCATAGTAGCTGAAAATTATTCACGAATTTTATCATATAATGTTGATAAATATGAAAAAATCGGCTATATTTAATTTTGGTTTTAGATTGTGGGAGATGGGTATAGTGGAAAACTTAGACAACCGTGGACAACTAGCGAATGATATTGAGCTTAATCGGGAACGACTACTTACTCTTGGGGAATACTATGGAATCAACGATCCGAAGGTTTTAGATGCAAGTCGTGAATTAGATCGACTTATATTGTGTTATTATAAAACCATTATGAAGAAATCGACATAGGTTCCTTGAGAACCATCGGTTTTCTTAGTATACTTAAGATGTACTTATGTTTCCGAGGTAGTTTTTCGACGGCAAGTATAGTCATCAAAGACCGAATAGGAGGTTTTAGCAATGATTACAATTAGCGAAACAGCCAAGGGTAAAATTTCCGAAATGTTAGATGCAGAACAATCTCAGAATTTATTCCTGCGTCTTGGTGTTAAATCCGGTGGTTGTAGTGGTTTTTCATATGGTATGGGATTTGATGATGAACAGAAAAACGATGACCAAATTCTTGAAATCCAAGGATTGAAGGTAGTCGTGGACAGTGACAGCAGTAAATATCTGAACGGAGTTGAAATTGATTTCAAGGAATCGGCAATGGGTGGGGGCTTCACGATCCATAACCCTAATGCATCTGCGACCTGCGGTTGTGGCTCTAGCTTCCGTACGAAGGAAGAAGCTGGCGTTCCGGGGGATTGCTGAGTGAAGGTTGATGTCATTCTTAAGTTAGCCGATGGGCACTCCGTGCATGACGTCATGGAGATTGAGGAATTTAGATTAGGCGAGCTGACGGATGAGGAGATCGAGTCTGTGATCGAAATTCGTATTCGCAGCTGGGTAGATCAACAACTATCTGTTGCTTGGGAAGTACAGGAATAGAGCATGCATGATAAAATATAAAAACAGGCTTCTCTCTAAGAGGAGCCTGTTTTCTTTTACTTTAACCCATTCAAATTCTAGAATTTCATCATGCTACTGCTATGACCAGGTGAAAGCTTCGCATCAGGATCAAGGTAAACTTTTGCATTGTTGACTGCGGTTGGTGCTTCGCCTAAGCCAACGGCAATTAATTTTAATTTGCCTGGATAAGTTGTGATGTCCCCTGCACCGAATATGCCTGGAGTAGATGTTTCCATTCTGGAATCAACGACAATGGATCCTGCTTCGAGCTCGAATCCCCACTCCGCGATCGGACCAAGAGATGAGATGAATCCAAAATTGATCACAACGGCATCAACATCCATATCATAAGATTCCCCTGTCTTGCAGTCAGCAATCGTTGCCCGTTCAATACGATCGGACCCATGTAGATGTGTAATCTCATGAGGTGTAACTATCTTTACCTTGGAGTTCATTAACAATTCAACACTATGCTCATGCGCACGGAATTTGTCACGTCGATGAACGAGTGTAACTTCCTTAGCAATCGGCTCTAGCATGAGCGCCCAGTCTACCGCTGAGTCACCTCCACCGCTAATGAGTACCCTTTGCCCTTGGAAGGAATTTAAATCGTTGACGAAATAATGGAGATTCTTCTTCTCATAAGAAGCAGCATTGGGTATATCAAGTCTCCGAGGTTCAAAAGCACCTACCCCTGCAGTAACAATCAATGCTTTACAGAAATGGGAGCCCTGGTCGGTGACGACTTCGAAATTGCGCTCTTCATGCTTGATTACTTTTAGCACTTTCTGTTCTAGGCAAATTGTGATAGGAAAATGATTCATTTGGGATACTAAATTATCAACAAGCTCTTGTGCTCTTACCTTAGGAAATCCAGCGACATCATATATAAATTTCTCAGGATAGAGAGCTGATAGTTGTCCTCCAAGTTGGGGCATGCTTTCAATAACCTTACAAGTTGCTTGTCTCATACCAGTATAGAAAGCTGCGAATAGACCTGCAGGGCCTCCACCGATAACAATGATATCGGATACCTCTTGATTTTGTTCTGTTTGCGACACAATCGACACTCCTTAGTTCCTATTTGGCAACAATGTGTATTATAATATAAATACCTGCTTAGAGTAAACAAAACATTGTTTTTTCGATTAAATTATACATGATATCCGACATTTGCTTATAATTTATGATTAATATGAGAAAATTATGTGATGTGAATCACAAAATAAGGCTTGATATTTGCAAAGGGAAATTATATGATTTATAAAGATTGTTATTTCAAATTTTATTATTTTGAATGGGTTTGTGTTATTTTTCACAAGCTATAAAAATGTTGTACAATACAGATAAAGAGAAAGATTTCGGGAGGAAATTTCGTCATGAGTAGAATACCAAGAATCGTCATACTAGGAGCAGGTTATGGAGGAATTGTAACAGCCATAAGATTACAGAAGGAATTAAATTATAATGAGGCTGATGTAACACTCGTTAATAGACATGATTATCATTACATCACTACAAACTTGCATATGCCAGCTGCAGGTACAGATAAAGCGAAGAACGCTCGAATTAACATTTTGTCTCTGATTGATGAATTCAAGATCGATTTCGTCAAGTCAACCGTATTGCAGATCAAACCGCATGAACAGAAGGTTATCCTTTCAGATGGAACTTTATCTTACGATTATTTAGTTGTGGGATTAGGGGGAGAGCCTGAAACCTTTGGTATTCCTGGTCTTCAGGAATACGCTATGAACATCCGTAGCTTGAACACGGTCAATTTAATTAAAGAGCATATCGAGTATCAATTTGCCAAATATAAGAAGGATCCACAGCGGTTGGAAAACTTATCCTTTGTAGTTGGCGGCGCTAACTTCACAGGAATTGAATTTGTTGGAGAATTAGCTGATCGGTTACCTAGTCTTGCCAAGCAGTTCGATATAGATCCTACATTAATAAAGATTTACAGCATTGAAGCAGCCCCTTCCATATTACCTGGTTTCGATCAGGAGTTAGTTGAATATGCGGTCAACGCATTAGAGAAGAAGGGCGTTATATTCAAGTTAGCTTCACCCATTAAGGAATGTACACCTAACAGTGTGATTACCGAGAATGAAGAGATCAAAGCAGCGACCATAGTGTGGACAGGTGGTATTCGTGGGAATCACTTAATTGAAGAAGCCGGATTTGATGCCAAACGTGGGCGTGTTCAAGTAGACCCTCATTTGCGTTCTATGGAGAGAGATAATGTATATGTAGTTGGAGATTGCTCGATTTTCTTGAATGAGGAGGGGCAACCATTCCCACCAACCGCACAAATTGCAATCCAAGAAGGTGAAGCAGTAGCCTATAATTTGGTGGCAGCTATTCGAGGAGAGAAATTAAAGCCCTTCACACCAACCAATAAAGGCACTGTTGCTTCCTTGGGGAAGAGGGATGCTATTGGGATTGTTGGCTCCTATAAAATTAAAGGTCAGATTGCAGTATTCATGAAGAAAATGATTGATATACGTTATTTGTATATAATTGGTGGTATTCCTCTTGTTCTTAAGAAGGGTCGACTTTAAAGGCGGGTGACTTCTCCATGAGACATTGCAGTGTTCAAGTTCGAGGGTTACTAACGAAGGAAGAACTAAATCGTTACAATGATTTGATCGATGTTGGTCACTATCTTGAAACTCAGAAGCGCCATGATCTTGCTTATTTCGTACAGCGAGAAATCGATATTCTTATATTACCAGCGATCGAGCGACTTAAAGACAAAGGAAGAGAGCGAGATCGAAAGACCGAAGAATATCTGAGGGATAAATTGGATGCGGAATCTTCAGAAACTTAACTGGATATCGTATGTTATAAAGATACTTGATCTGTGTCAGTCTTAATAAGAATCCGGTTTTTACCGGATTTTTTTGCTAGGTATAAAGCCTCATCCGCTTGCTGGAATACAACTTCTTTATTCGTTCCAGGTTTATATTCAGATAGCCCAATACTAATCGTGACTACTTCGCTGCCTAGCTCAGGATGATGAATTCCAGCGATTTGCAATCTAATCTGATTCAATGTCTCATATACATCATCTAGATACTTCTCTGAGAACAATATGGCAAATTCCTCCCCACCATAACGTGCAACAAAATCATTGGCATGAACATGCTGCTGTAAGGATTGAGCGATTCTCTTGAGGACTGCATCCCCTGCTCGATGACCGTATGTATCATTTACTTCCTTAAAATTATCAATATCAAGCACAGCAAGCTGGAGCGAGAAACCGAATTTGTCACTTTGCTCTGTTAAGCGGGTCAAGTATTCATGGAATGTAATATGATTATACAGCTCTGTCAGAGGGTCAATCTTGGAAAGCCTGTCCATAATAATATTCTGTACAAGTAATTCCTGACGTGATTCCATTGTTGATCTGAGTCTCTGAACAAGCTCTATGCCACGATGCATAATGCCAAGACAAATTACTGTACCACAGATTAATATGGATATCGTCGTAATAAGTTCGATGAATAGAGTTGAATTCTCTTCACTATTCATACTTTTGAGAATGTATAAGCTGAATGTAACGATGATCATTGCTATAAAGGAGAATATGACCTTCCTTACCTTAAAATAGAATACAGAGATTAATATGGGTAAGAAAGAGGCGTTATAAAGCGCAGGAATTTGGGGGTGATAATAGAGGATCGTGGCGACAATAAATGTGCCACTAATAATGATAATATATTCATTAAAAATTCGTGTTTGGTAATTAAGCAATTCCGTTAATAACAGAATGATAACGATCTGGACAGATGGCTGAGCCAAGTCTTTGATTATAAACAACCATTCCAATGGGTATGAAGTCATTAAATAAATGGCCTGAGTTACGGTTGAGGCAAGCAGGATAAGCCAATATGCTTTTAGCATGTTGCGATTCCATCTGCGGATGTTTACGACTTCCGAAATATTTGAATTCACCCTTCATGTCACTCCGTCTTCCAATATTTTTGTATTTAAAAATTTATAATACCATGAATTCCCTCTTGTATATATAAAATTTTCATTTTCTTGTGTATACTGGATCATTTGTTCCATCCCTTTCTTCGTATATGATACTCATTCGGACCATATACTGAATAGGAATGAGAAGGGAGCAAGTCATATGAAACAGTTAACTGTTGCCGTTTCGAGTGATGCCGATGCAGATGTACTTTATGCTGGTTTACATGATCTACTTAAGAGAAATGAAAAAAATTATCATGCGGAGATCACTCGAAGTCATCGACATCTTATAGAGCTTCGATTTGTTGAAAGTGATCACATTAACAATAATATTGAAATTTCCTGGACGATGGAAGTGGCGCATTTAATATCCATGTTCATCGTGAATCATAAGGAATCTTTAATCATAAGAAAAATAATTTTGAAGCAACATAATACTTACGAAGAACATGAACTGAGTGAGATTATGCAGTATTGCAAGCAATTGCTAATGGATACCGAAGCTTGCTTAGATTCATTGGATCAAGGTCGATGTACGATGATTAGTAATCAATTGGCTATATATTTACAATCAAATTCACATATAGATGTGGAAGGCTTCGTGCATTTCCGTTTGAAAAAGTATATGAACGATTTGCAGGATGTTATAGATGATGCACGCAATGAGTTCTTACTGAATGAACAGTATCAAGAATTTATTGCTTTGTTGAAGTATTTCGTATATTTTCAAGATACCAAAATTCCTGAGGTACACTTAATCCACCAAGGAAATAACAAATTTCAATTATTGGATGGGAATCTGCAGCAACTGGATATTAGTGAATCAAGAGATGTCATTGTTGAAACCATTGATCGTGAACTGAACTATGAGGATATGGTTGTTAGTGCGCTTATTTCTGCATCACCTAAACAAATTCATATTCATACCCGCGATCCCGAGACACAGTCCATCAAAACAATCCAACAGATTTTTGAAGGCAGAACCTTAATATGTAACTGTTGTAAATTATGTAAGCCTAGTCTGGGTGAATGGCAAGCTGAACGATTGACTTGACCAAGGGGATAATCCAAATTATAATATAATACAATAGGTCAATTGTTACAGGCAATCATCAATGACAACAATAATCAAATTATGAACAGCGCAGAGAGAGGAAACTTGGCTGAAATTTCCTTCTGATTCAATGGTTATTTACCGCATTGTAGCCGTAGTGCATTGTTATTCCTAACGAATAAGAAAGTATAAGTTTTCACTTAACTTTCTTTAAGTCGTCAACGGTAAACGCGCTCGTCCATTAGAGGACGGCAAAGCCGTTTATCCTTGGAAAAATGTTTACTGCCGGGATATCCCGTTACAGATACGAATGAAGGATTCGCCACTAGGAATGCATGCATTCTATAAGCTGCGAATTGAATCAGGGTGGAACCACGAGCTACACACTCGTCCCTTTCGAGGGATTAGTGTGTTTTTTTATTTTATAATAAGAGGAGAGAAAAAACCATGTCAATACAGATTAAATTCCCAGATGGTGCTGTAAGAGAATATGCATCGGGGATTACTACAGAGGGCGTAGCCGAATCCATAAGTCCTGGTTTAAGAAAGAATGCAGTTGCTGGGAAAGTAGATGGGAATGTAGTAGATATTTATCAGCCTATTGAAGCCGACGCATCTGTGGAGATTGTAACTTTGGATAGCCAGGATGGGCTAGTTGTTTATCGTCATAGTACTGCTCACTTACTTGCTCAAGCATTGAAGAGAATATATGGTCAAGAACGAGTTAAGCTTGGTATTGGTCCTGTTATAGAAGATGGATTCTATTATGATATTGACTTAGATGTCTCGATTACTCCAGAAGATTTAATTGCAATTGAGAAGGTCATGGCGAAGATTACACAAGAGAATTTACCTATACAACGTAAAGAAGTTAGCCGTGAAGAGGCTATATCCCTTTTTACTAATTTGAATGATCCGCTTAAGCTAGAGTTAATTCGCGATCTACCTGAGGATTCAGTCATTACAATATATGAGCAGGGAGAATTTTTCGATCTATGCAGAGGACCCCACTTGCCATCTACAGGTCGGATTAAGGCGTTCAAATTATTAAGTGTAGCAGGTGCTTACTGGCGAGGGGACTCTAAGAATCAGATGCTACAGCGGATATATGGAACAGCTTTCCCTAAGAAAGCTGACTTGGATGAGCATTTGCACTTCCTAGAGGAAGCCAAGAAGAGAGATCATCGTAAGATAGGCCGTGATCTTAAAATCTTCGCTTTCTCTAAAGAAGTAGGTCAAGGTCTTCCGCTCTGGTTACCGAACGGGGCTAAACTTCGTAGAACCATGGAGCGTTACATTGTCGATCTTGAGGAGAAACTAGGATACGATCACGTCTATACTCCGGTATTAGCGAATGTTGAGCTTTATAAGACCTCAGGTCATTGGGGGCACTATAATGAAGACATGTTTCCTATGATGGTTATGGATAATGAAGAGCTCGTTCTTCGCCCAATGAATTGCCCACATCATATGATGGTATACAAAAGCGATATGCGTAGCTATCGAGACTTACCCCTGCGAATCGCGGAGTTGGGTACGATGCATCGATATGAGATGTCCGGTGCATTAACAGGACTTCATCGTGTTCGGGCAATGACGTTGAATGACGCGCACATATTCTGTCGACCTGATCAGATTAAAGAAGAGTTTGCTCGTGTCGTTAACTTGATCCGTCAGGTTTATGATGATTTCGGGATTAAGGAATATCGCTTCCGTTTATCTTATCGGGATCCTAAGGACACAGAGAAGTACCTCCAGAATGATGAGATGTGGGATATGTCTCAGAGAATGCTACGTGAAGTTGTAGAAGAGCTGGGCTTACCATTCTTCGAAGCTGAAGGTGAAGCTGCATTCTATGGTCCGAAACTTGATGTTCAGATCAAAACGGCACTAGGCAAGGAAGAAACATTATCGACAGCGCAATTGGATTTTCTCCTGCCAGAACGATTTGAATTGGAATACGTCGGTGATGATGGACGCAAACACAGACCGGTTGTCATTCACCGGGGGATCATTAGCACAATGGAGAGAATGACAGCATATTTGCTTGAAAACTTTATTGGTGCTTTACCAACATGGTTATCACCTGTGCAGGCACGCTTAATTCCGGTGACGACTACATTCAATGACTTTGGTTTAGAAGTTGTCGAGAGAATGAGAGAAGCAGGAATCCGTGTCGACATCGATCAACGGAACGAGAAGCTTGGATATAAGATTCGTGAAGCTCAGTTAGAGAAAATTCCTTTTATGCTTGTCATAGGTGAGAATGAGCGGAGTTCTGGAACGTTGTCAGTTCGTAAGCGGGGCGAAGGGGATATAGGTGCACACGATATTGAAGCAACGATCCAAATGATTTTGCAGGAAATCAATAGCAAAAAATAAGGTCGGAAGCTGACGCTATGTAACGATTTGCGTCAGCTTCTTCTATTCAGGAAATATTTGTGTTAAAATAAGTGAACATTAGTAGTTTCTTTCATCGTAGTGGAAGCGGGAATAACCCTTATTTCTGTACCTAAGAAGGAAGAGGAACGATGAAATGGGAACACTTCATGGAAGTGGAGCAATTCAGTTTAGATGATCAAGATGAAATCTTGGATCATCTATATAAGCATATGTTCATGGTGGCCTATGCCAAGATGAAAAATCGTTCGGATGCACTTGATGTCGTTCAAGAATCTTGGGTTAAGATACTCAATAAATTAGAAACGCTAAGAGATCCGAAGAAGCTCATTCAATGGTCGAAGGTCATCGTAGCTAACACAGCCATTAATGTACTGAAGAAACGATCTGCTCATGTTGTTTCCCTTTATGATGAACAGATGAGTATTGACGATCTTGATATAGGTCTAAACATGGAAGAGAAATTATTGAAGCAAACTATATATGAAAGTCTATCTATATTAGATGAAGAAACACGGAAGATGATGATTTGCAAATTTTATTACGGTTGGAAGGACCAGCAGATTGCTGAGATTATGGAGATGCCTGTTGGTACAGTCAAAGCGAGAATTCATCGAGCAAAGGTTCGATTGAGGGAACACCTTGTAGCTGAATTCGGAGTATTTGACATAGATATCGGTATAAAGTAAAGTAGCCAAATACAAAAAAATGGTGTAAACTTAGGGTATGTCATATAAGATAACATCTGCGACTAGGAGAATGTCCCTTGGAGAATGCCAAACTTATTGAGAAAACGTACTTAAGCAAACCATATAAAGCGGCTGAAGTCTATTCATTCTTGGACACTTACATTGCGAAGCGAGAACAGTTGATTCGAGACATCGAACTGGTTATAGAGCGTTATGAGAAACGCAGAATGAAGGAAGTGCAAGCTTTTGAAGCAATGTCGAATTTCCGCCGATTGTTCAGTGGTAAGAAGCCTGATCATCATCTAGCCGTTGAGTATATTCATTATGTGAAGAAGCCCAAGGAACAAATTCGACAGCTAAGGGAAGAGATTCAGGCAGCTACATTGATTGTAGATCAAACAACATCAGGCCAATCGATCGATATACCGACTTACATGATTGAAGACTAGAGCAACTAACAATTAATATAACAAAACCCGCACACATGGCCATTAAGGCACATGGGTGCGGGTTTATTATTTATGCTTACTTCGTTTCCATATTTCCCTTCAAGCTTTGCAGATTAATAAAGTCATGCTCCTGGCTGTAGGCAGGTACACCGTGAATACCTACATCTAATCCGATAAGTTCTTCATCGCGAGATACCCGGACTGGAACGATAAATTTGATGAGACGAAGTACGATCCATGTAAGTGCAAATCCCCATATACAGACAACGATTAGCCCTAATAATTGAACCCCCAACAATTTCAAGCCACCACCATAGAATAAGCCATAGTACCCTTGCCCAGCTGAACCTGATAGCTCAGGAAGCGCGAATAAACCGACGGCTATCGTTCCAATACTACCGCTTACACCGTGAACGGCAAATGCACCAACAGGATCATCGACCCGCTTCTTTTCTAATATCTCTGTGGCAAAGACCATAGCAATTCCACAGATGACACCAATGATAATTGCTGCCCAGTCACTCACGAAAGCACAACCTGCTGTAATACCCACAAGACCAGCGAGTGACCCATTAATGACCATAGGCGGGTCAGCCTTACGATAGCGGAACATCGTGAATAAGATACATGCGGCGCCACCTGCTGCAGCCGACAGCATTGTAGTAACTGCAATATGACCGATTGAGATATTCGTAGCGCTTAATGTGCTTCCCGCATTAAATCCGAACCAACCAAACCATAAGATGAAAGCACCAACTGAAGCTAGCGGGAGATTAGAAGGTGATACGATGTTGGCAGAACCATCGTCTGCGAATTTACCGATTCGTGGTCCGATGAATATCGCTGCAGCAAGTGCCGAGAATCCACCTAAACCGTGTATGACAGCGGAGCCTGCAAAATCAAGCATACCCAGGGAACCGAGCCAGCCTCCTACACTCCAGACCCAATGACCAGCAATAGGGTAGATTAGTGCAGTCATGGCAATGGTATATAGAATATATGCGCGAAAGTTAATACGTTCTGCGACCGCGCCTGAGACGATTGAGATTACAGCGATAACGAATGCACATTGGAAAAACCAATATGTATCATGTGAAATCGTCAAATCAATATGACTTAAGTTGCCTCCCATTAAGAAGCCAGACGTTCCAATAAATCCAAAGGCATCCTGACCATACATGAGTGCAAATCCCACCAAATAAAAGGTAAGGGCTCCAAAGGCAATATCTACGAATACCTTCATGATGATACTAACTGCGTTCTTCTGTCTGACGAAGCCTGCTTCTAAAAGGGCAAAACCGCCTTCCATCAATAAAATCATTGCTGCAGTAAGCACGACCCATATGGTATCGAGGCCACTAATAATTTGATCTAATTCCATGAGTAGTAATCTCCATTCATCAACAATAAGTGCTCTCTTCGAACATTATTATAGGTCCATGTCAGTAAACATGTCAACGAGATATGTTAGGAAAAGTCACATAATTATAGCTAACTTCCTCCGCCTTGAGACTGAGCATGTTTCCAACCTAGGTCGCTTCCATCAACGAAAAAAATCAGATACACTATGGAAGTAAATACTTCATTGGAGATTTGGAGGATGATAGCATTGAATTCTTATGTCGTTAAGCGGATCTTCATCGGAATGATCCTTATTCTTATAGGTACACTCTTCTTAGGATCTCAACTTGGAGTCATTACAGTAAATCCAGGAGAGATAGCTTCTAACTATTGGCCGGTAATAATGATTTTGTTTGGCATTAGTGGTTTACTCGGTCAAGTCAAGCATCGTAAGGAGACGGGTAGCTCTTATATTTGGAATTTGTTCGTGATTGCACTTGGAGTAGGATTTCTAGCCCGAAATTTAAATTATCTTAATATGTCCACAGGTGAATATATTAAGCTACTCATACCAGTTTTCATTATATTGTTTGGGATCAGAATGATGTTTAGGAAGGAACGACCTTCTAAGATTAAACAGGATTATAGTAATAAGTATGAGTATAATTATGATTATAGCTCTCCATCAATTCCAAACCCGATCCCAAACTTTCAGCATTCTCATTCGACTGATCATACCTATAATCCTTCAGCAGAAAATCGCTCCGGATTTTTCGGAGATCTGTACTTAGGACATGATTATTGGGAGTTAAAGCCCATGAACATTTCTCATTTTATTGGTGATACGATTATTGATCTGACCAAGGCACAAATTCCTGTAGGTGATACGAAATTGAATATATCCGCCTTCATCGGTGATGTAAAGGTATTCGTTCCAAATGATATGGAAGTGGAAGTGAGCGTTACATCTAGTTCTTTCCTTGGAGATAGTACCGTGTTTAACAAACGTGAAAGTGGTTTTATGCGCTCAGTCAGGGAAGAATCGCAGGATTTCACCATGTCGGACAAAAAAATTCGCTTGCAGGTCAATCTATTCATTGGGGACATTACCATTCAGAGAGTAGGGTAGTAATTAATGGCAAACTTACTTCGCGGTATCAAGAACATGAAGTGGGAACTTTTAGTTTACTTCCTAGTCGTCTCAGCACTCTCAATAGTGATTGTTCTTATTGGGATATATTACTTGCCTATGCTGATCACATCTTTAATAACGATCTGGATTATTATCGCACTTTGTGTTCTGCTAGCAGGGTCTATTATTGGATATAACACTGCTGTACGATTTCAAAGAAAGGTCAATCTGCTCCACATAAGCATTCTGCAGCTAAGTAGAGGGAATTTAACTATGCGTATTCCGTTAACGGGTAATGATACCTTTGATAAAATTTATTATGATTTTAATGATATGTCTGCATCCATTGAACAACGTATTCAGATGTTACAGGTATTAGGTGAGGAGAACGTTAGACTACAAGCCTCCTCTAATGAAGCGGCAGTACTTGAAGAACGAAAGCGACTAGCCCGTGATCTACATGATACGGTTAGCCAGCAATTATTCGCTTTACATTTATCAGCAGCTACTTTAGCGAAAATTATTGATGTAGATCCTCCTAAAGCTAGGGAGATCATCGAGCAACTTACTCAAGTATCTTCACATGCGCAAAAACAGATGCGTGGATTGATTGCGCAGCTTAGACCTGTTGAACTTGAAGGAAGGTCATTGGAGCAAGCGATTCAGAAATGGTTTCCTGATTATTGCCGGCACAATCAGCTTCTAGGGACAATTGATGTGAGGTTATCTGATCACATCTCGGATGCACTTGAGCACCAATTATTCATGATCGTTCAGGAAGCTATGGCTAATGTTGTCAAGCATGCAGATGCAAAGCATGTTGAGCTCTCACTTCAAGAGCTTGATCATCTATACGTGCTCCAAATTAGTGATGATGGTCAAGGCTTCAATAATGGAAAGGTGCAAACCAATTCATATGGTTTATCCACGATGAGGGAACGTGCTCAGAAGCTAGGTGGCGAAATAGAGATATTCAGTAAAGCCGGGTCAGGAACAAGGATTAAGGTGCAAATTCCTAATTTTAAGAAAATAGAAGTGAATTGAGAGGGAGATATGTCGATGAGCACAATAATGAAAATCATGATTGTCGATGATCATGATATGGTTCGATTAGGTCTGAGTACGTATCTTTCATTGGAATCTGGTATTGAGGTCATCGCCGAGGCAACGAACGGAAGAGAGGCACTTGAGGTGCTCGAAGGATTAAAGGTGAATAATCTACCTTTCCCTGATCTAATTCTCATGGATTTGATGATGCCAGAGATGGATGGGATTGCGACTACTCAAGAAGCCATTATTCGATATCCGGATATGAAGATTATTATCCTTACAAGCTTTCTTGAGGACGATAAAGTGATGGAAGGCATACAGGCAGGTGCAGTTAGTTATGTGCTGAAGAGTGTTTCTTCAGAAGAGCTTGTTTATGCGATCAATGGAGCATTTCGTGGGATGCCAGTCATGAATACTGAAGTATCGCAAGCTCTATCACGAGGGATTAGACAGATGAGTGCTTCTAAGGATGATAATGGACTTACGGTAAGAGAAAGAGAAGTTCTTATGCTCATTGCTGAGGGTAAGGCGAACAAGGAAATTGCCGAGGAATTGTTTATAAGTATCAAAACCGTTAAAACCCATGTCAGTAATCTGCTTATGAAGCTTGATGTTGAAGATCGAACACAGCTTGCCATCTATGTTCATCGCAAAGGGTGGGCAGGTTGAATAAATACCAATGAATTGACTATCCTTAATAGTAGGGCAATCTATATTAATAAGCCCATTCTGCTATGAATAAGGAGAGAGTGAACAATGAAATTTATTCAATCAAGTCTTGAGGACAAAGTACAGGATTATATATTTGCAAAGAATGAACTGGATAAGCTGCAATTTTCACTTGGAGGCAACTGGGATTATAACGGGGGGTCCTTTGATAGAATTCTGGATGATCATCGAACAATGTGGTTAAGAATCCCATTCCAAATTACCCAAGGACAGTTTGATGGCGAAGTTACAGAAACAGATGCGTTAATTCAGATGGGCACTCCTTATGTCCTGAGACATCTGTATCAAGAAGGGTTAGACGGCTCTGCAGAAATTCATACATATGGTGCGCTTGTTGATCAATTTCAGGAGCCCAGTAATTCGGATGCAGAGATAGGACCTGAGTGGATTGAGCAGGGTAAAGTCGTATTAAAGCAAGCTGAACAGCTATTACTATAGACAATTCCATTTAAAGTCGGATAAAATTCCGGCTTTTTATTTATATTTCACATTTATTTAAGGTGGCTTTAAGGTTTATTGTGCATGATAGGATTCATAAAGAAACTTTCAGGAGGAGATCAGGATGGAAGACAATAAAAATAATAGCAGCAATGACAAATATCGCGACTTCTTTGAGCGAGAAGACAACGAGGCGCGTAAGAGGGATGACAAGCAAACACATACGGAAGAGGAGTCGACAGCCTCTACATCTTATTACCGATATGGCCCATTTCATTCTACATTTAACGAAGAGGAATCATCTCAGACGGACACTAGCTTGGCCCCGTCTGAGTCCGAAACGAGAGCGCAAGTAACAGAGAAAACCCCATCCGTAGCTATAAATCAGAATAGAATGGCACCTGTAACGAAATCTGTACGGACGAAATCACCTGTCACCCGAATGTTTGCTTCGTTCATGGCAGGAGTAATAGTCGTTGGAAGCTTGATGTTCACTTCCGACAGGATGGACTGGTTTACAGGAGATCAAGTTCTCAGTGAAGTAGCTAGCTCAGCTGTGAATAGTGAACCATCCTCTTCTAGCAATGGTGTTCAGAAAGCTGCTCTTGATTTACTTAGACCGAATAACATCTCGCAGATCGTTGCGAATTCCCAAGGCTCTGTAGTCAAGATTGAGACGTATTCAAAGGTCAATCAAAGCAGACAAATGGATAATGATATTTTCAATTATTTTTTTGGAGGACAGGGTGGTAGCAATGAAGATTCCCCAAGTGACGAAGGAACATTAAGACAATCTGGTATGGGTTCGGGCTTTATCTTCGATAGCTCCGGATATATATTAACGAATCAGCATGTGATCGATGGAGCCTCAGAAATAAAAGTGTATGTAGAGGGTTACGATGAACCTTTCGTAGCTAAGAAGCTTGGTGAAAGTCATGACCTTGACTTAGCAGCTCTGAAGATCGAAGGAGACAAACCTTTCGCTACATTGAATATTGGGAATGCTGATGAGTTGAATGTCGGTGAATGGGTAGTAGCTATTGGTAATCCTTATGGATATGATCATACTGTTACCGTAGGTGTATTAAGTGCCAAAGAACGTCCAATTACAATTCCTGATGCGAATGGAACACGTGAATATCAGCATTTACTGCAAACTGATGCATCGATTAATCCCGGGAATTCAGGCGGACCTCTATTGAATCTGAATGGTGAGGTCATTGGTATCAACACAGCGGTGAATGCGGAAGCACAAGGTATTGGATTTGCAATTCCAACTGGAACTTTCATTGAAGTTTTGGATAATTTGAAGAATAATAAACCGATTCCTGTGGAGCCAGCCCCATATATTGGAGTTTCCCTAGCTGATTTAAATGACACGATTGCAAAGCAACTAGGCTTCAAGGGTACCAAGGGTGCTCTGATAAATCAGGTCGAGGTCGGCAGTCCTGCACATCAAGCTGGTATACAAGCTGGTGATATCATCACAACGGTGTCGGATAAATCGATTGAAAGCTCAGCTGATGTTGTGGCTATCATTAAAGACAAGAAGGTCGGCGACAAAGTTAAGATTAAGGTGTTCCGTGATGGGAAAAATTATGAAGTGAGTACGATTGTTGGAGATCGCAATGCGGAATCGAATGAATAGCGTAATGAAAATAGATTAGTTTATAGGTTATAAGCATGTTGAAGTAGGGGAGCTGCGAGCAGCTTCCCTTTTTTTGAAAGCTAATGAATGTGGTAGAATAAGTAAAGCTAATCAAAACTTTTTACACCAGATAACTCTGGTCATCTCCACAATGTGTGGTCTGAAGTAAACTACCTCGCTAATCGCTGGTGTTTATTCAGGATAGGCTGCAAATCAATATTCTTGTTAGTCACAAATATCTGATTTACGATTAGGAGGAGATTCATTTGACTAGTCTTATATTGGTCATCGATGATGATGAGAAGATTACCTCACTGATCCGTAGGAGCCTGGTCTTCGAGGGATATACAGTTATCACTGCCTCTAATGGAAGTGAGGGCTTGAAGCAATTATTATCTCATGAGCCAGAACTCATTATTCTTGATGTGATGATGCCCCAATTGGATGGGTGGGAAGTCATTCAGCGACTTCGCGATGGGGGGATTACGATTCCGGTTCTCATGCTAACTGCAAAGGATGAGGTTGGTGATCGGGTGAAGGGTCTAGATCTTGGAGCGGATGACTATTTAGTTAAGCCCTTTGCATTAGAGGAGCTTCTGGCAAGAGTAAGAGCATTACTTCGTCGGAATATTGAATCGAAGGACCCCATTACCGCTCAATTAAAATTTCAGGATATTATAATGGATCTTGATTCACGTGAAGTATTCCGAGGAGGTCGACTCATCGAATTGACGACGAAGGAATTTGACCTTCTGCATTTATTCATGGAAAATCCGCGCAGAGTATTATCTCGGGATACGATTATGGAGCGAGTATGGGGTTATGATTTTAGTGGTGAATCTAATGTGCTTGAGGTTTATGTGGCTATGTTAAGGCAGAAGACAGAAGAAGGCGGGGAGCCACGGATGATTCAGACTCTTCGAGGCATGGGTTATGTGCTGAAAGGAGGTTCCTAATGTCTCTTCGACTCCGGCTTACTCTTTGGTATACAGGCATATTGGCCATTACTTTATTATTATTCGGTGTGGCTTTCTATTTGTTCATATCCATGCAGACTGAAGCGAATAACAAACAGATGTTAGAACAGCAAGGCAAATTAGCAGTAAGTCAGATTAGGCTCATTCCTCAGTGGAATTTATTCACTTTGCCAGAACTTAATGACTTCAAATCCGCGGGAGTCTTGCTTCAAGCTAATCTGATGAATGGCAAAATAGATAAATCGAATAATTTCGGTGGTAAGCTGCCATTTGATCAAGCTACTGACTTTGTGCGGGCTGAGAAAGAAGCAAGCTGGTTCACTACGGTTCAACAGGATGATTATAATTTACTTATATATCATATTAGAATGGAATCAAACCAACAAATCATTGGTGTTCTGCAGGTCGCAAAAGAGATTACAGACAATCTGATTTTCCTCTATAATATTAGAGCGGTGCTTACAGTGATCTTACTTCTAGTTGTAATCATTGCGGCAACACTGGGCTGGTATTTAGCCAGAAAGGCGCTTAGACCGATTGAGAACGTCATTACAGCTGCCAATCGGATTGAGCGAGGAACAGATTTAGGGCAACGTATCGAACATATCGGTCCTAATGATGAGATAGGGCGGTTAACGAATACAGTGAATAACATGCTTAGTCGACTTCAGACTACATATCAGGACTTAGAGGAAGCTTATCGTACCCAGAAACGTTTCGTTTCCGATGCTTCTCATGAGTTACGAACACCTTTGACAACAATTCGCGGGAATGTAGAGCTATTGGAGAAGGTTTGGCGTTCTGAGGAAGGTAAACATGATATGCAGTTAACGATGGAAGCGATGCATGATATCTCACAGGAAACTGCCCGAATGAGCAGATTAGTGAATGATCTGCTAGCATTAGCTAGAGCAGATGCAGGTCAACAAATCGAGCATACACAGGTAAGGCTAATGCCCATCGTTGAAGAGGTTATTCGAAAAGCTAATTTCCTTCCGCACCAAGCTGAGTGGAGATATGGAAACCTTGAATTGCTTGAGAATGTGACGGTTCTGGGAAGTGCAGACTATTTACAACAGCTTTTATTCATCTTTATCGAGAATGCTTTCAAATATACCGAGCAAGGTCATGTGCAATTAGATATACTTAGATTGGGGAATCAAGTGGGCATCCGGATCAGCGATACTGGCATTGGAATGGAGTCAGAGCAGATCCCACAAATATTTGAACGCTTTTATCGAGCAGACACTTCACGAGGGCAAACGTCTGGAACAGGTCTTGGTTTATCCATTGCCAAATGGATTATAGATGAGCATCATGGGTCTATTGAGGTTGTCTCGAAGAAGAATGAAGGAAGTATGTTCGTGATCTGGCTCCCTATAGAATTAGAATGATCACACTGTATTTTTCAGAAGGAGGTTTTTCCCATGGAAGTCGTCAAAATATCACCGAGAGGTTATTGTTATGGTGTAGTAGATGCAATGGTACTTGCTCTACAAACCGCTAGGAATTTGGATTTACCTAGACCCATATACATTCTGGGGATGATTGTGCACAACAGTCATGTTACATCTTCCTTTGAAGAAGAGGGTATCATAACGCTTGATGGTGATAATCGTCTGGAGATTCTCGACAAGGTCGAAACAGGTACTGTCATCTTCACAGCTCATGGTGTATCACCAGAGGTACGTAAGCGGGCGAGAGACAAAGGTTTGACCGTTGTGGACGCTACCTGTCCTGATGTTACCAAGACTCATGATTTGATTCGTGAGAAGGTAGCTGAAGGTTATGACATTATATACATTGGCAAGAAGGCACATCCCGAACCTGAAGGAGCAATCGGGATTGCACCGGAACATGTTCATTTGATTGAAAGAGAAGAAGATATAGACTTGCTGCGATTAGAGACAGATCGGATTGTTATTACGAACCAGACAACGATGAGTCAATGGGATATTAGGCATCTTATTAGTAAGTTAATCGAGCGGTATCCAAGGGCCGAAATTTATAATGAAATTTGTTTAGCTACGCAAGTTAGACAAGAGGCTGTGGCTGAGCAAGCGAAGGAAACCGACCTTGTTATCGTGGTTGGAGATCCGCGGAGCAATAATTCCAATCGACTCGCACAGGTTTCTGAGGAAATTGCTGGTGTGCCGGCGTATCGTATATCTGATGTTAGTGAAATCAAGTTGGAGTGGTTAGAGGGTAAGAAGAAGATCGGAGTTACTTCGGGTGCTTCTACACCAACACCTCTTACGAAGGAAGTCATACAGTACTTAGAGCAATTTAATCCGATGGATCCGATGACGTTCGAGCCAACAAGAACTGTGAATATGAAGAAGCTGCTTCCGACAGTGAAGGTAAAAAGTTCACTCTAGAATATGAAATTCGTGAATTGACAGAGCTATATTTAGACCGTATAATTACTTTAACGATTAAAAGCGTATAAGCGCTGAAGCGAATAAGCGTTTATGTGTGAAAGCGTACAAATTATAAGGAGTGTGGCATGCATGATTGCAATTACATCGAGTACCATTTCTGAAGAGAGATTGAATGAGATCGTTCATCATATTGAGAGACAAGGCGTTAATGCACATGTTTCAAAGGGTGTTGACCGCACGGTTATTGGTATTATAGGTAAAGCTGAACCAACATTAGCAGAGCAATTACGCCAAATGAAGGGTATAGAGAATGTGATCAAAATTTCGAAGTCTTATAAGCTAACAAGCCGTGATTTCCATCCCGATGACACGATTATTAAAATTAAGGGAGTCGAAATTGGTGGCGGGAATTTAACAGTTATGGGTGGACCTTGTGCGGTTGAATCACCTGAACAAATAAATGAGATCGCTCGTTTGGTGAAGGCTGCTGGTGGACAAGTATTGCGTGGGGGTGCATTCAAACCGCGTACTGGACCTTACAGCTTTCAAGGTGTTGGTGTTGAAGGCCTAGAGATGATGGCAGAAGCAGGAAAGAAGCATGGTCTACTAACAATAACTGAGATTATGACTCCCGAATACGTAGCAATTTGTGCTAAGCATGCTGACATTCTTCAAGTCGGCACTCGTAATATGCAGAATTTCGATTTACTGCGTAAGCTTGGAGAGATTGATACACCGGTATTATTAAAACGCGGATTCAGTGCGACTTATGATGAATTTCTGAATGCTGCCGAATACATGCTTGCGGGCGGTAATCCGAATGTTATGCTTTGCGAAAGAGGTATACGAACATTCGAAACCTATACTCGCAATACATTGGATTTAACTGCAATTCCAGTACTACAGCAGCTTAGCCATTTGCCAGTAATATCCGACCCTAGTCATGGAACAGGTCGTCGAGAGCTAGTAGAAACGATGTCAAAAGCATCTTTAGCTGCTGGTGCGGATGGTCTTATTATTGAGATGCATACAGATCCCGATAACTCTATGACGGGTGATGGTGTTCAGTCCTTATATCCTGAGCAATTTGCTAATCTATTGAAGGATTTAGAGAAGATGGCCCCGATTGTTGGCAAGCGCTTCGATACGGTTAAACAAGCGAATTCAGTATTGCAATAACCATAGCAGTATTACAATAACCATACAAACGATAACATGGAAGCTCGATATTTTTCGAGCTTCTTTACGTTTTTTGGGAGTTAAGTCATTTGATTTCGCTATATTTGTCGATATTGTGAAGTCTCCACTTCGAGGTGTAAGTAAATCTAACATAGTCACAAAAAATACCTCACATAGATATTGACGCCTCTGGACAGTCGTTTTATAATATCCACATAGCGCGCATAAAAAGTTGAACATTCAACGCTGTTCAACAGACTAATGTTCGGAAATGGGAGGCTTTCAAATGTCAGTTAAAAAAGTGTTGGACCTTATCAAGGAAAAAAACATCGAGTGGGTTGATTTCAGATTCGTAGATCTTTCGGGGAAAGCTCATCACATTTCTGTTCCTGCTAGTGAAGTTGAAGAAGAAACTTTTGAGAATGGTGTTGCTTTTGACGGCTCTTCTATCCCTGGATTCCGTGGTATTGAAGAATCAGACATGGTTATGATGCCAGATCCTGAAGCAACATTCGTAGATCCTTTCAATGCACATTCAACAATCAATATCATGTGTAATATTTATACACCTGATGGTGAGAGATATGATCGTGACCCACGTAGTATTGCTCATAAAGCAGAAGAATTTCTAAAAAAATCCGGCGTAGGTACTGCTGCATTCTTCGCACCAGAATCCGAATTTTTCATCTTCGATGATGTTCGTTATGAAACTACAATGAACTCCTCTTCATTCTCTGTTGATTCTGAAGAAGCAGGTTGGAATTCAGCTCGTAAAGAAGATGGCGGAAATCTTGGCTTCAAGGTTCCAGTCAAGGGCGGATATGTTCCTGTTGCACCTATGGACACGCAACAAGACATTCGTAGTGAAATTTGTCGTTTGTTGATGGAAGCCGGCCTTCGCATCGAACGCCATCACCATGAAGTTGCAACTGCAGGACAAGGTGAAATCAATTTCCGATTTGATACATTGACTAAAACTGCTGATAACCTAATGACTTATAAGTATATTATTCATAATACAGCTAGACAGTATGGCAAAGTAGCAACCTTCATGCCGAAGCCATTATTCGGTGACAATGGAAGTGGTATGCACGTTCATCAAAGTATCTTTAATGGCGATGCTCCACTATTCTACGAAAAAGGTAAGTATGCTAACCTAAGTGATATGGCTATGCACTATCTAGCTGGTATTCTCCACCATGCTCCTGCGCTTATTGCAATTACTAATCCTAGTACGAACTCATTCAAGCGATTAGTTCCTGGCTATGAAGCACCAGTAAATCTAGTATTCTCAAAAGGTAACCGTTCTGCAGCAGTTCGTATACCTGTTGCTGCTGTTACTCCAAAGGGCTGTCGCGTTGAATTCCGTACTCCAGATTCAACAGCTAACCCGTACTTAGCTTTCGCAGCGATGTTACTAGCAGGTCTTGATGGTATCAAGAAGAAGATGGATCCTACAGCGCTTGGCTATGGTCCTTATGACAAGAATATTTATGAAATGTCCGATGCAGAGAAGAAAGAAATTCGCAGTGTTCCTTCTAGCTTGGAAGAAGCTTTGGATTCCTTGGAAGCAGACAGTGACTTCTTGACAGCGGATGGCGTTTTCTCGAAAGACTTCTTAGCGAACTACATTGAATTCAAACGTTCTGAAGCTAAATCGGTGAACATCCGCATTCATCCACATGAGTATTCATTGTACTTCGGTTGCTAATATGAAATAACGAATAGTAGGGCTGTCCGTTAACAAATTGACCTCCAAATCCACTATAGATGTGGTGTCGGAGGTTAATTTTTTGGTCTCAACCAAATAAGAGAGATTGATGTTGTCACGGATTTGTACTTGAACGATCAACAGAATGTTGCTATCATTACCATATCTTATAGAAGAGAAGGGTGTTATTTATGGCAAGAGCGTACAATTTTAATGCTGGACCTGCAGCAATACCTTTGGAAGTACTCCAGAGAGCGCAAGAAGAATTGGTCGATTATCGTGGTATTGGCATGTCCGTTATGGAAATTTCTCATCGCAGTAAAGAATTCGAGCTAATCAATGATGAGGCTCAAAGCTTACTTAAGGAATTATTGAATATTCCATCAGGCTATAAGGTGTTGTTCCTGCAAGGCGGAGCGAGCACACAATTTGCAATGATACCCATGAATTTGCTGTCTGCTGGTAAGTCTGCAGCTTTCGTTCATACAGGTAGTTGGGCAGAGAAAGCATATAAGGAAGCCAAATTATTCGGTAATGCTGTGCTAGCTGCTAGCAGTGAAGCGGACAAATTCACGAGTATTCCAACTTTAAGCGAAATTCAAATTCCAGATGATGCGGCATATTTACACATTACCTCGAATGAAACGATTGGTGGTGTCCAATATCGTGAATATCCACAGACGGGTAGCGTTCCCTTGATCGCGGATATGTCGAGCGATATTGTATCACGCCCGATTGATGTATCTAAATTCGCATTAATCTATGCAGGTGCACAGAAAAATCTTGGCCCATCTGGTGTAACAGTCGTTATCGCTCGCGAAGAGCTCCTGCAGAATTCGCCGAAGAGCTTACCGACTATGCTTCGTTACGACACACATGTGGATAACAATTCTCTTTACAATACACCTCCAGCCTATTCTGTATATATGGTCAAATTAGTTTTGGAATGGATCAAAGAAAAAGGTGGACTACAAACGATAGAGCAGCATAACAAGGATAAGGCAAATCTTATTTATAACGCCATTGATCAAAGTGGTGGTTTTTATCAAGGCGTTGCTGCCCGTGATTATCGTTCATTGATGAATATAACTTTCCGAATGGGCGATGAAAATCTAGAGAAGCAATTCATTAAGGAATCTGAGGGATTAGGATTTATTGGCCTGAAAGGTCATCGTAGCGTAGGTGGTTTAAGAGCTTCGACCTACAATGTCGTCCCTTATGAAAGCTGTTATGCATTACAACAATTTATGGTGGACTTTCAGCAAAGAAATGGTTAATGGAGGTCATTAGGCTCAGAGCTTCGGAGTAATCTGAAGCTTCTTTTTAACGAATAAGAAAATATAAGTTTCAGCCGTTTATCCTTGGGATTCAGAAGGGAGACATTCGATGGCATTTCATATCGTTCTAGTTGAACCCGAAATTCCTGCGAACACAGGTAACATCGCACGTACTTGCGCGGCAACCGGGACAGTGCTACACCTCGTGCATCCACTTGGATTCTCTACAGACAACGCGAGGTTAAAAAGGGCAGGGCTCGATTACTGGGATTCGGTTAGTATCGAATATCACGATTCCTTTGAACAATTAATAGAGAAATATAAGGATCAACGGTTCTGGTTCGCCACAACCAAGGCAACCACATCCTATCACGAGGTCAAATTCAGAGATAATGACTTCTTAGTATTTGGCAAAGAGACAGCAGGTCTTCCGGTCTCGATATTCGAGAAGCATCAAGATGGTCTCATTCGATTACCAATGACAGACAAGGTACGCTCGATGAACCTGTCGAATTGTGCAGCGATTATCCTATTCGAAGCGTTAAGACAAACGGGATTCTCAGAACTCAAATAGTACAAATATTAACAGTAATGCGCGATAAAATTATAGAGTTTTAAAATAACAAATTAATTTAGAAGGATTTAAGTAGCAAGTAGCGAACTAATAAATATTGACAACATAAATACACCATAGACAGGTAGAGTGAGGTGAATCGGATGAAACCAGTAGGAATTGTAAGGAAGGTTGATCAACTAGGACGCATAGTATTACCAAAATCACTTCGTAAAAGATATCTAATGAACGAAGGTGATCCGGTCGAAATATTAGTGCAAGGAGATCATATTATTCTTGAGCGCTATAAACCCAAATGTGTTTTCTGTTCTAATCAAGAAAACGTCATTGAATACAATAGCCGCCACATATGCAATGATTGTTTAATTGAAATGAAACAAGCCACTCCGTCATGAGTATGGCAATCTAGATTGATCTAAAAAACCTTACCTCGATAATCGAGGTAAGGTTTTTTGATATATCCATGATGGATATGTCTAACGAATAAGAAAGATTAAAGACCACTTGTCTTATCGTCATTATAGGAAGCGGTAAAAATAAATCCGAGCATCAATACTGTGACAGTAACTATCAGATAAAATGTAGCAGACATTTACCTACACCTCCATTTCCTTTATTATAACGAAATGGCCAGCCGAAAACAATCATAAAAAGGGCGATATATTGACGACTGTAACCGAAAGTGATGGGGTAAACTAAGCCGATGTATGACATGTATGAAGGCTTTCTCGATACGGATCGACTTCCAATTAAACTCCCTTGTTAGTCACGACAGTTTATTTTTCAGAAGGAGATTAGTCCCAATGCAGATGGATGTGATCATTATTGGTGGAGGTATAGCAGGCTTACAGGCAGCGATCCAGTTAGGGCGTTACATGCATGCCGTTACTGTGATTGATAGTGGCTATGGGCGTTCTATCTTATGTAGACGTTATCAGAATTTACTCGGTTGGCCAGATGGTGTATCTGGATTAACGCTTAGAACCATGGGTCGATTTCAGGCAGAGCGGTTAGGGGTTACATTCATAGAGGATGAGGTCATCCGTTTAGAGAAGAAAGATGAAGGTTTTCTAGCTACATTAAGGACTCATCAGCAGCAAATTCAGGGTTCGCTTGCACTTCTTGCAACAGGTGTGATGGACCGTTTCATTGCTTTGCCTGGTTTGGAGGAATGCTTCGGAATTAGTGTATTTGTATGCCCAGATTGTGATGGCTACGAAGTTCGAGATCGGGAAACCATCGTGATGGGATCCGGCGATACAGGAGCGCAAATGGCACTAACGTTAACTTATTGGACGAGTAGAATAATCTACGTGAATCATGAATTGAAGCCTGTAAGTGATAAGCTGAAGCAAGAATTAGAGGAGCAGGGTATTATACAGGTTTTCGAAAAAATCAGTAAAGTTATAACAGATCATAATAGACAATTTTCTGGAGTAGAACTGATGTCGGGGACGTGTATGTATGCAGAACGAGCATTCATTGCCTATGGAGGGAATGAAGTTCGTTCCAATCTTGCAAGTCAACTAGGAGCTGAGCGTTTCGAGAATGGGCACATTGTGACTGACCCCCGAACGAAGATGACCTCAGTTTCTAATCTATGGGCAGCCGGGGATATTGGTGTTCATTCTGAAATGCTGTCAGTCGCAATGGCAGAAGGCTGCTTGTCTGCCGTATGGATGCATAAGGCACTTGTCAAAATGGGTCGCAAAGGGATGATAAAAGTTGGATCGAACTCATAAACTACGTATTTGAAGGACGTGAGCATATTCGATTAATGCTTGCTGACCCATTGAAGTTAGCACATACCTTCCTCTGGAAATCCGTTCGAACCATCCATAATAATTATCCTGAAGAATAGAAGCGACCATGGGATCATTTAACTGCGTTCTAAGCTCACGCACGGTCATACTCTCATGTTGTGACAATACGACTGCACAACGCAAGGCACGCTCTCTAAAGGCTGTTATCAGCTTCCTTCGCACGCTACCGCCAACATTGTAATCACCACTCCGCTGTTCGAATTCTGCACGCACTTTCTTACTTCTCTTTGATGGTTTGGATCGGAGCATAGTTTGGTCTGGGTAACAAAGCACGTCGACGACGGGCTCTTTGGTTTTGTAGAATTGAACACCAATAAGACCGATATTTAATTTGCTACATAAATTTGCAGTATCCTTCCACGAGAAGTAAGATCCAAGCCTTTTCTTAGGATGATATTCGATAGCAACGTATACAGTATCGGACAACTTTAGTCGATCAATGGCTTGGAATATCAACTGTAGATTAAATGTCTTCTTTAATTCGACAATGGTATATGTGGATTGTCCCGGAATCATTGCAATTAAATCACAGTTTTTTATCTCGCTCTTTACTTCATAGCCTTGACTCTCAAAGTAGGCTTTCACTGGTGAATATAGCTCTGTCTCATTCTTGATTGCCAAGGGGAACTCTCCTCAAAAGTTTTGATGGTTGGATTATATCACAGTAATACGATGATTTATCGGAAACTTATCTCTCATTGGCGCATAGGTATTAATAATGCGAGGAGAGGAAAGCAGGTGAGAAGAACATTATGGATTTATTCAGTCGGATTACCGAACATCGGACAGGTGAAGAAAGCTTGGCCTGGACCGGCACATTCCGGGAATATATTCTGCTATTGCGAGAGCAGTCGCATCTAGCTATGACTTCCCATGCAAGGGTTTATGAGATGATTCGTACCGCCGGTGTTGAAGAACGGAACGGCGTGAAACATTACCGCTTTTTTGAGAACGATTTATTCGGGATGGATCGAACGCTGGAGAAGCTCGTTGAGGAATACTTTCATTCCGCAGCACGTAGATTGGATGTCCGTAAACGCATCCTGTTACTCATGGGACCAGTAAGCGGAGGTAAATCTACAATTGTTACATTGATCAAGAAAGGAATGGAACGCTTCTCCCGTGTATCTGAAGGTGCTGTTCATGCCATTAAAGGATGTCCCATGCATGAAGAACCTCTGCACCTCATACCAAGTGAATTAAGGCAAGAATTCGAGAAAGAATTGGGTGTGAAAATTGAAGGCCACTTGTGCCCATCCTGTCAGATGAGATTGGAAACAGAGTTTGGTGGAAGAATTGAGGAGGTTCCGGTAGAGCGGGTATTCCTGTCAGAAGAGAAACGTATTGGAATAGGCACCTTCAGCCCATCGGATCCCAAATCCCAGGATATTGCCGATTTAACAGGCAGTATTGATTTCTCAACCATTACCGAATACGGATCAGAATCGGATCCCCGTGCCTATCGTTTCGATGGAGAATTGAATAAAGCCAATCGAGGCGTTATGGAATTTCAAGAACTACTTAAGTGTGATGAGAAATTCCTCTGGAATTTACTCTCATTGACCCAGGAAGGAAATTTTAAAGCTGGCCGATTTGCGCTGATTTCAGCGGATGAAGTCATCATTGCCCACACTAACGAAGCTGAATATCGTTCTTTTATTAGTAATAAGAAGAATGAAGCTTTGCAGTCTAGGATGGTTGTCATGCCCGTCCCTTATAATTTAAGAGTTTCTGCTGAGGAGAAAATTTACGGAAAATTAGTCGGTCAGAGCGACATGCACCATATTCACAGCGCACCGCACGCCATGAAAACCGCTGCCATGTTCTCGATATTAACGCGACTGAAGGAGTCCAAGAAACAGGGAGTCGACCTCATTAAGAAGATGCGTTTATATGATGGGGAAGAGGTTGAAGGGTTCAAGGAAGCAGATCTTAAGGAGCTGCAGACAGAGTATCTAGAAGAAGGAATGTCGGGTGTTGACCCCCGTTATGTGATTAACAGAATTTCAAGCGCTCTAATTCGTCATGACCTCCAATGTATTAATGCGCTAGACGTATTACGAGCATTAAAGGATGGGCTTGATCAACATTCCTCGATTACGAAGGAAGAGCGGGAACGTTACTTGAACTTCATTTCATTAGCACGGAAGGAATACGATGAGCTAGCTAAGAAAGAAGTTCAGAAAGCATTCGTCTACTCCTATGAAGAATCGGCAAGAACACTTTTTGACAATTATCTAGATAATATTGAGGCATTCTGTAATTGGGCCAAAATCCGTGATCCACTGACTGGTGAGGAGATGGAGCCTGATGAGCGGTTAATGCGGTCGATTGAGGAGCAGATTGGGATTTCCGATAATGCGAAGAAAGCGTTCCGAGAAGAAATTCTAATTCGGATGTCCTCATTCTCGCGCAAGGGCAAAAAATTCAGCTTTGTTACGCACGATCGATTGCGTGAAGCGATTGAGAAGAAGCTGTTTGCTGATATGAAGGATATCGTGAAGATCACAACATCAACGAAGACACCTGATGAATTGCAGTTGAAGCGAATCAATGAAGTGTCACGGAGATTGATCGATGAACATCATTATTGTCCGGTCTGTGCGAACGAGTTACTACGATATGTTGGAAGCTTGCTGAATCGTTAGTTAGACCTTTCAAGAGAAAAGGATTATCCAATATCGGGATAGTCCTTTCTTGTTGTATAATGGTCAGAAGTGAAATTAAAGGAGTGAGGGGAGTCGTAAGTCTATGCAATGGGCTGCGCGTAAATATATATTTGAACAGCATTATCAACTGTCAATTGGACAGGTATGGGACTTATTAAGTCAGACAGATCAATTAAACCGGAACATTGGTCTTTCTTCGATAGACGTAGGACCTGCGGAGTTCTCAACTCAAGGTTTATTCCGTGCTGTTCGCATGAAAGCATTAGGGTTAGTGAATGTGGAATGGAAGGAATCACCCTTTGAATGGGTGAAGGAACAATACTATCAAGTGAGAAGAGAGTATTCCTCAGGACCAATCCGAAGCTTTATTGGTGGTATTGAGCTCGCAATAGCTAATAATTCCGAAGGTCAAGAGGGTACGACTGTCCGTCTATTCGGTGAATTTACTCCATCTAATATACTAGGACTTATTGTGATTCCGACTTATGCGGTACGTTCATTAAGGCTTACACTTACTTACCTGAATAATTACTTGGTACTGCAGGAGAAGAGCAAGTTAACGAGCGAGAGGCATTCCTCGATTCCTGTTCATTCCCCCTCCAAGAAGGAGCAAGATCTGCTAAATGAGTTATTCATTCAATTACGACGACCTCATAGAGATGAGCATGCTGTAGGATTGTTATATCAACATCTCGTGGAACGCGGGGATCATGAGGTTGTTGATATGAGACCCTACTCCTTAGCAGATGAATGGGGGATTGAGCGTGAGGAAGCATTAAAGCTATTCCTCTATAGCACGAAGATCGGCATCCTGAATCTGAGTTGGAATTTAATATGTCCGAATTGCCGAGTATCTAAGGAACAGACAAGCTCACTAAATCAATTGGATAACCAAATCCATTGTGATTTCTGTGGGGTTGATTATAAGGCGAATTTCGATCGCTATGTTGAGCTATGCTTTACCATTCACCCAAGCATACGCAAGGCGGAGAAGAGTGTATTTTGCGTTGGCGGTCCTGCTATTACTCCTCATGTTTATGTGCAGAAACACATTGCGACAGGTGAGTGTGTGGTCATAAATTTAGATCGTGTACATGAACAAATGCGCCTGCGTATACTTAGGAATAATAGTGTTGTTGAGCTTAAACAGCATTTTCCGCATGGTGTTGATGTGGAAGAAAAATCATCATCAGAGGAAATTGAGGAGTATCCAACCCTTATTTTTAAGGACGTTTGGAATCAAGATGAGATCAACTTTAATGGCACGCAATTCACTGTCCAATGTCGGAATGAGAGCGATAGCCCAATCGTTATTGTGCTAGAGAAGAGTGGCTGGGATGATGTAACCGTCACAGCGGCAAAGGTGACCTCGATGAAGGAATTTCGCCAGTTATTCTCCTCTGAAGTACTTGCTCCTGGCAACCAGGTTGGCGTCGAGAATGTGGCCTTCCTCTTCACTGATTTATTAGGCTCAACGGTGTTCTATGAAGAAGTTGGGGATGCACAGGCTTATGGGCAAGTCCGCAGACACTTCGAATTTATGCTGCACTGGATCGAGCATAATGGAGGAGCTCTTGTGAAGACGATTGGTGATGCTGTTATGGCGGTGTTCGAAGCCCCAGAGAAGGCTATACAAGCGGCATTCGATATTCAATCTAGAGTTCATGAATTTAATGCCAACTCACTTCCTCTTGAACCCATTATTATTAAGACAGGTGTTCACTTTGGACATGCAATCGCTGTTAATTCGAATGGCGTATTAGACTACTTCGGTCGAAACGTCAATATTGCCGCTCGTGTTCAATCCTTGAGCAGCGGAGGAGATATCGTCTTAAGTTATGAATGCACAGAACGACCTGCTGTTGTCCAATTGATAGAGCGTTACCACGCGAAGACTGAGGTTTTTACGACCACTCTAAAAGGCATTCAAGAAACACACCAGCTTTCTCGTATATGGGTACCCCGTGCCCAAACATTGACGGTTGAATCCGAGGGAAAAGCGATTTAATTAATCACGGTTACTCCGATTAAGACCTCATTTGCAGGATATACTAAAGGCATCTACTCAAAGAGGGGTGCTTTTTATTATGTATAATCACAAGGTCAACCGAATGCTACAACGTCTCACAATCTATTGTCTAATCGCTGCACTGAGTATCGGGTGTCTCTTACCCATACAGTCTCATGCATTCGGTTCAGGTGCTCACGGTCCGGATGTGTATGCTGTACAAGGTATGATGAAATCACTGGGATTTTATTCAGGTACCATTGATGGCAAATTCGGATTTCAATCCGCGCAGGGTGTTAAGCTTTTTCAGCGGAAATATGGTTTACCCGTTACAGGAGCAGTTGACAGTAAAACCTTGGAATCCATTCTGTGGGCATATGCAGAGCTCAAGATTCCGAAGAATATATCTCAAACGGTACCCACAAATCCTCCTGCATCGAAAACGCTCGGTGCAGAAGAAATGCTGTTATTGAAGCTCGTCAATCAAGAAAGGACAAGCAGGAAATTAGCGCCGCTTACTGTGGATGTCGCCCTTTCTAAAGTCGCCGAAGCGAAAAGCCAAGACATGGTAAACAATCAATACTTCTCCCATCAATCGCCTACCTATGGTTCTCCCTTCGAGATGATGAAGCAATTCGGTATTGTCTACACCACCGCAGGAGAGAACATCGCTTGTAACCAGTCTGTAGAAGCCGCACATCAAGCTTTAATGGAGTCCACAGGTCATCGCGAGAATATTCTAAATACCCAATTTACCCACATTGGTATAGGTATTGTAAATGGGGGGCAATGTGGGAAGATGCTTACTCAACAATTTATTGGAAAATAATAAGTGGTATATAAGAATGGCAAACCATCAATCCTAATAGCGAATGACAATCAACTATACGTGATGGAGGATGGTGGATAATAATGGTCAAGATCGGATTGAGATTAGTCGCAATCGTTGGACTGGTATTTGCTCTAACTGGCTGTAATACGAATAATAACGATCAAGGAACTGGCACTGGCGTGAAGCAACAAGCCATATCTAATAATCGTGCAGGAGTAGCTGGTCAGGGTTGGGATAATCCACGGAACAATAACTTTACACCTACGCATAATAATACCAAGATGGAGATTAGTAACAAGATTGCTGACGCAATAACGGCTATGGATGAAGTAGATAAAGCTACAGTGCTGATAACAAATCAGAATGCATATGTTGCGGTTGTGCTAGATAATGGTACAGGCTATGGGGCAACGGGCTTTGGTAATGCTATTACCGGACGTACAGGCCCGAAGATGACTCCGAATGCAACGGGTAACAATGCTACAACCAATCGCATGGGTCGTCGTGGCCCAGGGGCAGGCGAAGCGGGTATTTCGGATGATTTAAAGGCGGCTATTGCCAAGAAGGTGAGGTCAGTTCAGCCCAATGTTGATAAGGTCTATGTGTCAGCCAATGCTGATTTCGTAGGAAGAATGCGTGGATACGGGGAACGGTTCCAGAATGGTCAGCCCATCACTGGGATGATTATTGAGTTTAATACATTGGTCAACCGGATATTTCCAAAAGCTGAATAGCCCATTTTGCAACAAAAAACTCACCAATATCGACTACCCTTCATAGTATAAATTTGACTGTATCCCTTCACCTTGTAATATGTTATAAGGCCCGAGCAAGGAGGGGTGACCACTATTGAAGGGTAACGACCACAGAAGCAAATTTTTGTTAACGAACCGAGAACGCGAGGTTTTCGAACTGCTCGTTCAGGATAAGACGACGAAAGATATCGCCCAGCTGTTATTTATCAGTGAGAAGACAGTTCGGAACCATATCTCCAACGTGATGCAGAAACTGAACGTGAAAGGTCGGTCTCAAGCTGTCGTCGAATTAATCAGACTCGGTGAACTTCAGATTTGAATGCTGTTCTTACTCCGTCGGCTCTACATTCTTGCTAGGTGAAAACCTTCTCATTCATTGTGTTCGGTTGTCCGAACTAGATGGGTTAGGAGGTTTTTCTGTTCGTTCAATTACTTTGTATGCTGATAGACAAGTTAAAAGTCAAGGAGACAATAGGCAAGCCATTCTGAAGTTTTATTTCATATCTGCTGCCGCACTCATGAGAAAAATTCTTCTACAACTTCCACATCACTTCTACTCGTATGGAATACATACAGTTCACGAGTCGGATGTAACTTAAGCAACTCTTTGTAGCCACTCCACGCTTCTTGCGGATTATCGTAATTCTGAATGACTGCCATTATCTCAAGTTGATGTACCCGATTGATTGAGCTAGACTTAATTGCCTCAACTAGCACGAAACGATTTGGATGCAATTCAGTAATTTCTTCCCATTTCATCGGTTTCACTTCTCTTGGAATTGTAGTGATATTACTATAACAGAGTTATCTTGAGAGGTAGGAAATAAAAGTGATAATGAGGTATTTACGAAATACCGAATAATAGTATATAATGATATTATCAAAATACTTAATAATGCTTTATATAAGGAGCAATTGTATTATGGAGAATATGATTAATATCAAATCGAATTGGAAGCACTGCTCCCTGGAACATTTAATAAAAAGGTTTGACACTGCCCAGGACCTATCACGAGGAGCCATGCTTTTTAGAATGATAAGAGCAGCTGATAAAGTCCAAGATTGGAGATCTATAAAAGGAATGCTTTCAAAAGTTGAAAGATTGGAGGAAGCCCCTGCTTTTTCTAATTTTCAAGCAAAATATGATGATGAAATTGCAGAGGTGCTTGAGCGTGTAAAAGAAAAAATTCTATTGGATTTAAAGGATGATAGCTTAAAGGTTTTACAAACACAGTATCTGTTGCAACTTCTGCAATTGAACTATCTTGAGGATTTGAAAAAGGAAGCACTAGTTCTAAGGGCAGAAGGGCAAGTTGACATTAATGACATAGATGCTCCTGAACTGGTAAAACTCTTAGTTGAGATAATTCTAATAGATAAGAATTCAGATGCTATTAGCCAAATTAAAACCATCCTTGTAGATTGGAGAAATAACCGATGACAACTAATCATAATTTACTTTACACACAGGCACAGGCTAAATTAGCTTCCAGATCAATTGGGAGGTTTAGGCTTACAGACCTCGTAGACAATCCTCCTGCAAATTTGGGAAGGAGATTTAGAAATGATGTTGTAGTGAATAACAGATATCCCAACGTCAAACGAGTAGAAGCAGATGGACAATCCGTAATATATGAGAAGTTTTAGAAAGGTAGGCAGTTAAATGGAAATAGCAAGAACAATGGAGACTGTTGAAGACATACTTAAGCATGATTTTAAGTATCTGTATAAAAAGAAGAGGACTGGCATTAATGCTTGGCATATGACGTTTTTTATGGATTCTAAGACCCATAATCTCCAGCTGAACTTTGATTTCCAAGAACACTTCTGCGACATTCTCAGCTTCATTTCCCCGCCAGTTCTCACTATAGGCAGTGAGAACTATTGGGAGGCACTTCAGACAGTAAACTATGCTAATTGTTATGCGAAGGCTGCAGGTCGTTTCTATATCGACTCATACGGTGATTTGGCTTATAGCCATCGTCTTCATTACGATGTCCTTGAAAGTATGCCACATAAGTGCGCAAAAGAAGTAGAGGCAGCCATTGACTATTATTCCGATCTGTTTGTAGCATTCTTGGATGTTTGCCAAGGCAAAAGGAAGTTTGAAGATACAAAGCAGTTTATTGATGATATGTGGGGAGGTATGTTGTATGGGTATTGAGTTTATAAAAGCCAAGATGCCGCTACCAAACATTGAGAATTGCGGTGAATACAAGGATAGAAAGTTCTTCCATATTTGCGAGGTCTGCCAAAAATATGAAATATTAACCCCAATTGAAGGATATAAAAAAGGGTGGGATTACGCTCCATATATGTATCCATTTAAGGTGATTAGTCCGAGAACTTGCAATGAGTGTACTATTGATAAGACAGTTTATTTCCAAGTGGTAGGGAAGCATAAGGCATTTACAGATTTAACGAATGAACAACTGGAGATCATCAAAAGAATTTATCATGAGCCAGAGAGCATATTAGTAAATGAATAATGGAAGTATCAATATAAGCAATTAATCTCAACGTACTTCATACCACATCTCGAATGTGCTGAAATATAATAGAAGCACTTATATGATATGCAATGTGTGGGCGAGCAGAGTCAGGATGGTGCCTTGTTGTGTTTGCTACATGACATGAGGGCTGTCTTTTTTGTTGTAGACTTTTTGGGGTGGTGTAGCCAGTCCCTCTAATTGACGTACACGATTGCTGGAGCTTGCCTTAATTGCCTCAACCAGCACAAAACGACCTGGATGCAATTCAGTAATTTCTCCCCATTTCATCGGCTTCATCTCGCTTAGATTGTTATGTTTTTAGTATATCATAGCTAATCAAGGGGGGAGGTAGCGATTTCCATAATGTGGTATGATAAAAGTAGTCGTTAAGACCTGGCTTTGAAATATGGGAAGTTCAAGTCAACACTTTACTATTTTCATATAAAAAATAATTGTTTTAAGGGGTGATGAATATGAATGGTTCGGAATTTTTTCAAAGCCTCAAAGAAAGAAAACAATGGAACGAAGAGGAAGCTTCATTTTATTTTTCAAGAGATTCTATTGAAGGAATACGCTTGAAATTCACGTATCCCCCATTGTCAGAAGAGCAAAACGACACTTTTAAATTAAGTGGTCACTTTGCTTGTTTTGAAGATAATGAGTTATATACTGTGATATATTTACCACTACAGCGTGAATTATCAATCGATTTTCCTTAACTTTTCCCTTGTCGAACTAT